>JAPUJT010000083.1 GCA_027296055.1 Planctomycetota bacterium | reverse complement strand
AAGGGGCGGACATATCGACGCCGCTGAGGCGTAGCGGCGTCTTCCCTCCCGTCGTGGGCTACATGATCGCCGTCGGCGAGCAGACCGGCCGGCTGGAGGAGATGCTGGACAAGGTGGCCGAATCGTACGAGGAGGAGATCGAGATCGCGACAAGCCGGATCACGGCGCTGATCGAGCCCGTGATCATTGTCGCCATGGCGGTCGTGGTCGCGTTCATCGTGATTGCAATCCTGCTGCCCTTGGTACGCGGATTTGATTTTTAAAGGAGACGCCATGAGGTGCGAGAGGGAATCCGGATCGAGACTGAAACGAGCGTTCACTCTGGTCGAGCTTCTGGTGGTGATCGCCATCATCGGGCTCCTGGCCACGATCGTGACCGTCAACGTCTTGAAGAGCATGAAGAAGGCCCGACAGGTGAAGGCGAGGGCGGATATCAAGGGCATCTCCACCGCCTGTGACATGTTCAAGATCGACAACGCCCGGTTCCCCGAGAGCCTGGACGAACTTGCCAACCCGGCCGGCGACCTCCGCAACTGGGATGGTCCCTACCTGAAGGAGGGGACAGGAATCCCGATGGATCCGTGGAACCGACCTTATCTATATTTTCTCGACAGCTCGGGATACATCATCAAGTCCCTGGGCGCCGACGGCCAGGAGGGCGGCGAAGATGAGAACATGGATGTGTCCAACATTGCTACACCCGCTGGCCGGTAGCGAGAGAGAGCGAGGCGCTGGTGTCGAAGGCGGCTTCACTCTCATGGAGATGCTGGCCGTCGTCTTCGTCATCGGAGTGACCCTCGCCCTCCTTCTGCCCAACCTGGACAAGCTCTCCCCGAAGCATCGCCTCCGGGCAGCGACCCGTGAGGTGGCGGCCACGATGGAGTTCTGCCGGCACCTGTCCGTCACGAAGGCGGCGACGTACGGGATCCAGTATCAGCTGGACGATCAGTCCCCCTACTACCGGATCGTCCTCCCCGAGGACGAGTTCGGCGAGCGCGAGTTTCTCTCTCCGAGGTCTCTCCCGAAGGGCGTGATGCTCAGGGAGGTCATCCTCCCCAACAGCGATCGTATCACCGGGTTCGGCTCCACGATCGTCGACTTCTCCCCCACGGGAGAGACGGGGTCCCACATCGTGACCCTCGTGAACGAGCAGGATCAGATCTGGAGCGTGAAGTTCCAGCCGCTGATCGGCATCGCCTCCTTCACCAATGGGGAGGTGGAGTTCGAGCAGTACAGAGGGGGGCCGTGATGGCGGCCACACGCCCGATCCGCCAGGCCGGCTTCACGCTGATGGAGGTGATGGCCACGCTGGTGATCGTATCGGTCGTTCTGCTTTCGATCCTGGCCATTCGAAGCCGCAACCTGCACGACGCCAATCGGGCCCGGAATACTCGCCGCGCCGAGATCATCGCCCAGCGGGCTCTCGAGGAAGCCCTCCTTGGATTCGAGTCCTCGGAGGAGGACATTCCCGCGGGCTTTGGCCTGGGCATCCAGAACAACGTCGAGACGGTGGGAGAGGAGATGCAGGTGGTCCAGGTGACGGTCATCGTGACCTTTCCCGGCCGGGACGGGGTGGAGAGCCTCTCCCTCTCTTCTTATCGGCTCCCCCTGGAGGGGGAAGATCTGGGTGATGGGGGCGGGGGATGATACGAAGCGATCGGCGGTCCGGGTTCACGATGATCGAGGTCCTGATCACGCTGGTGATCGTGGGGCTCCTTCTCTCGCTCCTTTATGGAGTCCTCGTCACGACGCTGCAGTCGAAGAAGAAGGTGGAGAAGATCTCCACTCGTGAGCGTGTGCGAGCCGGCATCATTCGCTTGATCGCGCAGGACCTGCGCGGGGTCTACACCTATTCGATCACCGCCACCTCCGGTGACGGACCACCCGAGCCGATCCTCCCCGGTGGTGATTCGGGGAAGAAGCCTTCCGCACAGAGCAAGATCCCGCGAATCGAGGGGGCCTTCCTGGGGAAGGACCAGGGAGACGCCGATTCGATCTCCTTCGTCACCACCCGCGATCATGAGGGGTCGGGAGAGGAGCTAGGTACCTCGTTCAGCCGGATACATTACACTCTCCAGGCCGGCTCCGAGCCTGGACTTCAGACGCTCTTCCGCGGGGTGGAGCCTTTCATCGAAGGGCAAGAATCCGGGAGTGATGTGCGGTACGAGGAGGTCTACAACCGTATCACGATCTTTGATCTGAGCTATCTCGAAGCGGTGGGCGATACCGACTGGAAGACCTCCTGGAGCGCTGCCCGGCCGCCCCTCGCCATCCGGCTCAACGTCGATTTCCGCCTCCATGATGACCCCGAGGACGCGGAGCCGGAGCCGTTCGAGGTCATCATTAGCATCCCCACGTCTTGATCACTCGGCACCGCCTCGCCCCTCCCCGCGCAAGGAAACCGGTCTCCCCACCGTCCATTCAGGATGCATAGCGCCTTTTTGGGGAGCAAGTTGCCCTTGGCATCGGATGTCGATACAAACATCGCAAGTAGAGGGTTCATTCAGTCTGGACGGGGATGGACCGCTCGGCATTGCTTGGCCATCGCTTGGCATTGATCGCAGCGGTTTGATAGGAGGATCCAGTTGATGCGAGTGCGAACACGGTGGTTCTTGGCGATTCCCGTGGGGATCGCTCTGGCGATTTTTCCGGCCGGCTGCCCCAAGAGCAGCAGCCGCCCGAAGGGAACGGTCTCCCCGCGGATCCAGTCGGCCGCGTTTACAGACGTGAATGTATCCCTGTCGGTCGATGCGGGTGACTTGGTCGTGGTGACATTCAATGCTGACGTCGGCGTCGTCGCACCTTCTCCGACGGCCGCTAGCGTCTTCTCCCTCCCCCTCCCGGCGGACACCTTCGGGACCTCGACGGTGATGGCCGGCCCCCTATCGACACAGGTCACGGTCCAGATCGCGGCAGGCGCCGGGTTCAACCCCGTCGGTGTCTATCCGGGCAGTCCTGGGTCTTCCGGGATCGACGTCCGCTCGGGCCAGACGGGCATCACCTACGGCACCGGCACAGCGGTCGTCAGCTTCGGCACGCCCGTGGACATCGCAGGCAGCTTCAATCTGGGACAGTGGATCTCCCTGACCAGTATGATGTCCGCCCCGCGAGTCGGGCACTCGGCGACCGTGCTGGAGAGCGGCGAGATCCTTATCGCGGGAGGGCTGACGAACGCGAACAGCCCGGCCAATCCGGCTTTTCGACAGGCACTCTCCAGCATGGAGATCTTCGATCCAGTGGCGGGGACCTTCACCGTGACGGCAAGCATGGTGCGCCCGCGGGCCTTCCACCAGGCGATACGCACGCCCGGCCTGGACAACATTATGGGCAGCCTGCAGAACGACGACTACGTGGTGATGATCGGAGGGTGGAATTCCGAGCTTACAGCCAACAACGGTCCCGCGTCCGACGCCTCCGTCGAAGTCATTGTCCCGGACCCGGACGGCAATGGGGACACGAGCGATCTCGTGGTCAACCCGAACCCGACCTGGGTCGCGTCAGGAATCGGGGTCCCCACGGGAGCGGTCGTGGCAGAAAACGGTCCGGCGACCTTCGGCGGAATTGCGGCAGGCGGAGGCGATGCCATGATCCCGCCCGGAATGCAGCATGGCGATTACGACTGGGGCCCCGAGCTATTCTTCTCAGGGGCCATCGGGATCACCACCGGCCCCGGAACGGGCAATAACGAGATATTCGGGCTCGGAGGATTCGGCGCCTGGGTGTGGAACGCTAACCTGGGACAGCAGGACCTCTTCACCATTTTCACCGTAGACTGCGTCTCCCTCGCGGACTTCCGGCCCTTCATCTCGGTCGATGCGGACGAGGATGGCGACTTCACCGACAACGACCCGGTGGGCGGAACGTTTGACGGTGCTTACCTGGGAGCCGTCGGCTTCGCCGGGCCCTGGACGGCCCCGTTCTCGTTCACCCGGACGTTCCACAGCCAGACCAGGATCGCGGGTCCCGATCAGGTGGATGGCACTCTGGATGATGCCTACCTCGTCTACGGTGGAGAGGGGATCGACCTGACCGGATTTTGCACCGCCGCGGTCTGTTTCAGTACTCTCGGCAACCTCGAGTACTACGACAATGCCACGAACGGACCCATCCTCACCACCCTGAACGACGCATATTCGGGGTGCAGTACGGCAGATTGTGCAGCGACGTGCGGTCTCTCCTGCACGGCTCCGGGCGTTGGGGCGACGGACCGGACGGCGCACGTTGCGGTCGCATCCGGAAATGCCGCGCAGGATGTGGTCCTGCTCGGCGGGGCCTACACGGCGCTCGGCACGGCGAACTGCGGTCAGGCGGTGGACCAGATCACGGCCGACTTCGTCACACCCGCGAACTCGACGATGGCTTATGGCGGACTGGACCCGCTCGGAGTGCGTGGCTGGTACATGTCCGGAAACTCCCTCGAGGGGACAGGGAACGTGCTCGTGGCAGGCGGGATCGATCTCACCGCCGGCGGGAGCACCGCCTCCTCTCTTTACGTCCAGACCTCGATCGGAGGGACCGTGACGCCGATGCCTGACATGTCGGAGGCACGGGATCTCCACGCCGCCGTCTCCTACCCGGCAAGCCTCGGGTTCTTTGCCGAGGATCGCGTATACATATTCGGCGGGTGGAACCGGCTGGCCAACGCGAATCGTTACCTCATTTACGACAACGCGGGGGCCCTCCAGGCTACGATCAGCAATACGGGCGAGTATTTCATCGAATAGCCTCGTCCCTGCCGCCTGGCAGCCCAGAATACGCCCTTGGGGGGGGCGAGCCCTGCTCGACCCCCCCCCTTTTCTGCCTTCTGGGCCTCCTGGAATATCGCCGATCTCTGGAAACATTCAGGTGGGCCGGTTCGTCTCCTGTATAGGCTCGGCCTACACCCGGGGGAGGGTGGGCATCGGTAATCCAGAGGACGATCTTGGGCCCAATACGTGTTGACAGGATTTCAGGGGACCGATATAATCACCGCCTATTCTGTCGGTTCGGACTTCGGTTCGGACGATGTAACTCTTTCAGCAGTCTTGATTTTGAGTCACTCGGAGCCCTGGCTGGGATTCCACGGGAGCCGAGACAAGTCACTAGGGATTCGGTCTTGGCGGACACGGCCCGCAGGGATGGAATTGCCCGCGGTCGTGATCCGCATTTGGAGGTAGGGAGATGATGAAGTGTGCACGCTGGATGCTGCCTCTGGTGGCGATCGCGGTAATTGCCTTGGCCCCTGCGGGCTGCAACAAGAGCAGCGGAGGTGGCAAGAAGCCCGGTCCAGGACAGGACGCGGCCCTCAGCGCCGCGCGGTACAACGACGTGGACATGGACGGGACGCTGAACATCGGCGATACCCTCACGGTCACGTTTTCGCAGGCCATCACTGTCCAGGGAGCACCTCAGGCGAACTCCGCCTTCGCTCTCACCAGCGGGGGCTCCTTCGGCACGTCGATTGTCATCGGCGGCCCGGGCGCCAACGAGGTCCAGATCTCGATCCAATCGACTGCAGGGGTGAACTTTCAGCCCAACGGCGTGTATCCGATCGACCTGGGCGCGACCGGCCTGAACATGATGGCGAGCCAGCTTGACATCCTCTCCGTGGGGGGACAAGGTCTGGCCGTGCCCCAGCTTCCCGCGGCGTTGGACATCGCCGGAGAGTTGAACCCTCGCGTGATGAGCGCGATCTTCACAGACGTCGACGGAGACTGCGCACCGGGCCTCGGCGACTCGCTTGACATCACGTTCAGCCGTCCCGTCAGCGTGGCGGTCGGAGCCACGCCCGAGACGGCGTTTCAGATTCTCCCAGGTCCGATCACGCTCCCCTTCGGAGTGAGCCCCAGCTTCAGCGGAGGGACGACAGGCGTCTCGACGATCTCGATCAGCTTCGGGGCGGCCCCGACCCTCGTGGTGAACGGAACGTTCGATGCCTCGAATCCGGGCGTAGGACCTTCAGGAATTGACATCGGATTGACCGCAAACCAGATAGTCGACGGGTTCTTCAGCGTCGTCTCGGCCCAGGTGGGGACGCCTCCGGGACTCGACGTGCAAGGTGTCGTGGGGAACGGCATGACCATGGCGCGGCTGACCGGGAGCGTGCTTCGGGTGGAGTTCTGCGCGGCTGTGAGCATCACGGACCTTGCCGCTAGCCCGGCCAGTGCCTTCTCGCTTCCCGTCGCTGGCGACTCCTTCGGCGTCACATCAACATTCGCTGCGGCGCTGCCGATCACGAACGCCCTGTTCATCGATATCAACCTGGGAACGGGCTTTGTGGTCCAGGCCAGCGGCCTCTTCGACACTGCAGTGCTCTCGGCGGGCTCACCGTCCGGGATCGACATCTCCGGGTCGGGGCAGGTCCTCGATGCGGTGGGTGGAACGGCCCTCTCCGCGACAGGCGGCGTGGACATCCTCGGCGGAGGCTCGGGGATCTGGACCACGATCTCTCCGATGCTCACGGCTCGCGTCGGTCACACGGCAACGTTGCTCGAGAACGGAGAGATCCTCATCGCTGGCGGCCTCACGAATCAGGACAGCACGACGAACCCGGGCTTCCGGCTCGCGCTCGACACGATGGAGATTTACGATCCTACGGCGGGCAGCTACACGGTGACGGCCAGCCTCGTCCGGTCTAGGGCCTTCCATTACGCAGTCGCTCTTCCCGGACTGGACAACACGATGGGCAGCCTGGCGGGTGACGACTACGTGCTGATAGCCGGAGGCTGGAAATCCGAGGCCCAGGCGAACAACGGCCCCCACTCGGAGCCTTCGATCGAAGTGATTATTCCGGATCCGAACGGCGACGGGGACACGAGCGATCTGGTCGTCAACCCCAACGGCACGTGGGTGTCCACCGGGGTCGGAGTCCCCACTGGGACGGTGGTCGACGAGTTCCCTGCGCTCAATTTCGGGCCCATCGGACCCGGCGGCAGCTCAGCAACGATCCCCATTGGATATGAGATGACCGATCTCGACTGGGCGCCGGAGATTTTCTTTGGGGCGATCGTGTCGACATCAGGAACCACCACCGGCAACAACGAGATCCTGGGTCTCGGGGGTTTCGGCACTTATGTTTGGGACGCGTCCGTGTCACCCGGACAGGAAGCCGTCTACTTCCTCACGTACACCGATCCGTCCTGCAACGACTTCCGGCCGTGGATCGCCCTCGACGCAGATGAGGACGGCGACTTCTACGACAACGACCCCGTGGCGGGGTTCAACGACGGAATCTTCAACGGAGCGATCGGACTCGGCACCCCCTGGACCACCCCGTACTCTTTCACCCGGATCTTCGCCACTCAGACCCGGCTTGCCGGCGCCGACAACGTCAGCGGCACGGCGGACGATGCCTACGTCATCTACGGAGGCGATGGCTTCGATATTACGACAAATTGCAGCGTGGGTGGGGTATGTTTCGGCATCTTGGGCGATGCCGAGTTTTTCGAGAACACCATGATTGGACCTCTCCTCATGGGTCTCAACGAGTCTTACCCGACCTGTGGCCTGGCCTGTACCACACCAGGAATGGGCATGACCGATCGCACCTCGCAGATGCAGGCCGCGGGCGGCAACCCCCCGAACCAGGTCGTCATGGTGGGGGGCGCCTATACTGCTTTCGGCGCGGCGAGCTGCGGGAAGGCGGTCGAGATCATCACGCCCGACTTCGCAACACCGACGAGTTCGACGATAGCTTTTGGCGGAATGGACCCGCTTGACGTGCGAGCCTGGTACGGCACTGCCTCGACGCTCGGGACGAGCGGAAACGTGGTTGTCGCCGGCGGTACCGACTTTGTTTTCGGTGGAACGACCGACTCCACGATCGTGATCGATGTCGCCGGCGGGGGTACCGTGACGGTGGCGTCGGCCATGAGCCAGCCGCGGGACAGGCATGCGGCGGTCGAGTACCCGGCCAGCCTCGGGTTCTTCCTCAACGACCGCGTCTACGTCTTCGGCGGCTGGGACAGGGCGAACGTGGCCCGCACGTTGATACACGACAACCAGGCGACCTTGCCCGCGACGATTACCGTCACCGCCGAGTACTTCATCGAGTAACTGGGCCGCGACCCAGAACCCGGACCTGAAGGCGGGGGGGAGAGGCGTAGGCCGCTCCCCCCGCTTCTTTGTGGAGAAAGGGCCATGCGAGTCGGGATGATCATTCTTGGAGTGCTCATCGTCTTTGCCGTAGGGGGCACCGTGATGAGCCTTCTTCTGGTCCGGTCCGCCGACGTCTCCTCGATCAACGGGGTCGACCCGCAGGTCGCGGACGGCGAGTCCCCGTTTGATGGGGGCGCCCCGGGAGAGGTGTCGCCGGGGTCCTCGGCCGGCGGGGACGCGGCATCCCTACCTGCAACCACGCCGAGCCGACTCGAGGAGATCCTGAAGGAGTTCGATCGGATCTGGGCGGCCCCCGCCGGTCTGCAGGGAAGCGATCGAACGAAGGCGTTGAAGGCGAGGATGGGGCTGGTGGATCGGAAGGTCCACCAGATCACGCGGCTCGGCCCCGCCGTCGTGGGCGAGATCGAGAAATACATCTGGAGCGCCTCGAACGGTTATCCGCGGAAGATGGTGCTTTCGAGAGCCCTGTCTGCCCTCGGGACGGATGAGGCCCTGCGGCTGCTGGCTGACGTCTCGGTGGCGAGAGGAGAGCTTCGGCTTCGCAAGTTCGCGTTCAAGATGCTCCTCGGTTCCAGGTCGGACAAGATGGTGGAGGTCGCTCGTGAGACCGTCCTGAAGCTGAGTGACCCTGCCTTCATCCTCGCCGTCCTGACCGCGGGTTGGGATGAGGGCGAGGCGGAGGGCGCCTATCGGGCATGGATCGGGAAGGTCAGCCCGCTTGCCCGTACGAAATCGTACTCCCAGATCGGTCGGCTGAAGGCGGGCTGGATCATGGCCTTCCTGAAGGGCGTGTCCCGCTCTGAAAACGCCGCGGTCCAGGAGAGGGCAGGGGCGATCGGCGCCCTATCGGGTCGGCGCGAGGAGGGGCTCTTGCAGTTCTTCCGGGACCTTCTCTGGGCCGAGAGGGAGTATGTCCTCATCCGGGCGATAGTAGCAGCGATCCGCCGGGTCGGCGGCGCCGAGGCGAGGGCGATCCTCGAAGAATACTCCGAGGGCGGGGCGCCGCACGATCTGGCGGAATTCGTCAGAGCGCAAGCCCGGGCCCCCGTCCCCGAACCGATTCGACTCGGAGGAGACGGCGAGGGGGGCGGGCCCCGCATGGGGGCCACGCGACTGGACACCGATCGGATGCGCCGGGAGAGGGACGGCCGTTAGGCCGCCGCTCCGGCGCCCTATGAAGCCGGAGGGAACGATGGTCAGGCGTAAGTGGCATCGCGCGGCGAGTATCGTTTTCCTGGCCGTTCTGGTCTCCATCGGCTGCACGAAGAAGAAATTCGGCGCCAACCTGGCTCGCATCTCTCGCGCCTCCTATGTGGACTTGAACCAGAATGCCCTGATCGATCTCGGAGACGCGATCAGTGTCACGTTCACGGAGTCGGTCGTCCTCAACTTGCCCGGTCCCACCGATCTGCTCTTTTCTCTTCCCGTGAGCGGCGACCAGTTCGGGGCCTCGTCGAGCGTCGGTCAGCTTCAACCCGGAACCGAGTTCATCGAGATCACACTGGGCGCGGGACCGTTCCTCACATTCCCGCTCGCTTTCGACCCGGCCCAGATCGGTCCGGGGAGTCCCTCCGGATTGCAGATCCGGTCGACCATGCCGGCGGATGCTATCGAGAGGGTATCCGACGGTCAGGACGTCTCCACGACCGCCGTCGCTGTGGACATCGAGGGGGCCGTGGGCTCACCGCTCCAGGTCTTGCAAGCGACGTTCCAGGATCTGGGGACGCCGGGGCTGGTCGACGACGGTGATCTGATCCGCGTGCGGTTCTCCGAAGGGGTCCTCTACAGCGGCGCCGGGCCCTTTCCGTTCGCGCTCCCGGTCGTCGGAGACACCTTCGGCGCGGCGGCGACCGTGACGCAGCCGATGCTGGGGAGCCCGGAACTGCTGATCACCCTCGCCGGCGGGCCGATCCTGACTCCCGACGGGATCTTCAGCGGCGCGAGCACCAACCCGAACGATCCATCCGGAATCGACCTGGCGCCGGGGTTGCCTCTGGGAACGATCCAGGACAGCCTCACCCAGACGGTGGACGCCTCACCAGCCCCGCCCGGCGTGGACGTGGGAGGGATGCTCCTGATCCCTCCGCCGTTCATCATCTCCTCCGTCTTCGCCGACATCGACAACGATGGCCTTGCGGGCCTCGACGATGAGATCACGGTTCTCTTCGATCGGCCCATCCTCGTGTCCGTCGGGGCCACGCCGGATCAGATCTTCAATCTGCTGGCTGCCGGGGACGATCTCGGCGTGCTCGCCGGATTCGTGGGGCCGACCACCGGGACGGCAGCTCTGACGGTCCGTCTCGGGATCGGGGCCCTCATCGACCCCGCGGGTGTATTCGATCCCCTGAATCCAGGGGCGGGTCCATCCGGCATCGACGTCTTCCCGGGCCTCGCGCTGGTGCAGGACGCGAGCGGGGTGAGCGCGGAGCCGCTGACGCCGGCCGGCCTGGACATCGGCGGAGTGGTGGGGCCCAAGATCAGCCGGGTTCACTTCCAGGATATGAACTCCAATCAGACGGTGGACGCGGGAGATCGCATAGTCGTGTTCTTCCACTCGCGGGTCGACATCAACGACAACGTCCCCGGCAACGTGTTTCGCTTCCTGGTATCGGGCGATCTCTTCGGGACCGGAGCCCAGTTCCCCGGCGGCGTGGGACCTCAAGGAGCCCTCTCCGCCGCGATCGATCTGGGGTCCTCTCCCACGATCTCACCGAACGGCGCTTTCGATCCCTTCCGGACGGCCGCGGGGGATCCGAGCGGGCTCGGCCTGGTCCCTGGAGCGGCTGTCGTTCTCTCCGGGACGACCCAGTCTGCCCTCCCACGCGTTCCCGCGGGGGCGGATGTGCAGGGGTCGCTTCCTGGCCTGGTCGGCCCCGGCCCGTGGAGGCCGACGGGGAACGACCTGACGGCCGGCCGATTCGCTCACACCGTAACCGTCCTGCAGGACGGCAAGCTCCTGGTGGTCGGAGGAGGGGAGGCGACGGGCACGCTGTCCAGCATCGAGATATTCGATCCCAGCGCTGGCGTCGCGGGCCAGGGAGAGTTCACCCTCTCCCCCGTAAGCTTGCTCAGGCCGCGTGAGGCGCACACCGCCACCCGGATCGGCGGATCGGATCGCGTGCTGGACACGCCGGATGATGTCGTGGTCGTGATCGGGGGATTCGAGCTCGTCCCGGGCACCGTGGTCGGACATGGCACCATCGAGATCATCGACCCGGACAGCAACGACGACGGCGTGACCGGGGACATCCAGGTGATCTCGTTCCCCGGCCTCAACGACTACACTCGCTATTCGGTCGCCGGGTTTCCGGAGCCGGCCTCGATCTTCTGGCACGAGGCAGTCTACGCGCCCGGAGCCAGCGTGGACGTCCCCGGAATTCCCAGTCCCCAGGACAATGTCGGCCGGCAGATCTTCACGATCGGCGGGGCCGCGATCGTCCAGAACCCCGGTGCGAGCTTCGTGTTGCTCCAGGGGTACGAGTTTGTCGTCGTGACAGTGGATCCCGACGGGGATGGAAATTACGTCGACTCGCTCGTCACGATGTACGACGATCCGATCAGCGGGGCCGGGATGCGGATGGCCAGGTACAACCGGGTGCGAAACTCGGCGACGCTGATCCCGGGTCTCGACGGGTCTCTAGGCACGGCCGACGACGAGATATTCGTCTACGGTGGATTCGGGCTGGACCGGGACGATCCGGGATTTCAGTTCCGGACTCTGGGAAGCGGGGAGATCATCCACGGTCTCGGCTTCGGGCAGAGCCCGAACTTCGAGGTCGTCATAGAGAACGATTTCTATCCGAACGCTCCCCAGACGCTCGGGGGGACGCCGGGTGTGGATCCCACTCCCCGCGATTCCCACTTCGCCACCCTCCTGGGTGACGGAACCGTCCTGATCGCCCACGGGACGAATCAGGACGATACCGTTCCCTTCTTTCCCGGCAACGATCTCACCTCCGCGTACGAGATCTTCACCCCGGACTACGGCAACCGACCTGCGAGCGCGTTCGCCATCGACCCCGGGGCTGTGACTCCTGTCCCCCCGGCGGGCGTGGCGGCCGAGTCGCTCCTCTGGCCAGGGGTGTCCCGGCTGCCGGGCGCGGGGAGGGTCCTGATCGCTGGAGGCCTGGACTTCCCGAACAGCGCGGACCCCCTGGACCCGGACCCGACGTTCAAGGCCGAGGACGTCATGGCGATTCCGTTTCCGCCGATCGGGATGCACACATCGAACGACATGTCCGCCGCCCGGGGCACACCCCTGATTTTCAATTTCCCCGAATCGAGGTTTCCCCTCGTCATCGCCCCGGGAATCGATCTGATTCTCGGCACGGCGGATGACCGGGCCATCGCGATCGGCGGGATGATCGACAATCTCTTCAATCCCACCGCCACCGCAGACTTTTACATCCCATAGGAAAAAGGAAAATTCAGAGGGAGCGAAGGAACTCGATGGATTTCCGCGCCTGGAGGGGGGCGTCATGACTGTTGCGGGAGAGTTCGACGCTGACAAGACCTGCGTAGCGGATCTGTCGGAGGGCATCGAGGATCGGCGGGAAGTCGATATCTCCCTCCCCGAACGGGAGATGCTCGTGGACCTTGCCGCGTATGTCCTCGATGTGGACATTCCAGATGCGATCCCCGTACCGATGGATGATCTCGGGGGTGGGTTCCCTCTCCAGGCAGTGCGCATGGCCTATGTCCAGAGTCAGTCCGAGGTCCGCGGGTCGAACGGCGGCTACGAGCGCGTCGAAGCGGCCCAGGGTGTCCACCAACATCCCCGGCTCCGGCTCGAGGGCTAGCCGAACTCCCTTTCCCTCGCAACCCCGGGACACGACCTCGATCCCCGATCGAAGATGGCGCTCCGCCAGGTCCGGAGATGCGAGACCCGGATCGGGCCTCCCGGACCAGAGGGAGACGGCCTCGGCTCCCAGACGATTCGCGATCCGCACCGCTCCGAGGAGGAACTCTATCCGCCTCTCTCTTCCCTCGGCGCTGAGCAGGCTCGGGTAGTGCTTCCGCCTCGGATCGAGGATGTACCGTCCCCCCGTCTCGATGACTATCCGAAGACCGAGAGACCGCAGCCGGTCCTTCAGGGCGTCCACTTCCTCGTCGGTGGCTCTCACCGGGTCCAGGTGATGGACGTCGAGGGTGAGGGCGACACCTTGATACCCCAGCTCGGCGATGACCTCGAGCGCCTCATCCAGACGATGGTGGGCGAACCCGTTGGTATTGTACGCGAAGGCCAGGGAGTGCCGGTCGGTCATCAATCTCGGCTCCTCAGATGATCAGCATGGCGTCGCCGTAGGAGTAGAAACGGTAGCCGGCCTCTAGCGCCTGGTGGTAAGCGCTGAGGATCCTCTCCCTCCCGGCGAAGGCAGCGACCAGGCAGAGGAGCGTGGAGCCGGGGAGGTGGAAGTTTGTCAGGAGTCCGCCCGTGGTCAGGAACTCGAACGGGGGATGGATGAAGAGGTCGGTCTCCCCCCGGGAGATCCCGGTTCGGGCGTGCGATTCGATCGCCCGTGTCGTGGACGTGCCTACGGCGATGACTCGACGTCTTTCCTGGCGGGCCACGCGGATCGCCTCGATCGTCTCGTCGGGAATCGAGTAACTTTCCGCCTGCATCTTGTGGGCCTCCACCGAGTCGCTCCGGATGGGCCGGAAGGTGCCTGGACCGATGTGGAGCGTGAGCGCAGCCACCTCGATCCCCATCGACGTCAGCCTCTCGAGGAGAGGACGGGTGAAGTGAAGTCCCGCCGTTGGCGCCGCTACAGAGCCGTCCTCTTCCGCATAGACGGTCTGGTACCTCCCTGGATCTTCGGGAAGCAGGCCTTCCGGCCGGCGTATGTAAGGAGGCAGAGGCGGCGCTCCGATGGATCGGATCTTCTCGAGCTCCGCGTCCAAGGTGATCCGCCACTCTCCCCCGGGGCTCTTCCCCTCGAATCTCCCGCCGATGCCATCGAAGGCGAGCCTCTCGCCGGCTCGCAGACTGCCGCGCGTCTTGCCGAGGGCCTGCCAGATCTCTCCGTCCCTTCGAAGGAGGAGCACCTCCACCTTGCCGCCTGACTCCCTCCTGCCCAGGAGCCGGGCGGGGACGACCCGAGTCTTGTTGATCACGAGGAGATCTCCGGGGCGAAGCTGGCCCGAGATGTCCCGGAACCGGCCGTGGGACATCCCCCCTCCCTCGCGGGGCACGACGAGGAGTCGTGAGCCGTCCCTCTCGGGGCTGGGGCTCTGAGCGATGGCCTCTCGAGGAAGGTCGTAATGGAGGAGCGAAAGGTCCAAGAGAGATCTCTTTCGAGGAGGATTCAGGGCCACAGGTGCACTGGGCGCAATTCTAGCCGCGTGAGGCCCCCGGTCCACCCGGCCGGCGGTTTTCTGTTGCCGGAACCGTTCCGTGAACCCTATAATAATAGCCGGGGACCGTCGGAGTGGTTCCAAGGAGTTCGTGACGCCCCCGGCCCCACCCTAGGTAGACTTTCGATAAGCGGACCGCTCGCCCTCTCTCGAGGGACAGCGATTCGAGGAGGGGATTCAGCATGGGGAGAGAGGACTTCGAGGTCAACTCCCGTATGATGCAGATCTTCAATCAGTACCGGATCGATCAGACCTCCATATCCTATCGATGCTACGGGGGAATCGTCTACGTCGAGGGCATGATCAGGGTGGAGGGCAGTGGGACCGACGGGGTCAAGGCGAGCGTGATGGACGCGATCCACAACCAGATCCGCGGAATGAAGCACGTCAAGCGAGTCAAGTACGACTTCGTGAACATGACGCACAGCGTCGGAGGGTGGATCTACACCAAGACCGTGAAGAAGGAAGAGGGGAAGACGTGGCAGGTGGGGGACAAGAAAGAGGACAAGAAGGAGGGCGGCGAGACCACAGATAAACCGTCAGAAAGCTCTTGAGCCCGTCGGGCAGCCAAGGAGTCACCTCTGATCGGACCCCGTCACGGATCTCACCCTATCACGCCATGCCGAATTCAGTAAGAGGCATCACCCTGCTCGAGATGATGATCGTCGTGATGTTGATCGCGATCATCGCTTCCATACTGGTCCCGAAGCTGACCGAATCGAAGACGAGTGCGAACGAGACGTCCGCCATCGCCACCCTCAGGGTCATCATGACGGCCCAGGTGCAGTTCCGCGAAGGAGATGACGATCTGGATACGTTCCTCGACTATGCGGATTCGATCGCTGAGTTGTCGAGCGTCGGCCTCATTGACAACGTCATCGGGAGAGGGAAGAAGAGTGGCTACCTGTTCAGTCTCTCCGGCTCCACGTATGAATGGCAGGCCACGGGAACTCCGGTGAACGAAAACGTCGGCCATCGGTCCTTCTATATCGACACGACCGGCGTCGTCAGGTTCGCCCTCTCCGGGACCCCGGACGCGTTCTCCGCCCCGATCGGCAATTAGTGCGCTTCTTCGGAACCCCCTGATTGTTCTTCTCCTAAATCCCCGCTCCTTTCTGTTTCGAGTCGAGACCTCTCTGTGGGCACAGCTCCAGCAGGGGGCATGCGGAACAGGATGGCTTTCGGGCCTGGCAGATCCGGCGGCCGTGAAAGATGATCTGATGGGAGATGTCGATCCAGAGATCCTCGGGGACGAGGCGGAGCAGGTTTTGCTCCACCTTGACCGGATCCGTCTGCCGCGTGAGTCCGAGACGATAGGCCACTCGCTTGCAGTGAGTGTCGACGACGATTCCGGACGGGATCCCGTAGGCGACCCCCAGAACCACGTTGGCGGTCTTGCGGGCAACACCCGGTAGGGTGAGGAGCTCCTCCATCGTTCGGGGGACCTTCCCGCCGAATTCCGTGACGAGACGATCGCAAGCCCCTCGGATCGACTTCGCCTTGTTCCGGTAGAAACCGGTAGATCGGATGGCGTCTTCGAGCTCCGAGGCGTCCGCGCCCGCGAAGGCGCGTGCGGACCGGTAGCGGCGGAAAAGGGCCGGCGTCACCTGGTTTACCCGAGCATCGGTGCACTGCGCGGAGAGGATCGTGGCCACGAGGAGCTCGAGTGCAGTTCGGTGATCCAGGGCGCAGTGGGCGTCCGGGTGGGCTTGCTCGAGGCGTCGCCAGATCTCGGACGCGCGCTCTCTTTGAGGGAGTTTGGCCAAGCTCTTGTCGAGAGGTTCTACTTCGCCTCGCGGTCCAGGAGGTAATCGACCACGAGCCTCACGCCGAAGCCGGTGGCCCCCTTGTCCTGAATCGGACTGGTCATCTCCGTCCAGGCGACTCCGGCAATGTCGAGATGGGCCCAGGGGTAGTCGCCGATGAACTCCTTGAGGAACAGAGCAGCGGTGATGGACCCCGCCGGGCGACCCCCGGTGTTCTTCACGTCAGCCACCACGCTCTCGATCTGCTTCTTGTATTCCGGCCATATCGGCAACTGCCAGATCCGCTCCCCGGTCCGCTCGCCGGCACCCAGGAGAGCGCGATTGAGACTATCGTCCGTTCCCATCAAGGCGCCTGCATGATGTCCGAGAGCGATGATGCAGGCCCCCGTGAGGGTGGCGAGATCGATGACGGCCGCCGGCCGGTAGCGCTTGGCGTACGCCAGGGCATCCGCGAGGATCAGCCGCCCCTCCGCGTCCGTATTGATCACCTCGATCGTCTTGCCCGACAGGGTGCGCACGACATCCCCGGGTTTCTGGGCGGATCCGCCGGGAAGGTTCTCCGTGCAGGGGACAAGCCCCACGATATGGTTCTTCAGGCCGAGCTGACCGACGGCATCGAGGATTGCCAGAACGGCGGCCCCTCCGCACATGTCGAACTTCATGTCTTCCATCTTCAGGGGGGGCTTGAGAGAGATCCCGCCGGAATCGAACGTGATCCCCTTCCCGACGAGGACGATCGTCTCCGCCGCCGCTCTCTTCCCCCGGTGCTCGAGGATGATGAAACGCGGCTTCTCCCTGCTTCCACGGGCGACACCCAGGAGGGCTCCCATGCGAAGCCGTTTCATCTCCGCTTCGTTCATTACGCGGCAGGAGAGTTTTCGTTTTCGAGCGATCCCCTGAGCTGTGCGCGCGAGATACGTCGGAGTGGCGTCATTGGATGGGGTATTGCCGAGATCGCGAGCGAGATTAGCGCTCGTCGCCACGACCTCTCCGAGGCGAGCCGCCGAGGCGGCCTGCCGGGCTCCTTTGCGCCCGGGAAGGAAGAGGGTCGCGGTTCGGGGGGCGACGGGCTTCTTCCCGTTGGCGCCGGTCTTGTACGGGTCGAATCGGTAGGAGCCGAGATGCATCCCCTCGGCGAAAGCGCGGGCCAGAGCTTCCGTGTCGCGCGCCGTGGGGCATATGGCTCCGACGGTTCGCGCCGAGAGATCCCTCGCCTTGCGGACGAGGGTTCCCGCCGCAGCGCGGAAATCTTTCGGGCGAAAGCCCTTCTTCTTTCCCAAGCCTACGAGGAGTATTCGTTGCGGCCTCGATCCGTCCGCGCCGTAGGCGATCATCGTTTCGCCCGGGCGCCCTCTGAAATCGCGGAGCGGCCCTCGCAGCGCCTTCTTCACGGCCTCCGGGGGAGGGTGGCTGTCCGATGAAATGGACCTGTCCCCCTCGAATACGAACCCGGCGAGCAGATCGGTGCGTATGCGGAATGGACTGTCCGACTTTATCGTGACTTTCATAGGCGAGGATTCTACCGAGAGGGGGGGCCCTTGTTAAGAGTGAATTGTTAAGATCGAAATCCGTTGCGGTAGTGAGGGCGCCTCCATAGGATGATGGGGTCATGCAGGTCACCGTCCTGAGAACGAAGATCCACGGGGCCCAGGTCACCCGGGCCGAACTGAGCTACGAGGGGAGCCTGACCCTCGATGCCGACCTGTTCGACCGGGCAGGTTTCGTTCCGAATGAAAAGGTGATCGTGGCGAATATCACGAACGGTGAGAGATTCGAGACCTACGTGATCCGAGGCCCGGCCGGCCAGCGCGAAGTAGGCCTGAACGGGGGGGCCGCCCGCCTCGGCACCGTGGGAGACCTGCTGATCGTGCTCGCTTTTACCCAGATGCCCGAAGAAGCCGCCCGCGATTTCAGCCCCACGGTCATCCGCTCCGCCGATCTATAACCACCCGCTGGTCCAGCATTCCCTACCGGGTCGATTCGAGGGCCTTCAGGAAGCCAGGGAGCGACGAGGTGATCACCTCGTCGGGCACACAGAAGGAGATCCGGAAATGACCCGGCCGGCCGAAGCCGGCTCCGGGGACGACGAGGATATTCTCCTCCAGGAGAAGGTGGGTGAAGCGTACATCGTCATCGATGGGAGATTTAGGGAAGACGTAGAACGCCCCTTCGGGCTGCGCCACCTCATAGCCCATCTCTTTCAGCGCCGGAGCGATGAGATCGCGCTTCCGCTGGTACACCCCCGGGTCGACGGTGACCCCCTGCAGGCGCGCTGATGCCCGCTGCATCAGAGCCGGGGCGTTCACGAAGCCCAATATCCGGTTGGCGAACGTCATCGCTCCCGCCAGCTCAGCGGCGTCTGCGCAATCCGGGCCTACCGCGACGAAGCCAATCCTCTCTCCGGGAATCGAGAGGTCCTTGGAATGGGACGTGACGAGGATGGTATGCGAATAGGCATCGAATACATCCGGAGCGACCAGGCCGTCGAACAGGATCTGCCGGTACGGCTCATCCGAGATCAGGTAGATGGGCTCCTTCCCCTTCTCGCTGGCCCGGCGGAGCGATTCCCCCAGCCTTGCCAGGGCCTCGGCCGGATAGAGCCGTCCCGTGGGGTTATTCGGTGAGTTGATGATCACGGCCTTGGTCCGGGGGGAGAGAACCTTCTCCAGATCGTTCACATCCAGATCGAAGCGATCAGTCGTCTCGGCTACACGGACCTTGCCTCCGTGGTTGTCCACGTAGAACAGATACTCGACGAAATACGGGGCGAAGATCACGACCTCATCTCCCGGGTCGAGAAGCGCCTTCAGCGTGATATTGAGACCTCCGCCTGCTCCGCAGGCCATGACAATCCGCTCCGGAAGGAAGGGGCGCTGGGATCGTTCGCTGAGCCATGCGGCGATCGCCGCTCGCACCTCGGGAAACCCCGCGTTCGGCATGTACCGGTGACTTCCCGATGGCGCCTCCTGCAACAGCTTCGCCATCACTTCATGGAATTTGGCGGGGGGCTCGGCGATCGGATTTCCCAGGGAGAAGTCGAAGACGGCAGCCGCTCCGACCTTTCTCTTCAGCTCTTCCCCTTCTTCGAACATTTTTCGAATCCAGGAAGCCGATTCCATCTGCTGCTTGACGCGCGCCGAAATCGTCACCGCAAGTCCCCGCTAGAAAATGAGTTTGGAGCGATCGAGTACTCCCGATATAATTTAGGCATCGTGGACCGTGTAGTAAAGGGATTTCCCCTCTCACGGGGGCAAGTTGTTCCCATGACCTCGCCTCGCTCGCTACTTCTCACCGCACCATGTCTCATCATGGGTCTCCTCATGGGTCTCCTCGTTTCGGCTTCCGCTCGGGGACAGGAAGTCGAGGAGCCGATCACCATCGAGATCCTGAAGGAGAGGGCTGCCAGAGCCGTCCAGCGGCAGGACGTGGACGCGGCCAAGGTCGTCATCATTCAAACCGGTGACATCGAGACGAAGGAGGCGGCGGAGCTAGCCCTACGGATCGTCGAAAAGATGAAGTACGACGGCAAGCTTTCGGAAGCGGCCGTGCGAACTATCGAGGAGATGAACTCTCCCGACGTCCAGGAGTGGGTGTTCCGCGAGGTGCGCGGGTCAATGAACTGGAAGCTACGCGTGATCCTGCTCGAAATCGTGGGATCCTCGAAGGATGAGAGGGCGTACCCGATCCTCCTATCGGCCCTCGACGAGAAGGAAGGGACATTTCAGGCGACTGCGGCTCAGCTGCTCGGGAACCGGGGCGATCGGAGGGCGATCGAGCCTTTGATCCGGCTCATGGTCGCGCTGGACAAGAAAATGGGGGTCGTCTGGCAGCAGTGCCAGGCCAGTCTCGAGAAGCTCACCGGCCAGGATCTGGATCTCGGCGTGGACTTCGAGACCTGGTGGATCGCCCACGGCGACGGGGTCAAGAAGGAGCCCAAGCCTGTCGCACCGCCGGATCCGGTAGAGGGGGAGCCGATAGGTCGAGTGGAGAAGGGTAAGCATGCCCGGGAGGCGACCTTCTTCGGCCTGAAGATCACCTGTCAGAAGATTGTCTTCATCATCGACGTCTCGGGAAGCATGCAGAGGAAGGACCCTCCGCCCGCGGAGGATCAGCGAACCGGGACCAGGGGGCAACCCGCCCCGGAGCCGGGAGAGGATCGCCGGCGGATCCTTCGGGCGCAGAAGGAGCTGAAGCGCACCATCCGCCTGCTGGACTCGGCGGTGGAGTTCAACATCATTGCCTATTCGGACGAGGCGATCCACTGGAGCAGAAGGGGGCTCCGGAAGGCCACGAAGGACTCGAAGGAGAAAGCGATCAAATTCGTCGGACGATTCAAGGCGGATGGAACCACCTGGACGGATGTTGCCCTCGAAGAGGCGTACCAGTCGAACGGAGACGCCTACTGTTTCTATCTCCTCTCCGATGGGACCCCGACCCATGAGGGGGGGGAGGAGCCAGGAGACACGGAGGCCATCATCGAGAACATCTACGAGATGATCCCCGAGCTGGACATCTTTCGCCGTGTGCGCATCCACACACTGGGCTTCCGGGGAGCCAACCGGGAGTTCATGCGAAAACTTTCCGAGATGACGGGCGGTTCCTACCGGGACATCCGATAGCCAACTTCGAGAAGAGGATTCTGGAAATGAGAAGAATCTCGGTTCTGCTATCCGTGGTTCTGACCCTGGCGGTCGTTGCCTGGGCGCAGGAGGACAAGAAGAAGGAAGAAAAAATAAAGGAGCCCGAAAAGGTCAAGACGCTTCATGAGGCGATGGAAGGGATCGGGAAGCAGTCCGAGAGCATCGGGACCGCGATCCGCAAGAAGAGTTACGACAACATGGAGAAGGACGCGAGGAAGATGCTGAAGTACATCGACAAGGCCATCGGGTTCGAGCCTCCCGGGGGGGTCAAGGGCGACGAGCAGACAAAGGAATACCGGGAGCTCCAAAAGAAGCTCAAAGTGGCGATCACGAAGGCCGCCGACGAGGCCAAGGACAAGGACTTCAAGGCTGCTCGGAAGTCCATGCGGACCGCCTCCAAGGTCTGCGGGACGTGCCACAACAAGTATCGCCCCGAGGAGGAAGATCTCGACAAGTAGCCCAGAGCAGGTATTCAGGTCCGGGGCCGGCTTTCCGGCTCCGGACCTTCTTTTTTTTGTAACCGTTCACGAAGTCCTGTGGTTGTTCAAATCCCCGATTGTTCCCTCTCCATCTTGCCCGGGGTCGTTGATCCGCCGTGAACGGTTTTTTTTTGCCCCTCTACAGAGATAGGCGCGACGAGCCGAAATAGGGGTCAGGGGGGGAGGGTCCCCACCGGCAATACATCCAAGATTCAGGAGGGCCGCATGGCTAGCGAACGTGGAAGCTGGATCCGCAGGCTACTCGGCAGAGGTTCGAAGAACGGCAACGGAGTGACGGCGTCAAGTGGCAACGGCAAGAACGGGACACGGCTCACCAAGGCCAACGGCAACGGGGTGAATACGCTGGCCGAGCTATCTCCGGAACGGGAGACGTCGGCCATCATCATCCAGGACGGGATCCGGGATCTCGCCGGTCTCCTCAAGGGGATCGAGTCGAAGCTGGAAATCCAGAACGACCACGGGCAAGAAGTCTGGACCCGTCTGGAGCGGCTCGGCGAGTCGCTGCGATCCCTGCCCTCACACGGCGAGAGGAGCGAGGAGATCCTCCAGGCGATCCAGACCGAGGTGACCCGTCATGGAGAGATTAGCCAGGAAGTGGCCGAATATTTCCGGACGATCCCCGAGATCCTCCGGAACCTGGAGTCCGGCGGGACCGTACGACAGGCCCAGCTAGACCTGGCCCGCGGACTCGTGCGCGAGATCGCCATGCAGGGTCAGAGGATGGTTGTCTTTCAGCGAGAAACGGCCGAGATGCACGGGACGGTGAACAAGCTCGCCTCCATCGGCGAGGCCCAGCTCGGCTGCCTGACGGATGTGGAAAAGGGGATCAGGTATGGTTTCGAGGCCGCCGCTCGCCGTCAGTCTGATGCGCTCCAGCAGTGGAGCAAGCGGTTTCGCTGGTCGGCTATCCTCTTGATCTCCTTCATCGGGTTGGGCATCCTGGCCATGGGGGCAGGGATCTTCTACAACGCCTCGACCACCCGCGGCCTCCTCGACGAGATTCGCGCCGCGACATCTCCCGTGGTCGTCGAACCTGCGGTGGTCCCCATCGCGACGGTCGAAACCGTCGCGACTGACGAGACCATCGAGACCGATCGGACTGACGAGACTGACATATCTGGGGTCGGCGAGACGATCGAGAGCGCCGCCGGGTCGGAAATGGACGATGCCGAGATCAAGCCTCCCGCTGGATTCCCCTTCGATCCCATCTTCATGTGGGAGGAGTTCTAACCTACCATTCGTCGAGATCTACGCGGGCGCCTCTTGCCGGAAAGGCAGCAGGCGCCTGTTCTATTGGGGGGCATCGTGACGGTTCCAACCGAAGCGAGCATCGGCGAGAAGGCCGTCCGTGACGGGACGATGGCGGCGGATCGAGTGGACGCCTGCCAGGAGATCCGCAACCAGATCCGAGCGCTGGGGTTGCAACCTCCCGCTATAGGCCAGATCGCCCTCTCGATGGGCTGGATCGGCAAGTCAGAGCTCGCCGCCCTCTACGTCCCGCGACCCGCGCAGGTCGCCGGGCCGCGGCGCTCCTTCAAGGGCCGAGCCGTCGCGGCGGCCAGGACCCGGGCGCGGCGTAGCTCAGCCCTCTTCCTCCTTTTCACCGTGCTCGGCGCGGGGGGCTCACTGTTGATCGAGTGGGTCTTGCGGACACGCACCTGATGGATTGACGTTTCGGTGTGACGCTTTCGCCGGCGGCTATCGCTGGTCGATCCCCTCGTTCGCCAATCTATCCGCCTCTCGGTTCTCCTCACGCGGAATGGAGACGATCTCCCAGGACGGGATCGATCCGAGCAGATCCTTCGCCTCCTCGTACAGCGGACGGAGTTTCGGGCTCTTCACGCGGTACTGACCCGTCAGGTGCCGCGCCACCAGCTCGCTATCGGTGCGTATCAGCAGGTGAGTGACGCCTAGCTCCTTCGATCGGCTCACGGCGGCGATCACCGCGCGGTATTCCGCGACGTTATTCGTGGCGATTCCGATGAACCGGGCGATCTCGTCGATCGGTGTCCCGTCGGCGTCCTGGATGGAGACGCCTATCCCCGATTCCCCGGGATTGCCCCTCGAAGCCCCATCGGTATAGGCGATCAGACTCAAACCCATGCTAGCCTTTCCCTTCCGTGACGACCCTTGCGCACCGGCCACAGATCTCGGGATGGGACGCATCGGAACCGACGTCTGCCCGAAGATTCCAGCAACGGGCGCACTTCGGATCCGTTGCCCGGGCCACCTTGACTCGCAGCTCCTTGAGCTCTCGCCCCGGTTCGAAATCCTTCCCGGGAACATCGTGGATGATCACGGAGGAGACGATCAGGACCTCCTGCCAGATTTCCTGAGAGCGCAGGAATCGGACGAGGTCGGGATCCGAGGAGGAGAGGTTCACCACCGCCTCCTGGGAGGAGCGGATCGTCTTCGCCGCGCGGAGGGCCTCCAGCTCACGGTTCACCTCGTGGCGGATCGCCAGGATCCGCTCCCACTTCTCCTCCAGATCCGTATCTCGCTTTCCCGGCTCCGGCCAGAGGGCGAGGTGAATGCTCTGCGCCTCCCCGTGGGCCTCCCAGACCTCCTCGGTCGTGTGGACGAGAATCGGGCTGATCAGCGGGACGAGCGAGGAGAGGGCTTCGTGAAGAGCCATCTGAGCCGATCGGCGTGAAGTGGAATCGGCGGCCTCGGTATAGAGGCAGTCCTTGCGAACATCGAAGTAGATGCTGGACAGCTCCACCACGCAGAAGTTGTAGATCTCCTGAAAGGCCCGGTGAAAGGCGTACTCCTCGTAGGCCTTCCGCGTCGTCGCGATAACCCGGCGGAGGGTAGAGACGACCCATCGATCGATCTCCGCCATCTTCTCCGGAGCGATCGAGTGCCGAGCAGGATCGAAGTCGTTCAAGTTGCCGAGGAGAAAGCGGAAGGTGTTCCGGATCTTCTTGTACGCCTCTACATTCCTGGCGAGGATCTCCGGAGAGAATCTCACGTCCAGCGTGTAGTCGGCGGAGGCGACCCAGATCCGGAGAACGTCGGCACCGTGCTTTTCCGCCGCCTCTTCCGCCAGGACGTAGTTCCGGCTGCTCTTGGAATACTTCTTGCCGTGCTCGTCCACCACGAAGCCGTGGGTGAGAACCTTCCGGAATGGCGCCACTCCCTTGGTAGCCACCGACGGCAGCAGCGAGAGCTGAAACCAGCCCCGATGCTGATCCGTTCCCTCGAGGTAAAGGTCCGCGGGGAAGGACTGATCCTCCCTCTTCGTGAGCACGGCATGGTGGCTGGATCCGGCCTCGAACCAGACGTCGAAGATGTCCATTCCCTTACGAAATTTCGCCTCGCCGCAGTCGGGACACCGGTAACCGTCCGGCAGAAACGTCTCCACCGGTTCGGAGAACCAGGCGTTCGACCCTCTCTCCCCGAAGACCTTCCCCGTCTTTTCCACCAGGTCCGGTGATGTGGACCCCTCCCCGCATCCTTCGCAGTGGACGGCGGGGATCGGAACTCCCCAGGCTCTCTGCCGCGAGATGCACCAGTCCGGCCGCTGCTCCACCATGCTCGAGATCCGGTTGAGGCTCCAGTCGGGAACCCAGCCGGCATGAGATATGGCATCGAGGAGCTTTCCGCGAAGCCCGTTGTGCTCCACGCTGATGAACCACTGCTTCGTGGCGCGGAAGATCACCGGCTTCTTGCACCGCCAGCAGATCGGGTACCGGTGTCGGATCGGGCGGTGATCCAGCAACCGACCCCGCTTCTCCAGCTCCGCAACAATCAGGGGGTTCGCTTCGAAGACCTCCTTCCCCTCCCAGGGGCCTTTCGTGAAGATGCCGCCATCGTCGACCGGGGAGAAGATCTCGAGCTTGTTCTCCACTCCCGAATAGAAGTCCTCGGAGCCGTGGCCGGGAGCCGTGTGGACGAGACCCGTTCCCTCCTCGAGGGTGACGTGATCGGCCAGGATCACCGGCTGGCTGCGCGATTCGAACGGATGTTCATACCTCAATCCGGTGAGTTCCTTGCCCTTGGCTCGCCCGAGGACCCGGTGGCTCGGACTCGAGATCATCCTGGCGACCGCTTCGGCCAGGGGCTCCGCCACCACCCCCTTGATTGTCCCGAGTCCCGGGATCCCCTGAAACTCGACGAGGACATACTCGTTGTCGGGGTGGACCGCCACGCCGCGATTCGCGGGGAGCGTCCAGGGAGTGGTCGTCCAGATGATCAGGAAGGCGGGTCCGGCCGCCTTCGCGCGGAACGGCTTCTCGTACCCTTTCTCGAGGCCGAGCGCGACGGCTACCGACGGGCTCTCGTGATCCACGTATTCCAGTTCCGCCTCGGCGAGCGCGGTCCTGCACTCGATGCACCAGTGGATCGGACGCAGCTCGCGATAGACATATCCCTTCTCCACCAGGCCTCGGAAGACCTCGAGGATCCCCGCCTCATAGGTCAGGTCCAGGGTCAGGTAAGGATGATCCCACGCGCCCAGCACCCCGAGCCGGCGGAACTGCTTGCGCTGGATATCCAGGTACTTTCGGGCATATTTTTCGCACTCTTTTCGGATCTGTAAAACCGGGATCGACTTGCCTGCCCACTGCTGCTGGACGATGTGCTCGATCGGGAGTCCGTGGCAGTCCCATCCAGGGACGAACGGAGCGTCCTTCCCCTTCATCGTCTCCGTACGAACGAGAAGGTCCTTGAGGATCTTGTTCAGCCCTGTCCCGAGGTGGACATCCCCGTTGGCGTAGGGCGGGCCATCATGGAGGATGTATCGCTTGCCCCTCGCGCGTGCCTGTCGGATCCGGTCGTAGAGTCCGTCCTCTTCCCACTTCTTCTGGATCCGGGGCTCGAGCTGGGGCAGGTTCGCTCGCATCGGAAAATCGGTGGATGGAAGGTTCAGGGTCTTCTTGTAGTCGGTCTTCTTTTCCTCGGCCTTCATCTACACGTACTTTCCGATCAGCAGGTCCAGGTCCTTCTTCATCTGTTCCGGTATCGCCGCGCGGTCCGTGATGATGGCGGATCGCAGCGCTGTCGGGCACTTGCAGCTTCGATCGGTCGGAATCGTGCGCACGGCCTCCCTTATCACATCCCGCGCCATCTCGACGTTCTTTCCGAGAATGTCGAGGACGCGCTCCACCGTCACATCCTCCCACTGCGGGTGCCAGCAATCGTAGTCGGTGGCCAGGGCCACCGTCGAGTAGCAGATCTCGGCCTCCCGTGCGAGCTTCGCCTCGGGCATGTTCGTCATCCCGATCACGTCCACACCGAAGGACCGGTAGACGGCAGATTCGGCGCGGGTCGAGAACTGGGGACCCTCGATGCAGATGTAGGTTCCCCCACGGCGCACCTTCGCGCCTGCCTCTTCGCTCGCATCGGCCAGGTTCGCAGCCAGTGTCGAGCAGACCGGGTTGGCGAGGGCGGCGTGGACGACGACGCCATCTCCGAAGAACGATGGCTCTCGCAGCCAGGTCCGATCGATGAACTGATCGGGGATAACGATCTGACCCGGCTCGATCTCCTCCTTCATCGACCCGACAGCCGTGATGGAGATGATCCATTCGGCGCCCAGCTTTTTCAAGGCGAAGATATTCGCCCGGTAGTTGATCCGGCTGGGAGAGATCCGGTGACCCCGGCCATGCCGCGGAAGGAAGGCGACGGCTCGATCGGCCAGGTGGCCCAGGAGGATCGAATCGGACGGATCTCCGAACGGCGTCTGCACTGCCACCTCTTCCTTCCCCTCGACACCCTCCATCTCGTAGAGACCGCTCCCGCCGATGATGCCGATCCGTCGTTCCGTCATCTCCCACTCTCTTTCGATGGATCCTGACCGGCGCTGCCGAGAATCGTTCTCAGCCTCATCGCGACGTTGACCGCGTCTTCGCCTCGGATGAGGATCGCTTTGTCCCGGGACGCTCTTCCCCGCTTGATCTCGAGCGAGTTCTGCCTGACACCCAGGGCCTCGGCCAGAACGGAGAGGAGAGCGCCGTTCGCTCGGCCCCCTTCCGGGGGGGCCGCCACGGCGACGCGCAGGGCGCCGTCGTACTCACCCAGGATCCGGGATGCCTTTGCCCTGGGTACGGCGCGGACGGGGATGACAGTCCCTTCGGGTGTGGAAGTCAACCGTATTCCGGTCCCGCTTACCATTTCCCCTTTTCGTAGTCGTGGAAGGCCTGCCGCACTTCCGGATCATCCTTTGTCTCCAGGAGAGCGAGCGCCAGCTTCCTTTCCGTCTCGGCGGGCCTCGTCGCACCGAATTCCCTGCACAAGGCATAGAGATTCAACCTATCCCTCGCCGTCAACTTCTCGTCAATCAGCCGGCAGATCCTGTGGATTTCCTTCCAGCCGAGCCATCCCCACCCCTTGGGGAGCTCCGCCTCTCCCGATCTGTCGTTCCGGATGACCACGCCACCTTTCTCCACCCTCCGGATTCGCCACTGCACCTTGTTGTGATAGGTCTTCAGTGGACGACCTTCTCCGCTCTTGACGTGCCTGCCGATCCGGTCGAAGACTCCCTGGATACGCCGAAGGTGGGCGATTCGCCAGTCGAAATTCTGGCGATACGCCCTCCCGGTCAGGCTATTCCGCCCATTCTCGAGGATCTCGATGGCCTCGGGAATCCGGAGGTCGCGCACCTCTTCCTTCGAGAGCCTCCTCGACTCATCGAAGCGGTTGCGATCGCCGCTGTCTCGCTCTGCCTGCTCACGCCTGGTGACCTCCTTCGCCTCTACCTCGATCTCTCCTTGCAATGCGAACACCTTGCGCCGGATCTCCTCGTAAGGCGTGTCCGCAAGCGCCCCCCGAAGAAGCGTCACCGCCTCGTCCAGCATCCCCTTCCCCCGCAGCCGTCCGACCTCCGACTCGATGGATCGGTAGGCTTCCTGAGCCTTGTCGTGGACACGACGCTCCAGGAGGTCGCATTCCAGGCCGAAACTGGGCAGCTCCTCGCGGAGACGCTCGACCCTGGAGAGGGCTCCTCGGAAGGCTCCGGCCTCGAGTCGTGTATTGACATCTTCGATCGCACGGGCGAGGCTCTCTCTCTCCCCCTCGATTCGCCTGGCCTTGGTGAGGACCTTTTCATCTTCCTCTCGAAGACTCTCGCGGACCCGGGCAAGATCCTTCTCGATACTAAGGCGCAGCTTCCGCTCCAGCGCACTGCGACCGAGGGGTCGGGACCTCAGCTCATCGAGCATACTCTTGTAACCGCGCAGGTCATCTGCATGTTCCGCCCGGAACTTCTGTGTTGCCTGCCAGGCCAGGTCGAATTCCTTCATAACCTTCTCCGACCTCTCGATCTCGGCGAGGAGGGCGCGTGCCCTCTCTGCCAGATCCGGATCGGGGCTGCGCATGAGTCTCTCCACGAGGGGCCTGGCCTCCGCGAGTCTTCCTTTCCAGAACCGTGAGGCCGCCTCGCCAAAGTCATGTCCGCGCCACTCGCTATGAAGACCCTCCGTGGCCCGCCTCGCCGACTCCAGTTGACTTCCAGACCAAAATTGAGCGAGGACGACCCACAAGCTCATGACCGCCACCAGCAGGAAAATCCGAAGCCAGGGCGAAGCAGGCTTCGGGAGAACTTCCGTCGAAGGGCGCGCCCCCTCCCCGCGAAGGGTCGCGATCAGGCGACTGCTCTCCTTGGCCAGGTCCCGTGCGCTGTCGAAGCGATCATCCGGCCTCTTGGCCATCATCCTGTCGACCAGTCGGGCGACGGAGCGGGGGATCTCGGGCCGGATCGACCGTATCGCCGGCGGCTTCGAACGGATGTGTTTCGCGATCAGCTCCGCTTGCGTGGCCCCGTCGAAGGGAGTGTCACCGGTCAGCATCTCGAAGAGCGAGACGCCGAGGGAGTAGATGTCGGCCCGGTGATCGATCGGCTGACCGGCGCCTTGCTCGGGGGCCATGTAGTGAGGGGAGCCGGCGATACCTTCCGCGGGATTGACCTGCCTCGCCTCGGCGAACGTCTTGGCGATCCCGAGGTCGCATATCTTGACGGTGCCGTTGGCGGTGATCATCAAGTTGTCCGGCTTCACGTCTCTGTGAATCACCTTCGAACGTTCCGCGTACTCGAGGGCCCGGGCCGCATCCAGGATGATCTCGAGGGCCCTCCGCGGAGAGAGCGGCCCCTCGTTCGTGAGGATGTCCATGACGCTCCCGCGCTCGATCAGCTCCATCGAATAGAAGTAGACTCCGTCCGCCTCCACGACGTCATAGACCTGCACCACGTTGGGATGGGCGAGTCGACCTGCCGACCTCGCCTCCCGGAAGAAGAGATCGACGAACGCAGGATCCTTGGTCAGCTCCGGGGAGAGGATCTTGACGGCGACGGACCGATCGAGCGAGATCTGCCGGGCCTTGTAGACGGTTCCCATCCCGCCCCGTCCGAGCCTCTCCTGGAAGAGGTAGCCGCGAATCGTCTTGCCGGTGTGTGGGCCCTTGCGGCGGGCGGCGCTGTCCGCCAGCACCGAGATGATCGTCTGACCGACCTGCACCTTGTCCTCGATCTGGACGAACTCCTCGAGGACCTTCTTGCCATTGAGATACGTCCCGTTCCGGCTGCCCAGGTCTTCGAGCTGGAATCGCTCCCCGTCCCCTCGTATCCGGAAGTGTCTCCGGGACGTCATCGGATCCTTGAGCTGGAGGTGGCATGCCTTCTCGCGGCCGACGAGGCATTCATCCTTCTTCTTGAACGTGAAGCTGACGCCGCGATCCGGGCCTTTCTCGACGAGCAAGAGCGGCATATCAGTTCCGTTTCCTGTAGAGCGCCTGACCGATTCGCACGATCGTTGCCCCTTCCTCGATCCCCACGGCGAAGTCCTGGCTCATCCCCATCGAAAGGTCCGGAAGATCGAGGCCGGTGGCGTCGCGAGCCTCTTCCTGGATCCCGCGGAGCTTCCGGAAGAAGGGGCGGCTCGCCTCCGGATCATCCGCTGCCGGGGCCATCGCCATGAAACCGCGCGCCTCCACGTGATGAAATCCGGCCATCTCGCGAAGGAGGGGGATCGCCTCGCCTGGTGGGAGCCCCGTCTTGGCCGACTCCTGTCCAACATTGATCTCGAGGAGGATCGAGACCGCGCGGCCCGACCTCTCGGCCTCCTCCTCCAGCTTCGCGGCGAGTCGAAGGCTGTCTACCGATTCGACCCAGTCGAAGAACCGGAGGGCCTTCTTCACCTTGTTGCGCTGGAGGTGCCCGATCATGTGCCAGGAGACGCCCGTGGCGCGGACGATCTTCTCCTCGGCGCCCTGGATCCGGTTCTCCCCCAGAGCGGCGACTCCGAGATCGATCAAGGCGGAGATCTCCTCCCGGCCGACGTACTTGGTCACGGCGACGAGGGTGACATCCGCCTCCGTCCGGCCGCTTCTCTCAGCCGCCTCCCGGATCTCCAGTCGGACGCCTTCCAGGTTGGCTCGCAGGGTCTCTCGGGTCCCGATCTTTTCCATGAGACGAGATCGTCCTTGACACAAAGGCATATAGCCCTAAGGGTTCTGGCACGTACAGGTATTCTATTGAGGCTCCGGGGGGGAGTCAAACCGAAAACGTTTCGCCTCAGGAGCGTGTTTCCACCGCGCCACTGCCCACCATTCCACCCAGAGAGTCGAGGAGGCGGTTCGAGATGGTCACCGAGAGGTCTTCGGAGACCGCGATCGAGAGGGGCATCGCCCTTCCATCTGGAATCAGGTGGAATCGGACCCGGGAAGTTCCGGGATGGGCGGAGAGCGTCTCCCGGATCTGACGGACCCGTTCCGGAGAGGCATCCGAGAGAGGGAGGCGTATGTCGAGGCTAAGAGCAGGGGCATCCTCCCAGCGGGTCGCCGTGTCGAGGATGATCGTCGGCTCCTCACGAGCCCGGTTGACCGTACCCCGGATGAGAACGATCTCGTCCGCTTGCAGGACCTGACGGTGCTTCGTGAAGGCGTCGCTGAATGCGGTGATCTCCATCGTTCCGCCCAGGTCCTCGATCGTCACGAAGGCCATCGGATTACCTCTTCGGTCGTTGATCCGACGCACCGTGGTGATCAGCCCGGCCGCGGTGACACTGGCCCCCTGCTCCATCTCGCGGATGCGCTGGATCGGCGTGGCGTGGGCGGCTAGCTGGTCCTGCAGGCGGTCGAGAGGATGACCGCTCAGGTAGAGTCCGAGGGATTGCTTCTCGGCCGCCAGCCGTTCGGCCTCGCCGAGCTCGGGGATGTCGGGGAGGGGGCTCGGCGCCGACTCCTGGCCCCCGAACATGTTCATCTGGCCGGATCGTTTATCCTGCTGGATACGGCTCCCCTGGGAGATCAGCGTGTCCGAGGCGGCGAGCACCTGGGAGCGGCGGACATTCAGAGAGTCGAAGCCGCCGCATCGAGCCAGGGCCTCCATCACCGCCTTGTTGCTGGCGCGCAGATCCACGTTCTCGACGTAGTCGTGTAGCGTATGGAATCTCCCGATCGACCGTCGCGTCGCGACGATCGTCTCCACCGCCTTTTGCCCCACCCCCTTCACGGCCCCCAGACCGTATCGGATCTTTCCATCGACCACGCGGAAGGCGTGCTCGCTCTCGTTGACGTCGGGCGGGAGGACTTCGATCCCCAGGGACCGGCAGACCTCGAGGTATTCGACGACCTTGTCGGTGTTCTCCGCGGAGCAGGTGATCAACGCGGCGAGGAATTCGGTCGGATAGTTGGCCTTCAGGTACGCCGTCTGATAGGCGACGACGGCGTAGGCGGTCGAATGGGATCGGTTGAACCCGTACCCGGCGAACTTCTCCATCAGATCGAAGATACCGGCCGCCACCCTCTTGCCGATCTGGTTCCCCTTGCAGCCATCGAGGAACTTCTGCTTGAACTCCGCCATGATCTCCGGCTTCTTTTTTCCCATCGCCTTCCGCAGGGAATCGGCCTCGTTCAGCGTGAACCCTCCCAGGACGTGGGCGACGCGCATCACCTGCTCCTGATAGAGGATCACCCCGTTGGTGTCGCGGAGGATCGGCTCCAGCAGGGGATGCTGGAAGGTGATCTCCTCGCGGCCATGCTTGCGCTCGACGTAGGTCGCCACCATCCCGGACCGGAGGGGGCCGGGTCGGTACAGGGCGATCAAGGCGACGATGTCCTCGAAGCAGTCGGGCTTGAGCTTGATCAGGAGGTCGCGCATACCCGCCGATTCCATCTGGAAGATACCCGAAGTCGCCCCTCGCTGAAGAAGCTTGTAGGTTCCCTCGTCCCCTTCGGGGAGCCCCCGGAGATCGATCTCGATCCCCTGGCTCTCCCGGATCGCCGCCACCGCCTGGTCGAGGATCGTCAGCGTCTTGAGCCCGAGGATGTCGATCTTGAGGAGGCCGATCCTCTCGACCGATTCCATCGGATACTGGGTCGAGATGTCATCCCCGTTCCGGTAGAGGGGGACGAAGTTCACCAGGGGTTCGTCGGTGAGCACGACGCCTGCGGCGTGGGTCGAGGCGTGGCGTGAGAGTCCTTCGAGGCGCAGCGCGGTGTCGAACAGTTCCTTGACCTTTGCATCCGTCTTGTACAGATCGGCCACCTCGGGCTCCTTGGCGAGGGTCCCCCGCAGGGTCGTCCCCAGCCCTTCCGGGATCATCTTTGCGATCCCGTCCACCTGCTTCAGGGGCATCCCGAGGACCCGTCCCACGTCCCGGATCACACCGCGCGCGGCGAGCGTCCCGAAGGTGATGATCTGCGTGACGTTGTCCTTGCCGTACTTGTTCCGGAGGTACTCTATCAACCGCCCCCGGCCGTTCTTGCAGAAATCGATGTCGATGTCGGGGAGGGAGATTCGCTCCGAGTTGAGGAACCGCTCGAAGATCAGACCGTACCGGAGGGGATCGATGTCGGTGATCTCGAGGGCGTACGCCACGATGGAGCCCGCCGCGGATCCGCGGCCGGGACCGACGGGTATGCTGTGGGAACGGGCGTACCGGATGAAATCCCAGACGATCAGGAAGTACGAGACGAATCCCAACCGCTCGATCACTTCCATCTCGTGCACGAGGCGCTCCCGCGCCTCTCCGGAGGCGTCGGGGTATCGGCTCCGGAAACCCTCCTCGCAGATCTCCCGGAACAGCACGATCGGTTCACGCCCGTCCTCCGTCCTGAAGACCGGCAGGTGTGTCTCATCCAGGGGGATCTGGATGTCGCACCGCGAGGCGATCTTATGCGTGTTCTCGTACGCCTCCGGACAATCGGCGAAGAGCGCCGCCATCTCGTCCGATCCCTTGAAGTAGAACTCCTCCGAGTAGAGTCGCAGACGGTTGGAGTCTTCGAGGACCTTTCCTGTCGAGAGGCACAGGAGGACCTCGTGGGCGCCGTGATCCTCTTTGGTGCGGTAATGAATGTCGTTCGTCCCGACCAGGGGGAGGGAGAGTCGTCGGGCGACCTCGAGGAGGCCCTCCTCCGCCTTCTGCTGCGCCTCCATCCCGTGTCGCATCAATTCGATGTAGTAGTTGTCTTCCCCGAGGATCTCCCGGTACGACGTCGCCGCCCGGACGGCGTCGTCCAGCCCGCCCCGAGATAGGTTCCAGCAGACTTCGCCCTGGAGGCAGCCGGAGAGGGCCATCAGACCCTCACGGTGCTCCGCCAGGGCTTCCTTGTCGATCCGGGGCTTGTAGTAGAAGCCCTCCAGGTAGGCGAGGGAGGAGAGCTTGACCAGGTTCTTGTATCCGGCCAGGTTTCGCGCCAGGAGAGTCAGATGAAACGACTTGGCCTCCCGGGGGCCCACCTTGCGATCGTGGCGGCTGCGGGGCGCGACGTAGGTCTCCATGCCGATGATCGGGTTGATGCCGACCTTTCTGGCTGCCTTGTAGAACTCAATGGCCCCGAACAGGTTGCCGTGGTCCGTGAGCGCAATCGCCTTCATGCCGTCCTTCTTGGCGAAGCGGACGTAGTCCTCGACCTTCACGGCCCCGTCGAGCAGGCTGTAGTCGGAATGGACGTGGAGATGAGTGAAGGGTGGCTTCCCCACGGGAATCCTCCATCCTGGATTCGGGCCTCCTGATTAGGGGGGCCCTGGCCGGGAGACTTCCATCAAGACTTGGTTGGCAACCTTTGAGTGACTTGACCGAGAGACATTCTAACCGACCCTACGACAGTTCCAGCCCTTCTCCCGACGGCGAGGCTCCCGGCGGTCCGATCCGCCATGGGGACGAGGGCTCCGTCCGGTAGTTGAGGCTACAGCCCCTCCGCATCAGCTCGCCACGAAGACGCTCCTCCGAGACCCAGGTGTGCAGGGGAACAATCCCCGAGGTCCTCAACTCGCCTTCCAGGACCATTCCAGCGGCGAGGGAGGGAAGGATGGCCGGAATGATCTGACCTTCCGAATCCCTGGAGACGGAGAGGGCCATCCTCTGGCCCTCCGGTCCTGTGACCTCGACCATCACCGCCCCCCGGCTCGTCCCGAACTTGCCGAGGAACCCGATGGCGCGTCGCATCAGCGGGATGAGGCGATTCGTCATTCTCGGACCCAGCCCGCTCTTGATCCACCGAACCATCTCCATCGCCCGGTTGAGAATGTCCATCTCGGAGCCGATCTTGAAGGAGACGCTCCTCGCTCCGAGATTTTGTGGAAGGGTGACGTAGTCAGCTACGTCCATCACCGAATAGACCCAGCGCCGTCCAACGGGGGCCGGGAACTCCACCCGCTCCCGCTCGGTCCATCCACGGAGAACCTTGCGCGATCCATCCCGGGGGACGGTGAGTTCCTCACCGACCGTGGAGAGCAGGGATGCAAAGGAGGCGGGCCCCCGGGTGTCCTTCGTGCCCGGAGAGATGATGATCCTGACGCGGTCGCAGCCGCCGACCCTCTCGGAAGCGAATCGCGCGAGTAGCGCCGACATTCCCGGTACGACCGAGCAGCCGACGAAGGCGAAGATCCCCGCCTGCTCGATCCGGGGCCCCAGACGGTAGGCCCGCTCCACGAAGTCCCTGTCGTCCGCCACATCGATGTAGTGCACTCCGTGTCGGATGCAGGCTTCGAGCAGGTCGAGGGACATTCCCTGGTACGGGCCCGCGCAGGAGATGATGGCGTCCGCCCCGCGGATGACGGATCGCACCGAGTCTGCGTCCAGGAAGTTCGACCGTGTCCATTGCACCCGGCTTTCGTGAGCCCCGAAATCGAGGCGCCGGGGGTTTCTCGATGCGATCGTGATGCGCGCGAGCGTGTGCTGGAGGAGATCTCGAACGACGAGACGCCCGAAAAATCCGCCCCCCCCATAGACGACCAGATGTCGCCCGGAACCTGGATCGGCGTCCTTCCGGCTCACTTGCCGGGGGAGCGGCACAGGATCTGCCCGTCCGGCTCGTTGTCCGATCGACGACTCATGGCCTGGGAGCCTTCGCGCCCTCGGCTTCGAAGGCCGGGTCCGAATGGAGGATCATCAGCTTCTGCCATATCTTCCGGGAGAGCCCCGTGGTGAGCGATTCGACCTCGTTGACGGCGGAGAGGACGACCGAGTCGTCGAAGTCCTGGACATAGATGGCGGCGATCTTGCCCGTGAGGGAGAGCATCTCGCTGCAGTAGTCCAGGTACCGGGCGAGGAGAAACGGAGTCAGGTCCGCCTTCGGGGATGATGCTGTGGCTCCCCCTCCCCCTACGAATCGATGCGGGTCCTTCGTGAGCTGGTGCATGTCGATGATGTGGGCGATGGACCGAAGCTCGTGAATCGCCTCGAGGACCCGCTTCCGTTTGATTCGTCGCTCCAGCGTGATCAGGAAGAAGATCGCGACGCCGATCAGGACCAGGGCGTTCAGACCCGGCTCGATGACCTGCACGAATTCGAGCAGGGTGAGGGCCTCGGTCGGCAGGGGGAAGACCATCACGGGCCCCAGCGTCCCCAGGGCGAGAAGAATCACGAGGCCGGCCGCCGCGATCCGCAGGCCGAGGATAGGCCGTGCGATGCTGGCCAGGCGCTCCACCGTGTGCTCACTGATATCGAGAAGTCCGGTGCAGGTCCGACCCAGGCTGGAATCGGGAAACCTCTGCTGTATGCGGGCCTGGAGCGCGCGGATCGTCTCCACGATCGGCCCGGCTTCGAGGATTCTCGCGGGGGGGGGTCGGTCATCGTTGACGCTCCTCTCCCACCCATCATAGAGAATCGAGATGCCGGCTTCCATCCTGGAGAATCACGTGGGATCGTTGCAATGTTGATTGGTCTGTCCTGCCGATAGGATAGGGGATGGGAGTCGTCACCATGGCCTACAAGCTGAGCAAGAGCGGGAAAGACTGCTCCGTCTGCGGAGGAGAGTTCGAGACGGGTGCGGAGTTTTTCTCGGCCATCTTCGAGGTCGAGGCGGAGTGGGACCGGAAGGACTACTGCCTCACCTGCTGGGGGAGAGGCCACGAGAACGCCTTTTCCCACTGGCGGTCCAAGATGCGGCCCCCCGAGGAGAAGAGGGTGGCCTTCGAGGTGGATCGCGTCCTCGGCCTCTTCGACAGGGTCAGCGAGGGGGATTCCGAATCCCGTGACCGGCTCCGTTACCTCCTCGCCCTGATGCTGGTCAGGAAGCGGGTCTTCAAGTTCGTCGGAACGTCGAGCGGCGAGGAGGAAGGGATCCGAGTGTTCTGCCCGGAGAGGGAGCAAGAGTACCCGGTCCGCGACCCTGGCCTCGACGCCGAAGAGATCGAGAAGGCCCGGAACGAGCTGGGCGCCCTCCTCGATCTCGATCTGTAACCTCACCCAGATTCGGCCTCCCCATCTGAACGTCCGATAATCTACTGTCCTCATGGTGGATTGTGGGGATTGCCAGGATCCCGACGATCACTCAGGATCCATCCCCTCCGAGAACCAGAAATTTTTTTTTTATCCGACCGACCGTGCAAACAGAAGGGAAGGTTGAGTTAACACTGAAACCCATCCGCCCTTCCGTCGACTGACGGATTTTGCGTTTGACAGGTTCCGGGGGGACGTTGTATACACACGTTGTGAAAAGTGGGGGGAAGTGGAAGAAAGTGGGGAAACATAGGGGGGCTTCCCCTCTACAGGCGAATCAGCCCAGGTCTTCATGTTCATCGGCGAATACCACAGCACTCTCGACGCAAAGGGGCGAGTCATCGTCCCCTCCCGGATCCGGGACATGGTCCCCAGGGAGCAGGAATCTCTCGGGGTCTATCTGGTGCGGGGCCCCGGACGATACCTCCACCTCTACACCGCAACGCGATGGGAGGAGATTGTCGAGAAGATGCCCAAGAAGGCGTACTCGGACGCGGAGTACCGCAACTTCGTGCGGCTCCTCCTCTCGAGCGCCTCGAAGGAGATGTGGGATCGCCAGGGAAGGATCCACATTCCGGAAAAGCTCCGCAATCTGGCAGGCATCCAGAAGAACCTCGTCTTCGTGGGGGCGAACGACAAGGTCGAGATCTGGGACGCGGAGGCCTGGGCGACCTTCGAGAAGGAGAAGGGAACAGACTTCGACCGGATAGCCTCCGAGCTGTCCGATCAGCTCTTTTAGCTTGAGTGCGGTAAGGTTCGTCGGGGACCGAATCATGAGAACAGGAGGAGCCATGGGGGTAAGTGGTCGTCGAAGCGGGGAGGCTCTCGCTCTGGAGAGGGTACTCCGCAACATAATCAAGATGTTCATGGATGGCAAGTTGGCCTACACACCGATCCGGACCTTGACCCTCGGGCAGAACATTTCGCTCGAGGGACAGAGACTCCGAACGGTTCGCAAGGACAGTCAGAGGCTTCCACCGGCCCCCCGCCTCGTGGCGGCGCTGGAGGAGGCAGAGGCCCGATAGCGTCACTCCAGGCCTGCCGCGGGTGACGCGTCCGAGTTCCGATTCCCGACCGCCCGGCCGGGCAGGCGATTCTTAGAGTCCATTCAATCGATCCGGCAAGGGATTCTCCCAGGGATCCTCTCTTTCCTCGCCAGCCGGAAGACCCATGCTTTCGGACCAGGAAAGGGGGATTCCAGGAATGCCACCTCAGGGTCTCATCCCCCCTCGCGAAGCACCCCACAGAGTACGTTCACAAGACGGCCGCGGGGCCATCTCCCGCGTGCGCACGCTGCTGTCTCGTCCCACTCCATGGCCGGAGGACGAGATCAGAAGGACCGCCGCGGCGATCCGGGAGTTGCAGGCCAGATACGAGCGGTTACTCCGTTCCGACCCGGATGTCGGGGAGATCGAGCCCAGTCCCCACCTGAAGAGGGCCATCGAGGCACTCGGGACCGCAAGTGAGGGGGATGATAGGTGAGGCGCCGTCGAGAGGGGGAGAGAAAAAGTCTCCCCCGGAATCTGCCGAAAGAGAAGGAGGAGGAGTCCCGGCGAAGTCCGGTGATGCTCCAGGAGGTACTCCGGTTCCTCCGCCCGAGCCTCGGGGACGTGATCCTCGACTGCACGGCGGGGGCGGG
>JAPUJT010000082.1 GCA_027296055.1 Planctomycetota bacterium | reverse complement strand
GGCCTCGCCGCGGCGGCGGGCGCCAACGTGATCGTCGCGGGAACGGCAATACTTCGAGCGCAGGATCCCGCCCATGCGATACGTGCCCTCAAGAAGAGGGCGGCGGAATGTTACCCGGGGAAGAAGAACAAGCCGGTTGGTGTGAGGGGCCAGCAGCCCTGAAGGAGGGAGAACCGTGGCCTGGGACGGATTCCGAAGGATCGGCTTCCGGAAAAAGAAAGAGATGCCGAGCGGGCTCTGGATCCGCTGTCTCGGTTGTGAGAACTCCCAGTACAAGAGGTTGGTCGAGGAGCGGCTTCAGGTCTGCCCCGAGTGTAACTTCCATTTCGAGATATCGGGCCGCGAACGGATCTCGATCTTGCTCGACGAGAATTCTTTCGTGGAGCATTTCGAGGATCTGGCCCCGACGGATCCGCTGAATTTCAGCGCGCGCCGCTCGTATCGGGAGCGGTTGAAGGAGGCCCAGGCCCTGACGGGTCTCAAGGACGCCACGATTGTCGGGACGGGAAAGCTGGAGGGGCGGGAGATCATCTTCGGGGTGAGCGATTCTCGCTTTCTCCGGGGTAGCATGGGATCGGTCGTGGGAGAGAAGATCACCCGCGGCATCGAGATGGCCACTCGGGCCGAGGTTCCCTTCATCTTCGTCTCCGGCTCCGGCGGTGGGGCTCGGATGGACGAGGGGGTCCTCTCGTTGATGCAGATGTCCAAGACGAGCGCCGCCATCTCCCGACTCGACGAGGCCGGAGGCCTTTTCGTCTCGGTGTTGACGAACCCGACGATGGGCGGGGCGATGGCGTCCTTTGCCGCGCTCGGGGACATCGTGATGGCCGAGCCGAACGCCCTGCTAGGATTCGCCGGCCCCAACGTGATCCGGCAGACGCTGAAAGTGGAGATCCCTGAAGGTTTCCAGCGTTCCGAGTTCCTCCTCGAGCACGGCTTTCTCGACATGATCGTGAGTCGCCCGGAGATGCGGAAAACCCTGATCCTCCTGCTCGACTACCTCGCACCGAAAAAGCGAAATGCCCGCGGGCGAAGCTCCTGACCGGACGGGTTCCTGCCGGAAAGGAGAACCGCCGAACGGCGCGACGGAGAACGACTCTCCCGAACGGATCGAGTATCGGTATGGACTATTCCGAGACAACGGAAGCCGTCGCCGAGCTGGGACGGCCGTGGAAGACTCTGGTGGGCGAGATCCCCGACCTCACCGAGAAGCTGGAGCAAGAGTTCCGCTTCGGACAGCGGGTCACCTTTTTCAACGGCTCCTATCGGATGGGCGGCAATATCAAGGGCGGGACCTCGTCGATCTGGTATCCGGTCGGGGAGCCAGCGCACAACGCCTATCTTGCCTGGCGGGAACGGGACGGTCTGCCGTACGTGGAGGATCGGGCGGCGTTCGAGAAGCTGCAAGATCTCCTCGACCGGTCGGGGACGGAGCTCCTCGGCTCCGGCCGAGACAAGGACGGAGCGTATCAGGACAACTTCGGGAACGTCTATCGGATCGCCTTCGAGATCTTCTCGTTCCTGCCGTTCGAGCACCTGTCGGGGAAGGAGATCAGCGCGATACAGCTGGGCGGCTGGGGTCCGGACAGCGCCAAGGCGTCCGCTTACGACGACGCCTGCGTGATGATGTACGATTTTGCCGTGAAGGGCGCGCGACGGACCTTCGCTGGCCTGCTCCTGCACGAGCTGGGGCATGCCCACGAGAGGCGTCTCCCGAAGGCCGAACGTCGTCGCCTCGCGGAGGTGTTCCAGGTCCTGTCGAAGGAGGACGCCCTGATCGGAGTGGAATTCCTCCTGGATGGGAAGGCCCGGAAGATCTACCAGAGGGCATCGATCAACGAGTTCCTGGCAGAGTCGTACCTGATCTATGTCTCGCATGGAAACAGATTGCGTCAGGAGATGAACGGTGGCGCTGGAGACTCGGCGTCCGCCTGGAGCGCCCTCTACAACATCTTCCGCGACAGCTTCGGCGGTCTGGAGTATGCATAAACTGCAGTACTGGACGGTCGGGGCCATGGCTCTGATCGGGTGTCTCTCCGCCGAGACCGCCCTGGCGCAAGCTCCCGCGGCGGACCCGGATGACGTCTACCTCCGGATCGGCGACCGGGAGGTGACGCGCAGGGAATACGAGGACTATCTCCTGAACAAATTCGGCGGTCGGGCCCTGGAGCGCTTCGTGGGCGACCGGCTCGTTCTGGCCGAGGCGGCGAAGCGAGGCGTCGAGGCGACAGAAGAGGAGAGGGCCGATTGGGTGGCGCGTATGATCCGGAGGAACCGAGAAGACCCGAACTTCTTTCCATGGCTCCAGGGGCAGGGGATCGATCTTGACAGTTACGAAGGGCAAGTCCTGCCCGAGGAGGCGGCTGTGCAGGTCTGCCTCGAGAAGATGGTCAGGGAAGATCGATCCAGCGCTGAGGGGCTCCAGGAGATGTACCAGCGGCGATACGGCATCCGGTACCATACCCGTGTGATTCTGGTGCGCGAGGACGCGGCCTTGAGCCAGGAGGCTCACCGTTGGGCGCGCGACAAGATCCTGGAGGCGAAGGGGCGACTGGAGGCGGGGGAGTCGTTCGACTCCCTGGCCCAGGAGCTCTCGGAATCGGCCGACTCCCCGGTGGGCGGGGACCTTGGCTTCTTCCGGGCAGGTCGGTTCGATCCCGCCCTGGAGGAGGCCGCCTTTTCCCTGGCCGAAGGCGAGATAATGGGTCCCGTCGAGTCGGAATATGGTTATCATCTGATCCAAACGATGGAGAAGAGGAAGGATGAGGTCCGGGCTCGTCACATCCTGATACGGTCCTACAAGGAACTGAGCAAGCAGCCGGGTTGGCTGACGGTGCTGTACGGCCGTCTCGACCCGAAGATTCGCGAGAACATCCTCGAGGCGTCCAGGCGCCGCGCCGCGCGGGTCCTGAAGGACCTCGGGATGGGCGCGGACTTCGCCACGGTGGCGGCTCAGGAATCGAGCCACGGTAGCTCGCGGCGGGGAGGCGAGATCCCCCCCGTTCGTCTCGGCGGCGGGACCCTTCCGGCGCGCGTCGAAGCGGCGTTGGCGAAGATGAAAAAGGGTGAGCTGTCGAGCCCCGTCGAGGGAGATCTGGGACATTACATCCTCCGGCTCGACGACCGGTCGGGCGAGGAGAGGCCGTTCGAGGAGGTGAAGGAGGCGCTCCGGATGGAGGCCGTGGAGGGGCCGGTGCCCCGCGAGGCTCTCACCCGGTTCGTCCAGTCTCTCCGGGAAGGGATCGAGGTCGTGATCTCTGGCGAGGAGAGGGGAACAACGAGATGACCGAGCCGGAAAAGATCTCCGGCGACAACGACAGGGAAGCCGCCCCCGCCGAAGCGTCGACCGCCCCGGACGACATGGACACGGTGAAGCGGATCCTCGAGGCTATTCTGTTCGCCTCATCCGACCCGGTGCCTCTGAGAAAGATGCGGTCCGCCATCGGCAAGCCGGCCTCGGAACGGGTCAAGGATGCCTTGGCCGTCCTCACGGAGGACTACCAGAAGGGATCGAGGGGGATGGAGATCGAGGAGGTGGCGGGGGGATTCCGCATGGTCACCAACCCCGACTACTCTGCCTGGGTCCTCAAGGTTAGGGCCCCCAAGAGGGATGACCGGGTGAGCCCGGCCGCTCTGGAGACACTGGCGATCGTCGCCTACAAGCAGCCCATCCCCCGGGCGGAGGTCGACGCGATCCGGGGGGTGAACTCGGGGGAGTTGCTGAGAAGATTGTTGGAGCGCGGGCTGGTCAAGATCGTCGGGAAGGCCGAGACTCTGGGACGACCGCTGCTCTACGGGACCACGAAGAGATTTCTGGAGGTCTTCGGCCTGAAGAGGCTGGAGGACCTTCCGAAGGGTGAATGGGAACGGGAAGGAGCGAAGCCGGGGCCGCTACCCCAGGCCTCGAAAGAGTGACACCATGATTGGATGGTTCAGAAAAAACCAGAAAGTGATCTTCTATTCCACGATGCCGATCCTCGCCCTGATCCTGGGACTTCCCACGGTCATCATGGCGGTGCTCGGCGGCTCTCAGGAACTGGCGTACTACACGGTGGCGGGGGAAAAGTTCGACGTTCATAGGGTCCGGGGAGAAATGATCCACCTGCGAGGGGCCTACAACCAGCTCCTCCTCTCGCTCACGAACTTCGGGCTACGCGATCAGATGCCGACCGAGCGCGACGCGATCGACCGGTACGTTTTGCTCCAGCAGGCGGAGAGCGCCGGCATCGAAGTTCCCATCATCGAAGTGGGAGACCGGGCGAAGGATTTCTACTCGGACCTGATCGCCTCCCGGCAGGTCTTCACTCGAATCCGGTCCTTGCCCGCCTCGGGCAGGGATTCCGCATGGGCGCGGCTGTTTCCCGCAGAGAAGAGCAGGGTGAAGTTCGACCGGCAGGATTACGAAACCTGGCTCGGCGGGAAGACGGGGCTCTCCAATTTCGAGAGTTTTCTGCGCGAGGAGATCCAGCTGGAGAAGCTCAACGATCTGGTCCGTCGGGCGGGCCGCGCCGATCCAGAAGAAATCTATGAGCGATACCAGAGGGAGAACCAGAAGAAGAAGATCGCCGTCGTCGCTCTGAAGGGGAAGCAGTTCCTCCGCCAGGTAGATTTCGTCCTCGAGGAAAGCCCGGAAGACTACTACGAGCGAAGCCGCGAGACGCTTCTCGATCCGGCGCGGGTGGCCGTGGAGTACGTTTTCCTTCCCTATCAGGACGTCGAGGTCGATGACCCGACGGATGAGGAAGTGCAAGCGTACTACGAAGCGAACGCCGAGGACTTCATGGACGCGGAGACGGGAGAGACTCGCCCGCTCGAAGACGTATCCGAGGAGATCCAGGGCCAGGTGAGAGAAGAGAGTAGAGAGAAGAAGGCCAGCGTGGTCCTCGAGCAAATCCGGGAGCAACTCTCATCCGAAGAAGGGGAGCTGTCGGCCGTGGCGAAGGAGAAGGCGGGCCTCGAGGCGAAGACGACCGAGTTGCTCGCCCTGGATGCCTTCCGGGATCTCCCCGAGATCGGGCTCGAGACCGTCTTCGACGACGCGCTCCAGGAGGGGAAAGGGGCGCTGGGAGATGTCGGCGCCGTCATCGAGAGCGGCGCGTATCTCTACCGGGTCGCCGACGCCCAACCGGAGCGGGAACTGGCGTTCTCCGAGGTCCGGGAGCAGATGGAATCGGACGTGGAGGAGCTCCATCAGGAAGATCTTCTCCACTATTTCGAGCGGAACCGGGAGCGTTACTCCCAGCCAACGCGGTACCGCATCGAGTACGCGAGGGGGCCGGCGGGTGACGATGCCGGCGCAACGAGGTCGGCCCTGACGGAAATCAGGAACGAGCTGGAAAAGAAGCGTCGCGCCAAGGAAGAGTTTGTGATGAAGGACGAGGTCACCGGCGACCTCGAGTATCTGGAGACAGGGGAACCGATCTCGCTGGAGGACCTTGCCAGGAAGGAAGAGTTCGAGCCGGACGACTTCATCCAGCTCATGGACGGACTCCGCGGGGACATCTCTTTCCCGTGGCAGCAAGATAAGTACGTTTATCTCTTCCGGGTCGCCGAGAAGATCGAGGACGAGGTCGAGTTCGAAGAAGTTCGCGCTCAGGTGGAGAAGGACGCCGCGGCCGACACGGAGCGTGCCGTGCGAGGGGCGTACGAGCGATGGGGGGATCGGTTCCGGCGGACCGCCCGGGTGAATGTGGAGATCCTCCTCGCCGACGCCTCGAAGGTCCCGGCCGAGGTCCAGTCGGATGACGATATCGAGAACTACTACGAGGAACACCAGGAGACTTTCGCCAGGCCTCCGGGTGAAGAAGACCCGGAGACGGGGTCCGTTTATTATTCCGTCGAGGAGATGAAGGAGCAGATCGCGCAGGCCTTGACCGCCGAGGCAGCCGAGAAGCGCTGCCAGACGGTCCTGGAGGGCCTCGCCTCGAAGGGGGCGAAGACGCCGCTCGCAGATCTCCTCGCAGCGGCGAAGTCCGGGGACCGGCTGCTCCTCGAGCTGATCACCCGTCAGTCTCTGGGTCCGGATGAGGTGCGAGACAGCGAGGAGTTCGGCTCGGGGACGCTCGCCCTGCAGCTCGATAGCCTTGTCGTCGGAAAGGTCACGGGCCCGATCGATGCGGATCGCGGTTGGCTGCTGGTGCGAGCCACCGGGATCACGGAGGCCAGGGTCCCACCTCTGGAGTTGATCCGCTCCGATGTAGAAAATGCGCTCGTCTCACATCGGCAGAGGTACGTCGAGGAGAAGAACCTCTTCCAGGGCTCCTATCGGAAGCAGGAGAAGTACGAGGTCGAGTACCTGATCGCCCGCTACAAGGACTACCTGTCGAAGACCGAGGAGCCGACGGACGAGGAGATCCAGGATCAGTACGACATACGCCGGAACGAATTCAAGCTGGACCCTGAGGAGTCGAGGCCTGAGGAGGAGGATTCGAAGGAAGAGGAACCAGGGAAACCTCAGGAGGACAGATATCGCCCGCTGGAAGAGGTGCGGGATGAGATCGTCCTGGCGATCCGGATGGAGGATGCGACCCAGCTGGCGACGGACGACATCAAGGCGGTGAAGAAGGAGATGGATAAGGACAAGAAGGATGGCAATCCGCAGGACTTCGAGCTGTACCGGGTCATCTCCGATGGCCTCGCTCTCGAGAAGCCGGAGCCTCTCGATTTCTCCGGCGTCAGTTCCCACGACGATATCCAGGCCCCCAAGCTCCGGACGTTTCTGCGAGGGGCGAAGGATGCCGATCTCACGGACGTCATCGAGAATCAGCACTCCGAAGCGAAGTTCATCCTCCGTATGAAAAAGAAGACGCGCGGCGGGAGCTCCGATCTGGTCGATGTGATCTCGGATGTGAAGAAGGACTATTCCAACGAGGAGGCGCTCGACGTAGCCATGCGGCGCCTGGAGCAGGTACGAGAAGAGGTGGAGGAGCAGGGCAGGTCCCTGAAGGAGGTGGCCGAGGAGAGGGGCTACACCGTCATCGAGTCCGACTTTATCAACAGAACCAATCGATACCTGAAGGGTATTCCTTCCCCGTTCTCGGTGATCTACCAGTCGTTCAAAATTTCCGAGGGGCTGCGTCTCACCAACGTGATGACGGATCGGATCCGGTACAGGGCGATGCTGGCCGAGGCGCTGGAGAAAGAGGACGCGGATTCAGCCGAGTTCGCGCTGAAGCAGGCGCAGCTCAGCAAGTCGATGGGGGCAACGGCCCAGGACGAGTTTCAGAGGAGGTGGCAGTCGGAACTCCTCCTCCGCGCGCGTGGGCTGGGCGACGAGGCCCTGAGCGCCACGTACGAGAAGCACTTCCGGAACAAGGTTCGAGTGCGGCAGATCGTGGTTCGGCTGAACGCTCCCTTCGTGGGAGAGAGGGTCTTGAACCAGACTCGGAGGGACGACGAGTATGTCTATCCGATGGTCCGGGTGGCGATGAAGGAGGCGCTCCAGAATGCGGAGAACGCCTATGCTCGACTCCGTAACTCCGAGCCGTTCGCCGAACTGGCCCAGAAACTCTCCTACGATGACTCCAGCGCGCAAGATGGCGGATGGACTCCCCCCCGGAGTCGGGACGTGCTCGCCGCCGCCTGGGGGGATGAAGTCGCTCGCGGGATCGTCGCTACGCAGGTGGGGAGCTACACCCGACCCCTGAAGGGGGACGACGGCTACCACCTGTTCCTCGTGGAGGACAGGAAGGGCGACGTGTTCCACCTACGACACATCCAGTTCCAGGCCACGCCGAGCTTCCTGCCCACCGATCTCGAGCGCGAGGCCAAGGACCTTGCGCGGGGCGAGGCGGAAGAGCTTCGCTCACGCCTCGAGAAAGGCAAGTCGTTCGCCGACCTCGCCATCGGAATCTGGGACTACCAGCGCACGCCCGCAAACGCCGCGGGAGACCTGGGAGAGATCGGCTATGCAGATCGAATCTCTTACCCGGAGGAGCTGATCGACGCGATGCTCGCCGCCGAGTCGGGGAAGCTGAGCGAGGTCATCGAGACGGACATCGGATACCACGTCTTCCGCGTTTACGCCCGGAATGATGTCCCCTTCGAGGACGTCTGGCTCGACGTCGCCCTGCAGACCCTCGAGGCGAACAACTACCCCTACACCGATCCGAACAAGACCGACGAGAACCAGGATCAGTCACAAGATCGGTGAGTTTCATGACGGGCACCGAACCTGGAAATCGTCGGAAGGCTTGATCAGGCTTGCACTTCCGAATTGATGAGCTGGTACCGCGTGTCGCGCTGCGCCGGCTTGAACCCCGCCCGGCGGATCTGCGTACAGATCTCAGCCTCCGACATCGAACAGCGGGTCGTTCCGGCGGAGGAGACGACGTTCTCCTCCAGCATCGTGCTTCCGAAATCGTCCGCCCCGAATCCGAGGGCCATGCGGGCCACCCGCTCGCCCTGGGTGGGCCACGAGGATTGGATGTGATCGACATTGTCCAGGAAGAGTCGGGAGACGGCCACGTGCCGTAGGTATTCGCCGCCCGTTGCGCCGTAGGTCCGCTTCTGGGCGGAGCTCGCCAGGGGGGTGTTCGCCGTCTGCAGCGTCCAGGCGATGAAGGCGATGAAACCGTTTCCGTGCTCCGCCTGGCTTTCGTCCTGCAGGTCGCGAAGTCGAGATAGGTGGCCGATCCTCTGCTCGAGAGTCTCGCCGAATCCGATCACCTGCGTACAGGTCGTGGCGAGACCGATGGCCTGGGCTCGACGCATCACTTCCAGCCAACCGGCGGCGTCCTGCTTCTTGGGACTCACCCGCCGACGGACCTCATCGTCCAGCATCTCTCCGCCCCCCCCGGGGAGTCCCGCCAGACCGGCCTCCTTGAGCCTCTCCAGGGTCTCCAGGATCGTGATCCTCTCCAGGGAGGCGATGTGATCGATCTCCGATGGGGAGAAGGCATCGATCTCGATCGCGGGAAAGTGCGCTCGAATCCAGCCGAGGAGGTCGGTGTACCAGGTGAGCGGAAGGTCGGGGTGATGCCCCCCCTGCATCAGGATCCGCGTGCCCCCGATCGCCAGCGTCTCCTCGATCTTCCGGCCGATCTGCTCGTTGGAGAGGGTGTACGCCTCGTCATGCCCCGGGGGGCGATAGAAGGCGCAGAACTGGCAGTCAGTGATGCAGACGTTCGTGTAATTGATGTTCCGATCGATGAGATAGGTGACTTTCCCCGGATCGACGCGCTCGATCCGACGCCGCCGGGCCGCACGGCCGAGGGCGCGGAAGGGCGCCGAGCGGTAGAGAAGGGCTGCTTCATCGGGAGTGAGACGCTTCCCGAGCGAGGTCTCCTGGAGAATCGTTTCCCAAGCTTCGCTCATCCGTCCTTATCCTCGGGGGCCTGGGGAGTCTTCGGCAGGTCCAGCTGATCGAGCACCTGGTCCATCTGCTCATCGATCTTTGCCGCGCAGGACCGATAGTGCTCGATCGGCATCCCGATCGGATCATCGATACCGTCGGGATGCATCATCCGTACCTTGCGGGCGATCTCCGGCATCCATTCCTTCAGGATCAGCGCGTGGTTGTGGCCCATCACGTAGACGAAATCCGCCTCTTCCATCAAGTCCAGTGTGATCGGCTGTGCGGCGTGGGAGGAGATGTCGACGTCCATCTCCTTCATCACCTTGATCGCGGGCTGACTCGCCCGGCTCCCCTGAAAGGCAGACGTCCCGGCGGAGAGGATTCGGTAACCAAGATTGATGATTTCGTTCGGCTCCAACCCCAGCCGTTCCGCAACCGCCTTCTTGAGCAACCCCTCCGCCATGGGGCTTCGACACGAATTCCCGGTGCAGACGAACAGGATCGTCTTGCAGACGAGATTTCTGATCATGTCCTGGGAAATTATCCCCTCCCTCAAGACCTCCCAGGAGCGGTCGTCGACCCGCACGACCGTGGACGGCTCACTGAGCTCGCAGGGGCCGCCATCGATGATCATCTCGATCTTCCCCTCGAAGTCCTGGATCACTTTCCCTGCCTCACCGGGGGCCTCCTCGCCCCAAAAATTCGCCGAGGGCATGGCGATTGGCACCTCCGCCAGCCGGATCAGGTCCTGCGCCAGGCGGTTGGCGGGAAAGCGGATGCCAACGCCCTTATCGGCGTTGCCCGGAAAGATGATCGTCAATGGGCCAGGCCAGAATCTGTCCATCATGATCTCGGCCATGTGTGGCACGGATTTGACGTATCTGATTATGACATCTCGGCTTGCGACATGGAGGCTGAGAGGCTTTTCCTTGGGTCGGCCCTTGACCTTGCAGAGATGGGAGACGGCATCAGGGTTGTGGGCGTCGCAGCCGATACCGTAGACCGTCTCCGTCGGGAAGGCCACCAGGCCCCCCTCCTTCAGGATGGCCGCCGGACGCTCCAGATCGGGGAGCTGGTAGGCCTTGGGGTCGATTTTGAGTATTTCGGTTTTCAAAGGCAATTCGCGAAGGGTTCGGACGGGGACTGTATATCAGAGGCGGCGTCCGAGATCAAGGCCTCCGCCAGGCCGTAAGTACTTGGCATACAAGTTGCTCGGTCCGATGGGGGTGCGCTGACGGTTGACACCCTGGGGAGCCGTAGATACGATCCGCGCCCCCAGACCGATTCGGCACGTGGGGGAGGGTCCCCACAAATACTCCGGCTAAGCTGCGCCTGCCAGCGCCGTAGCGAGATCCAGGGGAAGGAAAATGGACGTGCAGCCAGGGCTCCTCGCCAACGTAGTCCATCACCGCATCATCGGCGACGGAGGCGGGTCTTGAGCGCCCGCGCTCCCGATCCATCGATCATACTCGTTGGTCTGAGCCACCGCACGGCCCCCGTATCGATCCGCGAACGCCTCGCCTTCACGTCGACGAGCCTGCCGGAAGGCCTTCGCCGGTTTCGTGAGTCCACCGGGCACGAGGAGGGGGTGATCCTCTCCACGTGCAACCGCGTCGAGATCTACGCGACGCTCGAGGAGGACGGGTCAGCGGAGCCGCTCACCAGGTTCCTCTGTGACTTTCACGAGGTTCCGAGAGACCTGATCCGCGACAGGTTCTACGTCTACCGCGGGCGAGAGGCGGTGCGCCATCTCTTCCGGGTCGCCTCCAGCCTCGACTCCCAGGTCATAGGAGAGTCGCAGATCCTGTCTCAGGTCAAGGGAGCCTACCAGCGGGCCAAGACGGCCGGCCACACCGGGAAGGCCCTCAATCTGCTCTTCCAGAAGGCCCTGAAGGTGGGCAAGGATGTGCGCACGAGGACGCGGATAGGTTCCCTCGGGGTCTCCGTGGCTTCGGTCGGGATCAGTTTCATCGGCAAGATCTTCGAGGACCTCCGCTCGAAGGTCGCGATGGTGATCGGCTCCGGGGAAATGGGCAAGGTGACCCTGAGCCACCTGTCCCGGCAGGGAGTGGGGCGGCTCCTCGTCGTGAATCGATCCCTCGATCGGGCCGAGGAGCTCGCCGGCCGATTCGGCGGTGAGGTCGTCTCCTACGAAGAGATGATTCCGAGGTTGTTCGAAGTGGATATCGTGGTCTCCTCGACTTCGGCCCCACACCCGATCATCGGAGTGGAAGACGTCCAGCAGGCGATGCGAAAGCGGCGCCACGCTCCGCAGGTCTATCTCGATATCGCTCTACCTCGTGATATCGCTCCGGAGGTCCAGGGGATCGGGGACGTCTCTCTCTACAATGTCGACGACCTGGATCGAGTGGTCAGCCTGAACATGGAGGGGTGCGGCCGAGAGGTCGCGGCCGGGGAAGAGATCGTCGACGAACAGGTGGAAGCCTACCTGGCCCTCCAGGCCCGGCTCTCGCTCGGACCGATCATCCAGCAGTTGCAGGGTGATCTTCACACCCTGATAAGGAAAGAGCTGACCCGGTCCGTCCCGGGGAGCCCGCTCTTCGCCGAGGATGACGCCGCGTCGATCGACTCGCTGGCCTCCCGGCTGGCAGGAAAGATCCTTCATTCGCCGATCCAGGCGCTCCGGAGTGGGGAGGAGGAGGAGGTGCGGAAGGAGCTGGCGGAGCTGGTCCGTGGCCTCTTCTCATCGAATGGGGCGAGCTTGCCCAAGGCCGAATCGGAGCCCGTTTGAGTCCCAGGACCATCCGTATCGCCACTCGCGGTAGCCCCCTCGCCATCGCCCAGACCGAATCCGTCCACTCCGCACTCGTCGCCCTTCATCCCGATCGCTCGTTCGAGATACGTGTCATCTCCACCCAGGGTGATCGGATGAAGGATCGTCCGCTCCCCGAGATCGGGGGTAAGGGTCTCTTCACCGCCGATCTGGAAGAGGCCCTCCGGACCGGCGATGTCGATATGGCCATCCACAGCGTCAAGGATCTCCCGGTCGATCTTCCTTCCGGGCTGCGACTCGGTCCTCTACCGGACCGGGTCGACCCTCGTGATGTCCTCATATCGAGAGAAGGCAAGGCACTGGATGGGCTTCCTCGTGGAAGTCGAATAGGCACCTCATCTCCCCGGCGGCGGGCCCAGGTCCTGCGATGGCGGCGCGATCTGGATGTCGTTCCCCTGCGGGGAAATATCGAGACACGGATCCGGAAGGTGAGGGAGGGGAAGTGTGACGCGACGATACTCGCCTACGCTGGCTTGATCCGTCTCGGCCTCGAGTCGGAGATCGCCGAGGTGCTCGAGCCGGATCGCTTTCTACCACCGGCGGGCCAGGGGGCTATCGGCGTGGAGATTCGAGAGGGCGATGAGGAGGTCCTGGAGATCCTCTCGGAGATCGGAGATGCCTCCGCCTGGAACGAGGTCGAGGCGGAGACGGCCTGCCTGCGGGCCCTGGGTGGAGGGTGTCGAACCCCCATCGGGGCCTCGGCGCGAGCCGACGAGGGAGCGCTGACCCTTGTCGCCGGAGTCTGGTCGGTGGACGGCGACGTCGAGTTCCGGGCGGAAGTCCAGGGACCCGTTGCCAGGGCGACCCTGCTGGGGGAGCGAGCCGCGGACGCGCTGAGAGAGCAGGGAGCAGAGAAGATCCTCACGGGGGGAGAAGGATGACAGGGTCGTCATCCGATCGACCGCTATCCGGACAGTGCGTCGTCGTCACGCGTCCGAAGCGCCAGGCCGCCGAACTGTCCGAACCGCTGGCGTCTCTCGGGGCGCGGGTGATCGAAGCGCCGGCGATCTCGATCCTGCCTCCGGATGATCCGGTTCCGCTGGAAGATGCCCTTCTCCATCTCGATCGATTCGATTGGATCGTGTTCACGAGCATAAACGGCGTGGAGGAAGTGATACGCTGCCTCGGTGCCGGGGCGGCGAGTGCCCTGGCGACCTGCCGTCTCGCCGTGGTCGGCCCGGGCACGCGCTCGGCGCTCGAGCAGATCGGCGTGAAGGTCGAGCATATGCCGGAGAGTTTTCGTGTGGATACCCTGGCGCATGACCTTTCTGCGGCAGCTCGAGGGGCGCGGTTCCTCCTGCCGCGAGCCGAGCGGGCGAATCCGATCCTTCCGGATGTCCTGCGAAGAGAGGGTGGGGTGGTGACGGAAGTCGTCGCCTACCGGACCGTCCCGGAAGAAGGAGCGGCGGATCGCGCCCGGGAGGCGCTCCGTCAGGGCGAGGTGACGATCATCACCTTTACCAGCGCTTCGACCGTTCGCGGTTTCGTCCGACAGGTCCCTGGCGACGAGATCCGCCGCGCATCCCCGCCCCCGAGGATCGCCACGATCGGTCCCGAGACGAGCGCGGCGGTTCGCGAGCAGGGCCTCGAGGTCCACTTCGAGGCCGATCCCCACACGATCGATGGCCTCCTCTCCACCATCAAGGGGGCCATCGAGAGTCATCAGGGGGACACGTAAATTGGCGGCGGCCACCTCTTCGGTGTCTGCGGGAACGTCACCCCTATCCAGCAAAAAGGTGACTGTCCCCTTTTCCTCCCCTATCATGGGGCGAGATGGGCACGCGCAAGCCGGCCGTGGCCGGCACATTCTATCCCGGGGACCCTGTCGAACTGCGCTCCGCGATAGACAGTTACAGCGAGGCTGTTCCCGAGCGGGCTACCGTGATCGCCGCGATCGTCCCACACGCCGGGTACATCTATTCGGGGCCCGTGGTGGGGAAAGTGATCTCGGCGATGGAAATCCCCGAGGAGGTCCTGATCCTCGGTCCCAATCACACAGGTCGAGGGGCGGTGCTGTCCCTCTATCCGGAAGGAAGCTGGGCGACCCCGCTGGGCGAGGTGGGGATCTCGGAGGAGTTGAATCGATCGCTCCTCGCGGAGGTCCCGGGGCTGGAAGAGGACACGGTCGCTCACGCCCGGGAACATTGCGCGGAGGTGCAGGTCCCCTTCCTTCAATCGAGACGGCCCGACGTCCGGATTTCGGTGATCATCTTCGCCACCCGTCGGCTCGAGGTGTTGATCAACGCAGGAGAGGGGATCGCCAGGGCGCTGGGAGGGCGGCCCGGCGCCGTCGTGATCCTGTCCTCGTCCGACATGACGCACTACGAACCTCATGATGTGGCCAAAGCGAAAGATCAGCTGGCCATCGATCAGATCCTCGAGCTGAATCCGGAGGGACTTCACCGGGTGGTTGCAGAGAGGGCTATCTCGATGTGTGGCAGCTCACCCAGCGTGGCGGCGCTGAAGGCGGCGAATGGGCTCGGCGCCTCGTCCGCCCGACTCGTCAGCTACCGCACCAGCGGAGAGGAAACCGGCGATCATGACTCGGTCGTAGGGTACGCCGGAATCCTCATCACCTGACCCCGAAAGGAGCAAAAGATGCCGCTTCTCGCAGTGGGAACCGTCGCCCTCGACACGATCGAGACGCCCGGGGGTAAGGTCGAGGACGTCCTCGGAGGGAGCGTGACTCATTTTGCCGCTGTGGCATCCCTCTTCACCCGTGTCAGGCTCGTTGCCGCTATCGGCCAGGACTTCCCCAGCGCCCAGCTCGAATTCCTCAAGACACGTGATGTCGACCTCGACGGTCTCGAAGTGCGGGAAGGTCGATCGTTCCGATGGTCCGGCAGGTACGCGGAGGATATGAACCAGCGGGAGACGATTTCCGTCGAGCTGAACGTGATCGAGGGCTACCAGCCCAACATTCCGGAAAAGTACCGAGACTCGCGGTTCGTCTTCCTGGGGAACGGTAGCCCCGTGACGCAGGCGAGCGTCCTCTGGGGGGTCGATAACCCGGAGTTCGTCCTTGTGGACACGATGGATCTCTGGATCGAGACGGAGCGGGAGGCCCTGGTAGACCTCCTGAAGAAGGTCGATGCGATCACGCTCAACGATGATGAGATCCGGCTGCTCACCGGTCAGCGCAATCTCGTGTCGGCGGGGAAGGCGCTGATCGAGATGGGACCGAAGGCCGTCTTCCTCAAGAAGGGAGAGCATGGAGCGATCGTGATCTCGCAATACGGGATCTACCTCCTGCCCGCCTTCCCGACCGAGAAGGTCGTCGACCCGACAGGAGCGGGCGATTCGTTCGCCGGGGGGATCATGGGGTACCTGGCCTCGGTGGGAGAG
>JAPUJT010000081.1 GCA_027296055.1 Planctomycetota bacterium | reverse complement strand
GGGAGAAGGAGGACGAGGAGGACGAAGACGACCCCAAAGAGGACTTCCTCTAACTTCCATTCTGCGCTGCAAGGCGCACCGGTCCCTGCCTCCTGGCAACTTCATGACGAGAAACCTGACCATACGCCCGGCCTGGGTCGGGTGGGCCCTGTTCTTCCTCGGGCAGGTCACCGCGTGCCAGACCACTCATAGAATCGATTTCGTCCCGGTGGAGACGCGGGTCCTGTCCGAACCGGGCCTCGGGCTTCCGAAGGGTGAGGAGTCTGATTGGAGCCGCGTCCGGATACGCTGGACCGTGCGCGGGTGGTTCCGCAGCGAGGGAGAGCGGGACATGGGGCCCGGCATCCGGGTGCGGCTTACTTGCCGCAACGGATCGAAGTACCCTTTCGTGCTCGAGCAGGATTCCCTTCGCATTCTGGACGACGAGGACCGACCTTTCGAACCCGAGATGACAGAGGCGGACCGGGCCACGGTGCTTCGAGCGCCTCCGGGAGCCACCGTCACCTTCGAGATCGACTTCCGACCGAAAGGGCCCGTGGCCCTGGAGAAGGTGGCGTCGCTCCGACTGTCCTGGACGTTCCGGCTCGGCGATGAGCAGCGGCAGCTGATGACGAAATTCTTCCGGAGCTCGCTGGCCCCGGCGCGGCCCTTGGGGTGGACTTTCGGGGTCCACTATCCGTTCCTGTTCTTTCCGGGATAGGCAGATGCGCGATCGGGAGACGAGATGGCGACGCCGGATGGTGAGGACCCAGATCCGCGCTCGGGGGGTAAGTGATCCGAGGATCCTCGAGGCGTTCGAGGATGTTCCTCGACACCTCTTTGTCGAAGAGCGGTTCCGCCGCGAGGCGTACGCTGACAATCCCCTGCCGATCGGGCACGGGCAGACGATCAGTCAGCCGTACATGGTCGCGGCCATGATCGACTCCGTTCGACCGGAGGATGGAGACGTCGTTCTGGAGGTGGGCGCCGGCTCCGGGTACCAGGCCGCCATTCTCGCCCGCCTGGCGCTGAAGGTGTACACTGTCGAGCGGATCCGAGCGCTGGCCGATGGGGCGGTGAAAGCATTGCGCTCCGTCGGAGCGGCGAACGTGGAAGTGATCGTCGGAGACGGCTCTCATGGCCTCCCGGGATACGCTCCGTACGACGTGATCCTCCTCGCGGCGGGAGTGCGCGAGATACCGGCCGCCCTCCTCGCCCAGCTCGCCGAAGGGGGACGCCTGGCCGCGCCGGTCGGGGGGAGGCAACATCAGGTGCTGGCGCTGATCCGACGCACCGAGGGGAAACTCGAGCGCGAGGAGCTCACGCCGTGTGTCTTCGTCCCCCTGATCGGAGATGGGGGCTGGGATGAGCACTCCAGCACGGTTTCGGGCAGCGATGCCCGTCCGAGCGAGGAAGGCCCTCTCTCGGTCACAGTTCAGAGGAAGACCCATGTCGACAAGGACCGGACTGCGTACCCATAGCTGTGGCGAGCTTCGGGCTTCCGATGTCGGAAGCGAGGTAAAGCTGTGCGGCTGGGTCCACCGGCTGAGGGATCATAAAGGTGTCCTTTTCGCCGATCTGAGAGATCGCCATGGGTTCACGCAGGTCGTCTTCCGCCCTGAAGACGGTGGCGACCTCCATCAGGTGGGGGAGAGCCTCCGACCGGAAGACGTGGTCCAGATCCGAGGAGAGGTCGAGAAGCGTCCCGACGGGAAGATCAATCCCAAGCTCCCCACGGGAGAGGTCGAGCTACGAGCGAAGCAGGTGGTGATCCTCAACCGATCGGAAACGCCGCCCTTCGAGGTGAGAGACAGCCTCTCCGTCTCGCAGGAGCTGCGACTGAAACACCGATACCTGGATATCAGAAACCCCGCCGTGATGGAGAAATTCGAGTTCCGACATCGCCTCGCCCATGACCTCCGTCAGCGGCTGCATGGGGAGGGCTTTCTCGAGATCGAGACGCCCTTTCTCACCAAGAGCACACCGGAAGGGGCGCGGGACTATCTCGTCCCTAGCCGGGTGGCGCCGGGCTCGTTCTACGCCCTGCCCCAGTCGCCCCAGCTTTTCAAGCAGATCCTGATGGTTTCGGGCGTGGACCGGTATTTCCAGTTCGTCCGGTGCTTCCGAGATGAGGACCTTCGAGCGGACCGTCAGCCGGAATTCACACAGGTGGACCTGGAGATGTCGTTTGTCGAGGAAGACGACGTCATCGGCCTGGTGGAGGTCGTGGTGGCGGGAGCGGTAGGCTCCGCGCTGGGGATCGAGATCCCCACGCCGTTTCCGCGGATCCTGTACTCCAGAGCGATGGAGAAATACGGGAGCGACTGCCCGGATCTGCGATTCGGGATGGAGATCTGCGACATCACCGACCTGGCTGCAGAGTCCCCCTTCCAGGTCTTCCGGAACGTCGCCGAGAGCGGCGGGAAGATCAAGGGAATCAGCGCCCCCGGGGCGGCGGGCAGCCTGTCCCGGAAGGAGATCGACAGTCTCATTCCCTTCGCCACAGAAGCGGGAGCGAAGGGGCTCGCCTGGGCGAAGGTGGAGAAGGACGGGCTGACAGGCCCCGTGGCGAAGCACTTCCCGGCGGAAGCGGGCCAGGCGCTCCGGGAGCGGATGGGGGCGGAACCCGGCGATCTGCTGCTCTTTGTGGCAGACGAGGAGACGGTCGCGGCGCAGGCCCTCGGGGCCCTGCGGGTCGAGATGGCAAAACGGCTGGACATGATCCCGAAGAAGACCTTCCGGTTCGCCTGGGTGACCGAGTTCCCCCTCTTCGAGAAGGACTCGGAGGGGCGGATCTCGGCTCGTCACCACCCCTTCACGGCTCCTGCCGTGGAGGACCTGGCGATCCTGGAGGAGCGACCCCTCGACGTCCGTGCCCGGGCCTACGACCTGGTGCTCAACGGCGCCGAGGTGGGAGGTGGGAGCATCCGGATCCACGCACGGGATGTTCAGAAGCGGGTGTTCGCCACCCTGGGGATCGACGAGGCCATGGCCCAGGAGAAGTTCGGATTTCTCCTCGACGCCCTCTCGTACGGCGCGCCCCCCCATGGCGGGATAGCCCTGGGATTCGACCGACTGGTCACCCAGTGCCTCGAACTGGCCTCGATCAGGGAGGTGATCGCCTTCCCCAAGACGACGGCCGCCACCTGCCCCCTCACCGGGGCCCCCGCGGGTGTCGAAGATGTGCAACTAGAGGAGCTTGGACTGGCCAGAACCGGCCCAGCGCCTGGCCAACGGGGTTGACACGTCCCCCACCCAGGGTTAACATCCCGCCTGCCTCTCACTTGGAGGACTTCGGCCAGGATCAGCGGATGCTGAAAGCTCTGCGGGTCACTGGACCCAGGGTCGAGCCGGTGCATGGGCTGAGGACCATCTAGCGGAGATGGAAAGCCCTGTCCTGACGTCTCGGCCCCTGTTTACGCGAGGAGGATACGCGCCATAGCCGAACGGATACGGATGCGTGTGAACGATTGGATCCGTGCCCGTCAGGTCCGTGTGATCGCCGTGGACGGTTCGCAGATCGGAGTCGTCGACACGGACAAGGCAAAGCAGTTGGCACAGGAAGCGGGGCTGGATCTCGTAGAGGTTGCCCCGCAGGAAACCCCGCCCGTATGTCGCATCATGGACTACGGGAAATTCAAGTACAAACAGAAGAAGAGGACCCACCAGAAGAAACATCACCTCTCCCAGTTGAAGGAACTTCGGCTCCGACCGAAGACCGAGGATCACGACTTTCAGACGAAGCTGGGGCACGCCCGGAAGTTCTTGGCCCGAGGCGACAAGGTTCAGGTCAACATGCTCTTCCGAGGGAGGGAGATGGCCCGGATCGAAAGAGGCCGGGATGTGCTGGCGAGGTTTGCTGAAGCGCTGAAGGAAATCGCCAAGGTCGAGCAGGCGCCCCGGATGGAAGGCCGGCGAATGAACATGATCATCGCCGCCAGGCCGTCGGCCGCTGGAGTTCAGAAGACCGAGACGAAAAAGGACACGGAGCCGAAACCGACCAATGCCAAAGCAAAAACTTCATAAGGGAGTGAAAAAAAGACGGATACGCCTGACCCGCAAGGGGAAGGTCCTCCGTCGTCGAGCGGGGAGCACCCACTTGATGTCCGGCAAGTCGGGCGGGACGAAGCGCAGGCTCAAGAAGGTGGCCATCATGACGCCCGGCGAGAATAAGCGCGCTCGAAAGCTGCTCGGGGCCGGTTGATTCGGAGGAGAGATGGCGAGGGCTCGTAGCCGGGTCACCCGGCATCGAAAACACAAGAAGGTGATGAAGGCCGCCCGCGGATTCCGTGGGGGTCGACACGCCCTCTATCGCACCGCTCGAGAGACACTCCAGCGGGCCATGCGGTTCGCCTACCGCGATCGGAGGAGGCGCAAGCGAGACTTCCGCCGTCTCTGGATCATCCGGATCTCCGCCGCCGCCGAGATTCGTGGGATCACCTACAGTCAGTTCATTCATGGCCTGAAGAAGGCGGAGATCGAGCTCGACCGCAAATCACTCGCCGAGATCGCCTACCATGATCCTGCGGCCTTTGACCAACTGGCGACCCAGGTGAAGACCGCGCTGGCCGGATAGTCGGCACCCAAAGTAAGTAAACGAGACATGGGAAGACAGCGGGGTCCGATGGGCCCCGTTTTTCTTGGAATTGAACTGGCTAGGGGTCACGCCGGGGCCGGTGGACCCCATTGTTGTTGATCACGATGGCAGACGAGACACAGAACGACAGGCCGCGGACCTGGGAAGAGGTCCTGAAGCGATCCTCCGCCGCGACGGCGCCCGACGGAGCGATTCCGGCGATGCGAGACGGCCTGCGGGCCCTCTCCGATCTTGCCCTGGAGGAGATCCGGGCAGCGGACACGCTGGCCGGCCTCAAGGAGCTTCGTGACCACTATCTGGGCCGGAAGCGAGGGCAGATCAAAGGGGGCCTGGCGTACATTCCGAAGCTTCCCTCCGAGGTCCGGAGCGAGTTGGGCGGCCTCTTGAATGCCTCGAAGCGCCAGCTGGAAGCCGCCGTCCGGGAGCGTGAGAAAGATCTTTCGGCGTCCAGGGCCGCGGCCGCCCCGTCCATCGACATCACGCTCCCCGGTCGAGCACCGCCTCTCGGGAGTCTCCACCCTATCACCCGGACGATCCGAGACATCGCCCAGTCCTTCGCCCGACTCGGCTTCTCCTGGGTTTCCGGCCCGGAGGTGGAAAGCGCGAAGTACAACTTCGATGGACTCAACATCTCGGAGGGACACCCGGCCCGCGACCGCGAGGAGAACTTCATGATCTCCTCGGAGGTCCTGTTGCGAACGCAGACCTCGACCGTCCAGGTCCGCGTCATGGAATCGCGACGCCCTCCCTTGCGGATCATCGCGCCCGGTCGCGTCTACCGACCGGACACGGTGGATGCGACACATCACTTCATGTTCCACCAGGTGGAAGGGCTGATGGTGGATCGGGACGTGACGTTTCGCGATCTGAAGACCGTCCTCGGGATCTTCGCCCGCGATCTGTTCGGCCCGGAGGCCCTGATACGACTCCGGCCGTCCTTCTTCCCGTTCACGGAGCCAAGCGCCGAGATGGACGTCTCCTGCGCCTTCTGCGATGGAAAGGGATGCAGCGTCTGCAAAGGGACCGGTTGGATCGAGATGGCGGGCTGCGGGATGGTGGACCCGTCCGTGTTCGAATTCGCCGGGATCGATCCCGACGAGCACTCGGGGTTCGCCTTCGGTCTGGGAGTCGACCGGATCACGATGATCCGGTACCAGATCAAGGACATCCGCCTCTTCACCGAGAACGACGTCCGTTTCCTGGCCCAGTTCTGAGGAAGTTCGATTGAAGGTCACCGTCGATTGGATCAAAGAATATTGCCCAGTGACCCTGGGGATCGATGAACTTTGCGAGCGGCTCACGATGGGGGTCGCGCCCCTCGAGTCGTCCTCCGTCCTCCCCGATGGCGATCGCGTTCTCGAGCTGGAGATCACATCGAACCGCGGGGACCTGATGGGGGTTCTCGGGGTGGCGCGCGAGGTCCACGCGATCACGGGGACACCCCTCCGTCTGCCCGACATCTCGTACTCGACAGTGAGCAAGAAGGTGGGCAAGGTGGCGCGGGTCACCGTGGAAGATCCGGAACTCTGTCCACGCTACATCGCTCGGGTCGTGGAGGGAATCAAGGTCGGCCCTTCTCCCGCCTGGCTGACCCGGCGGCTCGAGTCGGTCGGCCTTCGATCGGTGAACAACGTGGTCGATGTGACCAATTTCGTCTGCCTCGAGTATGGCCAACCGCTTCACGCGTTCGATCTCGACCGGCTAGCCGGATCGCACATCATCGTCCGTCGAGCTCGGGAGGGAGAGGCGATGTCGACCCTGGACGGGAAGAAGCAGGCTCTGAGCCCGGAGAGGCTGGTGATCGCGGACGAGAAGGACTCGGTGGCGATCGCCGGGGTGATGGGTGGGCAGGACTCGGAGGTGACGACCGATACCACGCGAATCCTGCTCGAGAGCGCCTCGTTCGACGCCGCCTCGATCCGGCGGACGGCTCGGTCGCTGGCGATGAGCACCGAGTCTTCCAACCGATTCGGACGTGGGGTGGCCTGGGAGGGGGTCGATCAAGCGTCCCGAAGGGCGATCGCCCTCATCCTCCAGGTGGCAGGCGGAGAGGCACTGCAAGGAGAAATCGACATTTCGGCCCCGGGCGCGGGCGACTCGAGAGAGATCGCCTTGCGCTTCGAGCAGATCTCGCGGCTGACGGGAGTGTCGATCCCGCCTGATCGGGCGGTGAGCATCCTGGAGAGCCTCGGATGCGCCGTGGTCGCGCGGCGGGAGGATTCGGTCACCGTCTCCGCGCCAGGGCACAGGAGAGATCTCGGCCGCGAGGCGGATCTCATCGAGGAGGTCCTGCGAATCTTCGGCTACGTGAATGTCTCCGAGAACCCGAAGCTGGCCTTCTTTCCCGTGGAGCCGAACCTCCTCGAGTCGTACCGATCGGAGGTGCAAGATCTGATGAGAGGGTTCGGCTACCGGGAGGTGCTGACACTCTCCTTCGGCGCTCCCGAGGCGGATTTGAACCCGTCCCCCTGGACGGACGCAGAGCCCCTCCGTTGTCTCGATCCGGTACGGCCCGAGCTGGCCGGATTGCGACGAGGCCTCCTCAGCGGCCTGATCGGGGTCAAGAAGCTGAACCTCGACCATGGCAACGAGGGGATCCGGATCTTCGAGGTGGGGAGGGCCTTCCTTCCGGGCAAGGATCTGCCGACGGAGAAGGAGGTCCTCGGGGTCCTGGTCGACGAGGATCCGCTCGCCTTGAAGGGGCTGATCGAATCCCTCCTCACTGCGCTCGGCTCCGACACGCCGCTCAGATGGAAGGCGCGGCCGTTCTTGCTCTTCCGGCCGGACGCTTCCTGGGAATGCCATGTGGGGGAGAAGCGTCTCGGGGTCCTCGGGATCCTGACTCCCGGCGCTCTCGGTAGGGAAGGGGGGGACGTGTCCGCCGCCGAGCTGGACGTCGAGGTCCTTGCCTCCCTGATGACCACCGAGCGAGAATTCCGCGCCCTGCCGAGGTATCCCGGGGCTCGGCGCGACATCTCCCTGATCCTGGACGAATCCGTTACCTGGGGCCAGGTGGAGGAGGTCCTGCGGAACCTCGGAGAGCCTACGCTCCAGGACGTCGCCCTGTTCGATCTCTACAGGGGGAAGCAGATCCCCGTCGGAAAGAAGAACTTCGCCTTCAGCCTCACGTTCCGTTCCAAGGAGAGGACACTCTCCGGGGAGGAGGTGGAGACCTTCCGCCATGAGGCGATCGAGGCCCTCCAGCGAGAACTCGGCGGCAAGATCAGGACCTGATAGACCAGCCTCCAATCTCATTTCCCGCCTTCGATCTTGACCGATCCCCCCATATGTTGTAGTCTCCTTGGAACCAACCCCATGATGTTGGGGATTATCTGGCAAGGCAAGGAGGCTGAAAATGAAGAGGCTGGTCTGGGTCCCGGTAATGATTGGCTTCGTAGCGGGGGGATATCGCTTCATTGAGTGGTACTACGATGTTCCGGAGAATGGGACCCAGGCCTCCATCAGGGAATTGGACGTCAGTGTCCCCGCTCCGCAAACGCGGGAGCCAATGGGGAAGGTGCTTTCCGAGACGATAGGGTCCGAGCCCACGGCAGAGGTCAAGGAAGAGGATGCGGCGGCGGAAATTGCCGCGGCTGAAGAGCCGATCTCGAAGATCAAACCCCCTTCGAGTTCCCTCGGGGTAGGCCCCTCGAGTTCCCTCGGGAAAGGCCCCCCGATTGCCCCCATTCCTATGGTCCTGGACGATGCCAAGACGCCGGAACCCCCGGCCGAGTACGAGTACCCCGGACATGGGCCCATCACGGAGGCCCTTCTGAGCGAGAAGGACCCGGGGCGGAGGTCGGCTATTTTGCGCCAGTTGATAGAGAACGGCACGGACAGGGAGCAGGTCATCGAAGCGGCCACGGCCGAGGCGAAGCGAAGCCGGGAAGAGGGCGAGAAGCCCCTGGAATGGGAGGCCCTCTCCTATCTCTTCTTCAATTCGAAGTCCGAAGTGCACAGAGATCAGATGAGGGCGAGGCTGGATGAGCTGGTCGAGTCGATCATCTTCTCGAGGGGCCCCGGGCCCAATTCCGAAATGTACATGATCCAGCCTGGCGACTCCCTGGCCAAGATCGCGGCGAAGTACAATTGCCCGGTCAGGCTGATGCAGAAGATAAACAAGATCATAGACGCGCACATGATCCGAGCCGGCAGTCGATTGAAGGTGATCAAGGGCAACGTAGAGATCCTCGTGCGCAGGCGGGACTTCTCCCTCACGGCGACCCTGGACGGAAAGTACTACCGCCACTATTCCATAGGAATCGGAGCGGATGACCTGACGCCGACCGGTGAGTTCGTCGTCAATCAGAAGATCGACGATCCGACCTGGTACGACAAAGGCCGGGTGATCCCTCCGGGGGATCCGGAGAACATCCTTGGCACGCGCTGGTTGGGGTTCGAGGCGACGGACACGGTCTCCGGAATCGGCATCCACGGCACGACGGAGCCCGACACGATTGGCAGGAAGGCCTCGGCGGGGTGCATACGGATGCACAACAAGGATGTCGAGGAGCTAGAATCCGTGACCCCCAAGGGGACGCACGTCCGTATCGAATAGGGGACGCACGACGAGATACGAATCCCGGGGGCGGCACACTGGGCCTTGAGCCCGGTGAGCCGTCTCCGGGGTTTTTTTGTGGTCGTGGTTCCTTCGCCGCCGTTGCCAGAGGACAGCCCCTGCGATATCATGCGGGGGTAACCTGTTCAATTGAGGGGGTCGAAGCAATGAAAGCTCAGTGGAAATTGGCCGCATTCGCCGTCGTGTTGATCGTTTCTGCTGGGGCGAGCGCGCAGGTCCCGCCGGGCCTCGACCCCGGCGCGGTTCGGGAGATGATCCGGAAGTTCATGGAGGCCCTTCCCTCGGCCGAGATGAAGGTGGAGGGCGTCGAGCTGAAGTACAAGGAGGTCCCTGGCAGTACGAAGCAGGTGATAGAGCAGCTTGGCGAGAAGTGGGCCGAGGCAGTCCGGGCGGCGCCGAAGGCGGTGGAGAACACCCTCCATAGCCTGCTCGAGGAGGTGGGAACCCTCAAGACGAGGAGGGAGATCACCTACAAGAAGAAGAAGCTGCCTCCCGGAGAGTACACCTTCGGGATCTTCGTGGAGGAGGGCGTCCCCCGATACATCGGCATCTCGGGCAAGGACCTGGATGGGGCGATCCGGATCAAGTTCAAATCCCGGAAGCGTCTACCGAAATCGCAGACGCTCAAGATCAAGGGCAAGATCAAGAAGAAGGACCGGCTGGAGATCACGCTCGCCTACGGGCCACGCCTCCTGAAGCTCCCGGCTCTCCGTCTCGGCGAGATCCAGGCCGAGGAAGAGAAGAAAGACGAGGCCGAAAAGGCCACGGGCGAAGAGGAAGACGGCTAGACGGAATGATCCGAGGCTTCCTCTTCGATCTGGGGGGAACACTCTTCCACTTCCAGGGACACTCCGACTTGGACCTCTTTCGCATGGGTTCGGAGAGGTCCTACGCCCTCCTCACCGATCGCCATTCCCTTCGGGTCGATTACGAGACCTACTACAGACTCGTCTCCCGGGCCTTCAAGAGCCGATGGTACTGGTCCCTCGTCTCCGGCCGGGAGATCTCGGCGAGACGCCTGTTCAGGCGCCTCGGCGGGCCACTCGGCCTCGATCCGGCGGAAGACATCTGGCCGAATATCGAAAGGGCCTGGCACGAGCCCGCAGGCGAGCGTGTGCAGATCATCGACGGGGGCGCTGAGTTACTCGAGGCCCTCAAGAACCGAGGCGCTCGACTCGGGATCACTTCCAACACCGTCTGGAGCGGCCCGGTCGTCCTCGGGATGCTCGATCAACTGAAGATCCGCACCTTCTTCGAGACCTTCACCTTCTCCTCCGAGATTGGCTTTCGAAAGCCGCATCGGAAGATCTATCTCGACGCCCTGCAGAAGATGGGTCTTCCGCGGTCGCAGGTGGGGTTCATCGGGAATCAGTTCCGGGAGGATGTCCGAGGGCCCCAGCGGCACGGGATGCGAGCGATCTACCTCTCGCAGAAGGAATCCCACTTCCCCTTCTTCAGCCCGCGCCACCAGGCGCGCACGCTGGCCGAGGTCAAGGAGATCGCCCTGGGTTGGTGCCAGTGATCTAGAAATTTTTTGGGTTCAGCGCAGACGGCGCTTCCGGGGCTAGTGGGATCGGAGGTTTCGGGGGATTCAGGATCTGCCGGATCTCGATGGCCAGCGCGGGGTTTTTCCGCACACGCTTCTCGACGCGGCGGAGGCTCCAGTCGGCCTCCTGTCGCCGTTCGAAGTTGACATCCTGCGAGAGCGCTCGGTACTGAACCAGGGCCTCGACGTCCCCGGCGATCGCCCGACGCTCGAGTCCCCTCCAGAATCGGTATCCCTTGTTGTAATCCGACCAGCCGCCCCAGAACAACGCGAGCGTGACGATCATCATGACGGCGGCCAAGCTGGCGAAGAACCTCCCTCGCAGTCGTCCCCGCTTCGCCCTGGCTCTCGCCCAGAAGGAAATGACGAACACGACGAGACACGGCACGACGAATGCAAGAGAACCGACGAGGGCCCCCAACATCTCATCCGTGTTGCGTTGGCTGTAAAACTCCTCCCAGATGATGCGGTCGAGGGGTCCCTTCACTACGACCAGGGCTATCAGGAGGACGGCGGCGGCCAGAAAGACGAGCGGACCCAGCAGGCTGTATCCGCGCGCTTCCTTCGACTTCCCTTTGCCGTTTCTTTCCCCCACATCCACACTGCCTTGGGCGGCTGCCTGTCTTGCGCGGGCCTGATGAAGTTTCGCCTGGTCCGTCTCATGGCTCGTCTTGGATTTGACCCAACCCTCGTGCCAGAACCATGCGATCAAGGCGAGGGGGACCAGCACCCAACCGACGGTCGGCAGTGCCACGAAGATCATCCCGATCGCGCAGACTCCTGCGATCACGAAGGGGATCACCGCCCATGGATGCTGCTTGATGAAGGAACCGATCTCGCGGGCCGGGCCCCTCGCCCACAGGGGAAGGGAGTCCACCGTTCCCTTTTCCCCGGAGGCGGGACGACCGTTCTTCCGGGAGAGGCCCTCGATCTCCGTGGCAACCTGGCTCGCGTTGTGATAGCGCATCTCCGGATTCTTGCTGAGGACCTTGAGAACGATCCGATCGATGTTCACGTCCAGCCCCAGGTGCTTCTTGCTGGGCGGGGGGAAGTTGCCCAGGGGCAGCTCGCCCGTCAGCATCTCGTAGAGGACCACACCGAGCGAGAACAGATCGGCCCGGTGATCCACATCGCGTGGCTTCTCCCGCTGCTCGGGGGCCATGTAGTCCGGGCTCCCCATCACCATCTGGCTCCGGGTGATCCTCGAGCGGGGCTCCTCGCCCCGTATCAGCCGGGCGAGGCCAAAGTCGGCGATCTTGGCGTTTCCCTTCCGGTCGATCAGGATGTTCTCCGGCTTGATGTCACGGTGAACGACGCCCTCCTGATGGGCGTACTCGAGCCCGTCGCAAATCTGCTTCACGATCCGCAGCGCCTCGTTGGGTGTCAGTCGCTTCTCTTCCAAGATCTGGCGCAGGCTGACGCCATCGACGAACTCCATGACGAAATAATACGTCCCCTCCTCGCGACCCTTGTCGAGGATGCTCACGATATTGGGGTGGTTCAGCTTGGCGAGGCTCTGTGCCTCCCTCTCGAACCGGCGGACGAAGTCCTCGTCATTGCAAAGGTCCTTCGGGAGGACCTTGACGGCCACCTTGCGACCGAGTGACTCCTGATTGGCGAGGTAAACGACTCCCATCCCGCCGCGGCCCAGTTCCCGCTCGAGGTGGTATCCCGCGAGTTGACCCCCGACCTCGGCGCGCCCGGGAAGAGGGGTGAGCTGAGAGTTGTGCACGGGGGCGGAAGGCGCGTCCCGGTTCTTGGCAGGCGTGACCGGCACCGTCTCCTTCCTGGATGGGGAAAAGGCGATTCCGCAGTGGATGCAAGTCGCCTCGTTCCCCAAGGGGAACTGGCTCTTCTCGAAGGACTTGCCGCATTTGGGGCAGTGAATCGTCATCGTGGATCTCCTCGGTGTCGTCTGTCGCCGGATTCACCGATTATAGGTGGTTCGGCGTTCCGGGTTAAAGGTGTCCTCTCGAGGAGCTATAGAGCAACGGTTGTGCCACGCGGGACCGGAATAGGGTGGTTGACACAAGCTTCTGGTATCAAAACGGTTGGATTACTAGCGAAGGATGTGTGGCGAGTGCGGTATCGGGCTTGGATTGAAAGAATCTTTAGGTGCGGTCGCGGCGAGTCTAGGTGCCGTACCAGAAGATCCCTCCAAGAAAGATCAGAGAAATGACGATCCCGAGCGTTCCGAAGAACTTGCCCTGCTGACGCAGACGCGTCGCCCGACCGCGGGCGAAAAAGGAGAGGATCAGGGAGGTGAATCCGAACAACGCCCCCAGTATGACGTACACGGGTTGCCCCCCAAGGCCGCTAATTCCCATCAGGGCGAGCTGAATCGTCAGCAGCATCCCGGCGAAGAGAAAGGCGAATGGGGCGAGGAAGCTGTAGCCCGGAGTCTCTGCGAATGGCACCCCCGGCTTCGGCCCGGACCGGCCGGCGGGAGCGGCGGCGGGCCCCCGCGATGTCTCTCCCGAGGCGAGAGAGTCGGCGCGCCTCTTCTCCTGCTTGGCCTTCTTCTTCCAGTGGCTCGCCCGCGTCTGATTCTTCCAGATGGTCTCGAAGATCCCGCCCAGCACGACGAGCAAAATGAATCCCCAGAAGGCGTTCACAGCGAAGATGCCGATCGCCCCACCGATGACGATGGCGATGATCCAGGGGTTCTCCTTGGCAAACTCCAGGATCTCATTGCGGTCCGTGACCTGGTCCGCGGCCTCCCCCCCGGGGGCCGACGTCCGAGCGCGCCCGTTTCCGGCCGACAGCCCCTCGATCTCGGTCGCCACCTCGCTCGCCTTGCTGTAGCGCCTCGCAGGGTCCTTCTGGAGCACCTTGAGGACGATCCGATCCAGGTCGACGTCGAGCCCGATGTTTATCTCGCTCGGGGGAGGGAAGTTCCCCAGAGGCAGCTCACCCGTGAGCATCTCGTAGAGGACGACGCCGAGGGAGTAAAGGTCCGCCCTGTGATCGACCTGTCGGGCGTCCTCGCGCTGCTCGGGTGCCATGTAGTCCGGGCTTCCCATCACGACCTGACTCCGGGTGATGCGATTCTGGACGACATCCCCTCGCACCAGCCTGGCCAGGCCGAAGTCGGCGATCTTGGCGTTCCCCTTGCGGTCGATCAGGATGTTCTCCGGCTTGATATCCCGATGGACGACGCCCTCATCGTGAGCGTACTCCAGGGCATTGCAGATCTGCCCCACGATCCGGAGGGCCTCCTGGGGGGTCAGCCGCTTCTCCTCCAGGATCTCGCGGAGGCTGACTCCGTCGACATACTCCATCACGAAGTAGTAGGTACCCCCCTCCTGGCCCTTGTCGAGGATGCTCACGATGCCGGCGTGGTTGAGCTTCGCGAGGCTCTGCGCCTCGCGGTCGAAACGCCGGACGAAGCTCTCATCTTCCGAGAGCCTCTGGGGCAAGACCTTCACGGCGACCTTGCGGCCGAGAGATTCCTGCGTGGCGAGGTAGACGACCCCCATACCCCCGCGACCTAGCTCGCGCTCCAGCACATAGCCGGCGAGCTGTCCACCTGGCCCCACCACTCCCGGCAGAGGGGTGAGCTGTGAGTTGTGGACGCGGGAGGCCTCCGGCTCCACCGCGACCTTTACGGGGGCCATCGGAACCGTCTCCTTCGTGGAGAGCGCGAAGACCATGCCGCAATAAATGCAGGCCACCTCGCTCCCCAGGGGGAAGTGGCTCTTCTCGAACGACTTTTCGCATCTCGGGCAGTGAATCGTCATGGGACCCGTTATTTCTCCTTCTTGGCCTTGCTCAGATCGAGGTCGATCTCGTACCGCTTGAGGTACAGGCACACCACCAAATTCTTCTCCAATCTGATTATCTCCAATCCATCGACATGCTGAATCGCATCACCCACTCGGTATTCACGCGGAGCCGGCTTCCAATCTTCCGGGGGAGGGTCGACGTCGGGCTTCTCCGAGTGGTTCACGATCACGGCGAACCTGTTCCCCGACCCGTCGTCCGGCATCCGAATCTCGATAACCTCCAGTCTCATCTCCTCGATTCTCGCGCCGATGGTGGCCTCCTCGTGGAGGGCCTGGCCCTTAGCCAGGATCTCATCAGCCACATCCGTGAAGTCATTGTCCATGGCAATCATGCGGTCGCGAAGCGGGCGGAGCTCGTTCTCGTACATGGCTATGGCGGCCGAGTACTTCTTCTTCCGCTTGGTCATCTCCATTCGAGCAAGTATATTCCTGGCTTCCTTGATGTACCTCTCGAGGATCTTGATCTTGAAGATCCGCTTCTTCTGCATCATTTCGCCCCGGATCGCATCGAGGCGACGCTTGGCATCTGCGTGATCGACCACCGGCCCGAGGACCTTGACCAAAGCGACAAGACTCTCGTATTCGCTGAGACCGGTAGAGATCTTCTCCGGATCGCCCATGTCGACCAAGCGTCTTGCCTTCCTCCAGATGGCCTCCAGCTTCCCGACCAGCTCTCCCTGCCTGTCGGGACGCGGCGCGTCCATCTTTTTCAGGATGCCCCCTGCGTCCTCGAGGATCTTTCGCGCCGAAGCGCCCTGGGCGGGATCCTCCGCCACGGCCCGATCTGCCAGGGGCACAAGCTCGTCCATGTAGATCCGGAGGAACTCGTCGATGTTTCGACCCTCGGCCGCTTTCCTCAGGGACACCTGGATCTCCTCGGCTATCCCCGGGTAGACCTCGACCAGCCTGCGTCGCGCCAGAGACCTCGTCTCTTCGATGCGAGCTTCGAGACGGGCGAGGATCTCCTTCAGGGCTGGATTTGTGATTTTCACCCTTCCGGAGTCGAGAGCTTTCTCCAGTTCTTCGAACTGCCCGATGCCGAGCCTGACCTGTTGCAAGTCCTCATCGCCAAGCAGCGCCTCGGCCTGCTTGTGCTGTCCTTCCCAGCCCTTCACCTGATCGCCCTGCTTCGTGCGATCCCATCCATCGTCGCCCTCCTGCGGGAGGGTGACGCACAATCCCTCGACGGGGGTTACGGAGTACGGAAAGAGCAGGATCGAAGTGGCAAGCAAGATGAACACGGCGGTGGTCCGGCGCCGCCATGTCTCGATCCTGATCGGAACGGCGCGCTCTGGCCTGCGATTGGTCATATCGTCCTCCTCTCGGATTAGATCCGTGAATGCGCGGGTCATTGTATCGCCTCATGGACCTTGGTCGGTACCCCGAGTGGCAGGGCTCAGAAGGGCAATCGGCGTGCCAGGAGCGGGCACATCGAGCGACGTCTCTCCAAGTTCTTGTCCAGGACGGCATTACGCTGTGGAGGCTGAGGAGGAGGAGAGTGGCGAGATCGAAAGGAACTTTCAGCAGAGGATGCGCGGAACTAGAACATCTTCATGTCCCGTAGTAGTGCGACCCCGAGGACGGCGCAGATGATGGACATGCCCGCCGCGAGAAGACTCAGGATTCGTCCCTGGTGGCTGCGCGCCCGGGAATGTGTAAGGGCCTTGAGAGAGCAGACGAACATCATGGGGCCGGGAAGGATCACGAGGACAAGGATGGCCACGAGGGCGCTCCCCGAGCCCAGGGCGCGAAGCGGTCCCTCTTTCCCGAACGACATGCCGGCGAGGGCCAGGAACGTCGAGCTGATGACGAACACTGCCGCGGAGAAGAGACTGAACCCGGCTGGGGCATCCACACTCTTCACTTCGCTGGCCGGTCGGGGAGCGCTGTCGTGAGTCGCAGGATCCTGGGGCAGCTCGGCCGATCCACCGCCGCCCTTCTTCAGGATGGCGTCGATGTCGTCGGCCAGGTCGCGAGCCTGCTGGTACCGTTGCTCGGGCTCGCTCTCGAGAGTCTTCAGGACGATGCGATCTACCTCCGGGTCCAGACCTCGATGCCTCTTGCTGGGAAGAGCGAATCTGCCGAACGGAAGCGATCCGGTGAGCATCTCGTAGATGAGGACCCCGAGTGAATAGATGTCGGACCTGTGATCCGCCTTTCGAGTGTCTTCTCGCTGCTCTGGCGCGATATAGTCCGGGCTGCCCATCACCATCTTGGTCTGTGTGAGCCGGCCGTGCGAGACGTCTCCCCGGACGAGCCGGGCCAGACCGAAGTCAGCGATCTTCACGACGCCGCGCCGGTCGACCAGGATATTCTCCGGCTTGATGTCGCGATGGATCACGCCCTCACCGTGGGCGTACTCGAGGCCATCGCAGATCTGCCCGACGATCCGTAGCACTTCAGTGGCGCTGGGCCGCTTTTCCTCGAGGTAAGGCCGAAGACTGACCCCGTCCACGTACTCCATCACGAAGAAGTAGCTCCCTTCTTGCTCGCCCTTGTCCAGAATGCTCACGTCGTCCACCTCGTCGAGCTTCGCGAAGAAGGCCAGGGCGGCGCGGGTTCGGGTCGACCCGAGAATGCGGACGATGTTCTTGTGATTCAGCTTGGCGAGACTATGGGCCTCGCGATCGAAGCGCTTGACGAACGCCGCGTCGTGCGACAGGTCTCGCGGGAGCACCTTGAGGGCGACTTTCCGTTTGATGGATTCCTGTGTGGCGAGGTAGACGATGCCCATTCCTCCTCGTCCCAGCTCACGCTCGATCGTGTAGCCGCCGAGCTTCTCTCCGATCTGGGGCTGACCCTCCCAGCGTTCGGCATCGGAGGGCCCCGAACTGGCAGGGGACATCGCCCCTCTCTTATCAGGAGGGGAGACCGGGATCGTGTCCTTTTGGGCGAGGGAGAACGTCTCCTTGCAGTGTACGCACGTCACCACACCGCCCGGTGGAGAGCGATCCTCCTCGAATCTCTTCCCGCAGTTCTGGCAATGGAACGTCATGACCCCGGAGGGGTGATCCCGTAGTCCTTGATCTTCTTGTTCAAGGTCGGCCACGATACGCCGAGGAGCTTGGCGGCAGCGCCCTTCTTCCACTCCACGTGGTCGAGGGCCCGGGTCACGGCGATCTTCTCCGCCTCCGCCAGCGACAGGACCGGGCCCGCGGTCGCCTTCTCCCGGCGCATCTCTTTCGGAAGCACCTCGGGGCCGAGTTCCTTGGTGGCCGAGAGGAGTGCCGCCCGTTCTATCACATTCCGAAGCTCGCGTACGTTTCCGGGCCACGAGTATCTCTGGAGGGTCTCGATCGCCTCGTCGGAGAGCGTCATCCCCCGCCTCCGCGCCTTGAGGCTCGCTTTTTCGAGGAAATGTCGCGCGAGTAGAGGGATGTCCTCCACCCGCTCGCGCAGGGGCGGCAGGTGGATCGTGAGCACCTTGAGACGAAAGAGGAGATCCTCCCGAAAGTGCTTCTCCTCGGTTTCCTTGTCGAGATCTCGGTTGGTGGCGGCGACGACACGGACGTCGGCCCGGAGCGGCTTCGTCGCTCCGATCGGGTAGAACTCCCCATCGTCCAGGATGCGCAGAAACGTCACCTGGCAGGAAAGGGGCAGCTCGCCGATCTCGTCGAGGAAGAGGACTCCGCCTCCCGCCAGTTCGAACCTTCCGGGTCGACGGGAGAGGGCGCCAGTGAACGCCCCCTTTTCGTGGCCGAAGAGCTCACTCTCGATGATCGACTCGGGCAGGGCGCCGCAGTTTACGGGGATGAAGGGACCTTTCACTCTCTTGCTCTGCCGATGAAGAGCGCGGGCAACGAGCTCTTTCCCCGTTCCCGTCTCTCCCGTGATCAGGGTCGCGGCGTCCGAAGTGGCGAGCTGTCGGATCTGCTCGTGGATCTCCTGGATCGCCGCGCTCTTCCCTATGAGCTCCCGCTCGGTATGGCGCGCGATCTCTTGACGCGCGGCGGCGAAGCGGTGCGCGTTGATGACCTGGATGGATAGGGATCGGCAGACCTCGGTGGCGAATGCCAGCTCCTTCTCCTGGAACGAGTTACTCCCTTTCAGACGATCCAGGTAGAAAAAGCCGAGGTCCTTTTCCCCATGGCGGAGAGGACAGCAGATGGCCGAGGCGATCCCCACCTCCACGACGCTTTCGCTCGTCGCCGCCTTTTCATCCCCTCGGCTCAGTCGTAGCGCCTCTCCTCGCTCCATCGCCTGCTCGACGATCGTCGTGCTGATCCGGATCCTCTGCGATTCTCCCTTGCAACGGGCGGAGTGCTTGGATGCAGAGAGACCGAACTCGGTGCCGAGGACGATCGTCCCCCGGTCGAACGGGACCTTTCTGACCATCTGCTCCAGGGCCTCATCGAGGAGTAGAGGAAGCTCCAGAATCTCGGAGAGGTCACGGGCCACTCCCAGCGCCGTGGCGTCGCCGGCATTCGTCTCCATCGACTGGTAGCCATCCACGCTGAGGGGGGTATCCGAGGTGATAAGGACCGTCTCCTTCCTGCCCGGAGTCGACTCCCCGAATCGAAGAGTCGTCGAGCCGAGCTGGATCCGATCCCCATCCTTCAGGCGGGCCTCATTGGCTCTTTCCCCGTTGATCTCCAGCCCGTTCCTGCTGCCGAGATCGCGGATCTTCCAGCCCGAGTCGTTGTAAATCTCGCAGTGGTATCTAGATGCGGATTCATCCCAGAGACAGAGCCCGCTGGCCTCATCCCGGCCGACTGTGAGGGGCCCCTGCAGGTAGACCTCCTGGCCTGTCTGTGGGCCCGATATAATCCGTATATAGGGCATTGCAGTGTAATGTCTTAGGGAATCATCCCCCCCTCCAGACTGTCAGATTGTAACGCCGGGGGGGCGAGATTCAAGCGGGATCGCCCTCTGGGACCCGTTTTGCGGCGTTTCTCCTTGATTTGGGTCGATTTCTGGAGTAGCATGCCGTTCCACAGGTGTGGAAGGGGGGGTATCCGGGGGGGCGTGACTCCTCCGCCCAAAATCTCACCGAAGATGCTTTCCTGCCAAGGATTAGGTCCCATCCGCCTGTCGGGTATGGAGACGCCGTGAACACCGTGATCAAGGAGATCTGCGAGCTTCTCAAGTCCTCCGACCCGGAGATGCAGTGTTCGGCTGCCAAGGTCCTGGGGGAGCTCAAGCCTCCGGATCAGGAGGTCTATAGCCTGCTGGGAGATATGCTCGGCAGTGGCAATCTGGCCCTCAAACCCTTCCTGCTGGAGGCCCTGGAAAAGGGCCAGCGGAAGGAGACCCTCCCCTACCTTCTACCTCTTCTCAGCGACGAGAATCTGAAGGACCGGGTGGCCCGGGCGATCGTGGTCCTGGGCCCGGATACGCTCGGGGAGCTGAAGCAGAGGTACAAGGAGGGCACCTATTCGGTCAAGAAGTCGGTCATCGCCATCCTTGCCCGGATGCCGAATCCCGCTAACCTGACATTCCTCCTCGAGCTCCTGCTGACCGAGGAGGTCGAGGTGATCAAGTACCTCTGCTTCAAGATGAAGATGGAGCTGGCGGGGTACGACGAGCAGGACAAGCAACTCGTCCTCAATCGGCTCCTCGCCCTCTTCAAATCGGCCAAGATTGCGAAGAACCGGCTGGCCTTGATCGGCGCCCTCAAGCTCCTTGGCGACCTGAAGGAGCAGAAGGGGCAGAAGGTGCTTCTCGAGTATGTCGGCAGCGACCACGACACGGGGATACGGGTCACCGCCTTCCACGCCCTGATGCATCTCGATGGGCTCGACGGAAAGAACGACTCCGTGGCGAGCGCCCTGCTCCCCGTTCTTGACGAGAAGGACTTCCCGAGCATCGTGAGCAACGCTCTCAACGTCCTGCGACGGATCGAATATCCGAAGTCCAAGTGGGCTGTCCTGAAGGTGAAGCTGAAGAGCCCGCACCCGGAGGTCCGGCGCTACATCCTGAGGATCCTGGCGGAACAGAAAGCAACGGGGGTGGTCAGGCTGCTCGTCGATGCTCTCGACGATCCCGATTTCGAGGTCCGGGAGCAGGCGGTCGCTGCGCTGGAGTTGATGCCAGGAAGCGCCAGGGAGATCTTTGAAAAGGTGTCCAAGACGACGAACTTTTCCAAGATCAAGCAGCTCTCCCCCCTCCTCCGAGGGCAGCTGCAGTCCCTGGACAAGATGGCCGTCGGTCGCCTCCGGGCGAGTTTCATCAAGCTGTTCGAGGCGAAGGACGAAGCGAGCCTCGCCGTGTTTCACCTGATGGAGAACGTCGACCCGGCGGGTCTCGCCAAGGGCATCGTGGACAAGGCCAAGACCTACAAGTCGAAGAGGCAGTACGACAAGGCTCGACGGTATCTCGAGGTGATCCGGGACCGGGACTACTTCCCGGATACAGGGAAGTACGAGCTCGCGGGGCTCCTGCTACGGACAGGGAAGCGGTCGATGGGGAGGAGCGACCGTCATGCGGACCCGGCCCTCACCCTGATCGCTGAGGTGCTCCGCTCGGACGTCATCGATGTCTTCAAGCTTCTCAAGAGTTCGTCCACTTTCTTCAAGCCAGAGGAAATCTATTACATCGGGTATCACTTCTCCGAAAAGGTGGGTCCGGAAAGGGAGTTCGGCCTCCAGCTCCTCGGACACCTGATCAAAAAATCTCCGAAGACGAAATACGGAAAGCTCTCCCAGAACAAGCAGAACATCGAGTCCATCGAATGACCCGAGTTCCCCCGCCGGGTCGCAGACC
>JAPUJT010000080.1 GCA_027296055.1 Planctomycetota bacterium | reverse complement strand
TGTTGCGTTCCGTCGAGGTCGTACTTACGAAAGGCACCGAATATCTCCTCCCGGGTCGCTCCGGCGCCCAGCAGGAGCCTCGTCCCCTCCTCCTTGAGAGCGCTCCCCTCCCTCTGCCTCAGGAATTCGAGAAAGCTGCTCGCGTCCGCAACTCCAAAGTTGGCAAGGCCTTGCAGCGTCGGCTCGCGGTAGCCCGCGACGCCGATGACGATCGCCACCTCCGATGCTGAAGACTGCTTCGGGTAGACATCCCTTTTGAACCCTGCGGATCGGCCCAGAGGGTAGAAATCGCGGAGGACGCTGAGGGCAAGGGCCTTCTGGAGCTCGAACAAGCCGGTCGTTGGGCCTCGCGGAGCGTACGCTCACGTCAGGGACCCCGACGGCCATACAGTCATCTTGACGGAAGCCGACTAGCACCTGGATGATCCGTGCGTCGCCACGCAACAGGTCGCAGCGCCTGACCAGCGGCGCTCTGAGTGCCGACTGAGGGCGTTTGGCGAAGACTATTGACGCCTCCATGAACGGGACGGTAGGGTGACGCTCACGAGTCCCCCAGACAGAAATCAGAGTATCGCCAGGATGACGTGCGGTGATCCCTGCGGGCTTTCCTCTTGGGGACCGCGGGTGACGATTCGAGAGGTGAAGGAGTAAAGGAGGGACCAGGTCGATGGCTGACGAGTGTGCGTATCCAGGGTGCAGCAATCCGAAGGACGACAAGGTCGTCGACGGGATGGCTTGGGCCTTGGAAAAGCTAATCGAAGTGGAGCGCGATGGCGAGCTCGACTTCCCAAATCCTCCATGGCACGCCAATAGCTCGCTCTGCAAGGCGTGTTGGAAGCATCGAGAGGAGAGCGGCAACGCAGCCATGGCGGCCGCTCGAGTGGCACAGGATTCGGAGACAGTTCGCATGTGGCGTGAAGATCTTCGCCGACTGATGGCGGATTCCTCCAACGAAACATGGGGCGAAGCTGCCCTCCACGGCTATCAGGAGCACGTCCGGCGGATGATTCGTACGCCCAAGGCGTAGGAGTAGGAGGACCAGGTGATGAGGCAAGGATTCTTGGGAGGCGCGCTCGGGTCGCTGGCTGTGGTGACTCTCTTCGGGAATCTGGGCTTGGGTCAAGCCCAGGAGAAAGTGCCCAAGGAGATCAGGGCTCGGTCCTTTGTTGTCGTCGACGAGAACGGAATCGTCCGAGCGACGCTCGCCATAGTTGGCAAATCAGCCAAGGGGGTCGGGCTGTCGGTCCTAGATGAGAAAGGGAAAATCAGAGCGTTCCTCGGAATCTCAAGTGGAAAGGGGAAGGATGGAAGTTTGACTGAGCGCCCCGTTCTTGCCCTATTCGACAGGAAGGGATGGCCAACCTGGGAGACTCCGTGGCCGGGCGGGGGCGCTACCGCTGGAAAGGAGCCGGGCGAGTCGGGGAAAAGATCCGCCGGGGCGGCTAACGGAAAGGTCTACGCGGGAACTGGGGGTGGCCACTGGGTGATGAAGAAAATCGACGCCGGAGAAATGATTCTACTTGAAGATGGTTCCCTTTGGGAGATCAGTCCGATAGACAGGATCGACACCATGCTCTGGCTTCCCATTACGAACATCACCGTCTTAGAGAACGAAGGGTTCTTCCCATACAAACTGGTGAACACCGACGACGGGGAGAGCGTAGAAGCGAAATACATCGGGAGGAAGTAGACGAACTCCCTCCCCGTCTTCGATCTCGTTCGTCAGCGGCCTACCGGCGGAAAGCGCCCAGGTCGCCGCCCGCCGCGACTCACCGCTTCCGCTTGCGACGACGCCGTGCTCTTGAGTGCGAACCAAGAAAAAAGAGCCCTTGCCCGTACGTTCTGTCGCACAAGCGTAGGCCCGTACTGAAGAAGACGTGATAGGGCCTAGTGCGCCTCCTTCAGTAATCACGTTATAGGCTATTTCTCGACCCAGATCGCGCACCTCCCGCTGAAAGGTTCGCCTCAATCCGCCAACAGCCGTGCCCGCTGGGCAGGATCCATACGCTGAAGCTCGAGGAGACCAGAAGGGACCTCGCGCTCGGGTGGCACGTCAATGTACTTGCGCTTCTTCGGCTCCAACCCCGCTCGCCTCCTAGCTTCGTCCTGACTCGACATGAGCAGGGGACAGCGGGCGCCGGAATCCTCCTGCTCCTCTGCTGGGACAAGGTCGCCGCGGGCCAGGGCCTTGCGGAGTTCATCGCCTTCTCGAATTTGAGCTTTCCTCGCGAGGCCGCCGCGTCGGCTGTCCTCGAGAGTCGGTCGGGGTGGCTTAGGGTTTCTCTTCCGAGGTCGTTTCATCGTGAACCTCCAGGCCAGGCTGCGTTCGTACCCTTTGCTTCAAGATACCCCGCAATCACGACGAGCCCACTTTTTTTTTCTCATCATCGCTCATCATCTTGTAAGCACAGGCAGGTCTACTAGAGGTAAGAGCGCGGAAAGTCGAGACCCCCCCTCCACCCCCATCGAACGCGCGATCCAAGGATCGAAGGATCGCGCGTCTCGATCGTCGATGGTGTCCTGCAGATCCGCAACCCGGATCGAGTTGAGATCGGAAACGTTCGCGCGACTCATTCATTAACGAGATCGCGCATCGGTCCGAGGGAAAGGTCGACCTATTTATATTTACCGCTTGACAAGTTCCAGTAGGCATGGGAAACTAGCAACAGTTGTCTAGCGTTTCGTTTCGCTAGCTACTCAATTCCTCTTTCCTCTTCTAGTACGGAGGGAATCATGGGCAAGCCGAAAGTTGACCGCGTCAAGGAAACGCTTGATGCCGTCGTCGATCTGTTTCTATCCGGGGACGTCCCCGCGACGGTGCAAAAGGCAGTATTCCCCGCACCGAACATCCCCATAGCGAAATGGAGTCTACGCAACCGCGTTCTAGCCGCGATGGCCGGGACATCGGATGCGCGGGGTTTCCGGCAATGGAAGATGTGCGGCCGTCATGTACGGAAGGGGGCGCGGTCATTCTCGATTCTCGGCCCGCGGATGGTCAAGGTCGAGGATAAGGCGACGGGGGACGAATCGACGCGCCTTATCGGTTTCGTCGCAATCCCCGTATTCCGTCTCGAGGATACGGAAGGGGATTCGCTGGACTATGAGCTCCCGACGGTCCCCGCTCATCCGTTGATGGACGTCGCGGAGAAATGGGGGATCAAGGTCCGGGCGGAAGTATTCAACGGTGCGCGGTACGGCTGGACGAATGGCCGGGAGATCGTTGTCTGTGATGAAGCCGAGGAAACCTTTTTCCATGAACTAGGCCACTGCGCGGACGGTCGGGAGCATGGCGAGCTGAAGGGCGGGCAGCATTCCGATCAGGAGATCGTTGCCGAGTTGACGGCCGCGGTGCTCGCCCGGATGGTCGGACGTCAACCCCGGAATGACGGATTCCACTATCGATACATCATGGGCTATTCCCAGAAATGGTTTCCCAAGCTAAGCGCGGATGACGCGCTCCGTCGGGGATGCGAACGCGTTCTAGGCCGGGCCTGCAAGGCAATCGAGAAAATCATCGCGGCTGCAACGGTCGGGGTCGAAACCCCGATCGCGGCGTAAGGGGGCGGAATGAATCGCCCGTCACCTAGCAAGCTTTCCGCGTGGTGGGATGGCCTACCACGCGGGGACCGAACGTGCGGGGACTGTGGCCGCGTGGATTCCATGTCCTGCGTGCAACCCCAACATCCGTTTTGGGCAGGGGGGAGATCGGATCTGTCCCTTTGCATGGAATGTATCTCGAATCGCAATGAGACGGCCCGCGTGGCGCGCAAAGCGGAACTAGCTGAGATGCCACGGTGCGATCTCTGCAATCGGCGCGGGGCCTGGCACGTAGGCCCCCAACGCGTACTACTCTGTGGCGCGCACTTCAATAGGGCGAAACGTGGATACGGGAAGGTGCAATCGGGGAATCCCTTTGCCCTTTTCATGCCCGCGCCGATGGATCGGGATTCGATTCTCGCCTACGCGAAAGGTAAATAAAATCATGGGCAAGTCTATCCATATCGAGCGGGACCAATGGCCCCCTGCATTGCGTCAAGCTCTTGAGTCGGAAGAGTACCGCCGCGCCGATATCGCGGTGCGGATTCAGGATTCCGTGGATTCCCGGTCTAGTGGGGGCCAAGGATCACGCGGCATCCTGATCGTCCTGAATCTTGAGACGGGGCGATTCAAGAGAGAATACGGATCATGGGGCGGTGCGAATCCATTCGAGTCGCGACTCCCGGATCGTCAACCCCAAGATATCCCCCTTCCCCCTGGAATCCTCGTCATCAAGGGCAGTACCGGGGGACACCGTAAATCCCCCTACTTGATCGTGTACGCGGGTCCGGGATCGATACTGGCCGCGCTCCCGGCCCCCGGACAGGACCTAACCGAGACGCATCTCCGCGCACTCTGCACGATCATCGGATTGAAGGGCGGAGAGTATCGGCGCAACGCGTTGGCCAAGATTCCGGGGGCAGCCGCGGCGATCGACGATCTAGTGAGCGGCGATTATCTCAAGAGAAACAAACGAGGATCGGTTCAGGCTACCACCAAGGGGCGGAATGCCAAGGAAAGCGCACCCAGTGATATGCGGTACGCCATCTAGGATCTCCCGTTCGCATCTTCCCGTGAGGGTGCGGGCATGGCGGTCCTAACGTGGGACCTTTTTCAATCCTCTTCTAGTACGGAGGGCGAGATCATGCAGTTTTCTATCCCCGCGGCGATCCTGTCGCAAGGTCTGAAGTTGGTATCAAGGGCGATCCCTAAGCGAGCGGCGCGCCCTATCCTGCAGAACGTGATGATCAGCGCGAACGGTGCTATCGAGCTCGCGGGTACGGATCTGGAAGTAGGTACGCGCCGAGTGCTCGAGGGGACGCTTTCGAAGGCCGGGGAGATCATGGTCCCCGCGGCGCGCCTGGCCACCATCATCAAGGGGGCGAAAGGCGAGCTCGTCACGTTCAAGGGGGCCGATGGCAAGCTAGAAGTGTCTTGGACGCGGCGCCGCTTCTCCCTGCAAGGGGAGGATGTGGCCGATTTCCCGGTCATTCCGCAGTATCCCGCGGGCAAGGGCTTGCGTATCGACGCTGCAGCCTTCCGTGAGCTCGTCAAGCGGATCTCGTTCGCGTGCGCGGCTGAGGAATCGAGATACGCGATCCACGGAGTTTTGATCTCGGTGAAGAGTGGCCGCGTGACCTTTGTGGGTACGGATGGGAAGCGCCTTGCGATCCAGACTGGGAGCGTGATCCCGTGGCCGCGGCATGGAACGGAGAAAGAAACGGGATCGTTCGAGGCGCTTATCCCGTCTCGAGTGCTCGCGGATATTGTGGCCGCGATGCCCAAGGGCGCCAAGGATCTAGGCGACGTCTCAATTCTCCCCGAAGATAATCGCGTCCTATTTCAGTATGGGGGCGCGACGTTCGTCGCGTCCAAGATCGATGGGACCTTCCCTACTTGGGAAGAGGTCGTACCTTCGAAATTCGAGTATCGGATCTCCATGAACTCGGCCGATCTCGAGGGGGCGCTCAAGGATGTGGCCACTATGGCATCCGAGGGGTCCCAGTCTGTCAGTCTCGCTTTCGGTGGGGCCTTGCTCACCGTGGGCGCGCAGGCCTTGAACGTCGGCGCTTGCCAGGCCGATGTCCCTCTCGAGCTGGACGCGGGGATCGAGATCGACCCTATCACGGTCCACTTCAACCCGAAGTATCTCATCGATTATCTGAAGGCGTCCGAATCTCCTGAAGTGACGTTCGAGATGTCCGATGCCAGGAGCGCGGTCAAGCTGACCGACGAGACGGATGGGTGCTACGTGCTGATGCCGATCACCCTCGAGGATGCCAGCTAGGGAGTCGAGAAACCGGGGGCGGATCGCTTTGGTCCGTCCCCTACCCACAACAACAACGGAGAAAATCGAATGAACCAGCTCACGGAAATCTTCGGGGAACCGATTTCAGTCTACACACGGGCACAGGCTATCGAGGATGGCGTGCTCGTGGATCTCATGCAGGGGGAGACCGCGCCTCTAGTTCGGGAGGCCGGTTTCAAGTTCCCGATCGCCATGACCGCGGGCGCATTCTCGGAGGCCGTCGCGCCCATCGATGTCGATTTGCCCGCGGGGCAGGACCTGAAGGGCCGCCTCTGGGATGTCCTGGTAGTGCTGAAGTGGAAGATATGGAAAGGGGCGTCCAGCGGGCAAGAGGTTCGGTTTCAGGTAGTCGTCTACCAGGGCAACGGGAAATCGGAGACGGTCAAGCTGAAGTCCCTTTGCGGCCCCGGTGACAACATGGAGCCGGTGATCACGATCATGCTGCCCGAGGAAGATTAGGGCCTTCCCGGCCGGGCTCTCGAGCCTGACCGAAAGGGCCTTGCGGTGAGGTCCCGATGTCGAGGCCCACAGGCCCCATAGAGTTACGCTTTGCCCCATCGACCCGGCCAAGGGCCAGTAGGGGCGAATAGAGTTACGCTTTGGGATCAAAGCGTAACCCGAACGGAAGGGAGGTATCCGATGGCCAGGAGGCCCGCGAACAAAGGGCAGACCTATCCGGCAGAGATTCCAACGCGAGAGGAAGTCGGCGCGGTGATGAAGGCTTGCTCTCGGAAGGCCCCGACCGGAATCCGCAACCGGGCGATCATCGTCGTCATGTACCGGGCCGGGTTGCGGTGCCTGGAGACGCTGAACCTGAAGCTGCGCGACATCGATCGAGACGCGGGGACGATCCGCATACGACGCGGCAAGGGTGGGAAGGCCCGAACCGTAGGGATCGACCCCTCGTCCATAGCCGTGATCGAACGGTGGATCGACGTCCGGTCGAAACTCGGGTTGAACGGTGGCCCCGTCTTCTCGACGTTGACTGGCAGCGAGCTGGCGACGTCCTACATACGGAAACTGCTACCACGTCTAGCCCGGAAGGCGGGAATCGACCGGAGGATTCATCCCCACGCGCTGCGTCACGCGCACGCGGTGGAGCTGGCCAGAGAGGGGATACCGGTAGTCATCATCATGCGGCAACTCGGCCACGCGTCACTGGCAACGACAACGCGGTATCTGGCTGGACTCTCCCCCGAGGAGACGATCCAGGCGATACGTCGGCGGGAGTGGGAAGCCCCGAAGTAGACCGAGGGACTGAGGGCGGATCGCTTTGGTCCGCCCCTTCCCCACACCGAAAGGATGAAACCATGCCAAGGGAAGACTATGAACAAAAGAAACAGGACCGGATCGAAAGGTACAAGGCACGCGCAGAACGGGCCGACGCTAACTCGGCTGCAGCCTACCAGCGATCGAGGGATCTACTCGACCCGATCCCGTTCGGACAACCGATCCTTGTCGGCCACCACAGCGAGAGGGGGCACCGCGCCACCCTGAGAAAAGCCGATACCGCGATGCGGAGGTCCTCGGAAGAGGCCAGCAAGGCGAAACACTACCGCGAGAAGGCGCTCGACGCCGAAAGGAACCGCACCATATCGAGCGACGACCCGGACGCCATCTCCTTACTCCGTAGCAAGCTCGAGGGCCTCGAGGCCAGGCGAGAGCAAATCAAGAAGGCCAACAAGGCCATCAAGCGGAAGGGCGCAACCCCGGAGACTGTCGCCGCGGAGCTGGACATCGCAAGGCACATCACCGTGACGTGGTTCAAGCCAGACTTCGCCGGGCGGATCGGTTTCCCATCCTACGTCCTATCGAACCTCGGCGGGAATATCCGGCGCATCAAGGAAAGGATCGAGACCCTGGAGGCCACCGCGGGAGACGAGACGACCGAGGAGATGATCGGGGACGTTCGCCTTGTCGATAACGTCGAGGAGAACCGGCTACAACTCTTCTTTCCCGGCAAGCCCGATGAGGAGACCCGTCGCAAGCTCAAGAGCTCCGGGTTCCGCTGGTGCCGTTCTGAAGGGGCCTGGCAGGCCTTCCGGGGCAACGGAGCGACGGCGAAAGCGAAGGCGATCCTTGAGGCTTGATCCGTGGTAGCGGTATTGGCAAACTTACGTCGCCCTCGTTCGGAGGCGACCCATCAGGGTTGCCGTACTAGTCCGAACGAGGGCATTACCCTACTACAGCAAGGGAGAGATCGATGGGCATGAAAATGGTCCGCGTCCGACAGGCGACATGCATCAGGTGCAACTACGCGTGGCTCCCACGGAAGCCAGGGCGGCCGACGAAGTGTCCGGGCTGCTTCGATGGGGACTGGGACAAGAAACGAATCTACCGCAAGAAGGGGACCGGGAAGAAGCGAGCCGGGAAGAAGGGAAAGAAGGCCTGATCTGGGCTCCTGAGAGAGCCGTAGAGCTTCCCGACCGAGGCGCCGATCTGAGAGCGATCAGGGGCTCAGGGCCGATACCGCTCGAATCTAGAGCCGAGGTCGAAATCCGGCTGTCTGTGCTGGACGAGGGCGAGACTTCACACGGCCGCGAGGGTTCCGGGTCGGGCGGACCTCGAGATCACACCGCCACCCCAAGACGCCGGAGTCGGGTGGGGGGACGCCCACGCTTTCGTCCAGGCTGAGGAGATTCGGCCGTGGGACTCGGTCGCGAGTCTGTTCGACTGCAGTCCACGAAACCGAGTCGTGCCACCAACCAGGGGACCAAGCAGACCTCGGCCGAGGCCTCCTCCCGTTCTGGCTCCGGCGGCGCCGGTAGTTGACTCCCACGCGGCCTGATTTCCCACCTGACGCGAAGCCAAAGCCAACAGAGATAGTTCGTGCCGTGGACCGGGATACCATTCTCGAACCGGAGGGGTGCAGGTACTCCGACGCGCTCCGCGGGCGCCGCGGCATCATCCTTCCGTATCCGGTAATCCACGCTGGTGCACTCACAACACCGATTAGAAATACCCTCGCGCCGCTGAGACAAACGGTGGAAGGAGCTGGCAGGGAGTTCCCTGTGACAGCCCGTGCATGGATAGCGTGTCTCGGTGTCGGATACTACGGGAGTGTCCTCCGATAAAAAAAGACTGCCTCCGACACGGAAAGTGTACTCCCCCATCCGACGTCGACGGAGCGAGATCCGCCGATGGGGGCGAGGATGGAGGCGATCGAGAGCGCGAGAGGGCCACGCGCTGCCGGGACACCTCGCGGTCCCTGCTGGGATGGCTCTTCCTTCCCCGAAGAGTTCGGGGGTCTCTTCCCCTCTCCAGCCTGCTGGGCTCAGGTGGAGGACCGGGCGCCGAGCTCTCCACGCTTAGGCGGGATGACGAGGGTGGGGGCGATGGGCGTCAGCGATCCAAGAGTGAACCTAGTGAACCTAGTGAACCATTTCGCCTCCCCCCATCATGTGCGCGCACGCGCGCGCGCGTATGATCCCCAGATAAAGGTTCATAAGGTTCACTAGGTTCACTTTTCCGGGGGTCGAATCTGCATTTGGAGGCCAGGAAGCGGCATCGGGTTTTTCGAGGTTCACTTCGGCGATGAGATTTTTCGACTTTGGCGGGGTCGATTTCTGGAATGTTCGGCGCGGATGAGGCTCAGGGGAGGAGCCTTCCACTCTCGAGTTGGGCTAGGGCATAGGGGCGGGACTGGGGACTGGGGGGAGAAAATGGGCAGTCAAGTCTAGTTGGCCTAAGCTCTGACTGAATCGTTAGCTCGCGAGGGCGGGAATCTCGTCCCACGTTCGACCATCAAGAATGCGTCCCGCTGCCTTCTTCCGAACTCCACCCCACTGCTTGAAGAAGAACGGTACACGCTGCTGAATGCAGAGCCTTCGAATGTCCCTAACCCATTGCGCCTTCATGGGCCTAGCTTTCGGTCCACTTTCACCACCAACTATCACCCAATGTATCTGATCTAGGTTGAAAGCTGGCAGTGGGCCGAGTAGGGGTTCGACAGAAAGAAACCGAACTGCCGCTGGCGTCTTCCTGAGGTGAGAAATTCGCCAGAGGTAGTCCTCTCGTTCCACCGAGACTCCCATCCAAACATTCGGAGGCCAGTCGAGCCTCCCAGCTAGCTCGGCCAGCCTTTCTGATCGCTTAGTAAGTACTTGAAAGGTGTGCCGACCTGCCCGACCCATCGTATCGAAGACGCGCCTGATGTAGTCGTAGGGTACGTCTTCGTGGAAGAGATCGCTCATGCTATTGACGAACACGCGTCGAGGTTTCTTCCACCTGAGAGGAAGATCGAGCCTCTCAGGCCATAGCTTGAGATCGAACCCTTGCTCATAGTGATGCCCAGGAATCCCCCGCCAGCGCTCTGCAAATGTCTCCGCGTAGCAGTTCTTGCAACCTGGGCTAACCTTGGTGCAGCCCGTGACGGGATTCCAGGTCGCGTCCGTCCACTCGATTGTTGAGCCATCACTCATTGGAATCCCTCCTCTTAAGTGGGGCGTCTAGGTTCACCCGGCGTGTACCTCGGACATCCTCATAAATCAACGGTCCACTCGGTCGAACGAGATGACGGATTGTTGTTGTGTAGTCCTTCTGCCGAAATCGCATAAAGTGTTTCTGCACGATCATGAGCCAAAGGTCTCGCGCTGTTGTGCCGGGCTGCTTTCCAACTAGGTCGAGAACTGCGGTGCGCAAGGCGACAGGCGGTTCACTCTCCTTCCAGTCAAGGTCAGCGAAGAGAGTTCCTTTTGTTTCTGCATCGAACATGGTCTCGTGATACGCGTCGTGCATGATGTTGTTCATTAACAGGAGAGCATCTTCGTGGCGAGAGAAGAACATGACGAAGTACTTCAAGCGGCTATTCGGTTTCTCCCGGACTGGACATAGACCACTGCGCTGCAATCCGAGAGCTGAGAGTCTGCGCAAATACTCAACGGCTACGGCTTCGGCCCGCGAATCAGGCGTACCAGTCTCAGCTAGGAGAGAGGCTTTCCAGTAATCCCCACCGAGCGCCTTTGTAAGACTGCGTTGCTTACCGACCACGCCTTCTTCTCTCCCGCGGCCTTCCAGGACCCGATTCCGGCACGACAACCTTTGCATCGTTAGTATGCTCAGGTTGACCACCACCTCGGTGCTGTGCTTTGTGTCTCGTGACAGAATCGGTCTTAGTAGTTCAAAGTCGCAACCCTTCAGCCCGAACGGGTCAAGGTATAAGAACACGGTTTCGTTCCCCAGCTCATTCGGCAGCTCTCTGAGGAGGTCCTCAGCGTTCCCAAGCACGGGCTTCGCGGCCTTGTACTGGCTAAGGTTCTTCCTCAGGCGATCGTGAAATTCCTTGTTCTTGTTTGCAAAGATGGCCCGATAGCGGCCTGGCACGGTCCGCTCCGCCGCCTCGCACATGATAATTGGGGAACCTGCGTCTCCCTCATCGTCCCCGCTGCCAAATCGCCCTGGTCCGGCAAAGGCATCAATGAAGATGATGTCCGCGTCCAATTTCGAGACTTTGTTCAGGTACGGGACCATGTAAATAGCCAGGATTCGGTCCTTGATCCTTGACCACGTCCGCTTTTCCTGAAAGAAATCGCTCTCGGTGTCGATGGCCTGGCTCCAGAGCTGATGTCGAGTTGCTACAGATCCCGGATGTTATATCGACAAATCGTGGCTCTAGGGTTAGTCGCATTCTCTTACCTCGCCTCCTCTTTCCTCAGGAGCCCCAGAATCCCCATCTCCCCCGCGTTCGCCATCACGGCCCTGGTCCCCGCGTGGGTATTCCACTCGGCGTACCCTCGCGGTCGGGCATGGTTGTACGCGCGCTCGCTCACTTGATCAGAAGGGGATTTCGTCGTCGTCGAGCACATCCGTCCTTGGTCCTTTCGGGGTGCCTGTGGCGGCGAGGTTGAGTTGCTTTTCGGGTTCTGGCGACCTGGCCGGGGACGGTGAGCCATTCCCGTCTTCAACTGCCCCCTCGATCATCTCGGTGAGGACGTATTGAGCGGCGCGCTGTGCCTTCCCTGCGTTCTCGACCTTCACACGGAGCCCGTCCTCGAGGGTGAATCGGCGGTCGACGGCCCCACGGAGGAAGGTCCCGAGCTTGGTTTTCTGAGACTTGCCGTTCCCGCGCCCGAGCTCGAAGTCATTTTCCAACTCGAAGAGGTCCTTGACGCCCACTGGATTCGCCCCATGCTTCTCCCACCAGGCGGCGATGAAGGCTTCCCAGGCGGCGGTGTCCCTGTCGGCTCGGCCGTAGAAGCGTTCGCGGTTTGCCAGGAACCCCTCGATGCCAGCGAACTTGAGAATCCCCCCGATCACGTCGGACCACGACTCGAAACTCCCCAGGCTCAAGGTCCCCGTGGGATGACCGGCCGCTACCCATGCTCGGATGAGCGTGAGCAGGGCGGTCACGAGGCGCCCTCGATTCTTTTGAGCCCATGCGACCAGCTTGGGATGCACAAACTCTTCGTCCTTCCGTAGCCAGGGCTGTGCCACCTTGGGATCGATTCGGATGGAGACGCACCGTCGCGAAATCTCATTCGAGACGGACGGATTGTTCCCGGTAGCGATGAACACACACCGAACGGAAAGATGGGCCATAGTCGACCCGCCCAGGATTCGGTCTTGGTATCTCGATGAGGTCAAGATGCCCGCAAGCGCCGGTGAATCGAGTTTGTCCCGTAGATTGTCCACGGTCAGGATCTCAGCGCCTTCAAGGAGCACGCTTGTCAGGCGTTTCCGCCATTCGTCCTCGCTGTGTCCTTCGGTCAGTATTGCTGGGAGTTGCCCTGTGGCGATGATGGAAACCACCTGAGCAATTAGGGTCGCGCCGGACCCCGCCAACGGCTTTTCGATCAGGTGGAGGGGAGTCGGCCCATCGATCATCTCTCGTGCAAAGGGAAGGAGCGAGAGCCCGATGGTATTGGCCTTGTCGGCATCGGCCACGAAAGGGAACCCCTCCAGGAGCTCATCGAGGAGGAGTTCGAGAGCCGCGGCGATTTCGTCTTTGTCTGGCTTCTCTGGGACCGCGGGGAGCTTGAGCCCTGCGAGGTCCAAGAAGATCCGGGTTTCTGGGTCGTATCCTGACTCTGTCACAAGGCGACCGCTCTTGGCGAAGACCGGGGCGGTCACGAGGCGCAGAAGATAGGGGAAGGTATCGAGTGGACGGTCGCGTATGCTTTCGGCGACGTCTTTGGGTGGCTTCGCAGGTTTCTGAACTTCCCCCTTCATTCGATACCAGCTCACCGCTTCTCCGAGGATGCTACGGAGTCCTGGCACTGAGACGGAGTGGATGGCCACCTGACCGTCAGCTCCCGCTCTGGTTTCGGCCACGCGATCCCCATGCAGGAAGAGGCTCGGCGGGTTGTTCCACCGCATGAGAGCTTTGCGGGCGTCTGGAATGAGGTAGAGGTAGTCTTCATCTCCGGCCGTGATCATCGGTCGACCGTCCCCGGCCTTCGGGTCCGTGAAGGTCGGATCGGTGCCCACGAGAGGAGGGGCCTTCTCTGCCAGCTCGAGGAGCTTCTCCTTCGTCAGACCGAGGCCGATCGCATCGGAGACGTCGCCCCCCTTCTTGAGCTGGTAACTCTTGGACAGATCGAGTAGCCGGATCTCGCGGACGATTCCGTGTAGGGCGCTAGCTACCTGTTGGACATGATTTCGCCCGGGCTCGTCGTTATCGTTGAGGAGGACGACGCATCGCCCCTTCATCTGATTCGCCCACTCGCGACCTTGCTTGTTGGCCTTCCACTTGCCAGCGCCTCCCCAGTTGCACGTCGCGACAAGTCCGAGGCGCTGAACCGAATCGACATCCTTCTCCCCCTCTGGGATGAAGACTATCTCGGAGGGTGCAGCGGCGGCCAGCTCGCGCGATCTGTACAGGACGGTCGGCACTCTGGCGCAGGAGCACCTTTCCTTCTTCCCTCCAAGGCCGACAGTGAACCCGTCCTCGTACTTCGATTCGGGGCAAGGGTGGAAGGGATAGTTGCCCTTGGGATCATTGTGGAATCCCGGTCGATACTTTCGCATTTCGTAGACGGTCTTCCAGTTGCCGTTCACGTCGCAGTCCTCGTAGATGTAGCGGGCAATCAGGATGGCTCCACCGCCGCCCTTGCTGTTCTGTGGTTCCATCCCGAGTATCTCCAACATCCGAAGGACTCCCCATGTCCCGGCGCAGCCGAAGCAATGACCGGTATGCTTCTGGGTGTTCCAGGTCCCCGACAGACTCTTCTTGTCGTCGTGCAGGGGACATAGAAACTTGATCTCTACATCGTTGACTCGCTTCGCTCCGTGCTCGGCGAATAGCCTGTCCACGATCCGTGCGTCTTCTTGCGCGAGATCCATGGTCATGAGGTTTCTTCCTACCCTTCCTTCGCCTTCGAGGTCTTCACCACAGGGGCGCAACTCGAGAGTAGACTTTCCTGGTGAGTCTTCACGGTTCCTCGACTGGATCGATCCTGATCGTCTTCGGCTCACCGCGGAGATGTTTCTCGAAACACTGCAGACAGTGTCGATCCATTCGATCGACTTCTCCGGGATTCTTGAGCTGGTAGTGAATCGGATGAGTGAGCGCGCTGCAGTCAGGACACTCTCTCGGGCCGAGAGCCAGATCCAGGGGATGCGGAGACTTCGGCTGCCAAACCCTCGCTACGTCGTCCACGAGAATGAATCGGCAGGGGTTCACTGGGCCTACGCGATAGCTTCTGGCCTTGCGGTCCACGTCTTCGATCACAATTGCCCAGCCTCCTCCGCCGCTAACCACAACGCCTCTTCGACGCGGAGGTCCTCCACGTCGAGGTCGAGCCGATCGCGCAGTGCGTAGACCCGGAACCGTGCCCGGTCGGGAGCAAGTCCTGACTTCAGGTGCTTCCGTGCCTCGTCGTGGAGAATTCGCAACGCTGCTTCAAGTCGGCCGGGAGAGAGCATGGCGTCAAGCAACCTCCTTCTCCTCACTGAATATCCAGTGAAGCCTGCTATCGATCTCGTCGTCCTGCACGGCGAATCGACACAGTGCCCTGACCCGATGCATCCGGGATCGAACTCGACCCATCGTCCAACCCCGTCGGCGAGCTCGATGGCCCGCCCGCTCGAGGACTCCCAAGCAGGCGATCCGCAACCGTTCAGCGGTCATTTCGCCACCCTCCCGGCGACGGCTGGCACGCACCGGGGGTCTCCCCCTCCCTCGCGCCAACGACAGCGTCCACAGACAACGCAAAGACCTTCAAGGAGCCGAGTCGAACGCTCGCCACCAAATACTAAGAGGAGAGGCCAAGTTGGGGAGGTGCAGTCCACACATCGACGTCGGCTAGGGGAACTGGACATCGGGTCTGGCTCAATGACGAGGATAACTCGCTCCCACGGCACGTCGGCGCCAGGATCGGCCTCGCCTCTGCGGGGCAAATTGGCGAGTTCGGACGGCTCCTCGGTCCCTTGCCTCTTCCGGCCTCGTCTGGGATTTCGGGCGTTCGCGTGGGGGTTCTCGTGTAGACTGTCCATGACCATTCCTTTCGACTGAGAGAACGTCGCCACTGTGACCTGGCGACGTTCTCGACTTTCACGACTTCACTCTTGAGCCTTCCGCTGGCTGGCGTCGGCTGCCGTTCTTTGAATTGGTCTCGAGGAGCTCTGCAACTTCCGGATCCACCCTCGGGGTCCTGCTATTCCTCCCCGACTTGCGCTTTTCAGGAAAGGGCGCGGCTGGCGGCCTCGGTGGCGTCTCGCCTTCCGCTCGAACGCGGAGAGCAGCGAGGAAAGAAGACCTCAAGAGGAAGATCTTCCGATTTATGCGGCCATACGCACCAAGAGCCCCTGATTTGATGAGTCGGTACATCCCTGTTTCGGAGCGGATCCCGGTGATGCGCATTGCGTCTCGCACGAAGATCACGTCAGGGATGCATCGGCAGCTACATTTGGTGGATGTTGGTGGAGAACCTTCAGGCACGATACCTAGCTCACTGTTGAAGTGGCAGACGTCACGGCTTCTCGCAGAAGACGCTGGAGTTCGGACGCCGGAATTCGCATGTGCGCGTTTTTCCCGAGGCCGATCCGCAAAACCCCAATCTGGCCCCGGCCGACCATCTGGCGAATGCTCTTCGGCCTCACCTTGAGTTTGTCGGCGACCTCTCGGACTGTGAAGTACTCCTCGGGCATCTACAATCTCCTCTGAGCAGCAGGACTTCCCTCCTAAGTCTCGGTCCTTTCAGCCCGAGTGATAATACACCAATCCTAAGAGCCGTCGGCGGAACGTGGGTAGGCCAAGGTGGTTAAGGCAGGAAGGGATTAGAAGGATGTAGAAGGACGTATAAGGACGTATAAGACTGCGAGGGATTCTATTACGTATTTGTTACAAAAGAAGCGGCCCTGAGACCTACCAATTGCTTCCTCGGCACTTTCCCGTCCCCGCCACCGGAGAATCCTGTAGAATGCGTGGTGGGTATTGACGGGCATAATGTCTGACGTTATCATGCAGTGGTAGATATGGCGAAGAAGGGGAAGAGAAAGACGGCTCCAGCCAAAGAGAAGTTCGCCCTCTATGTCCCGGTGAACCATCTGCAGGTTCTTCGCGAGATGTCTGAGGCGACCGAGGGGGAGCTGACCGTCTCCTACTTCGTGCGGGCGGCGATTCGGGAATACGTGGGCAAGAAGAGGAAGCGGAGGTAAGGCGCATGGCGACGCGGAGGGACTTCGGCTCAATTGCCAGGGACAAGCGCAAGTCTGGCGGACACCGGCCCGGCTGGTACATTCGATTTCGGCACGACGGCAAGCGCATCAAGAGGTACGGAGGCCCCACCAAGCAAATCGCCAGTGAAAAGCTCTCCCAAGTCCATGCCTTCCTGTCGAAGGGAAGGTCCCTCGAGGAGACCTTGCGCATCGTCTTCAACGAAACGAGTGCGGGTGGAATCACGTTTCGCGAGGCTGTCGGCGGATATCTGACTGATTTCAAGGGGCGCAAGCGGCCGAGTACCTTTGCCGTAGACGTGACCCGTTTCAATGCATATCTCAAGAATGCGACCTGGGCAAAGAAGGATCTCGCGGACATCACCAAACAGGACTTGATCAGGTGGACCAATGCCAGGGAAAGGGCTGGCACCTCCGGTCCGAGCATCAATCGGGACATGGCCCTCCTCTCCGGTCTCTACCAGTGGGCCATCGATCTGGAGTATGCGGACGAGAATCCTGCGCGGCGGGTTCCCCGTCGCTCCGAGAGTGGCCGGGGACGGGAGACCTACCTAGCCGCCAAGGAAGCCAGGGAACTGATCGAGGAATCGGACGATGACTTCCGACCGCTGTTCACTACCGCCATATTCACCGGGATGCGACGGGGCGAGCTCCTGGCCCTTCGCTGGGACGCCGTGGATTTCGCACTCCACCTGATCACCGTGGTGCCCGCGTCGGCCAAGACTGGAAAGAGCCGGGTCGTCCCCATGGGTCCGACCCTCGAAGCCGCGTTGACCGCCATTCGGACGGAGCGGAAAATAGTGGGAGTCGGGACAGTATTCACCAACCGCAGGGGGGTGTCGCTGACCAAGTGGATGGTCCAGACGGCGCTGCGCAAGACACTGGCTCGCTGTAAGGCTATCCCGGAGGAGAAGAGGCCCAAGGTGACCTTCCACTGCCTGCGCCACACGGCCGCCTCGCTGATGGTGCAGAATGGCGTTTCCCTTCATGACGTCGGGAAGATTCTCGGCCACAGTACCCCGGCGATGACTGCTCGGTACGCACACTTCGCTCCCGAATTCGCCCGGCCTGCCGTGCTCAAGCTCGATCAGGCCGTCATGGGGACTGGGAACAAGCAAGAGCGCGCCGAGACGGGAGCCTAGCCACCCTCGTCAGAGGCGCCTCCTCCCGGACTCCCAACCATTCGCCCAAGCCCATAGACTCACACGGCCGCGGGGACTAACCTAAGCCTCCGAAGACTCCCGATAACCACGAGACGACATGCGCCATGAACAACATGAGAGACCTGCCTGGACACCTCGGCCTCCGGGGGAAATCCGATCCCCGTGGGTACGCTGGTGGGTACGCCAGAGGTTTTTCGGGAACAGTCAATTGACGTAACCTCTTTGACACCAACCGCGGGAGTGGTTAGGTACCTGGTGGGCCTCCTGGACTTCAAATCCAGTGTGCCGTGCGAACAACACGGTTGGTGGGTTCGATTCCCATGCACTCCCGCCACTCTCTGCAGTCGACGCTGAGGACAGACTGACCGACCCCTGAACCGGGCCCTCGATGCTCGAGTTTTCCGACAAACCGTACCGTTACTTTCCCCCGGAGCGCATCGCCCCGATCGCCTGGCTGCTCACGCTGCTCAACCGGATGATCCGTCTGCCCCGGAGGCGCAAGATCAAGCAGATCGAGATCTCGGGGGCCGATGGGATAAGAGAGATCCGGTCGAGAGGCGTTCGCATCCTCTTCACTCCGAACCATTCCACGCACTCGGACTCGGAGATCTTCATCGAGGCGATCCGGAAGATCGGCCTCACGACGCAGTTCATGGCGGCGTACGACATCTTCCTGCGAAGCCGGATCGGCGCCTGGGCGATGCAGCGAATGGGCTCGTTTTCGGTGGACCGGGATGCGTCCGACCCGAAGGCGATGGCGCAGGCGAGGGCGATCCTCAGCGAGGGGCGGCATTCGCTCACGATCTTCCCCGAGGGGAACGTCTACCTCCGGAACGATGAGGTGACGCCGTTCCACGAGGGGGCGGCGATGCTCGGCCTGCGCAGCGCGAAGGAGCTGTCGAAGAAGGATGTGAGCGTCGTCGTCATCCCCGTCTCGATCAAGGTAACCTACCTGGTCGACATTCGTGAGCCGGTCGAGGCCAGGCTGAGCGAGCTTGTCCGCGCTGTGGATGCCGAGGTCTCCCAGGACGCCGGCCTTCCGGAGCGGGTACGCGCCACGGGGACGGCGGCCCTCCTGCGCAATCTCCGCCAGAGGGGGATCGACATCCCGGAGGCGGAAGACCTCGCTGGTCTGATCAAGGCATCGGCCAGCTCGGTCCTCCGGCAGCTCGAGAAGAAGATGGACATCGAGCCGCGGGCCAAGGACTCCCTGATCGATCGCGTCCGTGCAGCGAGGCGGAAGATCCATTCTGTCCTGATCGATCCCGAGCGTGCAGCGGATCACAAGGCGGCCGAGCTTTGGGCGAACGAGGCGATGGTCGCCTTCCGCATCGTGAGCTACCGCTCCGACTATGTGGCGAGCCATCCCACCCTGGATCGGTTCGCGGAGACGGTCGAGAAGCTGGAAGAGGACATCTTCGCCAGGATGCCACGGCCTTACGGCCCCCGATGCGCCTTTGTGCGTTTCGGGCGGCCGATCGATCTGGAGGAGTACCTCGAATCGTTCCGGATAAAGGCGCGCGTCGCGACCCGTTCGCTCACCGAGCGAATCGAGGGGGCAGTGCAGGAGGGAATCGATGCGCTCAATACCGCCAACCCGCATCTCGGCGGCTCTACGATGATCGCCTAGAGCGTTCGTGGGGGAGCCACGCACGGGTCATTGCGGCCCTCCCCGTCATCGGCTAGGCTCATCGCCCCGACGGGGGTATCGATGAAACGCAAACAAGACAAAACCGGGATGACCATCCGGATCGCCAGGAAAGTGGCGAGGATCTCCCGGCTCGCCGTAGCAATACAAGTCTTCCGGCATCTCGCCCGCGAGCTCAGATTCCCGATACTCCTCGTCGCCTGCACGACCTTGCTGGGGACGCTCGGGTACTGGTACATGGGGGACGGCAGGTAGACGTTCCTGCAATGCGCCTTCATGACGGTGATCACCCTGACGACGATAGGCTACGGCGACTGGCTCCACATTGAAGGCGAGGGAAACGCCGGCGCGCAGATCTATACGATGATCCTTGGCATCGGGGGCATGGGGATTGTACTTTACGGCCTCAGCTCCATTACGGCCGTACTGGTCAGGGGCGAGGTTCGCCGGATCCGCAAGAAGGCGCGGCTATTGAACATGATCAGCGAGTTGAGCAAGCACATCATCGTTTGCGGCGTGGGAACGACAGGCCAGCACGTCGTCAATGAGCTGGATCGGTCGGGAGCGAAGTTCGTCCTGGTCGATGCCGATCAGGAGTACGAGAAGCAATGGCCGGGGCGACCCTTCATCGCGGAAGATGCCACGCAGGAGGAGACCCTCGAGAAGGCCGGGGATGAGGAGTTCAAGTACGACCCCGGACCGGAAGACCGTCTCGATCCGGGAGACGTGATCCTCGTTATCGGCAGCCCGGATCAATACACCTCCCCCTCCCAAATGGCAGGAAGCTCCTCGGGGCGGTCCGGACGAATCCCATGAGACCATCCACGGCCCGCCTCCTCCCTCTCCTCCTGCTGGGCTTCCTCGTCACGGGGGCATGGATCGAACGAACGGTCGGCCATGCCGACCTCAACATCTGGATAACCAGGGATCCGATACACGTCGGCGACACCCCGGTCGACATGTTCGTCGACCGGATCCCCGAGGGGGTGGAGGTGAGCCGGGAGTTCTCGCTCTCGAGCCTGCCCGAGCGGCCCCTTCTCGTGATGAGCCTTCACCACGTCGCTTCCTCCGGTACCGCCGCGTATCGATCGGGGGCCTTCCGGGACATTCTGGAGCTGAACGGCCAGGAGATTGCGACGCTCAACACGCTCGTCCCACGGGAGAAGGGTCCCAGGTACACGGTCTTCGTCCCCATCCCGGCGAAGTCCCTCAAGGAGGGAGTGAACCACCTCACTCTCCGCGCCGGCTTCCTGCTCAAGGACGGGAAGAGGATCCACGACGATCTCGAATGGGGCCCCGTCCGGCTGATCGAGGGAAGCCGCGTCCGGATCCGCGTGGAGGAGGGGGGAAAGCTCGTACCCGCTCGCCTACGATTGATGGATCCCGGCGGGGCCCGGCAGTTCTCGTTCGGGTCGCTGAGCGAGGCGGCCGGCTCGGGAGACGTCATCGTCACCGCGACGGGGGAGGTCGACGTGATCCTCCCGCGGGGAGAGCCTATCGAGGTCTGGGCCTTCCGGGGGATCGAGTACACAGCGCCCCACACCATCCTCGTCCCGTCTTCTCTCGAAGAGACCGTCACTCTCGAGATAAGGCGTGTCGTGAAAACGCCCGGCTGGATTTCGGGGGACTTCCACCTCCATGCCGCCCCGAGTTCGGACAGCCGTGTCTCACTCACAGACAGGGTGGCGTCGTTGATCGCGGAGGGGGTGGAGTTCGCCGTCGCGACAGATCACAACAAGATCACGGACTACGCCCCCGCCGTGGCCGATCTGGGGGCGGGTGGGTGGATCGTCACCGCCGTGGGCACCGAGATCACCACCCGGCAACCACGCCTCGGACACTTCAACGCCTTTCCCCTCGACACGAGCCTCCCGCCGGTTCCCTTCCAGGATAGGACCGCCTCTTCGATCTTCGAGACGGCCCGGAAGGAGTATGGGGCCGAGGTGGTGCAGGTGAACCACCCGCGCAGCCGAGGGATGGGTTACTTCGGAACCTTCGCGTTCGATCGCGACACCGGCCATGGCGGAGACGGATACTCCTCGGAGTTCAACGCCGTCGAGGTTTTCAACGGAGGAAGCCTTCCCGATGAAAAGGAAACGATACTCCAGGACTGGTACTCCATCCTCCGTCACGGACACCGCGTGACGGCGACGGGGAACTCCGACTCACACACCATCGTGTTCCAGGACGCGGGCTATCCCCGGAACTTCGTCCGGGTGGGCAAGGACGACCCTTCCGAGATTTCGGTCAAGGAGGTGACGGACGCGGTCAAGGCGGGGCGCGTGATCGTCAGCTCGGGGCCGTTCATCGATGTGTCGGCCAATGGCAAGGGCATCGGGGAGACGGCGACGGCTCCGGGAGGCAAGGTCTCCCTGCAGATCACCGTGCAGGCGGCGCCGTGGGTGGAGGTCGGATTGGTGGAGGTCGTGGTTGACGGCAAAGTGACCCACCGGGTCCCGGTGCCGGCGACTCGCGACGTGGAGAGGCTACGAACGACCCTTGATCTGCAATTCGAGAAGCATGGCTTCGTCGTGGTCCTGGCCCGGGGCGCGAAATATCGAGCTCCGGCCCTCACCAACGAGAAGGTGACCCCACTCGCCTTTACCAATCCGATCTGGATCACCCTTGAAAAGAAATCGGAGTAGTCGCTACCGATGTGCGGCTACGCAGGCTACTTGATCCGAGGGGCGGAGCCGCCAGGCGAACGCGTCCTGCACGAGATGGCGGACGTCCTCGCCCACCGAGGCCCCGACGACCGAGGCTTCTATGCAAGGAAGGTGCCTCGGACGGATATCCACGTGGGGCTCGGCCATCGCCGACTCGCCGTGATCGACGTGGCTGGAGGGAGCCAGCCGATGTCGACGGACGGAGGCCGGCTCTGGATCGTCTACAATGGGGAGGTCTATAACTTCCGCGAAATCCGATCGAGCCTCGAGGAGGAGGGAGTTCGCTTCCGCACTCGGAGCGATACGGAGGTCGTCCTGGAGCTGTACCGGCGGCGAGGGCCCCGGATGCTGGAATCGCTCCAGGGGATGTTCTCGTTCGCCATCTGGGATGCCAGGGAGCGGATCCTCTTCGCCGCCCGCGACCGGTTGGGGCAGAAGCCCCTCTATTACTATCATTCAGGCCGTCGCTTCGCCTTCGCATCGGAGATCAAGGCCCTCCTCCGGCTGCCGTGGGTGCCCCGTAAGCCCGATCTCGATCTCCTCCCCACCTACTTGACCCATCTCTACGTCCCCTCCCCCCATACCTTCTTCCGGGGGATCCGAAAGCTGCCTCCGGGCCACTTTCTGATCTGGAAGAACGGAAGAATCCGCGTGGAGCGGTACTGGGACGTGAGCTTCGCCGGGGACTCGCCGATGCCACGGTGGGCCCTGGCGCGACGCCTCGAGGAGGCCGTTCGGGAAGCGACGAGACTCCGCCTGGTGAGTGATGTCCCGCTCGGCGCGTTCCTCTCGGGCGGGTTGGATTCATCCATCATCGCCGCGGCGATGGCGCCCGAGTTGCGTCCTGCGGCCATGACGTTCACCGCCGGATTCGACCGCCCCGAGTTCGACGAGAGGAGCCACGCCCGGAGAGTCTCCCGCCGGCTGGGGACGGATCACAGGGAGCTTCGAGTGACGCCCTCCAGCCTCGGGATTCTCCGCCGCCTCGTCTGGTTCTTCGACGAGCCGTTCGGAGACTCATCCGCCATCCCGACCTACCTCCTTGCCAAGATGACCCGACCGTACGTGACCGTCGCCCTGTCGGGAGATGGGGGCGATGAGTTGTTCGGGGGGTACGACCGGTACCGGGCCTTCCTTGCGTCGCTGGCGACGGACCGCGTCCTGCCGACATCTCTGCGCCAAGCGATGGGGGAAGCGGTGCGCGAGGCGCCGCCCCGGCCGAACTCCGGACCGGCGGAGAGGCTCGCCGTCCGATGGCTTCGAGGGATAGACAGGCCGCTGATCGAGCGAACGATCCGATGGGGGCAAGGATTCTCCGCGGAAGGGATCGCTCGGCTCCTCCTCTCACCGGAGGATGAGAAGGAGCGACGGGACCCCTCCTGGTTCATCCGGGACCGATGGGAGAGAGCAGGTGACGGGGACGCCGTCCACCGGATGATGGAGGTCGATCTCCATACCTATCTTCCGGAAGACCTTCTCACGAAGGTGGACGTGACGACCATGGCAAACTCTCTCGAGTGTCGATCCCCTTTTCTCGACCATCGACTCGTCGAGCTTGCAGCGAGCATCCCGCGGCGGTGGAAGGTCGGCCCGTTTCGCTCCAAGGCGATCCTGCGGGAGGCCTTCTCGACAAGCCTTCCCAGGCGAACCCTCTCGCGCAAGAAAAAGGGATTCGGGGCGCCAATAGGCGACTGGTTCCGCTCCACCGCGTCGGGCCTCCTGAAGGAGACGCTGCTGGGAGACAAGGCGAGGTCACGGGGCCTGTTCCGGATGGATGAGGTAGAGCGACTCATCCGGGAGCATCAGGAGGGCGTCGCCCACGAGCACCGTCTCTGGGCGCTCCTCTTCTTCGAGACATGGATGCAGGAAGCGATCGATCGACCTCCCTCCCTCACCCCTCCCCCCGAAGATGGAGTTTCATGACGCGCACCAAACTCTCGCCTTTGCACACTTTTCGAAATTCATGACGCGCACCAATTTCAATTTTGCACGATTTTCGAATTTCGTGCGCGTCACGAAATCAATTCGCGGTAGAGGCGAGCGTGGGCGTCGATCATCGACGGGAGTGTGAAGTCCTGCTCGACCGAGGCGCGCCCCGCCTCCCCCATCGCCTTCGACGATTTCGCGTCGGCCAGCAGAGAGAGGATCGCCTCCGCCATCTCGGCGGGCCGGTCGGAGGGGACAAGGATGCCGGTGACACCATCCTGGACGATCTCGGGAATTCCACCGACGGAGGTGGCGACCACGGGGAGGCGGGCGGCCATCGCCTCCAGGATCGCGTTGGGGAATCCCTCGCGAATCGAGGCCTGGACGTAGATGTCGACCGAGGATAGGAAAGTGGGGATGTCGCGGCACAATCCGAGAAGCAGGAATCGGTCCTCCACGGCACTCGACTTCACGAGCCTCTCGACCTCGGGCCGCTCGCCGCCATCGCCGCACACCAGAAGACGTGCAGACGTGCGGTCTCGTAGCAGGCGCGCCGTCTCGACGAGGGCGGGATAACCCTTCGAGCGGTCCCGCCGCATGTGGCCGATGGTCCCAACGAGGGGCGCGGTCGGAGGGATGTCCAGGGCGGCCCGATCGATTCCATCGCGACCGACCAACCGGTCGAATTCGTCGAGGTCGATCCCGTTCCGTATCACATCGATCTTCTTGCCGGGAATCCTCACCTCCTTGACGAGATAGGCCTTCACGGCGTAGCTGACGGCGGTGAAGCGTCGGACCGAGTCGTGGGTGGCCCGCCGGAACATCTTCTCGATAGCGGTTTCGATCCCGGAGTTTCGCTGGGAGTGGATCAGGACGGGTCCCTTCGAGCGGCCCACGGCGAGGCGAGACACGATTTGCGACCGGGAGAGGAAAGCATGGACGATGTCGAGCTGCCGATCCCGCAGCCAGGCGCGGCACCGGAGGATTCCGCGAAGGTCGAAGCGCCAGTGCATCTGAAAGTCCGTGATCGAGACGCCTCTCTCTCGCAGACGAGCTCCTCCCGGCTCCGTCCCGTCCAGGCACCCCACCTCGACCTCGAAGGAGTCGCCCTGCAACCCGAGAGCCAGGGCCTCGAGCGCCTTCTCCGCCCCGCCGATGCCGAGCTCGTTGATCAGGAGGCCCACGCGGATGCGACGGTCCATACTCTCACCCTTCCTGGCAGATTGCCGCTCTCGACGGCAGTCCCATGTCGTATGCTAGACGGTACCGAGGCCCTGGGGTAGGCTGGATCGAGGGAGAAAGGCGCATATGCCAAGGGTATCTCGATTCCGGACCGTCATGGCCCTCCTCCCCTTCTTCACCCTCCTTTCCTGCGGCGGCGGGGGGAGCGGGACTAAGAAGAGCAATCAACCCCCGACGATCGATCCGATACCCCCTCAGCAGATCCAGGCGGGTCAGCTTCTGACGCTGAACATCACCGTGACGGACGACGGGGCCATCCCCCCCGTTGTCTCGGGGACGATCCAGGGGCCGCTGCTCACGGGCGGCCTGCCTACGCCGTTGCAGCAAACAGAAGGAGTCGAGTTCGACGATGTCGCGGGCCGTCTGGTCCTCCGGATACCGCCCAGAGAGGCGGGGCCCCTGGAGATCGTGTTCCGCGCCGTGGACGGCTCGAATCCAGCGCTCGAGAGCCAGGCGATCGTCCCCGTCACCGTGGACCCGCCGAACCTCTACGACGGCGTCCTCCTCGACGGCATCTTCGACCCGTTCGAGGCGAACCTCATTGCGGGCGCCAGCCAGCGAACGCTCGCCACGATCCAGATGTATGACCTCACCACCTACCTGCCCGCCGGCACGATCGCCGCCAGTTACGAGGTCGCCACCGATGCTCGGCATATTTACCTTGTCGTCTCCTGGGACGACACGACCGAGGACCGGTCGTTCGACCTGAACGTCGACCCGGGGCCCCAGGAAGTCGACACGGTCCAGCTCAGCCTGGACCAGGACGACGACGGGCTTTACGAGGACGGGGAGGATCGGAAGCTCTGCTTCACGTACCTCACCGGAAGCGGATATATTGACCAACACGAGGAATCGAACCCCGCCTTCTCGGCGGACGATCCGACGGTGAACGGGGCAGGGCGGATGGACTACGACCCGGGGACCAGCACCTACACGGCCGAGCTACTCATCCCCAGGTCGCCAGATTCCGACAGCCTGGACGCCGACTTCACGACAGGCCGGCCCGTTCCTTTCAACCTGTTGTTCTACGATGGCCTGGGACCGGCGGGCCTGACTCCTCTCGGGGGCGGACTCTCGGACATCACCCTTCCCGATGCGACCACGTGGGCCGACTTCCCTCAGCCCGCTCCCCTGCCAGCGACGTATGCCCCGGTGGCTACACCGACCCAGGGCTCGCTCATCTGCATCAGCAATCACGAGGATCCGAACGGCGAGATCTACGAGGTCGACCTGGCGACGGGGAGCCTGGTGAGGCTCACGTTCAACACGCGGTACGAGGACTGGGTCTCCGTATCTCCGGACGGATCGTACGCCGCCTACGGTTCCGCCCCCACACAGACGGACTACAACAATTACGAGATCTACAAATGGGAGAGGTCGACGGGGCTGGAGACGGCCTTGACGGCGAACTCCGTCCTCGACGGGCACCCGGGAATCTCCCCGGACAACCAGCAGATCGTCTTCGTCACGTTCAACTTTACCGGGACGGCAGACATCTTCATCATGGATCGGGATGGAGGAGGGGTCGTCCGTATCACGAACAACTCGATCGAGGAGAACGATCCGGAGTGGACGAAGGACGGTCGTCTCGCGATCAAGTCCACGGAGTGGACCGGGCGGGAGCAGATGGGCGTGATGGATGCCAGCGGGGTCAACCCCCCGATCCAGCTCACGAACCACTCTTACTCGGATCACGACGGGATGGTCTCGCCGGACAACCGATGGATCCTCTACGAGAGGTTCGAGGACTCGATCCCCTGGTCGCAGGATGCCAACCTCACCAACTCCACCCCGTGGACGATCCGGATGGTCAGCGTGGACGGGACCGAGGAGCGCCTCCTCGTCGACAACCCTCTCGTCAACTGGCTCCCCGTCATGGGACCCGAGGAAGTGACCGCCTACTTCCGATCCACCGCTTTCAACGGAATCGAGGTCCGGATGATCGATTCGTTCGGGACGGACCTCGGGAGGCTCGTCCCCGACCAGAGCCAGATCCGCTACATCGACTGGAAATAAATTAACCTATCACCCTACGGAGAAACCCGGCGATATCGGCAAGCTCCTCCACCGATATCGAGTGACCGATCGGGTACTCGTGATACTCGATCGGATAGCCTTGCTCCTCGAGGAGCTTCGCTGCCGTTTGCGCGCCGCCCACCGGCAGGAGTGGATCGGACGTCCCGTGCCCGATGAAGATCGGGAGGTCGCGACTCGCCTCGGACGCCTCTTCCGAGGTCTTCTCCGGCGCGTACAGATAACCGGATAGAGCGAGCGCCGCCCCGAGACGGCTCGGGTGCCGGAGTGCAGAGTGCAGCCCGACGACCGCCCCCTGGGAAAACCCGAGGATCGCTATGCTCCGACTCGAGATGCCGGCGCTCTCGATCCTGGAGACTTCTTCCCCGATCCCCCTCGCAGCGGAATCGATGCCATCCTCCCGTCCCGGCTCACCCGCGTACCAGGCCAGCCCTCCGCCCGGGAACGGGAGCGGCGCATTCGGAAGCCGAACGTGCCAGCCGGGCAGGGCGAGCTCATCTCCGATCGGAGCGAGGTCACGTGCGTCCACTCCGCGGCCGTGAAGGCAGATGAGGACGGCTTTCGCTTCTTCGATCGGTGCGCCGAGTTCGATGCGGGGTGGTGTCATGATGAACGACGAGCGAGTATAGCCTTTCTCGAAGGTGGCAGCACGCCATAGAATGAGGCACGCAGGAAGGACGACAGGAGAAGTATCGTGCCAAAGATTCGAATCGAGCCACAGGGGATCGACGTGGAGTTCGATCCCGATCGGCCGCCACTGTCCGGGTTCGGACGTCCGGGTTCGATCCTGGACATCCTCCTCGCCCACGGGGTCGAGATCGATCACGTCTGCGGTGGGAACTGCTCCTGCGCCACCTGCCACGTGATCGTCCTGGATGGAATGGAGAACCTCCCCGAGATCAGTGAGGACGAAGAGGACCGCCTCGACACCGCCCAGGACCTCACCGAGACCTCGCGGCTCGCCTGCCAGACGATCCCGCGAGAGGACATCACCATTCGCATCCCCTGAGTGCGAAGTTCGATTCGCGTCAGGGAATTAGTGCTTGTCTCGAGGATCTCGAATGTCTAGAATCCCGATCCAACGCACCGAAAGGGGGACACGGTGGCAACGCCAGACGAGGAAGAGCGGCTCTCAGCGCTGATGCTCTTTCAATCTCTCGGCCCACACGACGCCGGGGAGATGAACAGCCTGATGGAGTCCGAGGAGATCCCGGACGGTCACCGACTCTTCGAGGAGGGGGACGCCGGAGACGGCCTGTACATCATCAGGAATGGAGCGATCGAGATTCGCAAGCGCACCAAGGGGGGGGACGAGCAAGTCCTGGCGACGCTCGGTCGGTTCGCTATGCTCGGCGAGATGTCGCTGATCACCGACCATCCGAGGAACGCGGCCGCAGTGGCCAAGGGTCCCACAGCCCTCTTCCGGATCCGGAAGGAACCGTTCGTGGATCTCCTCAAGAAGGAGAGCCTTCCGGCGTACAAGATCTGCCTCGCCATCTCCCGCTTCCTCGCCCACCGCCTCGGCCTCCTTGATGAGAAGCTTCTCGATCTCATCCAGGGGAGCCAGATCCCCGAGTCCAGGGCCAAGCTGAGAGAATTCACCGACTTCAAGGCGAAGCTCTTCTCTCAGTGGAAGGAAGATCCTCCCTCCTGAGAATTTCTTAGACACCCCCCTTTTCAACCGATAAAATTGAATCGGTGTGATTTGTTTTTCGCCCTCATCGGGCCCGGAACCGGCCCCCTGGGAGCAGCACCCCGGACTCCCTGGATCACCTGGATTCACTGGATCACCTGGATTCACTGGATCGCCTGGATCCACTGGATCGATTGTCACCCCGTTAGTTACAATTTTAGGAGGGGAGATCTGAGACTCCTGAAGGCGAAGATCCCGTTCGCTGGCTCCTCGGTGTCGGGCGTCCTGGGCGTCCCGGCCCGGACCTCGAACGGCACCGGCGTCCTGCTTGCCCATGGCGCAGGCACCGACATGCGAGAGGAGCTTCTCAGCGCGATCCACCGAGGGCTCGCGGAGAGGGGGTACCTCACGCTCAAGTTCAACTTTCCCTACTCCGAAATGGGCCGGAAGAGCCCGGACGCCCAGCCGCGCCTGGAGGAATGTTATCGGAGGGCCTACTCCTTCTTCCTCGATCATCCGAAGTACTCCCCTCAGCGGCTCTTCGTCGGCGGGAAGTCGATGGGCGGACGCATCGCCTCACACCTGGTGGCGACCGGCCTGCCCGCCGCTGGGCTGATATTCCTCGGCTACCCGCTCCATCCTGCGGGGAAACCGGAAAAGCTCAGGACGGAGCATCTCCGAAACATCCCCCGTCCGATGCTCTTTCTTTCCGGCGCCAAGGATCGACTCTGCACGATTCCCCTCCTGAAGGAGGCCCTCGAGCGCGTGCCGGCGCCGACTCGGCTTCACGTCCTGCCGGATGGCGATCACTCCTTCCACGTCCCGAAGGCGTTCGGGAGGAGCGACGAGGAGATTCAGGAAGAACTGACCGAAGTCATAACGAACTGGATCGAAGAGCAGCCAAGGTAACTTGACACCGCATCCCGCGGCTACTTAGAATCGGCGCGGAACCAGCCAGGGAGATCCATCTTTGACGACTCAGACGATCCCGAAGGAAGAAGTGGGAGGCGTCACCAAGGCCACATTCCCGAACGGCCTGAAAATCATCCTGCGAGAGGCTCACACATCGCCCCTCGTCAGCGCATGGTGCTGGTACCACGTCGGATCCAAGGACGAGGCCCCGGGTCACACGGGCATCTCCCACTGGGTCGAGCACATGAACTTCAAGGGCTCGGAGAACTTCCGCAAGGAGGAGATGAAGGGCCTGATCGAGAGGAAGGGAGGCTCCTGGAACGGCTACACGTGGATCGATCAGACCTGCTATCTCTCCACCCTCTCCAGCGACGGTCTCGACCTGATCCTCAGGCTCGAGGCGGATCGAATGGCCCGCTGCCTGTACGAGGAGGAGGAGATCCGGTCCGAGCGCACGGTGATCATCTCGGAGCTCGAGGGCGGAGAGAACAACCCGGAAGAGGTCCTGGATCGGGAAGTCGTCTCCGCCGCCTTCCGTGCCCATCCCTACTCGTGGCCGACCATAGGCTGGCTCACCGATCTCAACCAGATCACGCCGACCATGCTACGGGAGTATTACCGGACCTACTACATCCCGAATAACGCAACCCTCGTCCTCGTGGGGGACTTCGAGACAAGCAAGGCCCTCGCACTGGCGGAGAAGCACTTCGGGCCGATCCCGAGGGGCGAGGAGCCGCGAAGGGTGGCCACCGAGGAGCCCCCCCAGATGGGCGAGCGAAGGATCCGGGTCGAGCGGGAGGGAGAGGCGACCTACATGCAGGTCTCTTACCATGCACCGGCCGTCACGGACGAAGACGCGTGTGGTTACCTCCTTCTCGACGCCATCCTGTCCGGCGGAAAGGGGGCGAGCATCTGGTCGGGAGACTTCGATCGCACCCGAAAATCATCGCGACTCTACCGGAGCCTCGTGGACGGGGGGCTGGCGGCCCGCGCCGGATCCTTCTATATCCCCACCGAGGATCCCTACCTTCACTCCGTCCTCATCACGGTGAAGGACGGGACCGAGCCGATCGAGGTGGAACGCGTCCTCGACGAAGAGATCGAGAAGGTGAAATCGGACGGCATCTCCGACAGGGAGTTCGAGAAGGCATTGAACCAGGTGCGGTCGGCCCTCGTCCTCGGCGCCGATAGCGTGACGAAGATCGCTCATGAGCTGGGCTTCTTCGAGACCATCCACGACTCCCGATGGTACCTCGACCTGATCCCGAACCTGGAGAAGGTGCCCAAGGAGGACGTGAGCCGACTGGCAAAGAAATACCTGAATCCGGAGAATCGTACGGTGGGGCTCTCCGTTCCATCGAGGGGAAAGGGGAGGGGGGACGCCCCGCCCCGGCCGGCCGGGGGAGGGAGGCATGTCCGACGGGCCCGGTTCGCTTCGGGATTGGCCCCCCAGGATGGGGCGAGTCGGGAGATAGGAACGGGGGTCTCCGCCTCGGCCGCCTCCGGGGTCCACCCTTCCCGGCGGGTCCTCTCGAACGGCCTCGTCGCCCTCTCCCAGGAGAATCGCCTGATTCCCTCGGTCACGTTCAGCCTCCGGATGAAGTCGGCCACGTTCATCGAACCCGAAGGAAAGAAGGGGAGCGGTTACCTCGTCGCCCGTCTACTGGACGCCGGCACGAGAAGTCGCACCAAGGAGCAAATCGCCGAGGCGATGGATTTCACCGGCGCCGCCCTGACGATCAGCACCGACTGCCACTCGATCGATATACACGTGAGCGTCCTCGAAAAGGAGTTTCCCACGGTCCTGTCTCTTATCGCTGACCTGATCCGGGACCCGATCTTCCCGGAGGAGGAACTGGAGAAGATGCGCGGGCACGTCCTCCTGGCCATCCGGGAAGACCTGGACGACACCCGGGCGGAGGCGGACCGGGGCCTCCGCGAGGCGATCTATCCCGAGGGCCATCCATACCGGTACCCGATCCTCGGCTATGAAGACGACGTCAAGGCGATCCAGCGGGAGCACCTGGCCAATTTCTATCGGGACACCTACTCACCGGCGAACGCCACCATCGTGCTCGTCGGGAACACTGATCCCGATGAGGCGACCCGCCTTGTGGAGGACGCCTTCGGCGGATGGACGGGGACCGGCAAGCCCGCGGTCGATGAGATCGCGGACGTTCCCTGGGCCAAGGAGTCGACGGAGAGAATCATCCCGATGCGGAACAAGACCCAGGCGGATATCGCCCTCGGCTGCCGCGGAATCCGTCGAAGCCATCCGGACTACCATCCGGCCTCGGTGATGAACTTCGTCCTGGGACGATTCGGAATGGGAGGGCGTCTGGGACAGAACATTCGAGAGGACCAGGGTCTCGCCTACTATGCCTATTCATCCTTCAGCCCTTCCGTCGGGCCCGGGCCATTCGCCGTTCACGTAGGCGCCAACCCCGAGCGCGTGGAGAAGGCGGTGGCGGCGATCCTGGAGGAGCTGAAGCGAATCAAGGACGATGGGATCACGGAGGAGGAGCTTGAAGAGGTCAAGGGTTACCTGACCGGCTCCCTGCCGAGGGCGATCGAGACCAACTCCGGTATTGCATCCCAGATTCAGGGAATAGAGTTTCACGGACTCGGGCTCGACTACCTCGATCGGTATCCGGACCTTGTCCGATCCGTGACACGAGAGCAGGCCCTGGAGGCCGCCCGAAAGCACATCGACACGGACGGCTATGCCCTGTGCATCGCGGGGCCCTGGGAACGATCGATTCTCAAAGGAGGGAAGGAATGACGCGTCACTTCACGCTCATGGGTCTCCTGCTAGGGACGCTCCTGATCCTGACCAGCGGATGCCACCACTTCCTCTTCCGCCGAGGGGGAGCCCACAGAGGGGGAGTCTACGTGGGGGTTGTAGGAGATCCGGAGATCGTGGCTGCCGGCGCGCACGGGGTCTACTGGGCGCATCACCTCGAGAAGGACATCTTCTGGTACGGCGGCTACTGGTACTGGTGCGACGGACCCTACTGGTACCAGAGCAGCCGCTGGGGAGGGGGTTGGTCCCACGTCAGCCGTCCCCCCCAGGCGTTCCTGAACCTCCCGTTCGGCCACCCTCGACATTCGGTCGTCTTCCGTCATCCACGTCACGGCCAGTATCGAACGTACCACCGGAAACACTTCCCCAGATACAAGAGAGCGCGGAGACAAGTCGCCTTCGGGGAGTCACGTCTGCCGCGGAAACCGAAGAGGCACTTCAAGGGCCCCAGCGGGAAGCCGAAGCGCGATCTCAGGGGGAAGGGTCCTCAGAGGGCCAGCAAGGGGAGGGAGTCCCCTCGCAAACCGAAGGGAGCGAGAAAGGAAGAATCGCGTCGAGGCGGGGGCCCCAAGGCGACCCCTCGAAAGGGCGCTTCTCCGAAGGGGAAGGCCGAGAAGAAAAAGGCTCCTCCCTCAAAGAAAAAGGGCAAACCCGGCAAGGAGAAACGATAGGGTAGCGGAATCAGTTGTTGCTGGGGGGGCTGTATTTCTCGGAGTTGATGACCCTCACCGAGATGCGAAGCGTCTCGCTGCCACGAACAATCTCCAGGTCCACCTCGTCGCCGTAGCGGATCTTGGCCAGCCGCCGCTCTATCTCCAGTGGACCTTCCGCCGGCTTCCCGCCGAAGGCGACGATCCAGTCTCCCTTCTTGACGCCTGCCTTCTCCGCGGGCGAACCGGGCGCGACTGCCCAGACTTCCACCCCATCCATCGTGGTCCGACCGTACGTGATGCCGATGAACGATTCGGGTATTCCAGCCCGGGCCTTCCCCCCCACTCCGGAGAACGGCTCTCCACCCAGTTTGGTCTGCAGGTCACGGACCTGCCCGTCCCGGCGGATGCGAAATCGGATCTCGGTCCCCGCGGGGTGCGTGCTGAGTATTCCAGCGCATCGGTCGGGTGTGGTGGCCGGCTCGTCCGCCACACGGAGTATCACGTCCCCGGGCTCGAAGCCGGACTCCTCCGCGGCGGAATCCGGTACCACCTCGGAAACGATGACCCCGTCCTCCCCCCAATCGAGCTTCAGCCCTTCCACCTTGCCGTGAGCGGCCTCGGCTCCCTCTTTTCTGAGAATCGGGAGGAAGTTGCGTATCTGGGTCACGGGGATGGCGAAGCCGACCCCGGTGCTGATGCGGCGAGCGAATTCCGGTCTCCAGGCCATCCGGCCGCAGATCCCGATCAGTTTGCCGTCCAGGTTGACGAGGGGGCCGCCGCTGTTACCCGGATTGATCGGCGTGTCCACCTGGATGCTGTCCCCGTAGTCGCCCTGGAAACGATGGATCGCACTGATCACTCCCAGGGTGACGGTCGGAGTGCCTCCCTCGGCCAGCCCGAACGGATTCCCGAACGCGAGGGCGAACCGACCTTCCTCGATGTCGGCCGCCTCGCCGAGCGGAAGGTGCGGGAAATCTTCTCCCCCCTCTATCTGAAGGATCGCCAGATCTCCGAGAGCGTCGACTCCGAGGGGTCGGGCGCGGAACCGCTCCCCGGTCGGAAAAGTCACCTCCAGGGCGAATCGTCGCCCGGCCACATGATGATTGGTCAGCACCTCGCCGTCTGGCGTGATCACGACGCCGGAGGCCCCTCCCACCTTGACGAAGGTGGCCAGGACCTTCTCGACCGTCCCGACGACGCGGACTTCGAACCGGCGCGCGGCAGCGGCGACCTCGTCGTCAAGGATCCCGGGCTCCACCGGCTCGATATCTCCGGCGACCTTCTCGACCCACTCGATCGCAGCGTCGATCGGGGCGGCGAGCCCCACCCCCGAATTCCAGCCGATGCGGCGATTGAAGAGCCCCGGGATCGCCAGCAGCCGTCCGTCCAGGCCCAGCACGGCACCACCGAGATTCCCGGGGTGGACGCCGGCATCGATCTGAATGGCCTTTCCCTTCGCTCTTCCCAGGGCGCTCACGATCCCTGTCGTCATCAGGAGTTCGTTCCCCGACCCGGAGCGACCCAGGACGATGACCGATCGGCCGACGCTGGGCGAGCCCGCGCGCGCTATCGAGAGTGGCGGGGCGTCGAGACCCTCCACCTTGAGCAGAACGAGATCCAATCCTGGATTTCGCGCCACGATCTGCGCGGGATAGACGTTACCTTCGGCTGACGTGACCGTGATCTCGGATGGGTCTCCTCCGATGATGTACTCGCTCGTGAGCACCAATCCGGAAGCGGACAGGACAACGCCACTCCCCGCCCCGTCGGGACGCTGGAAATAGCGTCGAGAGCGCGGGGGAAGGCCCCTCCGGAAACCGGGGCGTTTCAGCTCGGTCCAGGGTTCAGGCTCGACGGCGACTATCGAGGCGGCGCCCTGCCGGGCAATCCTCTGGAAGACCTCCTGGAGAGCCCGATCCCCGGAGGGAGCGTCGACGGCGACATGAACGGACAGGAGGAGGACGACAGCGAGAGAGAGCTGTGTCACGACTCTTTCCTCCCGATCCGCACCATCAGGCGAGTCTCCTCTTTCCCGCGAATGACTCGCAGGATGATCGGCGTCCCCACCGGGAAGCGGGCGGCGATCGTGTCGAGATCCCTCGGGCGCGCAATCTCTTCCCGGTCCACCCGGATGATCCGATCCCCGGGGCGCAGACCCGCCTTATCCGCAGGTCCACCCTTTTCCACCTCCACGACGGCGATCCCACCGTCGGGGGCCGCCTCGGCGCTCAGGCCCAGGGTGTGACGCGGCAGCCAGCCCTTGCGCAGGTCGACGAGGACCTCCCGGAACACCTGGATCGGAATCACCTGCCCCATCCATCTCCGGGTGGAGTAGCCAGGGTCCACGATCCCGATCACCTCCCAGCTGAGGTCGAGGAGGGGCCCTCCGTAAGAGCCGGAGTTGACCGCGGCATCCGTCTCGTACGCCCATCCGCGGTAGCTTCCCTCCCCCTCGGCCCGCCCCGTGCGGGCAATCACGCCCCGGGAGACCGCAGGCCTCCCGTCGATCCCGATGCTGTCGAGCACGTTGCCGAGAGTGAAGACCAGTTCCCCTATCTTGACGTCATCGCGACTGGAGAGGGGCGCAGTCTTGAACGACTCACCCTCCACTGCGATGAGCGCCAGATTGCCGCCCTCGTAGCGAGCGATCACCGAGGCCTTCATCGTCCGTCCGTCGCAGAAACGGACTCCGACCTCCTTCGCGCCGGGTGGGATCACCTCGTTCGACGTGACGATCTCCCCCGTGGTGGAGATGACGAATCCCGTTCCCACGTACTTGCGGCTCACCGCAGGGCCTTTTCCTCCCCTCCGTCTTCGACCCCACATCTGTTCCCGGAGCGAGCGAGTCCCCGGTTCTGCCGGGAAGACGGCGACGAGCCACTCCCGACTCGCAGTCACCCTGCGGTGCAGTTCCTGCTCCGCGTCAATCTCCTCCCCGGGCGAGGCGAGAACGAGAGATGCCCAGGCAATGATCACGAAAGGACTCATGGAGCAGAATCGTAGCGGAAAGGCGGGGGGCAGTCACTCTATTTTGGCTGCGGGAGTCAGGGGGCGGAGTCTTCTTCAATCTCTTGATAGCTTAGACCCGAGATGGGTTGCTGGATCTTCACGTTGTGGGCGCGGAGAAGGTCGACGTAGATTGGCTCCGGCGGACGCTCTCCATGACTGTTGAGGACGATCTGGAGGACCGGCTTCTTGGTAGATTCGGCGTTGCAGGCCACGACTCTCGCGATCTCGCCCTCCCGCATCTCGACGTAGCATCCGAGAGGGTAGATCCCCATGTGCTCCAGGAAGACCCGGAGGAGGCTGGCGTCGAATCTTGCCATCCCACGCTGAAGGATGCCGGACATCGCCGTTCCCGGATTCGGTTCCGCCCATTCATCCTCGGAGAGGTCCGGCGGCAGATCATGAGCCTGGATCAAGGCTACATCCCCGGGTCCGGGGGTCTTCCCCTCCTTGAGGGTGACGCCCCGGCGTAGGATCCGCGGGGCGGCGATGGCGTCATAGCAAGCGACGAGTGCGATGACCTTTGCCAGGGGGTGGGCGCTGTTGTAGTCGAGGCCCCCGGGGTAGCCCCTACCATCCACCGACTCATGATGGTGCAAGATGATCTTCGGGACCTCGGGATCGATCCCACCGAGCGCTTCCGCGGCCTGAGCGCCGAGCTCGGGGTGCTCCTTGATACGCTGACGCCCCTTCATGTTGTAGTAGTCGAACTCGTAGGCGACTTCATCGGGCAGCATGCCGAAACCGGCATCGTGGAGGAGTCCGGCCAGCCCGACCCTTTCGATGTCCTGGTCCTCGTAACCGGCCTTCCAGGCAAGAAAGATCGCCAGGCGAGAGACGTTTTCGCAGTGCTGTCTCAGATACCGGCCAGGATCGTGGCTATACCGGAAGTTCATTGCCTCCCCCGGCTGGTCCTTGATGCTGGCCATGAATCCCCGCACCTTCGTCAGGAGGATTCCGGCGGTGATCCGGGTTGGCCTGTCGATGTCGTCAAATAGATAGTCCAGGGGATGCCTGGCGACCTCGGGCTCGGACACGGCCTCAAGCACCTCGGGTTCGGCCTTGGGCATGACCTCGGTCTTGAACTCCGGCACGACTTCGGGTTCCGCCTCGGACATGATCTCGGTCGAGAACTCTGGCGCTGCCTGGGGTTCGGCCTCGGGGATGACCTCGGTCGAGAACTCTGGGGCCGCTTCGGGTTCCGCCTCGGGGATGACCTCGGTCGAGAACTCTGGCACGACCTCGGGTTCGGCCTCGGGGATGACCTCGGTCGAGAACTCTGGCACGACTTCGGGTTCCGCCTCGGGGATGACCTCGGTCGAGAACTCTGGCACGACCTCGGGTTCGGCCTCGGGTACAACGTCTGGCGCGGCCTCGGCCTCCACGAGGTGGTCAGGTCGGGGAAGGGCCATCGTGGCATCGAATTCATCCACCTCGGGCGGGGGCGTTTCCGGCGTCAGCGGAATGACGGTCTCGGCCTTCGGGGACTCCGGCGTGATGTCCGGCCTCGGAATCGGGACGGTTTCGTAATCCCCGAGCGGCTGCGAGAGCTCGTGGCGCATCGCGATAGGCCCCGACTTTGCCGGGCTCTCCTCCTCCTGCGTCTTCGCCGGGGGGGTTCGATCGCGCTTGGCGATCATATCCTGGGTGTCCATCGTCTCGGTGGCGGTCCATTGCCCCTGCCCCGTCTCCGGGGGCGGAGGCTCGGAGGACGCCAGGGCTAGACGAGCCTCGGCCAGCTCTTGCCAGAGGACCTTGCTCTTTTCCTCCAGGACCGCTCTCGCCTGGGTCATCTTTTCGACCTTCTTCCGAAGCTCCTCGTTCGCGCGGCGGAGACTTTCATGTTCCTGATCCGTGCTCACGCTCGCCTGTTCGAGCTTCGTCTTCAGAGACGCGGCCTGTTGGGTCGATTCCTTCCGGACCTCGGCGAGCTCGGTCTGCAGCACCGAATGCTCCTTCTCCAGGGCCAGCTGCACCTGGTTGGCCTTCTCCAGATCCTCATGCAGTTGGTCCTTTTCCTTCTGGAGCTGATCTCGCTCCTGCTGGAGCTGCTCGGAGCGCCGGCCCGTCTCCGCAAGCCGAGACTTGAGGGCGGCCGCCTCCGTGTCCAGCTCCTTGTGAGAATCGCTGGCCTCGGCCTCTTCCTTCAGCTTGAGCGCTCGGAGCTCGGACAGCTCCGCCTGGAGGACCTCCTTGGCGCCGATCATCTCGGTCGCCGTCGACTCCATCTGGTCTAGCTTCTGCTTCAGCTCCTCTTCCTGTTTCTCGGCGCCGCTCTGGCCATCCGCCAGTTGCTTCTCCAGCTCCGATGTCTTCTCCCGGAGGGATGCCGCCTCCTCGTTCGAACTCGCCAGCTCCCGCTGGAGCGCGTCCGCTTCGGACTTCGCCTGCTTGCGGCCCTCGGCCAGCTCCTCGGCCTTCTTGCGTTGGGAAGTCTTCTCCTTGCCCCGCTTCTCCCGATCCTTCTCCAGGGCCGCCTTCGCCTTCTCGAGTTCCGACTTGTCTTCCTCGGCCCGGCGGGAAATCTCCTCGAGACGCGCGTTCAGCTCGTCCGCCTCCCTCTTGGCGCCTTCACGGGCCTCGAGAATTTCCTGGCTCAGGGAATCGTTTCGTTGCTGCAGAGATGCTCGCTCTTCGCCCGCCTTCTCGAGCTGCTCGCCAAGTGATTCCTTCTCTCCCTGAAGTCGGTCGCGCTCCTTCTTCGTGCCGTCCGTCTGTCCCGCGACCTGGTCGAGCTCGGACCGAAGGGCGGCCTTCTCATCAGCGGACTTCTTTCGTGCGTCCTCCAGCTCCTCGGTCAGAGCCTGACTCCGATCCTGGAGGGCGTTGCGTTCCTCGATCGCCTTCTCGACGTCCGCCTGGAGACGTTCCCTCCCCGCCTGGATTTCACCGCGTTCACCTGCCGATGCGGCGGTGAGCTCCTCGACGCGGGCGACGAGGGCGCCGGCCTCCTCCTTGGCCTTCCGGCGGACCTCTGCCAGCTCGGCGACGCGGGCTTTGGAATCTCTCTCGAGGTCGCTCATGCGGTTCGTCGAGACTTCCATCCGCTTCCGCAACGTGTCGTTGGCCGCCTGGCCCTCCTCCAGCTGGCCGGCAAGCTCTGCGGCCTTCGCCTTTGCATCCTCGCGGGTCCTCGAGAGCTGCCTCGTGAGCTTCTTGCTTTTTTCCTGGAGCGCGGCGCGGTCCTTGCCCGACAGTTCCATTTCCTTGCGCAGATTCTCGTTCGCCGCAAGGAACTCGTCGCGCTCGGCGGAGGCCCCCTGGGAGAAAGCGCTCGACTCCCGGAGCTGGGACTTCAGACTCTTGGTCTCGTCCGCCGACTTCTCGCGTTCGTCGGCCAGCTGTCGATCCAGCAGCTTGGTCTTCTCGTGGAGCGCGATGCGATCCTGGCCCGCCTCTTCCAGAGCGCGAATGAGGTCCGCCTTGACCTTCCGCAGCTCGTCCTTCCCCTGTAGAAGCGTCACGGATCTTGCGGTGATTCCTGATAGCTGCGCCTTGAGCGATTCGGCCTCGGCGGTCGCTGCCGCTTGGTTCTCGGCCAGAGCCTTCTCGAGCTCTTGGCCCTTCCGCAGGGACTCCGTCTTCTCCCCGGTCAACTTCTCGAGATCCTTCAGGAGGCCCTGCTTGGTCGAAGCCAGCTCCTCGCGTTCTATCGCCAGGGCATCCGTCGAGGCCTTCATCTCGCTGATACTCGATTGGAGAGATGCGGCCTTCGCGCTCGCTGCCGTCCGGGCCTCCTCGAGCTCCTTCTCCAGTCCTTCGCTCTTTCGCTGGAGAGTCGCCCTCTCCTCGCTCGACTTCTCGAGCTCCTGGAGGAGGCCATCCTTCGCCGTGACGAGATCGTCACGCTCTCGAGTCAAGGTTTCGGACTTCGTCCCTAGCTCGTCGACCTTCGATTGAAGAGATTCGGCCTTCG
>JAPUJT010000008.1 GCA_027296055.1 Planctomycetota bacterium | reverse complement strand
GAAGGGTGTGATGCTCGACCAGGCGAGCGCGGTGAAGGTCCAGATCTTCTCGGGCAAGGCCGTCAAGGAAGGCTCCTCCTTCGTGGTGCCGGTAGAGCTGCGGAGTGTCATGGCAGGCCGGGAGTTCCTGAACGCGAGCGCTTCGATCCATCTGGTTCCAGGCCTGCCGAGCGCGCCACCGGCCCTCGATCGGACCGACCTGGCGACGGAGGCGTACCCCTCTTCCCCCGATGAGGTCTACAGCGATCTACTGTTCCACGGCCCGGACTTCCAAGGGATCGAAGAGATCGAGGGCAGCTCCGCGGATGGGATGATCGCCCGGACCCGGACCGCCCCCGCACCGTCACAATGGATCGCTCAACCCCTTCGGACCGCGTGGCTCACGGATCCATTGGCCATGGATGTAAGCTTTCAGATGATGATCCTATGGTGCATCGAGCACCGCGGCGCCGGATCGCTGCCTTGCTTCGCCGGCCGCTACCGTCAGTTCAGGACAGCGTTCCCGAAGGACGGCGTCCGGATCGTCGCGCGAGTAAAGGATGTCAGTGACCCGCAGGTCAGAGTCGATTTCGATTTCCTCGACGCGGAGGACGGCGTCGTGGCCCGTCTCGAAGACTTCGAGTGTGTCACCTCCGCATCGCTGAGGAGTGCCTTCCGACGCAAGCGCCTGGAGCCGCATGCCCCGAATCCGGCTCCCGCATCCGCCGAGGCGCGCTCGCTCCCGCGATCCAAGGACTGATTCGATGCAAGCTGCGCCCATTGCCGTTGTGGGGATCGGCGCGGTCTTCCCCGGGGCTCTCACCCTCGACGACTTCTGGAAGAACATCAAGGCAGGCAAGAGCGCGGCTCGAGAGGTGCCCGAGGGGCGCTGGGTCCTCCCGCCGGAATCCGCCTTCGACCCGACCATCGGTCGACTCGACAAGGTCTATTCCACCCGCGGCTGTTACGTGGACGGCTTCCGGCTCGATCCGCGCGGGTTGGACGTCGATCCGACCCTTCTCTCCCGTCTGGATCCGCTCTTCCACCTCGCCCTCGCAGCCGGTCGGCAGGCCTTCGAGGATGCGATCACAGAGACATTGGACAGAGATCGCGTCGGCGTCCTGCTGGGCAACATCGCCCTGCCTACGGAAAAGTCGGCCGAGCTAGCCTGGCAGATTCTCGGGCGTAGCTTCGAGGAGAAGGTTCTCGGGAGGCCCACGGCGTCGGATCCGGTCGAGCCCTTGAACCGGTACGTGACGGGCCTCCCCGCAGGCATCCTGGCGAAGGCCCTGTCTCTCGGCGGAGGAAGCGCGACCCTGGATGCGGCCTGCGCCTCATCCCTCTATGCGATCAAGCTCTCCATCGATGAGCTTCTCTCGGGCAGAGCGGATGCGATGCTCACAGGAGGGTTGTCTCGGCCGGACTGTCTCTACACCCAGATGGGGTTCTCGCAGCTTCGCGCCCTCTCTCCTTCCGGGACCTGCTCTCCCTTCGATGCGAGCGGCGACGGTATCGTCGTCGGGGAAGGCGCGGGGATGTTCCTTCTCAAGCGGCTCGAAGACGCCGTGAGTGCAGGAGACAGGATCTACGGGGTCATCCGGGGCATCGGCCTTTCCAACGATGTCGACGGCAGTCTCCTTGCCCCGAGCTCCGAAGGACAGCTTCGGGCGATGCGTGCGGCCTATCAGGTCGCCGGTTGGTCCCCCGAGGACGTCGACCTCATCGAGTGCCATGCGGCCGGCACGCCGATCGGCGACGCCGTCGAGTTCGAGAGCCTGAGGCGTCTATGGAAAGGAGACGGTCCCTATACCTTGGGTTCCGTCAAGTCGAACGTCGGCCACTTGCTCACCGGCGCGGGGGCGGCCGGACTGATGAAGGTCCTCCTCGCGATGAAGGCGAAGACCCTGCCTCCCACGGCGAATTTCCGCTCTCCGGGAGCGACGATCCCGTTGTCGGCGAGTCCATTCGAGGTCTTGAGCGCTGCCCGTCCCTGGCATCGCCGGGCGGAGGAGACGCCGAGGCGAGCGGCGGTCAGCGCCTTCGGCTTCGGCGGCATCAACGCCCATCTGCTGATCGAAGAGTGGTTGGCCGGCGAGGCAACAACGGTGGAGGTGCGCTCCCCCTCTCCCCCGATAGCGATCGTGGGGATGGATGCGCACGTCGGGCCCTGGGATTCACTATCGAAGCTTCGCCAGCGTCTCTTTGGCGGCGATCCATCCGTCCGCCCGGAGCCGCCGAGGGATTGGTGGGGGGTGCCGGAGAGCTCCTGGTTCCGGGCCGCCGGCCGATCGGCGAAGAACGGCTATTACGTGCGGGAGCTATCCGCTCGCCTCGATCGATATCGGATTCCCCCGAAAGAGCTGGAAGAGATGCTGCCGCAGCAGCTCCTGATGGTCAACGTGGCAGCCGGGGCCATCTCGGACGCAGGTCTTCCCGCGGGGGGTCGGCTGAAGACGGGGGTCTTCATCGGAATCGGCCTGGATCTCAACACGACGAATTTCCACGTGAGATGGCGCGTGGCCGAGGAGGCGACCCGATGGGCCGCGCGGCTCGGGCTCTCGCTGCCCCCCGAGGAACTCGAGCGATGGGCGCTCGCTCTTCGCGATGCGGCGCCGCCGCCCCTCACGGCAGACCGAACGATGGGGGCGTTGGGGGGGATCGTCGCCAGTCGGATCGCGCGTGAGTTCCGGATCGGGGGGCCCAGCTTCACTCTCTCCACGGAAGAGAGCTCCGGTCTGCAGGCTCTCACATCCGCCGTGCGAGCTCTTCAGCTCGGGGAAATCGACAGCGCTCTGGTGGGCGCGGTGGACCTGGCCGGTGAAGTGCGCGCTGTCCTGGCCGGCGGGACGGAGTGTCCCGGCGATGGGGCGGCGGCCATCGTGCTGAAGCGTCTCGACGACGCCCGCCAGGATGGGAACCCAATCTACGCGATCGTGACGGGTCTTGGCGTCGCCGCCGACAGATCCGAATCTCAGCGTCGTGCCTGCGCCGACGCCGGGACCGATATCGGGGCGCTGGACTTCGTCGAGAGCAGTGAGTCCAGGAGCGAGATCGGCGACACGGGGGCCGCCTCCGGGCTCGTGTCGATCGTGAAGGCGGCGCTCTCCCTGCACCATGAGATGCTTCCTCCGAGGGCAGGCAGGCCCGTCCAGTACTGGCTCCGGGATCGATCGATGGGCCCGCGTCGCGCCGGGGTCCGATCGGAGAGCACCGACGGCAACTCTTTCCACGCCATCCTGGAAGGCGTCGAGCGCCAATCGGCCTCTCTGGAGCCCGCCATCTCGAAGGGGGAGGCCCTGTTTGCCATCGAGGCGGACAATCCGGGGGACCTCCTGAGCGGACTGACCCGGCTTCGCTCTGCGATCCCCGGAGCCACCGACATCGAGACCCTCGGGCGGAAATGGTGGAGGGAGAATCGGCCAGACGCCCGGAGGCGACTCGGCGTCGCCCTGGTGGCGCGGGATCCGGACCAGCTCGAGGCCCTCGGAGAAATCGCCGCCCGGATGATCCGCGGAGATTCGACGGCGACACAAAACAGTCAAGATCGAGTCTTCTACAGCGACGCGCCGCTGGGAGCCTCGGGGACATCGCTGGCTTTCGTCTATCCCGGTTCGGGGAACCAGTACCGGGGAATGGGTCGGGAGATCTCGGCTCGCTGGCCGGAGATGTTCCAGGCTCAGGACGTCCGGAACGCCTATATGAGGGGCCAGCTTGCGGCGGACGTGTTCTGGGGATCGGAATCGCTCGACATCGATGATCCCCGCGCCACGATCTGCGGACAGATCTCGTTCGGCTCGTTGATGACCGATGTCGTCCGCCGGTTCGGTGTCGAGCCGGATGCCGCGATCGGATACAGCCTCGGGGAATCGGCCGCACTGATCTCTCTGGGCGCCTGGAAGGATCGGGACGGCATGTTCCGCCGGGTGAGCGCGTCACCGCTCTTCACGAGGGATCTCGCAGGTCGGTGCGAGGCAGCGCGGCGAGCATGGGGGCTCACGGAGGGGGAGGCGGTCGACTGGTCTGTCGGCGTCGTTCACTGTTCCGGCGAGGTAGTGCGAAAAGTGTTGCAGGGCCGCGAGAGGGTCTACCTCCTGATCGAGAACACACCGGGAGAGTGTGTCATCGGAGGGGATCGGCACGAGGTGGAGGCGCTGGTGGGGGCCCTGGCCGAGGAGCAGCCGATGGACTTCCATCCGCTCGGCGGGATCACGACGGTCCACTGTCCGGTCGCCCTGGAAGTCCAGGAGGCGTACCGCGACCTTCACGTCCAGGCGACGACACCGCCAGAGGGGATCCGATTCTACAGCGGGGCCTGGGGAAAGGCCTACGAGGTCGATCGGGAGAGTGCCCCCGACGCGATCCTCGCAGCCGCCCTGCAGGGCATCGATTTCCCGAAGGTGATCCGGAAGGCCTACGACGACGGCGTGAGGTGTTTCCTCGAGATGGGGCCCGGCGCGTCGTGCACGCGGATGATCGGAAAGATCCTCGATGGCCAGACACACCTGGCGCGGTCGGCTTGTCTGCCCGGTCAAGACAACGCCTCGACGGTCCTCCGTCTGCTCGCCGCGCTCGTCGCCCAGCGAGTGCCCATCGATACAAGCTCCCTTTATGAGTCCCTTCCTGCGGAGGAGGCCCCGCCGACGGCGCCGTCGACGCGCGTGCGGATCGGCGGGGGACCGTTCCGTCCGCCCGCTCCCCCGAGGCCCGCGGGGTCGCCGAGGCCGATCGCCCCGGAGCCGATAACCCGTGTGGGGACGCCTGCGGGAACGCGCGCTGACGCCGTAGCCGAGGCTCACGAGGTCTTCCTCCGCTTCTCCAGGAATGCGGCGGAATATCTCGCGAGGAACATTGACCTCGAGAAGACCCTGGTTGCCTCGGTGGGGCCCGCCGTCGTCGAGGCCCCGGCGGTGGTGCTGGACCGGGAGAAATGTCTCGAGTTCGCCATCGGATCGATCGGCGCCGTGCTGGGGCCAGAGTACGGATCCATCGATGACCATCCCACCCGGGTCCGACTCCCTGACGAGCCCCTGATGCTAGTGGACCGCATCCTCAGGATAGACGGAGAGCCGCGCTCCCTGCTCTACGACCCTCGGGGGACCGAAGGAAGAGTCATCACGGAGCACGATGTCCATCCCGGGGCGTGGTATCTCGATTGTGATCGCATACCGACGGGCATCGCCGTCGAGGCCGGGCAGGCGGACCTCTTTCTCTCGGGATTCCTCGGCATCGACTTCATCACGAAGGGGCTGGCAGTCTACAGGCTGCTCGACGCCGAGATCACCTTCCATCGAGAGCTCCCCGGACCGGGTGAGGTGATCCGGTACGACGTGCGGATCGAGAGCTTCTTCCGCCAGGGAGACACACACCTCTTCCGCTTCGCCTTCGATGCGACGGTCGGTGGAGAGCCATTCCTCTCGATGCGTGACGGCTGCGCGGGCTTCTTCACGGATGTCGAGCTATCCGCGGGGCAGGGGATCGTCAGGAGCAGCATGGAGAGCCAACCGGTCGCCGGGAGCCTTGCCGACGATTGGGAGGCGTGTGTTGAAATGGTCCGTGAGGCTTACGACGACGGCCAGATCGCGGCCCTTCGATCCGGAGACCTCGTCGCCTGCTTCGGGTCCGCCTTCGCGGGGCTGGAAGTTCGGGACCCCGTGACGCTCCCCGGGGGTCGCATGAAGCTGATCGATCGCGTCGTGGACATCGATCCCCATGGCGGACGATACGGCATCGGGTTTATTCGCGCGGAAGCGGACATCCATCCGGACGACTGGTTTCTGGTGTGCCACTTCGTGGACGACCGGGTCATGCCCGGGACCCTGATGTACGAGTGCTGCTTGCACACCCTTCGGGTCTATCTCTTGAGAATGGGCTGGATCGCCGGGCAGTCCGAGGTTGCCTACGAGCCGATCCCCGGTGTGCCTGGCCGCCTCAAGTGCCGGGGCCAGGTGCTGGATACCACCGCCCGGGTGACCTACGAGATCTCGATCAAGGAGATGGGCTATCGACCCGAGCCGTATGCGATCGCAGACGCCCTGATGCTTGCGGACGGCAGGCCGATCGTGGAGATGACCGACATGTCGCTGCAGCTCTCGGGCGCCACGAGGCAGTCGATTCGCGCCTTGTGGAAGACAGAGTCTGCGCCCCGAAGGAAGCCCGCCATCTTCGATACCGATCGGATCACCGCCTTCGCCATCGGCAAGCCGTCGGAGGCGTTCGGCGAACCCTACGCCGCCTTCGATTCGGAGCGAGTGATCGCTCGCCTGCCGGGCCCTCCGTATCAGCTGCTGGATCGGATCACGCGGATCGATGCGGAACCGTGGAAGATGGTCGCGGGAGGAAAGATCGAAACGCAGTATGACGTTCCCGTGGACGCATGGTATTTCGATTCGAATCGTCAGAGGCGATTGCCTTACGCCATGCTGCTCGAGATCGCCCTGCAGCCGTGCGGATGGCTCGCGGCGTACATCGGCTCGGCGCTGACGAGCGAGGTGGATCTGTCGTTCCGCAATCTTGGGGGGGTCGCCACGCAACGTCTGCCGGTGGACGATCAATCCGGGACCCTGACGACGGAAGTGGAGATCACCTCGGTCTCGACCTCGGCGGGGATGATCGTCCAGCGCTTCGACTTCCGGACGCGCGGCGAGAGGGGAGTGGTGTACGAGGGGAGCACGAGCTTCGGGTTCTTCTCCAAGGAGGCGCTGGCCCAGCAGATCGGGATACGCGGGGTTGGGCCCGCGACACCGAGGATGAATGATCTGGCCCGCGGACGGAAGTTTTCCTACCCCCGGCAGGTCCCTTACCCGGATGACACGTTTCGGATGGTCGATCGGATCGATCTGTTTCTCCCCGACGGCGGTCCTGCGGGCCTCGGATTCCTGCGGGGCTCCGTAGGCGTCGATCCCTCCGCCTGGTTCTTCCGGGCTCATTTCCATCAGGATCCCGTATGGCCCGGGTCGCTGGGCCTGGAGTCATTCCTCCAGCTCCTCAAGGTGATCGCCATCGAGCGGTGGGGCGGCTCGGAGTTCGAGACGGTGGCCGTCGGCCATGAGCATCGCTGGCAGTACCGGGGCCAGGTGATCCCCACCGACGGACGGGTTACCGTGGAGGCGGCGATCACTTCGATCGATGAGGACCGACGCCTGCTGCATGCGGAAGGGCTGCTGACGGTCGACGGACGGACGATTTACCAGATGAACGACTTCACGCTGAGGATGCCTTGAAGTTCCAGCGCGTACAGATCGACGCGATCGGTTACGAGCTGGCGCCGGTCGTGGTGACGTCGACGGACCTCGAGGATCGGCTGGCGCCGATGTACGAGGCCCTACACCTGGTGCCGGGCCAGATAGAGTCCCTCACGGGAATCGTCGAGCGGCGATTCTGGGAGGAGGGGACGACGCTCTCCGGTTCGGCGATCAAGGCGGCGCAGCACGCCCTCAACCTCGCCAAGGTCGAAGTGAAGGATATCGAAACCCTGATCTACACGGGGGTCTGCCGTGAGCACTTCGAGCCGGCCACCGCCTTCGCCGTGGCGGCGGGTCTCGGGATCAATTCGCACTCGGCGATCTACGACATCAGCAACGCGTGCCTCGGGGTTCTCAACGGCATGATCGATATCGCCAACCGCATCGAGCTGGGCCAGATCCGGGCGGGGCTGGTGGTGTCGAGCGAGACGGCGCGAGAGATCAACGACATCATGATCGAGCGGATGCTGGCGGAGAAAAGCATGGCCTTCTTCGCCGAGGCGCTGGCGACTCTGACGGGAGGGTCGGGGGCGGTGGCGGTCCTCCTCACCGACGGCTCGTTCTCCGGTGAGCGGAGGCGGCGCCTGATCGGCGGCGCGACAATGTCCGCGCCGGAGCATCACCGGCTCTGTCTCTGGGGAGTCGAGCCGACGGGCGGAGACAACTACAAGCAGTTCATGACAACCGACGCCGTCGGCGTCCTGAAGCATGGTGTGGGGCTTGGCGTCGTCACCTGGGAGACCTTCCTTGCCGAGATCGGCTGGACGCGTGAGACGGTCGAGAAGGTCATCTGCCACCAGGTGGGGTCGGGGCACCGGGATCAGATACTCGAGGCGCTCGAAATCCCCATGGAAAAGGACTTCTCGACCTACAAGTACCTCGGGAACATGGGGACCGTGTCGCTGCCGGTCACGGCCGCGCTGGCGGAGGAGCGGGAGTTCCTCCACGCCGGCGATCGGGTCGCCCTGCTGGGAATCGGCAGCGGGCTCACCTGCATGATGGTGGGAGTAGAGTGGTGACGGACGGAGCGAGCCTGACGGCAGCGCGGGCTCCTCTCCCGGAGCTCTATCCGTTCGCGAGCCACTTCCTCGAGCTCGACGGCATCCGACTTCATTACCTGGACGAAGGCGAGGGCGAGCCGGTGGTGATGCTCCATGGCAATCCCACCTGGTCCTTTTACTTTCGGCGCCTCGTATCAGGTCTTCGGAATACCCACCGATTGATCGTCCCGGATCACATAGGATGCGGGCTCTCGGACAAGCCCGGTGACGATCGTTACGACTACACGCTGGCGAGGCGCGTCCGCGATCTGGAGGCGCTGCTGGATCACCTCGATCTCGGGGGGCGGGTGTCGCTGATCCTGCACGACTGGGGTGGGATGATCGGCATGGCTCACGCCGTCCGCCACCCGGAGCGGATCAGGCGAATCGTCGTCCTCAACACCGCGGCGTTCCATCTGCCTGAATCCAAGCCGCTTCCCTTCTCACTTCGTCTCCTCCGCGTGCCAGGGATCGGGGCAGTGCTGGTGCGAGGCCTGAACCTGTTCTGCCGGAGCGCCGCATCGGCCTGTTGCGCCCGTGGCAAGATGCCGGCGGACGTGAGAGATGCCTATCTGGCTCCCTACGACTCGTGGGCTCACCGCATCGCGATCCTGCGGTTCGTGCAGGACATACCGCTGCGGCCGGGGGACCGTGGATACGATCTCGTGACCGAGGTCTCCGAAGGGCTGGGAGGATTTGTAAAGACACCCATGATGATCTGTTGGGGCATGAAAGATTTCGTCTTCGACGAGGACTTCCTCGCGGAGTGGGTGCGGCGCTGTCCGCACGCGGAGGTCCACCGGTTCGACGACGCGGGGCACTATATCCTCGAGGACGTCCCCGAAGAGGTGCTGGAGCGCGTGCGGGAATTCCTGAATCGTGAGTGACGGGGTCAACATAGCGAGTCATCTCCCCGCCATGGCGGACCGCCAGCCGGATGTGCTGGCGATAGCCTGCCCTGACGGGTCGGGAGGGTTTACCCGGCTCGTGTATCGGCAGCTCGACGAGGAGAGCGATCGGATCGCGAGGGGGCTGGAGGGAGTAGGGATCGGGCGCGGTGTGCGGACGGTCCTGATGGTCCAGCCGAGCCCCGAGCTGTTCGCCATCACCTTCGCCCTCTTCAAGGTCGGAGCCGTCCTCGTGATGGTCGATCCGGGGATGGGGGTCAAGAACCTTGGGACCTGCTTGAGGCAGGCGGCCCCGGAGGCGTTCATCGGGATACCGAAGGCACACTTTGCCCGGCGGATCATGGGGTGGGCACGCGAGACGATTCGGATCAACGTCACGGTGGGTCGGCGCATCTTCTGGGGCGGCCACACGCTGGCCCAGATTCGCAAGGGTCCGGACACAAAGTTCGACATGGCCCCGACGGCCGGGGATGAGACGGCGGCGGTGCTCTTTACCAGTGGCAGCACAGGAGTGCCGAAAGGGGCCGTCTACTCCCATGCCAACTTCGCCGCGCAGGTCGAGATCCTGCGCGAGGTGTACGGCATCCGACCGGGAGAGATCGATCTGCCGACGTTCCCGCTCTTCGCCCTTTTCGATCCGGCGCTGGGGATGTCGACGATCATCCCGGAGATGGATGCGACACGGCCGGCGCGCGTAGACCCGACGAAGATCATCGGAGCGATCGAGCAGTTCGGGGTCACCAACATGTTCGGATCCCCCGCCCTGATCAACCGGGTGGGGCGCTACGGGGCGACCCGGGGGATCAAGCTGCCGACGTTGAAGCGCGTGATCTCGGCAGGCGCTCCGGTCCCCGCGGCGGCCCTGGAACGCTTCCGGACGATGCTGCCGCCAGACGGCGAGATCCACACGCCCTACGGCGCCACGGAGGCTCTCCCGGTCTCGACCATAGGAAGCCGGACGATACTGGGGGAGACTGCCGAACGAACCGCCCGGGGGGAGGGTGTCTGCGTGGGGAAGCCTGTGGGCGGCATCGAGGCGCGGGTGATTCGTATCTCCGATGAGGCGATTCCCCGATGGAGCGCGAGTCTCATGGTGGCGCCGGGTGAGATAGGAGAGATCGCGGTTCGGGGTCCCACCGTGACCCGTTCCTACTACGGCCTGGCCGAGGCGACCGCCCGGGCGAAGATCTCCGATCCAGAGTCCGGCGGGTTTTACCACCGGATGGGGGACGTGGGGTACTTCGATGAGCAGGGCCGGATCTGGTTCTGTGGACGGATGGCGCACCGGGTGATCACGGATGAGCGGACGATGTTCACGGTTCCGTGCGAGGGGATCTTCAACGAACACGAGGCGGTGTTCCGATCGGCCCTCGTGGGCATCGTGCAGGGCGGAAGCGTAAAGCCGGTCCTTTGCGTGGAACTGGAGGAGGAGGCGAGAGGTAGGGAGGAGGAGACGCGCGCTGCCCTCCTGGAGATCGGCAGGTCGAACCGATTGACGGATGGGATAGAGACGGTCCTCTTCCATCCCGGCTTTCCGGTGGACGTCCGACACAACTCGAAGATCTTCCGCGAGAAGCTGGCCGTCTGGGCATCGAAACAACTCCAGGCAATGCCGTTGACGGCGGGGGCGAGATGAAGGCGTTGGTGACAGGAGGTGGCGGCTTTCTCGGTGGGGCTATCGTCCGCCAGTTGCTCGACCGAGGAGATGGCGTGCAGATCTTCGCGCGGGGGGAGTACCCTCGGATCCAATCCCTCGGCGCGCGGTGCCTGCGAGGGGATCTCGCCGATGCCGACGCGGTGTCTCGAGCGGTCGAGGGCGTGGATGTCGTTTACCACGTGGCGGCCAAGGCGGGGGTATGGGGACCGTATGAATCGTACTTCCAGGCGAACGTCAAGGGGACCGAGAATGTCCTCGCCGCGTGCCGGAAGCACGGCGTCGGACGCCTGGTTCATACGAGCACGCCCAGCGTCGTCTTTCACAAGGACGGGATGGAAGGGGCCGACGAGTCCGTCCCTTACGCGGAGCGCCACCTCACACACTACGCCGCGACAAAGGCCGCGGCAGAGAAGACCGTCCTCGAGGCCAACGGGAACGGGCTCAGCACGGTCGCTCTCCGGCCGCATCTCATCTGGGGACCGGGTGACAATCACCTGGTCCCGCGAATTGTCGCCCGAGCGAAGGCGGGAAAGCTGAAGCTGGTAGGGGATGGGGAAGGGAAGGTCGATTCTGTCTACATCGACAACGCCGCTCGAGCGCATCTTCTTGCCGCCGATCGACTCGCTCCGGATTCCCCGGTCGCCGGCAAGGTCTACTTCATCTCCAACGACGAGCCGTTGCCGATAGGCGATCTGATCAACAAGATCCTGGGGGCGGCGGGTCTGCCGCCGGTGACGAGCCGGGTATCCCCGCGCGTGGCCTACGCCGCGGGCTGGTTCCTGGAAGTCATCTACCGGACGCTGCGCCTCGCGGGCGAGCCGCCGATGACTCGCTTCGTGGCCCGACAGCTGGCGACACCACACTGGTTCGATGTGAGCGCCGCCAAGCGCGACCTCGATTACCGACCGGCCATCTCCATCGACGAAGGGATTCGACTCCTGGCGAAATCGTTCGCCGGGGAGGTGGGGGACAAATCGTGAAGAGTCCCATGGAAGCAATGAATGCCGTGGATGTATGGGTGGCCAGCCATTCGGACCTCGCCTCCCGGTTTGACGAATTCGAAAAGATCCTGTCGGAAGACGAGCGGGCACGGGTCGATCGATTCAAGATCGAGGAGGCTCGCACGACCTTCCTCGCCGGGCGCGGTATGCTCCGCACGATCCTGGCCGGATATGGCTCCGAAGCACCTGGCGACCTCCGATTCCGGTACGGCCCCAAGGGGAAGCCGGAGATCTCGGGGGGCGTTCATTTCAATCTCTCTCACTCCCGCGATCTGATTGCCTGCGCCGTCTCGACCGACCGCGAGATCGGGATCGACATCCAGGAGGTGCGACCCGACTTCGATTACGAGAGCATGGCCCGTCGGTTCTTCAGCCCACGGGAGACGGAGAGCCTCCTCTCTCTGCCTGTCGATCAGCAACGGAGGGCCTTCTTCAATGGCTGGACGCGCAAGGAGGCGTACGTGAAGGCCTGGGGAGGCGACGTCGCGGAGCAGCTCCGGAAGATCGACGTATCGCTCGTCCCGGGCGATCCGCCCGCGCTGCTCGAAGACCGCCGCAATCCCGCGGCCCCAAGCGAGTGGGTCATCGAATCGCTAGACCTGGCCCCGGATTTCTCCGCAGCCCTGGCCGTCCCCGGACCCCGCCCCTCACTCAACTACCGAGTTTTGTGACACACACCCAACTCATGAAATCGACACACGGAGGAATGGAGACCGAACCATGAAGAGATCCAGAGATACTGCCGTCCTCGTCCTGCTCGTTCTTGCGACCACGCTGATCGGCGCTTGTTGGGCGCAGGAGGACGAGACGATCGAAATAGGACTGAATCTCGAACAGGGCCATGAAGTCTATTACGAGCATCAGACTGCTATCAATCAAACCTTCAAGGGTGGCCCTCTACCGGGATTGAAGCTGACGATGGACATCATGTATGGCTTCTACCAGAGGACGACCAAATTCGATGGGAAGGGGCCCGCGGAGATCGAGCAAACCTGGGACCGTATCAAGATCTACCAGGATTCGGGCATGACGAAGATGAGCTTCGATTCTGATCATCCTGAATTGGCAAAGGATGTCCCCCTGGGAGGGGGGGATTCCTCCATGTCGGAACTGTTGGCGAGACAGGTTGGGAGCAAGATCACGATCACCCTGGAACCGAATGGCAAGGAAACGAAACTTTCGGGGATGGAAGCTCTCGTAAAGAAGATGTTCGAGGGGCTCCCCGAGGTTCCTGAGTTCGAGCTGGCGACCGCAAAAATAAAGCAGGACATGACAGACGAGAAGATGAGATGCACGGTGCTCCAGAATCAGACCCTGTTCCTTCCTCCGGGGCCTGTCTCGGTAGGAGCGACCTGGAACATCAAGGAAGCGATGGATGTCCCTCTACTAGGAAAGATGATTTACGACTGGAACTGTACGTTGAAGGCCGTGGAGGGCAGTAGTGGATCGAGGGTCGCTGTCATTTCGATCCAGGGGGACGTCAAGCCGGCAGATGATGGGGCAATCGACTTCATGGGCGGAATGGCAAAATTGAAGTTGGACAAGAGGACCCAGGAGGGCGAGGTCCTATTCGATCTGGATAAGGGCGAGGTCATCTCCAGCACTATCAATGAAACTTCCCAGATGACGTTGGAGATTCCCGGAATGGTGGACTCCATGGTTCTAGATCAAACAAGTGTGACCAAATTCACCAGGAAGGATCCCGAAGTGCGGGCCAAGGAAGTCGAGGAGATCAAGCAGGCACGCGAGGAGGGTTCCGACGGGGAGAAGCGCTAGTAGCGTTCCCTGACCAGGGCGAGGTTACAGGATCGGAAACCAGGATTCGCGAATCATCCGGACGGCGGGAACGTCTATTCGGATGCCATATCCGGGGGAGAGGAAAATCTCGGATGAATCCGACGGAATCCAGACATCTTGATCCTACGTGGAAGGGACTGGCCCTTGCGTCGATGGCGCTCGTCTTTTGCCTGCTCGCCGCCTGCGCCCCTCCTGGCGGGGGTTGCGTCCACGCCGATTTCATTCGAACTCCCCAGAGCAACGTGCAGGTCTACGATCCCCCCTCGGACAGCTGGACCGAGGGGACGCCCATGCCAGTCAAGCTGGACGGGTTGCGGGCCACGAACCTCGGTGGATTGATCTACGCGGTCTCGGGGGCCACGCGCTCCGTTTCGATCCGGTCGCCGATACATGGGACCGGCTTCCGGATCCATCCGGGCGGCTCCGCGTGATCGACGTCGTGACCTTCGGGCTCTCCCTGTACGTGGTCCGCTCGGACGGGATGGGGATAACCGAGCTGGAGGAGTTCGATACCGTCTCTCAGTCATGGTCGGCAGGTCCCCCGTCGGCGATCGGGCACAGCGCGGCCGTCGAGCTAGGGGGGCTGATCTAAGCAGTGGGCAGAGCCCTGGAGTCGTTCGACCCGGTAGGAGGAGCGTGGCAAGTGCACACTCCCCCGGCAGCTTCGGCCGCCGTGGCGACTGCCGAGACGGACGGAATCCAGCTCTATGCCTTCGGCGACTCCATCGAGATATACGATCCCGCGCTGGATTCCTGGAGCAGCCAGCCCTTCGCGCCCTGGCCCACCCCCGTCAGTGACGTCGAGATGGACTCGACCGCCTCCGGCACCACCATCTACGTAGCCAGCCGGTACTTCGTGGACGTCCTGGACACG
>JAPUJT010000079.1 GCA_027296055.1 Planctomycetota bacterium | reverse complement strand
CGCATGCTGGCGGAGCCGGCGGAACGTCGCGGCGGACGCCACGACGAGAGAAGTCTCGGTGAACGGGATCACGCGAGCCAGTTCGTCGTAGGTTGTCTGTGGATCGACCGGCACGACCGCGATGCCGCTGCACGTCGCCGCGAGGTAGGCGACCCCCCACTCGGGGCCGTTCTCCGACCAGAGGATGATGCGGTCCCCTCGGGCGACGCCGAGTCCCGCGTAGAGCCGAGCCATCTTTTGGCTCGCCTCGAAAAGCTCCTCGTAGGTGTAGGCCACCCGGGGACCCTTGCGACGTTCCATCTCGAGGGCTACCTGATCCGAGTGCCGCTCCGAGACGAATCGCAGGACATCGAAGATGGTCTCCTGCTCCGTGCCGGCCCACTCGCTCAGCTCCTTTTCCCCCTGGGAAGGCACACGGTGTATGCGCCGCCCGTTCTCGGAGCCGAGCTTCAGGACGTTCTGTTTCAGGCCGGGGATGTGGATGTCCTGGATGTAGCGGCGCCAGTCCATGGTTCGGACGTCGAAGGGGAAGCGAACCTGATCCTCCGGAGAAAGCTCATCGAAGAGGGCCAGGGTCGAGGTGGTATCGAAGTCGTAAGACAGCGTGAGATAGGGGGCATACAGCTCGCTGTAGTAGATCGCCTGCTCGATGCCGGTCTTCTTGTATGCGATCCGGGCGCGCACCTTCCTGGGCACCAGGGGAAGCCGATCCGCAAACCACCCGGCGACGCGCAGCGGGAGGAGATACTGCAGCCGAAGCTTGCGTATGAACTTCTCGGGCGGCGGGTAGCTGCAGTCGGAGACCGGGATCGGTCGGCCCGCCCGATCCATCATCGGGTTCCGCTCGAAGTAGGCCCTCGTCATCGCGTAGAGGTTGTCGAATACGAGGGGACAGACGGTGCTTGTCGCCACCTGGTAAATGTTGAGCGGGTGTGGGTCCCCGACGGGCAGGGCCATCACCGCCACCATCGAATTCACCACGTAGTCGACCGGGACCATGTCGACCCGGACATCCGGCCGGGCGGGGAAATTCTTCAGTATCCCCTTGGCGTAGGCCATGATCAGGGGGTCGGCCATCCGGAAACCGTCCAGCCAGCCGGGCACGGGCTCCGCCATCGACGACTCGATGATCGAGGGGCGCAGGATCACGGTGGGGTGATCGCCTCTCTCGCGTACGACGAGCATCTCTCCCATCGCCTTGGTGAACGTGTAGGTGTCGTTCCAGCCGTAGTGCTGGGCCCTCTCCATGCCGAGATCGACCAGTTGCTCCTTCACTGCCTGCATGCGGATCGTCTCGGCTCGCTTCTCGATCCGATCCTCCGAAGTCCCTGATTGCAGTTCGCTCTCCGCCCGGCGGCGATAGGAGGCGCGGGTTTCCTTCCGGAGCGACTCCCCCTCGATCCGGGCCACAGCCTCATCGCAGAATTTCAGCTCCGCGTCGATATCGAGGCGGGGGGCGTCGGGCTCTCCCCTCAGGGCGCGGATCGAATCGCCGGGGGAAAACGGCGTCGCGGGCAGGTCTCCTTCGCGCCAACCGCTGACGTAGGCGGTGGAGACGTGGAAGTAGAGGACCGGGGTGTTTTGTGCGCTCTGGCACCGCTTCGCGAAGTCCAGCAGCCGCTGAGGTCCGAGCATGTTCGTGTTGATCGCGTCATCGAGTCGCTCGTCGAAAGATACAGTGGCGGCGCTATTGATGACGATGTCGACTTCGTCGCAGAGGGATTCGTAGAGGGAGTCGTCGAGGCCGAATCGGTCCTTGACGAGATCGCCGGTGATGGGCCGCAGGCGATCGGAGACGAAGTTCTTCCAGTCGTCTCCGTGGTGTCGGCGGACGCGATCGAACGAGGCGGAGGACACCACGTCGCGCCACAAGCGATCCTTTGCGGACAGGAGGTCTCCGTTCCCCCCGCGACGGGGGCGAATCAGGAGGTAGATCCGCTTCATTTCGGGGACGTCGCGCAGGAGCTTCTCGAGCAGGGCCTTGGCGAGAAAACCCGTGGTGCCCGTGAGCAGGATAGTGCGGCCCTTCAAGGCCTCCCCTATTGGTCGCATCCCCCAGCCTTTCCAGGACCGTCATTGAGTACTTAAGGCGAGTGCTCCACGCAGAATGGGTCAAATTATACCGTTTCGACCCTTCACCTGCAATTGCCTGAATCAAGCATCAAGCGGCCCCTTCCGATGTGGCTGACCGCTCCCCTTCTCCAGTAGGATAGATACATGAAGCCTCTCCGTTTCTGTCCCCTTCCATGATCCTACGTTGGATCAGGAACTTGAGGCGCCTGCGGCTCCTGGCAGGGCCGTTTCCTGACGCCTGGAAAGAGTGGGCGCGGAGCGCCATTCCAGCCTACGACCGGCTCTCGGAGCAGGAAATAATCAAGCTCCAGGACGACATCCGACTCTTCGTGGGCGAGAAACACTGGGAGGGGTGTGGCGGGCTCGAACTGACGGACGAGATTCTCGTGACGATCTCGGCCCAGGCCTGCCTTCTCATCCTGTGTCTCGACTACGAGCTCTTCGACCGGGTCCAGTCAATCCTCGTCTACCCGGATTCATTTCGCCTCCCTCGGACCGAGGCAAACTCCGAAGTCGAGCCGGCGATTTGCGGCCTGGCGCGCTACCGAGGGGAAGTCCTGCTCTCCTGGGCCGACGTTGTCGAAGACGTCAAACATCCCGAGGACGGGCTCAGCGTGGTGTTGCACGAATTCACCCACAAGCTGGACGCTCGGGACGGTAAGTTCGACGGTACTCCTCCCCTCGAGAGCCGGGAGCAGGTCCGCCGGTGGACCGAAGTGATGACGGAAGCCTATGATGGACTTCTGGCCGCAGCGGATCGAAAGGAGGAGACGCTCCTCGACCCCTACGGAACCCAGGATGAGGCCGAGTTTCTCGCGGTAGTGACGGAGTGTTTCTTCCTCCTTCCCACCGAGCTCAGATCGCAGCATGCCAATCTCTACGGTCTGCTACGCGACTACTTTCGCCAGGACCCGGCTGCGCGGTATCGGGAGTGAGGAAGCGAGGCTCAGTACCAGCCGCGGGGGCGGCCGGCTCCGAGGAAGTCGAGCTCGGGATAGGCCTGACCGAGGATCTTCTTCGGATCCGTCTGGAGCCAGTGCCGGATGATCGTGGCGTAGACGGATCGGAAGTCGGTGACGAGCTTCAGGTCCCCTCGGTCGAGGTCCGTGAGACTCGGGTGCTCCCCGTAGATTCCTCCGCGCACCTTCTCCCCGAAGACGAACATCGGACCGGCGACTCCGTGATCGGTTCCTCCGCTGGCGTTCTCTTTCAGACGTCGGCCAAATTCGGAGAAGGCCATCGTGACCACGCGACCGCCGAGACCGTTGGCGGCGAGGTCGCCGTGGAAGGCGGCGACGGAACGTCCCAGCTGGTTCATCAGGTTGTTGTGCCTGCCCTTCTGGCGGACATGAGTGTCGTAGCCGCCCATCGCGACGTAGAAGACCCTCGTCGGTAGCCCGCCCGAAATCAAGCTGGCCACGATCCGGAGGTCCTGGGCCAGCCTGCCGGGGGGATACTCCACCTTGGGCTTGTAGTTCGCGGCCGCTTCCCGAACGGCGCTGGACGATTTCAGGGCGGATGCCGCCACGCCCCGCAGCCAGCTGGCGTCCGTCATCCCCTGGTCCTCCTGGTTGAGGCGATCGAAGACCCCTTCATCCCTCCGGTTGCCGTTCCACCGGTAGGCTTGCGGCTGCTGGAACGAGACCGCCTTGTGGACCTCGGCGCGCAGGGCGTAGGGGACATTGGTGCCGACATTGACCACGAGGTTCGGCTCCGAGGAGCCGGCGCAGCACTTGTCGACCGATCGGCCCACCCACCCCGTGTCGACGCCCCGTCCCTTCGGACTCCCTGTATGCCAGACGTCCATCGACTTGAAATGGGAGCGGCTCGGGTTCGGGTAGCTGGCCCCCTGGACGATCGCCACGTGGCCGTCCTTGTACATCCGGGAGATCGGCTCCAGGTTGGGGTGAAGACCGAGATACTCGTTCAGCCGGACCGGATTCTCGATGCGGACCGCCTTCCGGGCGTTGTGGTAGGCGTCATCGCCGTGCGGGACCACCGTCGAGAGCCCGTCGTTCCCTCCGGAGAGCTGCAAGACGACGAGGATGCGGTCGTTCTCCCATTTTCCCTCGGCGGCGAGCAACTGACCGGCCCGTCCGAGGAAGAGGGGAAGGGAGCCGGCGAGAGAGACCTGCAGGAACTTTCTACGATCGATCTTCATGAGAGTTGAAACTCCGGTGAGCTGACGATCAGCTGCACCAGGCGGTGCAACCGATTTCGGTTTATCGGTCCGCTTCCCAGAAACTCCACCAGTTGGGTCCGAAAGGCCGTGGAGGGCTTTACCGCGAGGAACCGATCGCAGAGCGAATCCACGATCTTGTCCGGAGACTCGAGTCCTTCCAGCGCGTCCATCACATCGAACGTGACCACCTCGGCGACGTCGAACCTCTGCCTCTCCTTCTCGCGTTCTTCCGGTCCCATCATCTGATCTCCGCCCTCGGCGTCCCGATACCTCTTGGCCATCTTACGCACCCGGAAGGTAAGTTTGCGCATCTGGCCTGGCTCGCCGAGGAGGCTGGAGGCGAGGTTGTACCGCTGGAGCAGGAGCGAGGTGGTGATCCAGTCCCGTCCGCCGGGCCAACCCTTCACGTTGGGGGGATCAAACAGGGATTGGCCGAGCTGGACGGTGGAGATGTTGGCGAAGAGCGGCGCCAGCTTCGGCTCGACCTCGGCCGCCTTGATCACGGAGGCGACCAGCAGAACCGGGCTCTTGATCCGCGTGCCGACGGACCGGCTCGAGTAAAACTCCTTCGACAGGAAGATCTTGTTGAGCAGCGGCTTCAGCTCGTAGCCGGAGGAGCGGAACGTCTCCGCCAAAGATGCAACAATCTCGGGGGAAGGGTTGTCATGGGCGAAGTAGCGGAAGATCTTGGAGGCGATGAACCCGGCTGTTGCGTTCTGCTCCAGGATGATGTCGATGATGTCATCCCCGTCAAAATTTCCCGTCTTGCCGAGGAACGTCTTCTCGCTTCTGTCGTGCCAGTTCTTCCTGAAGACGAAGCGGTTCCCTGCAAAGGTCCACCCGGTGAAAGCCCGGGCCGATTCGCGTATGTCCTTTTCCGTGTAGTTCCCCAGGCCCAACGTGAAGAGCTCCATCAGCTCGCGGGCGAAGTTTTCGTTCGGGTTCTGCTTCCGGTTGGAGCGATTGTTGAGGTAGGCGAGCATTGCCGGGTCCCTGGCTACGGCATGGACCAGCTTCCCGAAGTTGCCCGTGGCATGCTCCCGGAAGAGCTCGTTCTGCATGTACATGTGGTACGAGTTGCGAACGTCTCGATACGACGAGGTGAAGTGGCCGTGCCAGAGGAGGGCCATCTTTTCCTCGAGCGGTCGCTTCGTGGAGACCATCCGCTCGAGCCACCAGGAGCGGAGTCTACCAAACTGCCTCCTGTCGATCCGCCGGAGCTCCTGGGCCTTCTTCTGCCGCTCCTCCTTCTCCATCAGACGCATCGTCCGGTAGGAGGGCCGCTCTTTCAGTGTCGGCTCGAAGGCCGCCCGATCGGCATCGAGACGATCGTACTCGACGAGGTGCCTTACCGCGCCGTCGAGTCCGAGAGCGTGGAGGGTATCGATCTCCCCCGGGGAGCCTCCGAACCCCGCCCGCCGCAAGAGATGCGCCGCGGCATCCCGCGTAAAGGATCCAGGAGACAGCCTCTCCAGCGCGTCGGACGTCGCCCGCGCGTTGTCCGACCGGGCCGTCATGGGCGGTCCCACCAGTGCCAGGATGAGAGCAACCAATATCCCTCGGTTCATGGATTTCCTCCTGCTCTTGTCTATCGGCTTAAACCCCGCTCCCCGGCTCAGGTTTCGCGGGATTGATTCTCCCTGCTTGTGGTCCCTACTCGCACCTTCCTACCATGCGGTTGAAATACCTGACGAGGATCATCCAGAGGATAGCAGATAACGCGACGTTCGCCACGAGCGCGTAGATCGCCCCTACAAACGCCCAGTGACTCAATTGCGCCTGAATCATCTGCGGATTCGTCTGTGACTGACTGATCAGGCCCGTCAGGGGGACAACCAGGGCATATCCCACCTGGAGTATGAAAAGCCAGAACCAGTAGGTGACAAGAGTGAGGACCAGTGTCCATACCGTGGACGAGGTGAGGATGGACCAGAGAGTCGCCAGGAGGGCCACGAGCGTGAGTGAGGCGAGGGAACTCAGAATGTTGAGAAGGGATGCGGAGAGGCCGCGCGGTTCATACGTACTCGATTCCGGAAACAGGAGGACGCCGACGATCTCCGCCGTGGCGAAGAGCAGGAAGAGCGACAGCAGCCGCCAGCCGATCACCATGAGCTTCGTCCCCAGGATTTCGCGGCCTGTCAGGGGCGTTGGCAGGAGAGACGAGAGCAGCCCCTCCCGCTTCCAGTTTCCGAAGGCCGTGAGGGAGTAGGCGAGGCAGCTGATCCAGAGGATGAAACCAATCAGTCCCATCCCGAGGGAGTGAAAAATGGAGGGAGCGTTCGATGACAAGCTGTACCAGAGAAGGAACAGGAGCCCCCCCAGACAGAGCCAGTAGATGATCCGTCCGAGGAGTCGGCTCCCCCTCCTCGCTTCCAGCCAGAAAAGGTGATCCCCGCGGGCCGGCCGGAGTGGTTTGTTTCTCCGCGGCAGACGGATCCGCCATCCGGGCCTCGCGCCCACACGGCGCAATCCGCCGACCCCGAGTAGGCAGAGGGCGATCCCGGTCAGGCCCCATGCAGCCGACGTTTGCAGGACGAGCCCGATCTCCGGATAGGGACCCGCGGCGCGAGAGAGCATCGCGAAAGGGGAGATCCAAACCAGAATCGGGCTCCTCCCGAACATGAAGAACGCTGGAAGGAAGACGAACCCCAGGATCAGAAGGGCGATCACCGCCACGAGTCCGCGCAGGCTCGTGGGGGAGTAGGAGGAGACGAAACTACCCAGCCCGAGCGTGAGGATCGTCGCCGAGAAGGTAATCAGGTAGATGAGCCAGAGACCCAGGGGTGTTGTCCCTCCCAGCGCGAGAAACAGGATGGCGATCGGCAGACCCGACAGTAGCCCGGCCGCAAGGGGGATCCAGCGGCCCAGCGCCAGACCCCCGACGATCGCCAGCGGCCGGAAACCCGAGGCGAGGAGGACCTCAAGGGACCGACCCTGCCTCTCCCGACTGACGGTCAGGGAGCCCAGGACGCCGGAAAACAGGATCAGGATAGCCAGTTGAAGATGGGCGAAGGTGAGAAACGCACGGCCTTCATGGATCGCCTGCGCACCCTGCCCGAAATAGGTTCTGAGGAGGACCATGAAGCTGATCCCGGAGACCAGGATCACCCCACCGGCGCGAAGGGCGTGGAACACCCTGCTCCGTCCCCCCACTCGGAGATAGCGCTCGAGAATGGCAACGAAGCCGTGAATCGTGACCACCGCCCTTCGCCGCTATTCTACTCGGTGCGATGGGCAAAAAAAAAGGAGCGCCCGGAGACCCACAAGGTCTCCGGGCGTTCCGACGTGTGGAGACTCCGAGACGCAGCCCTGGGGGGAAGGCTGTTGCCTCGGAGGACTTATCTCCATCACATTTTCAAAGTTTTCATCCTCCCGAATCGCTCACCGGCCTCGCGGCGAGAGACCCAGGCTCAGTTCACCGTGAATCCCACCTTCCCGAGGCTCTCGGCGGAGCCCCCGTCCACGATGTCGACTCCCTGGGTGTAGACGCCGTCTCGATTGATGTCGATGATGATGTCGTAGTCGCCCGGAGGCAGGGGACCGGGGAAGACCAGAACGATCTGCTCGTTGGTGCAGCCGCTCTGCACGCCGTCCATCTCGTTGCCCCCGCTCACATCCTGGAGCGCGTCACCGTCCTGCCATTCGTTGCTGTGATTGACGACGTACTTGTCCACCCACCCGTGCTCGATGACGTACTGCAGGGGCGGGTTGATGAAAGCGTAGACGTCATCGTTCGTGGTGAAGACGTCCTGATACGTGCCGTCCGAATCACAGGCGAGCTCGCTGTCGATGTCGGTGCCGACATCCGGGATCTGATAGGTCCCGCCGACGACAGCGTTGCCGTCGACGGCGTCCGATCCGATGTTGAAGACATCGAACGGGGCCAGGTCGGCCACGATGTCGAACCCGTCACCGGGAACTCCGAAGTAGAAGAAGCTGGCGAGCTGTGTCACGGGAAGATCCCCGTTGGCGTCGGTGTTCGCGATCGTGCTCTCGCGACCCTGGGTCCCGCCGGGCCTCGTGGGATCGCTGTTCGCCGTGACGTCGTCGCCGTCGAACCACTCGGGCCTGTCGAGGAACGGGGTGAGATGGACCTCGGCGTTGGCTGCGAAGTTGCCGCCGGATACGTAAAGAGGATCGCCATAGTCGAATGTGTTCTTCACCTCGCCAGCGGAGTCGCAGGTATAGACATAGGCTTCAGACGGAAGCTCGACATCCACCGTCCCCGTCTCATCCAGACCGGGACCCACGACGTGGATGTCGTAGGACCCCACGGGCACGTTGCCCTGATCGTGACCGACATCGAAAAGGATGATGTTCGGCCGAACGTTGCCGGCCCCATCGGAGGTCAGCCTGGCCTGGCCGACCACGGGCGCGGCCAACCCCGCCGGGGTCACCACGAAGTCGTAGTGCGTCCTGGGCTCGACCCCGTTCAGGCTCACCATGACGGAGTCGTAGGAGGATACGGCGGAGGTGGCCCTGCCCGAATCGTCCATGATTCGCAGTGTCCTGCCGTCGCTACGATTGTTGCTACTGCTTCCCGGGCACCCCTGAACCATTACAACGGCGACCATTCCCACTCCGAGGAACAGCCAGATTCCCCGCTTCCCTACTCCCATCTCGTCCTCCTTTGAGCTCTCGGGTCGAGAGTCCTCATCGTCACCCGGTATATGGCGGAATTCCCCCTCTCGAGGGGAGGCGGGCCCGTCTCTATCGATGGCCCGTTGCCCTAGGAGACGACCGACCGGCTCGCTTTCTTGCAACGTCCCGGTGGGGTGAGAGGGGAGGAGCTTGAGATTCAGATCTCGAGGTACTTGGGGAATTCGGTGAGGCTTCTGTAACCGTCGGCGGTGACGACCACCAGGTCCTCGATCCGGACGGCGCCGTGCTCGGGATAGTAGAGGCCGGGTTCGACCGTGACGACGGTGTTCTCGGGCAGATCCTTGCCCCCCTTGCCGATGCGGGGGGGCTCGTGAATGTCCAGACCCAGCCCGTGGCCGGTCCCGTGAAAATAGCCGACCATCTTTCCGTTTCTCTCCTCCGTCAGGAACCCGGCGTCCGACAGGGTCTTCTGGACTTCCGTGTGCAACTCGGCTCCGTTGGCGCCTGCCTTCAGGCGCGAAAAGCAGACCTCCTGCGCCGCATGGACCGCCTCGTACATCGCCTTGAGGCGATCCGAGGCCTTTCCGCGGACGACGGTGCGGGTCATGTCGGCCCAGTAGCGAGTGTGGCTCGATTGGGGGAACACGTCCATCACGATCGATTCGTTGGGACGGATCGGGCCGGTGCCCTGGTTGTGTGGATCGGCGCCTTGGGCCCCTGGCGCGACGATGGTGTGCCGCGCGACGCAGCCGGCCTCCATCAGGCTCACGTTGAGGATGTGCTTCAGCTTCTCCGCCGTCAGGACTTCTCCGTTGATGTAAAGGAAGTCCTTGCGCGGCTTCGCCTCCCGGATCGCATCGATCGCCTTCTGCACGGCTCGCTCCGTCTGCCGCTGTGACTCGGTGATGTGGGCGATCTCCTCGTCGGACTTGACGACGCGCTCCTCGATGAACGGCTCCGGCTTGCACTTGATCTCGTATCCGAGATCGCGGAGCCGGTCCCCGTGGGCGATCCCGAAGGAGGTCGGGACCAGCAGCCTCTTGACTCCCTGCTCCTGGAAGAGGACGTGGAGGACGTCCGTCGCTTGCGGCGTCGTCACGCCCGCGTTCTTCGCCAGGCCCTCGTAACGTGAGTAGGACAGGACCGTGTCGACCTTTGACTCGTCCCGGGCCCGGCCCAACTCCAGGTCGGACATCAGGAGGATCTTCTCGTCGCCGATCTGGGTGTAGACGAACGGGTCGCCTGCCAGGAATCGACAGGCGTAGAAGAGGTTCGAGTCGGTCTCGCTCGCGGCGATGAAAAGGATGGCGTCGTGTTCGGGCATCGTCCTGCTGCTTACCTGGAGATCTTGACCGTCGCGATGAACTTCTCGAAGACCTTGGTCGTCTCCTCGGTCGGTCTCCTCATCCTGAACATATACAGGGTGTCCGTGGGCTGGACGAGGACCTGCAGCTCACGTTCGCCCTTGAGATAGACGCCGGCATGGCCGCCGACCTCCAGCTCGGTTCTGGATTCGATCTTTCTCTTCAGTTCCATGACCTTGACGATTTCCTCGACGGAGGAGTCGTAGCTGAGGGCCATTGCGGCCACACTGATCTTCGAGTCTCCCTCCGCGGGGACGATCTCGCAGAGCCTTTTGGCGGGTCCCTCACTGTAGGTCCACCCTTCTGGCACCTGGAAAGAGATCCCGAGGAGGGGATGGCTGTAGGTAAGCCGGCCCTTCGCTTCCGGGCTGTCCGGCTTGATGGATGCCTCACCGAGGGCGTATTCCACCACGTCGATCTCCAGGTTTCCTATGATCGAGACCATCTTGAACATCGATTCGTCGAAGGTCGGATCGTTCATGGAGGACTCGGAGAACTTGATGTGGGTGGCGTCGACGAATGGGCTGGGAACCGTGGCGTCGAGCGGCACCCACTGTCCGACCCAGACCTCGGTCCACATGTGCCACCCGAAGATCCCCATGATGTACTCGACCCCGGTCGCCACGCGAGAGGGGATACCGACGGCACGGGTCATCGCAGCGAGCAGGACGCCGTGCTCGGAGCAGTCCCCCTTCCGATCATTGAAGACCTCCTTCGCCGATGCGAAGCCCACGTCGTACCCCTTCTCGTCGATGCGCTCGTAGACCCATCTCTCCAGCTTCTTGGCCGCCCTGTAGGCGTCCTTCTCGTCTCCGACTATCTTCTTCGCCTCCGCGACGATCTCGGGATCGTCGCACTGGAGATACACCGAGTTCTTCAGGAATTCCGCATAGTCCTCGTCCTCCACGGGGAACGGGACCGTGTCGCCCTCCGGGTCGGCGGCCTCGATTCGTAGAGTAACGCTGCCATCGGCGCCTCGGTCGATGACCTTCTGGACCTCGTCCTCCAGCAACTCGGGCACCGAGCCCTTCTTCGCTCTCAGTCGGAAGGTCGCGGAGCGAATGCCGCGGGGATGGGCCATGGCATGACTCGGTCGGATGAAGTTATCGACCATGACGTCGGGGGCCCTGGCAGATCCTTCGCCCTCCACCGGCTCCGCCATCGCCTTCTCCTTCGAGACCCAGTAGGTCCTGATCTCCATCCCCGCGATCGGGATATACTCCAGCTTCGTGTCATAGGAGGAATCGAGCCACGAGGTGGCAGTAATTCCGGGCATGATGCTCATCGTGGATTCGACCCGGTGAAGCTCCGCCGTCTCGCCCAGGAGTTCGACCGTTTCAATTCCGCCTACCTTGAAGGTGAGGGTCATCACCTTTCCCACGTCCGGAGTCAGGACCAGCGTCTCGTACTCCGTGCCCTCGTGGAGGCCCTTCCCCTTCATCAGGAGATCCAACCCATGGAGGCCAAGCGTCTCGGGTGCGAAATCCACTTCGATCGTCTGCTCGTTCCCCATGATCTTTGCGGTGGTGATCAGCTTCCCATCCTTGACCTCGGCCGATGTCTCGACGGGGGCTCCCGCCTGTTTCGTGAGGTTGGTATACCGGATCGGAGTCCCCTCCTCCGACTCCACCATCTCGTAATTGACTTCTACGGTGAGCCCCTGCCCCCCCCGCATGATGGTCATCTTCGACTCGACGCGGGTTCGAATGAGCGTCTTGCCGTCCTCCTCGAAACGAGTCTGCTTCATGTAGGCAGTGCCCGCCCTGCTGCCCCCGATATGGATGATGCTCCACTTCTCCTCGATGACCTCCTCGGCGAGGACGGGCTGGATCGCTACGGCGAAAATAGCAAAAATAAGGACGAGAAGTACTCTGAGGCCCAGGGTTTTCATAGGGGTATCCATGAGGTTCTCCTACGCGAGACGCGGACTCGGGGCCGGCTCGGGATCTATGTGGAATTCCACCCGTGAGGGCACGCCGGAATCCTATCCATAGGACCCTGCCCGTGCAAGGTGGTGTTTTGGAGCGCGGTTTTCGCGGGGCTTTGTCGGAGCCTGGCGGTATGATGCGAACCCTCCGGCCAGGCGAGACCGGGGGAAGGTCCCTGTCTTACGGTTTCACGGTCTCACGCTTCTCGGACAATCCGGGAGCATTCCACCAACACCCCTTCGGTGGGGGGTGAAATGTCATCCATCACATCGTTCGTATCCGGTGAGCCCGAGGTCCGCATCGTCAACGTCTTCGCGCGCCCTTACGAGAACGCGGTGGCGACGGCGCGCACGTGTTATTCCTCCAAGGGGATCATCAGTCCTGCGGAGACCTCGGGCGACACGCTGGACGATCCCGCCAAGAAGAGCCGCCGGGTGGCGACTCGGGATCGGATCGCGAAGAGCATCTACAAGGCCGGGCATCACACGACCTTGCAGCATGCACACATCCAGTTTTCCCTCGACAGAGTCTCCCGACAGTTCCTCTGGACGTTCCTCCACTCCCACGAGTTCTACAACAGCGAGCAGGTCTCGCAGCGCTATGTGGAGGTCAAGCCGGACGCTGTCGCCATCCCACCCCTGGAGGGACCGGCGCTAACGCTCTACCAGGAGACGGTGGCCCTCCAGATGGAGGCCTACCAGCGCCTGATCGAGCAACTTAACCCCGGGGCGGCGGCCGACTATTTCCGTCGATTCCCCTCCCGGCGACCCTCGATTCGTCCGGGCACCAAAGGGCCCGCGAAGGATATCCAGAAGAAGGCCCAGGAGATCGCTCGCTACGTCCTTCCGGTGGCGACCCACGCCTACCTCTACCACACGATCTCTTCGCTCACCCTGATGCGCTACTGGCGCATCTGCGAGCAGTACGACGCACCGCTCGAGCAGAAGCTGGTCGTGGGGAAGATGGTCGATGCCCTTCTCGAAATCGACCCCCTCTTCGAGACGATCCTCGAGGGGCCTCTCCCGTTCGAAGGCACGCTGGAGCACGCCTCGTTCGAGGCGGTCAGGGCCGGCCGTAACGGTTCCACGCAAAAGAAGTTCGTCGAGGAGTTCGATCGAGAGCTGGACGGTCGGGTCTCGAAGCTGATCGACTACAAGGTCCGTAACGAGGAAGTGCTGGCGCGCGCGGTCCGGGAGGTCCTGGGGGCCCCGTCCGATGCGCTCTCCGATGATGAGGCGATCCGGATCGTCCTGGACCCTTCTCGCAACCCGTATCTCGGAGAATCCTTGACGCTCGGGACGCACTCCAAGGTGATGCGGGCTCTGCACCACCCCGCCTACACGTTCCAGAAGAAGCTCTCCCACACGGCCGATTCTCAGGACCAGCGTCACCGGATGACGCCGGCATCACGGCCGATTCTCCTCGCCCACCTCTCGGATGTGCCGGACGTGATCACGCCGCCCCTCGTCTCGATGGACGAGGTGTCGCATCGAACCTACAGGGATGTGATGGATCGAACCTGGGATGCCTTCAATCGCCTCCGCAAGATGGGAGTCTCTGACGAATTTGCCGCGTATCTCCTGCCGAACGCCACGGCGATCCGGTTCACCGAGTCGGCGGATCTGCTCCATCTGCACCACAAGCTGACGATGCGTCTCTGTTTCAACGCCCAGGAGGAGATCTGGAGGGCGTCCCTCAACGAGGCGATGCAGATTCGCGACATCAACCCTCGGATCGGACAATATCTCCTTCCGCCGTGCGGGTTGCGGTCGATGGCGCCAAAGAAGCCGTACTGCCCGGAGGGAGACCGGTACTGTGGCGTCCCGGTCTGGAACCAGGACCTGCCGGAATACAAGCGCATCATCTGATGAATACTGCAGACGCTGGTCCATCAGAGCGGCTGAAGCGGGCGGGGCCGTTTCTGAAGTGGGCGGGAGGGAAGGGACAGCTCCTCTCGCAGTTCGCTTCCCTCTACCCGAGGAAGATCGAGCGCTACCTCGAGCCGTTCGTGGGGAGTGCCGCCGTCTTCTTCGACCTCCGGGAGCGATTCGCCGGGCTTCGGGCAACAGTCTCGGACAACAACAAGGAGCTGATCCGCTGCTACGAGGACGTCCGCGATGATGTCGAGGGGCTGATCCGTCGGCTCCGTCAGCACAAGGCCCGGCACGGACGCGAACATTATTACGGCGTACGAGGTCGGTCTCTGGGGAGGCTCTCTCCAGTGGCCCGATCGGCCCGTCTCATCTACCTGAACAAGACATGCTACAACGGGCTCTACCGCGTGAACGCGCGAGGTGAGTTCAACGTGCCGATCGGGTCCTACAAGAACCCAGGGATATTCAAGGAGGATCAGTTCCGGGCAGCCAGCGCCGCGCTCCAGGAGGTCCGACTCGAGGTCAGGGACTTCTCGGCTTGCCTGCGTGATGCCCGAGCCGGCGCGTTCGTCTACTTCGATCCCCCCTATGACCCGGTGTCGCGTACCGCAAGCTTCACCGGATACACGGAGCGAGGCTTCGGGGTGACCGAGCAGGAACGCCTCGCGGGTATCTTTCGAGAGCTCGATGCGAAGGGGTGTCTGGTGATGCTCTCGAACAGTGACACGCCGCTGATCCGCAAGCTCTATCGCGGTTTTCGATTGAAGAGTGTGACCGCTCGAAGGGCGATCAACTCGAACGGGCGCCGCCGAGGCGCGATCGGAGAGCTGGTTGTGATGAACTACGCTCCGGGAAAGGGGTAACCGGATGCCGGGCCGAAAGACAGCCCCGGCCAGCGGGACGCGCCTCCGCACGAAGGTCACCGAGCTCGTCGGCCGACTCGGGCTCGACGCCCGCGAGGAGGTCAAGGTCGGCCGACGGCTCTGGGGCGCTGAGCGACACATCGACGTCGTGGCCACGGACCCCGCCACGCGCAAGTCGATCGGGCTCGAGTGCAAGTACCAGTCCAAGAAGGGGACGGCGGAGGAGAAGGTCCCCGCCCTGATCAGCGACATCGAGGCCTGGCCGATCCCCGGGCTTGTCGTCTTCGATGGACCCGGCTTTTCATCCAACATGCAAAACTACCTCGACTCCACCGGCAAGGCAGTTCGGCTCAAGGAGCTGGAAGATTGGCTGAGACTCTTCTTCGGTCTCGAACCGTCTGTTAGTCCCCACCGCCGGAAGCGGAAGCCCCCCTCCCGAAACCGGACCCTCTGGTAACACCTTGACTTCGAACCCCCCGGGTGAAGACTGGTGGGGGAATCCTGGAAAAAGCAACGCGCTCGTCCTGGGTGGAGACGGCATGTATCCCGTATCGATCACCGGCAACGTCGTAGCCATGATCATCGGCATCGTCGCCGGGATCGTCGAGTCGGCGCGCCTCGTGAGACGGGATCCATCGGCTTCTCCCGAGGATCTGTTGAAGGTCGGGAGGGTCTTCAAGAGAGCGCCCTTCCTCCTCGCCCCGGTCGCTCTCGTGGCCGCGTACGCGATCTTCTACGTCGCGGTGAGCTGGGAGATATCGACGCGATGGAGCATGCCCCTATGGTTTCAGCTGCGAGGGCAGCAGATCCTCTGGGCGGCCCTCCTCGGTGTCGTGACGTTTCTGGCTTCCCTCTCGGCCTCGGCCTCCTTCAAGGTTGGAGATCCGAGGAGGTGGAAGCTCGTGTTCGCCTTCTCCCTCCTCGTGGGATCGATCTATTTCCTGATACACAACCTGAATGCCCCGATAGCTCCCCGGCTGGTCGAGCTGGTCGACGAGGACGGGGTGATCCTGCAGACGAGCGGAGTGAGCTGCGTCGCGGCGTCCGCGGCGAACATCGTCCGGCTCTACGGGATCGAGCGGACGGAGAAGGCGATGGCGGATTACCTCGGCACCACCCGTATGGGGACGACGATGGCGCAGCTGATCTACGGTCTGGATCGGATGGGTTTCGAATGCCGCCCCGTCGAGAGGCCCGACGGGGCGCCGCTGGAGCTAAGAGCCCCGGCCGTTCTGCTCGTGGACCATCCGAGGACGCCGCGCGAGGGGCACGCCGTGGCCTATGTGGGGAAGAAAGAGGGGCTGTTCGAGATATTGGATCCCACGCTCGGGAGGATACGCTTGACTCAGGAGCAGGTAAGCGTGATCTGGCACGGCCATGCGGTCGAATGTCGGAAAGTAGATTGAAAGGAAGGCCCCTCCTTGGAACGAGAGATCACGATCGCACACAGCCCGGACGCCGATGACGCCTTCATGTTCTACGCCTTGGCGAAGGAGAAGGTCCGACGCGAGGGACTTCGTGTACGGCACGTCATGGCGGACATCGAGTCGCTGAACCAGAGCGCCGAGGAAGGGAAGTACGAGATCACGGCCATCTCGTATCACGCGTACGCTTACCTCCAGGACCGGTATCGAATCCTCCCTGTCGGCTCGAGCCTCGGGGAAGGGTGCGGGCCGCTCGTGGTGGGGGCCAGGGCCGCATCACCGGAGGAGCTTGCAGGGAAGAGGATCGCCATCCCTGGGGAGAAGACGACCGCCCACCTGGCCCTGCGGCTTTACCAGCCCGAGTTCGAGCCGGTCTTTGTCCACTTCGATCGGGTGGGGAAATCCGTGCTGGACGGAGAGACGGATTTCGGAGTCTTGATCCATGAAGGTCAGGTGACCTACGGGGACGAAGGACTCTTCAAGGTGATCGATCTCGGTGAGTGGTGGCTGGAGGAGACGGACCTGCCGCTCCCGCTGGGGGCCAACGCGATCCGGCGCGACCTGTCAGGCGAGGACGCGTGCATGATGACGGGACTGATACGCGAGAGCATCCAGTATGCCCTCGATCATCGTGAGGAGGCCCTCTCGTACGCCCTCGACTTCGGTCGCGGCGTGGATCAGGACCGGGGAGACCGGTTCGTGGAGATGTACGTGAACCCGTACACGATCGATCTCGGCGAGAAGGGCAAGAGAGCGGTTGCCTCCCTGCTCGGCCGGGCCCACGAGAAGGGCCTCATCCCGAACGCACCCCTCCTGGATTTTTGATCACAGCCCGGTGATCGTTCCGATCAGCAGTCGAACCTGACTCGCCAGACCGCTAGTCTCCGGAGACGACTCCGTCCAGTCCACCTGGATGTCGAGTCCATCGACCTTGCCGAGAACCCCCTCCAGGAGCTCGAGGGCATCCTCGAGATCTCCCGCGGCGGCCGCCTTGCCGGCGTTCTCCAGACGGCTGGCGAGAGACTTTCTCCTCCCGGCGGCCGCATTCGCGTTGGGGGCGTCGAAGAGGGATAGATCGACGGCCCGGACCTGGTTCGCCAGAAGGTTCGCCGCGCCCGCGAGAGTGGCCAGCGTCTCCCCGGCGACCAGGGGATCCGGATCCAGTAGATCCGGGACGCCGTCCCCGTCCGTGTCCTCCGCCTCGAAGAGGGCGAAGGGTGAGAGGGAGCTGGCGACCGCGCAGATGATGTCGTTGATCTTGTCCTGGGATGAGATCGGCAGGTCGACCCAGGTGTCCAGGATCCCATCGGAGTCGGTGTCCTCGAAGTGGGCAACCTTCATGGTGCACTCGTTGCCGTAGTCGACGTCGGTGTAGTCGATGCAGATCTCGATGACGCCTGAGAAGGTCGCCGTGGTCGTGATCTCGTAGTAGGTCGGCGGCGTGCCCAGCCTGAACCCGGTGGGCGGGGGCGCCCCTGCGGGAGATGTCGTGACGCTGGTGATGCCGCCCGAAGTGATGTCGCTGAAGGTCAGCTCCACCGGATTCTTGCCCGTGGTGCTGTCTGTGGGGCTCACCTTCTTGCCCAGGCCAGGCGGAGTGCTCCCTGGGAGCGACAGCTTCGAGGCGTAGGCGTCCACGTCCCCGTTCTGGATCGTGTCGAACGCCCCTGCCGTCGTGGGAAAGTCGACCGACTCGACAGACCCGGCGAGGTAGACATTCCCCTCACCGTCGACCGCGAGGCCGTAGGCGATCTCGCCCTCACTTCCGCCGAGATAGGTCGAATAGAGAAGGGTGTCCCCCGCCTCATCCAGCCGGAAGACGAAGGCGTCTCCGGTGAACGTGCCGCCGCCTCCGTAGGTGTCATCGAATGCCGTGGGGGTCGTGGGATAGTCCGCCGATTGCGTGAAGCCCGAGACGTAGACGCTGCCATCGGCGCCGACCACCACCCCGCCGAGAGGCTCGTCCCTACCCACCCCCCCGACAAATGTGGAGTAGACGAGCAGGCTCCCCGTCGGGTCGAGCTTGCTCACGAAGATGTCCCTCGGATCCCCGTTGTAGGTCGTGTCCAGGGCGCCTGGCGTGGTGGGGAAGTCGGTCGACCGGGTTCCCCCCGCTACGTACACGTTGCCCGCAGGGTCGATATCGATCCTGTTGCCGATGTCGGTGCCGGAGCCTCCGATCAGGGTGGAGTAGATGAGGCTGGAGCCGGTCGCATCGAGCATGGTCACGTATGCGTCTTGCTCTCCGACGATGGTCGTCTGATAGGCCCCGGGCGTCGTGGGGAAATCCGGAGAATCGGTCCAACCGGTGACCACGGCATTGCCCGCGGAGTCGATCGCTATGTCGAGACCGGGATCGATGAACCCGGAGCCTCCGAGGAAGGTGCAGTAGATCAGGTTCGCTCCCGCCGGATCCAGCTTGGCTACGAACCCGTCGGTCCCGAAGTCGTGGGTCGTGTCGAAGGCGCCCGGCGTCACGGGGAATCCGGGAGAGCAGGTAAAGCCGGTGACGTAGGCAAAGCCCGCGCCGTCGACCACTACGTCGCGCCCCGAGTCGATCGTGCTACCTCCGAGGAACGTGGAGTATTCGAGAATCGAACCGGTCGGATCGACCTTCGTCACGAACCCATCGAGGAAGCCGACGTCGTTGTAGGTCGTGTCGAACGCCCCCGGGGTCGTGGGGTAGTCGGACGATCCGGTCAAGCCGGTGATGTAGGCCGCCCCGGCGGAATCAATGGTCATGCCCCAGGGCTGGTCCAGTTCGGTCCCCCCTATGAAGGTCGAATAGATCAGCGTCGAGGAGGTCGGATCCAGCTTTGCCAGGAAGACGTCGCGGGATCCGTTGTGGGTCGCGTCGAACGCCCCCAGCGTCGTGGGGAATCCTGGGGACTCCGCGTATCCGCAGACATACATGTTTCCCGCGGCGTCCACGGCTACGCCGCCGAGAGCGGTGTCCCGGAGGCTTCCGCCGAGAAAGGTGGAGTAGATGAGCCCCGGATCGATGACTACAGGCCGGTTCGGATCGTAGCCGTCTCCCAGCTCGAAGCCGAAATGCGGTCTTCCGTCTCGATCGGGGAGCAGAACGTACCGGCTCTCCACTGCAACCTGTCTCCCGCCGATCTCCTGATAGCTGAAGGGAGGCTCATCGGTGAACGTCCCGAGGGGAGTTTCGATCCGGAGTCCGCCTCGGTCGTCGAGAGACAGTCCCTTTGCGCCCGCATAGGAGAGTCGAATCGATTTGACATCGGTCCCCGGCCTCACGATGAACTCATACTTCAGGCGGCCCTTCACACCCCGGAAGACGCCGTCCACGCCGGACCAGATGCTCGGATAGGTCACGGTGCGAAAGGCAGAGAGCCCCGTCCTCCACTCTCCGCGGTCGTTCCCACGGAAATAGCTGAATCGACCCGGCGCCGGATCCTGTCCCGAGGGTGTGACATCATCGAGACCCCCCTCGAAGAGGAGAGAGAGCGCTATACCCTCCTTCTTTTCCCTTCCGGGCCTGTCCAGGAATAGGCGATTCGATGCCGGCTTGGAGTTTCGAGGCGCGGTTTGACGGGTAAAGGTGCAGACGACACCCTTCCGCGTGAAGTAGATCCCGTATCCCGGGCCTTCGGCCGAATAGAGGACACGGGAGTCGGTCTGGCCCGCGTTGGCCACGAAGGCGATCGGAAGTGCGTCGACCTTGGCCTGCCTCTGGGGGCCTGGCCGATGATCGATCATCCCGAGGGTGGTGAGGGCCGATCCCATGCAAAGTACGATCTGTAATCTAGATCGGATCACGAGAGCCTCCGCGTCATCGCCCGCAAGGGCGTGGCCTTCGAACTTGCCGTCTGGACTGATGGGGGAAGTTGCTTTTTTACCACGGATCGCGCCGAGGCTCAAGGAGTCCTCGCCATCGAGGGCTGATGTCTAGATCAAGAAAGGGTTCTTTCGACGCTCATCGCCCACGGTCGTGGAAGGGCCGTGGCCGGGGTGGACGGCCGTGTCGTCGTCTAACTGGAGAATGCGGCCCTTGATCGAGTCGATGATCTTCTCGAAGGAACCGCCCCAGAGATCAGTCCGTCCGATGCCGTTCTGGAAAAGGGTGTCGCCGGTAAACAGCGACGGTCCCGCCTCCTCCATCTGGAAGCAGATGCTCCCGGGTGTGTGTCCCGGGGTGTGGATCACCTCGAGACGACATTTACCGAAGATGATTTCCTCCTCGTCATCGACAAATCGATGCGGGGGGGTTGGCTCCTCCGCTTCGAGGCCGAAGAGGGAGGCCTGCATCGGGAGGTTCTCGTAGAGGAAGAGGTCTTCCTTGTGGAGGAGTATCTCGCACCCGGTCTCCTCCGAGACCTTCCTCGTGGCGCCGATATGGTCGAGGTGGGCATGGGTGTGGATCGCGTAGAGGACCTTCACACCGAGCTCGCGGACGACCGAGAGGATCTCCTCCGCCTCATCGCCCGGATCGATCAGGATCGCCTCCTTCGTCTCCTCGCAGGCGAGGAGCGAGCAGTTGCACTGGAATGAGCCGACGGGGAAAGTCCGGTAAATCATGATCGTGTCAATGCAGAACCAACGCAGAATCAACAAGAAAGCCCCGCGCTTTCGCGCGGGGCCAGGTATTTCGAATCGTCGGAAGACTAAGCTTGGGCGGGAGCGGGTATGGAGCGCCACTCCCTCGCCGCATGCGGCTTCTCCTTTTCCAGGTCTTCCTCCCACTTGATCCAGGTGGATCGGACGGCCATCACGTCGAGGTAGCGAAGGGCGTAATGGTCCTTCCCCTCTTTCAGGAAACGGTCCGAGTATTCCTTGTCCTCATCCTTGATCGTGAGCGCCCTCTTCTCCCACTCTTTCAGATTGAGCTTCTCGATCTCCTCCACCTTCTTCGCGTAGAAGTCCGCCGTCGGCATATCGCTCTTGGCGTTGATGTACCAGCTGAGGGCCTTCTGGCACTTGCGGATGAAGAGGTCGGTGTCAGGATCGAATTTCAGACAGGATGCATCGAAGTAGTTGTCGAGGTTGTCCATCCGATCCTGGTCGATCATATCGCCGTCGATGCAGATCTTGTGCGACTTGGTCCCCGGGAACGGGAAGAAGATCGACCAGCGGAACCGGCCCGCTCGAATCCTGGCAATGAGGTCGATCGTCTCCTGGATCTCCTTCCGGGTCTCGTACGGGAGCCCGAACATCAGGAAGGCGGACGTGTGCAGCCCTACCTCGTAGGCGATATCGAAGGCCTGGATGATCTTCTCGTTCGTCATGTACCGGTCCAGCACCTCTTTCCGGATTCGATGAGAGCCGCTCTCCACGCCGAACTTGGCGATCAGGCAGTTGGCGTCCTTCATCGCCTGGGCGACAGGCCGGGTGAAGGTCTGGACGTGGGAATTGACCACCCACGGCGTCTTGACGAAGGACTTCTGGTATTGTCGGCAGAAATCGATCACGTACTGCTTGTTGAGAGTGAACAGGTCGTCATCGAAGATGACCATCGAGATCGGGTCGTACTTCTTGTGGAGATCCTCGATCTCCCCGATGATCGTCTCTATCGGATAGTGGCGGAGGTAGTCCTTGGGTGCAAAGCCGCCTTCCTCGCGGTACCGGTCCGTGACCTCATGGTTGAAGCAGTACGTGCAGCGATACGGGCAGCCCCGGGAGGTGAGGATCGACAGCCAATGGCTCTTGGCGACGAGCATGTGCTCCAGGTCGAAGATCTCGTAGTCCTTCGGCGCGATGATCTTCAGGTCCGGGTACGGGCCGACGGGATTTCTCACCCACTCCCCGCCTTCCTTCTTCGCCCAGATGTTGCGCACATTGGTCGTGTCTTTCCCTTCCGCCATCTTGTCGACCAGCTCCGGCAGGGCGTTGTCGCACTCGCCGACACCGATGTAGTCGAAGTATCCGTCTTTCGCGACTTCCTCCGGGACCATCGATGCATGAACTCCGCCGAAGACCTGAGGGACGGATGGAAACTCCTCGCGGATCATCTTGGAGATCTTCACGGCGTACTTGTACTGCTGGGTCATCACCGAGAAGCAGAGGACGTCCGGCTGGTAGTCCCGGACGAGCTTGAGGATCTCTGCACTCGTGGGGATCGGATAGAGATGCTCGTTGATGTTCAGGAGCTTCGTCTCGTGCCCGTGCGCCTTGAGCCCTCCGGAGAGATCGGCGACTCCGTGATTGAATCCCTCGACCGTGTTGAGGTTGGGAAATATGAAAAAGACCTTCATGAAGGTCCGTCCTTTCTGGGAAAGCACCCCGGTCGAGCAAGGGAAACCAGCCGCACTCCCCCTGGGGGGGGGACTCCCGGGGCCCCGGTAACGTAACCGGGGATTCTAGCACACCCGGAAGCCTTTGCAATGGGGTTCAAGCCCGGACGCTACGGCACCTTACGGAGAGGCCCAGAGCCTCACTTTGACACTTCTGTGAGTGACTGCTAATATCCACACCTCTCCGACCCGGACGACAAGCCGCCGACGCACGCTCGCTCGAAGGAGGTCCTCATGGTTTCCGGAGTTGTTACCGAGTTTCGCAACGAGTCGTTTCTGGATTACTCGAGGAAGGAAATCCGAGAGGCGATGGAAGAGGCCCTCGCCGAGGTGGCGAAGAAGGCCGGCGAATCCTATCCCCTGGTCATCGGTGGAGAGCGGATAAGTCCGGGGCAGACGTTCGACTCCCTGAACCCCTCAGACCCATCGCAGATCCTGGGACGCTTCCAGAAGGCCACACCCCCGCTCGCCGGCAAGGCGCTCGAAGCGGCCAACGATGCTTTCTCGTCCTGGTCGAGGACTCCCGCAGAGAAGAGAGCGAACCTCCTCTTCCGGGCGGCCCAGATCATGCGGGATCGGCGGCACACGATGAACGCCTGGATGGTGCTGGAGGTAGGGAAGTCGTGGGCCGAGGCTGACGGAGAGACGGCGGAGTCGATCGACTTCCTCGAATTCTACGGCAGGGAGATGCTCCGATATGCGGCCGGCCATCCGCTGACCCAGGTCGCGGGCGAGGAAAACGAGCTGATCTACATCCCGCTCGGGGCCGGCGTCGTGATCCCGCCGTGGAATTTCCCCAACGCGATCCTCTGCGGCATGAGCTCCGCCGCGATCGTGGCGGGGAACACCGTGGTCTTGAAGCCATCCAGCGATTCCCCGGGCGTGGGTTATCAGTACATGTTGATCATGGAGGAAGCCGGCGTCCCTGCCGGTGTCCTCAACTATCTGACGGGGCCCGGCTCCCTCGTCGGAGAGACACTCGTGGGAAATCCGAAGACCCGTTTTGTCGCGTTCACCGGGTCCAAGGCTGTCGGTCTGGGGATCAACGAGAAGGCCGCCAAGGCGCCCCCGGGCCAGAAGTGGATCAAGCGGGTCGTCGTGGAGATGGGAGGGAAGGACGCGATCATCGTGGATAAGGAGGCGAACATCGATGATGCAGTCCAGGGAGTGCTCTCATCCGCCTTCGGTTACCAGGGCCAGAAGTGCTCCGCCTGCTCCCGGGCTATCGTGGACGCAGCGATCTACGACGAGTTTCTCACCAAATTGAGGGATTCGATGAGCACGCTGAAGGTCGGCCCCACGGTCGTCGAATCGAACAACGTCGGTCCGGTCATCAACGAGCGGGCAATGAAATCGATCCTGGATTACATCGAGATCGGCAAGGGGGAGGGAAAGGTCATCGCCGGCGGCGGCCAGGCGGAGGGGGATGGATACTTCGTCGAACCGACGGTGATCCAGGACGTCCCCGAGGATGCCCGGATCGCGCAGGAGGAGATCTTCGGTCCCGTCCTGGCGGTGATCAAGGCGAACGATTTCGATCACGCCCTCGAGATCGCCAACGGGACCGATTACGGCCTCACCGGCTCCGTCTACACGACCAACCAGGAAAAGATCGATCGGGCGAGGGATGAGTTTCACGTCGGGAATCTCTACTTCAACCGGAAGTGCACCGGCGCGTTCGTCGGTGCGCACCCGTTCGGCGGGTTCAATATGTCGGGGACCGACTCGAAGGCGGGCGGCCGGGATTATCTCCTCCTCTTCCTCCAGGCGAAAACCATCTCGAAAAAAGTCGGCTGACGCTCTCCCGAGCGACTAGGAATCATCTCCATTGTCCCCGATCCCACCGAGGTCCTCTTCGGTCCCTGGTGTGCCTATCGGGCGATCGTCGTGGGCCAGGTCGACCCCGAACCATCCCAGGATGAAATCGGCGAATTCCCCGGGGCTGAATCCCGCCCTCGCGTAGACGAACCCCGCGTAGACGGCCACCTCGATGTCGAAGTCGTGGACGCGGGCTCGCCGTTCCTCTTCACGCGTCTGGGGGCCGAACAGGGCCTGATGCGGGAGCTCGTCAGGTATCAGCAGGGGAGGGACGATAGCCCAGCACGCGTGCTCGACCTCCGTACCCATCGTCGGCATCGGACGGGGCGTCCGGAAGCGCACATGGAACGGGACCACCTGGTTCGTCTCCGGGTGGACGGGCGGGAGCAGATCGAAGGCAGCCAGGGTGCCCCAGACGGGCGAAGCCATCGTCAGATCAATGTCCCAGTCCCACCACCAGGCCCGATACCCATGCCCGAAGGCGTGCCCTTTCCCGTAGTTCCAGCCAGCGCCGTAAAGGCGCGGCACGACCGCCCCCGCCATCCCTAGATGCACGATACCCGCCGCCTTTACGCTGACCCCTAACCCGAATCCCCCCCCTACTTCCAACCGGAAGCACTCTCCCAGGTCGCGACCGCGGTTGGCTAGATAGTTCCCGACGGTCGTCTGGCAACCCGCTCCGCAGAGCGCAAGGGCGACGAGAATCGTGAGGCGCCATTTCACGGTAGGGGGCCCCCTTCGGAAGAGTTCAGGGCTCGATCATCCCCGGCGATGTCCGCCCCGAACCAGCCGAGGAGGAAGTCGGCGAGCTCTCCCGGGCTGAAGCCGGCCTTCAGGTAAACGATCCCCGCGTAGAGGCTCGCTTCGATGTCGAAGGCGTGGATGCGGGCCGTCGGCGCGACTTCGTGGGCTTTGCCGGACCATAGCCAGGGATGCTTGTCCATCGCCAGGGGCTTTGCCTCGGCCGCGTGGTTCAGTTCCGGCCCCACCTTCGCGAAAGCGGCGGGCAGGAGCGAGTAGCAGGAGTGCTGTGAATAGGTGGGGTTCAGGGTCTGGTTCGGTGCATCCTCGATGCGCCAGTGAAACGTCGACCAGTTCACGACGGAGGCGCCGATAAAGCTCCCGCCGGGAACGAGCCACAAGATACCGGATACTTCCACCTCGCCGTCCCATCCCTGTCCTGTCTCGCCCCATCCCGCAGCGTAACCATTCCCGTAAACCCATCCCACCCCATATCGACGCGGGTAGGATGCGACGGCCACCCCGACGTCAGCGAGGCCCGCCGCGCGGACGGCCACGCCGAGTCCGAGCCCCGCGCCGGCCTGTAGGCGAAAGCACTCGCCGAAATCCCGGACGCGGTTCGAAAGGTAGTTGCCGACCGTCGTCTGACAGCCGGAGCAGGTCGCGATGACCAATGAGATGGCAAAGATCCGATGAGTGGGCATGGCCCGAGAGCTACTGCGGAGCGCAGCGGAGGATCGTCCGCTTGACGATCGCCTTGCCGAGGGGGATCTTGTAGCGGTTGCCGCTCATTGGCTTCGCCCCCTCGAAGGCCAGTTCGGCCGCCTCCGCCGCCGACTTCTCGTCGATCCGCTTGCCCACGAGGGCCCCCTCCGCCTTCTCGACCCGCCAAGGAATGGGCGCCACGCCCCCGAGCACTATCCGCGCGTTGCTGCAGACGCCTCCCTCGAAGTCGAGAACGCACGCGGCGCTCACGAGAGCGAAGTCCCATGAGCCACGTTGTGTGGCCTTGATGTAGGCGCTTCGCAGTCCGGCGGGCGGATCGTCCAGGCGAATCTCGGCGACGACCTCGTTCGGCTCGAGGATATTTTCGCGCATCGGATCGACCTCGGGGAGCGTGAAGAAGTCGCCTATGGCGACGCCCCGCTTCCCCTCGGGGCCCACGATCTGCAGGATTGCCCTGAGGGCAACGAGGGGCGGGGCCGTGTCGGATGGGTGGACGATGTGCGAGGGGCCTCCCCCGAAGAGAGAGTGGTATCGGTTGTCTCCCTTCTCGGCGTAGCAGATCCCGCCGCCGCGCTTGAAGCAGTAAAGCTCCGGGTCGCGGTAGTAGGGACACCTCGGTCTCTGGCACAGGTTGCCGCCGATCGTCCCCTGGTTGCGAATCTGCGGGGACGCGGCCGCGGAAGCCCCCTCGGCGAGGCAGCCGTACTTCTCCCGAACAGTCGGGTCCTTGTCGAGGCGGGCCAACGTGACGAGCGGGCCGATCGTGAGACCCTTCCCCGGCTCGAACGCGAGGGTATCCAGTCCGGATATCGACTTCAGGTTCACGACCCGGTCGGGGACGGCGATCCGGTCCCTCATCTCGGTGATCAGGTCGGTGCCGCCGGCCATCACGACCGCCTCCTCTCGATCATCCGTGAGAAAGGAGATGGCGTTCTCCAGCGAATGGGGCTCGACGTGCTCGAAGGCTCTCATCGGTCTTCCTCCTTCCGCTCCTTCTCCAGGGCCCCCAGGACCCTCTCCGGCGTGAAGGGAATCTCCGCAATGCGGACCCCGATGGCGTTGTAGACGGCATTGGCGATCGCACCCGCAGTGGGGATGATCGGGGGCTCGCCGAGCCCCTTCGCCCCGACATTGTTGGCAAGGGCATCGGGCCGATTGATCGCGATGACCTCTATCTCCGGAATCTCCGAGATCGTCGGGAGGCGGTAATCGTGCATGTTCGGGTTCACCATGCGCCCCGTCTCCCTGTCCATCACCCTTTCTTCGAGCAGGGCGAAGCCGAGGCCCTGGATCACCCCGCCTTCGACCTGATTTTCGAACATGGCCTGATTGACGACCCGGCCCGCTTCGTGGGCGGCGACGATCTTGATGACTTTCACGAGACCCGTCTCCGTGTCGACCTCCACCTCGGCGAACTGGGCACCGTGGGAGTTGATCGAGTATCCCTTGGGGTTGGGACCGCGCGACCCCGCCCCCTCGATCGGGCCGCCCGCCTTGTTCGAAAGGATGGAGATGGCCACTTTCTTGCCCGAGGGCTGAAGCACCGCCTCCTTGCCCTGGATGGTCACGCTCTTCGCCTCGACGTCTCCTAGCTCCTCCTTCGCCATCGCGAAGAGGTTTCCTTTTGCGTCGGCGGCGGCTGCCCGGACGGCCGGCAGGACCGAAGGGATCGTGAGGCTGCCGCCACTCGAAGGTCCGGGGGGGCAGACCCCCGTGTCGGCGAGGGTGGTCTGGACCTCATGGATCTCCAGTCCCAGCTCCTCGGCGACGACCATGCTGACGGCCGTCTTCGTTCCGGTCCCGATGTCCTGGGTTCCGGTGAAGACCTCGACCTTCCCACCGTCGAGGATCCGGACGGTCGCGCGCGTCGGCGCCCCGCCTCCCGAGTGCCAGAGCTGCGCGGCCATGCCGAGGCCGCGCTTCCTCGGCCCCGGATCGGAGCCTGGTTGGACCCGGCGTCTTTGCCATCCGATCGCCTTGGACCCCTTCTCGTAGGCCTCCAGGAGATGGTTCGAAGTGTAAGGCTGATTCCTCTCCTGATCGCGATCGGCAAAGTTCTTTCGGCGGAACTCGAGCGGGTCCATCCCCACCTTTTCGGCGAGGACGTCCATCACCTGCTCGAGGGCGAAGGAGCCCTCGGGGTGTCCCGGCGCCCGGAAGGGGGCCCACGGTCCCGCGTGGATCCGGATCGCCGTCTCTTCCGTCCGCACGTTGGGGCACCGATAGAGCTGACGCAGCAGCCTCCCCGGCCCGAAGCCCCCTCCGATCCCGACCGCTCCCTGCGCAACAAGATGCAGGGCGGTGAGGGATCCGTCCTTCTTCGCGCCCCCTCGGATCTTCTGGAGGGAATCAGAACGGTTTCCCGTCGAGACGAAATCCCCCCTCCGATCGAGCATCAGCTTCACTGGCCGCTTCGTCTTCCTCGCCAGGAGAGCGCAGGCGCGAGTGTGGTTGCGAAGGCCCAGCTTGCTGCCGAACCCTCCCCCCATGAAGTTCATGATCACCCGGACATCCGTCTCGGGGATCTGGAAGAACTGCGAGAGCTGCTTGCGTATCCGGAAGACCCCCTGCGTCGACTCCCAGACGGTGAGCCGATCCCCATCCCACCGGGCCACGCTGCCGTGAACCTCGAGGCTGGCGTGAATGGCCACCTGAGTGCGGAAGGCCATGTCGACCTGGACGTCCGCCTCCGCGAGACCCTTCTCCACGTCGCCACGGGGGTGGGACCTACGGTTCGGATAGACCCGGGTGCGCCCGCGGGTCGGCTTGTCCCGGACTTTCGGAGCGCCATCTCTTGCCCCCGACTCGTGATCGACGACGAACGAGAGATCCTCGTATTCGACATCGATCAGGTTGACGGCGTCTTCCGCTATCTCGTCCTGCTCGGCCGCCACGACGGCGACCATCTCGCCCGCGTAATTCAGCTCCTTGCGGAAGACAGCGGCCTCCTGACCGGTGGCCTCGTGGGAGCTGATCACCGCATGCACTCCGGCGAGGGCCGCGGCCTTGCTGACATCGATCTTCTTGATGCGAGCGTGGGCTGAGGGGCAGCGGAGGACCCGGCCGAACAGCATGCCGGGAAGAGTGATGTCGTACGTGTACTTCGCCTTCCCCGTCACCCGGTCGTATCCGTCGACCCGAACGAGGGGCTGACCCATCACCTTGGCCTTGTACGACGGTCCCCAGGGCTCGAGCTCCCTCTCGGGGATCTCCACGAAACCCTCCTCCAGGAGCCCGTCGACGTCGTATTCGATCTTAATAATGTTTTTTGGCATCGCCCCCTCCCTTCCCCGCAACGGCGCGGGCGGCCTCGAGGATCTTCGGGTAGGCGGAGCAGCGGCACAGGTTGCCGGTCAGGGCCTCCCGGATCGTCTCGTCGTCGGGTTGCCCCCCCTTTCTCCGGAGGGCCTCCACGCTCATGATCCAGCCGGGCGTGCAGAAGCCGCACTGGAAGGCGTCGTGCTTGACGAACGCCATCTGGGTCGGATTCAGCCGGTCGGTCTCGAGACCCTCCACCGTCGTGATCTTCCTCCCTCGCGCATCGAGCGCCAGGGTGAGGCAGGAATAGAGGGGCACGTCATCGATCAGCACCGTGCACCCGCCGCACTCGCCCATGTCGCAGATGTTCTTTGCACCGGTCAGATCGAGATGGTTGCGGAGGACGTCGAGCAAGGTCAGCCGGGGTTCCGCCTCCACCTCCTTCTTCTGACCATTGACCTCGAGGACGAACTTGGCCTTTCCCGGACCGAGCACTCTCGCCTCATCGCCCCGAGCCCGTCGGATCGGTGCGGCGAGCGCTGCGCCAGGAATCGCCGCCGCGGCCGCCCCTCCCCCCAGTGTCTTGAGGAAGGTCCGGCGGGAGACCGATGAGGAGAGCGTTCCCCCATCGCGCTTGTTCTTCTCCGCCATCGCGTCTCTCCTTCTCGATTCGTATTTCAAGGAAACCGAGGCGGAATCGTAACGAATGCCGCGACGACCCGGCAAGGGAAAAGCAGCCGGAGAATCGATTCTGGTGGGGTCGTGGTCCATCCGGACGGCCCATTTTGGTTGTTTTGGAGAGGCAGAACTGTATAATGCGCACGTCAAAGTGCCCGTACCGTAACCGCCCGTTGAACTTCCGTCCTACAGCCGGAAAGCCGATGATCACTCGAGACTTATCCACGACTGCCCGGCGGAAGCCCGAATGGCTGAAGGTCCGCGCCCCGGGGGGCGACGCCTACAGGCGGATCAAGAGGCTCCTCCGGGAGAGGAGCCTCCATACCGTCTGCGAAGAGGCGCGATGTCCCAACATGGGCGAGTGCTGGGGCGGAGGGACGGCGACGATTATGCTGATGGGCGACGTCTGCACTCGTGGATGCCGCTTCTGTGCCGTGAAGACCGGGAATCCGAGGGGACGGCTCGACCGGGATGAGCCTCGCAAGGTGTCGGAGGTGATCTCCACACTGGGTCTGAAATACCTGGTCCTCACGTCGGTGGATCGAGATGACCTACCCGATGGAGGGGCGGCGCACTTCGCCGAGACGGTCCGCCGGCTGAAGAGCCAAGATCCGGGACTCCTCGTCGAGGTCCTGATCCCCGATTTCGCGGGAGATCGTGCAGCCCTGGGGGCCGTCCTGGGGGCGGGCCCCGACGTTCTTGCCCATAACCTGGAGACGGTGCGAAGGCTCACTCCCTCCGTCCGGGATCGCCGCGCGGGTTACGATCCTTCGCTCGATCTGCTCCGGTCGGCGAAGGAGATCCGCCCGGGGATTCACACGAAGTCGTCCATCATGCTCGGGCTGGGCGAGACGGACGTGGAGACTCTGGAGGCGATGGCGGATCTGAGATCGGCGGGTGTCGACATCCTGACTCTGGGGCAATACCTTCAGCCGACGCCGAGACATTCCGAAGTGGTGGAGTTCATTCGACCGGAGCGATTCGATGCTCTCGCAGTGGAAGGACGGGCGATGGGGTTTCTCTACGTCGCATCGGGTCCACTGGTGCGCAGCTCCTACCGAGCCGGCGAGTTCTTCCTCGAAGGGATCCTGCAAGGGCGCCCAGAAAGAGCAGGAGAGAAAGGATGACCGAAGAGGTTCTTCAGGTGATTGGCACGGACGGTAGTGCCTCCAAGCAGGCCTCCCAAGGCCTGGACAAGAAGGCGCTACAGCGGATCTACCGGATGATGGTCCTCGTTCGAACGATGGACGAGCGGGGGCTGAAGTTGCAGCGGCAAGGGAGGATCCATTTCTACGTCCCGTCATGGGGCCAGGAAGCGGCCCAGGTGGGCGCCGTCGAGGCCTTGGAGCCGGAGGACTGGCTCTTTCCCTCCTACAGGGATCCGGGCATGTTCCTCAACCGCGGATTCCCCCTGCAAGATTTCGTCCGACAGCTCTTTGGCAATGCGAACGATCCGCTCAAGGGCCGTCAGATGCCCAACCACTTTGCCGCCCGCGAGCAGAACTGCATGAGCATCTCCAGCCCGATCGCCACACAGATCCCGCAGGCGGTGGGAGCGGCGATGGCGGCCAAGATCCGGGGAGACAAGACGGTGGTTCTCGTCAGCTTTGGCGACGGGGGGACATCGGAGGGCGACTTTCATGTCGCGATGAACTTCGCTGGCGTCTATGCCTCGCCGATCGTGTTTCTCTGCCAGAACAACCAGTACGCGATCTCCGTCCCCACCAAGATGCAGACCGGGTCGAAGGATTTCGCCATCAAGGCCAGGGCCTACGGCTTCGAGGGCGTGAAGGTCGACGGCAACGATGTGCTCGCCGTCTATCAGGCCACCAAGAAGGCGGTGGACAAGGCTCGAAGTGGAGGGGGTCCGACCCTGATCGAGGCCGTGACCTACCGGATGGGTCCCCACTCCTCCTCCGACGATCCGACCCGATACCGTTCCGACGCGGAGGTCGAGGAGTGGAAGGCGAAGGATCCCATCGATCGCTTCCGGGGCTACCTCGAGGGCGCGGGCGCCTGGGATGAGGCGTTCGAGAAGGAGGTGAGGGAGTCTTGCACGGAGGAGATCGCTTCCGCGATCAAGGCGGAGGAGAAGGTCAAGCCCCCTCCGTGGGAGACGATCTTCACCGACGTCTTCGCTCGCATGCCGAGGCACCTGCAGGAGCAACTCGACGAGATCGTCCGGGCCCGGAGCGAAGATCCGAATTTCAAGTTCCCGTAGCGAGCTCTTGGGCTCGTAGTAAAACCCGCTCAACCGAGGAAAACGAGATGGCGACGTTGAATGTTCTCCAATCTGTCAACCAGGCCCTCAAGTCGGAGATGCGCCGCGACGACAGGGTGGTCGTCCTGGGCGAGGACGTGGGGAAAGCCGGCGGCGTCTTTCGCGCGACGGATGGCCTGCTTGCCGAGTTTGGAAAGGACCGGGTGCTCGACACCCCCCTGGCAGAGAGCGGGATCATAGGGACGGCGATCGGGATGGCCCTCTACGGGCTCCGCCCCGTCCCCGAGATTCAGTTCCTGGACTTCATCTACCCTGCCTTCGATCAGATCGTGAGCGAGCTCGCCAAGATGCGGTACCGCTCGGGCGGTCAATACACGGCCCCGGTCGTCATCCGCACCCCGTGCGGGGGCGGGATTCGCGGGGGGCACTACCACTCACAGTCATCCGAGGCCTACTTCATCCACACGCCTGGCCTCGTCGTCGTGATGCCGTCGACTCCCGCCGATACGAAGGGCCTCCTCACCTCTGCGATGCGAGGCGATGACCCCGTGATCTTCCTCGAGCCGAAGCGAATTTACCGCACGGTGAAGGGAGAGGTCCCCGACGGGGACTACACGGTGCCGATCGGCAAGGCTCGCACGGCGCGGGAAGGGAAGGATGTCTCGCTGATCACGTGGGGAGCGATGGTTCATGTCGGCCTCGAGGCGGCGGAGAAGGCCCAGGAGAAGGGGATCGACGTCGAGGTCGTGGATCTTCGCACGCTGATGCCGCTCGATGTCGACGCGATCCTCGAGACGGCCGCCAAGACGGGCCGGGTCGTGGTCCTCCATGAGGCTCCTCGCACCTGTGGCCTCGGGGCAGAGGTCTCGGCCCTGATCGCGGAGCGGTCGGTCGAGGTGATCGAGGCGCCCATCCTTCGAGTCACCGGCTTCGACACCCCGTTCCCGTACGCGCTGGAAGACGTCTATCTGCCTGATGCGGCGCGGACCCTGAAGGCGCTCGAGAAGGTGGTGAACTACTGATATGGCCTTCGAATTCAAGTTTCCGGATGTCGGTGAAGGCGTGGCCGAAGGAGAGATCGTCTCCTGGAAGGTTGGGGTCGGCGACTCCGTCAAGGAGGACGATCCCCTCGTCGAGGTGATGACCGACAAGGCCACCGTCGAGATCCCGTCTCCCACCACCGGAACGATACTCGAGATCCGGGCACAGGAAGGGGACGTGATCCCCGTAGGCGACGTCCTCGTCGTGATCGGGGAGGCGGGCGAAGCGGCCCCGACCAGGACGGTGAAGAGGCCCGCGGCCTCGGCCGGAAAGGAACCGGTTCTGGCGGCGGCGCCACGGACCGGGCCGACGGATGGGGATGGGGACGGGGCGGGGGCCCCGTCCGGAAGGATCCGGGCCACGCCTGCCGTGCGCAAGCTGGCGAGAGAGATGAGTATCGACCTGGGGACCGTCCCGGGCACGGGCCCTCGTGGCCGGATCACGAAGAAGGACGTGGAACTCATCGCAAGGAAGGGGAGTGCCGCGGCCGCTCCGAGGTCTCAGGCGAGACCCAAGCCCAAACCTCTCCCACGGGGAGAGAGGGAGCAGAGAATTCCGCTACGAGGCATCCGCCGAAAGATCGCGGAGCATCTCGCACACGCGAAACGAACGGCGCCCCACTTCACCTATGTCGACGAAGTGGACATGACGGAGGTGGTCGCCCTCCGGAAGGAGGCGAAGACGATCGCGGAGAGTCGAGGGGTCAAGCTCACGTACCTCCCCTTCGTGATCAAGTCTCTCGTCCCTGCCCTCCGGGAATATCCCCTTCTCAACTCATCGCTCGACGATGCATCAGGCGAGATCGTCCTGAAGAACTACTACAACATCGGGATCGCCATGTCGACGGAGGAAGGCCTCATCGTTCCCGTGGTCCATGACGCGGATCAGAAGGGGCTCCTCGAGCTGGCCTCCGACATCCAGAACCTCTCGAAGAAGGCGCGTGAAGGCAAGCTGACGCTTCCGGAGCTCCAGGGAGGCACTTTCACGATCACCAGCACCGGAAACATCGGCGGGCTATTCGCCACGCCGATAGTGAACCACCCCGAGGTGGCCATCCTCGGGGTACACAAGATCTCCCCACGTCCCGTCGTTCGCGAGGGACAGATAGTGATCCGGGACATGATGAACGTCTCCCTCTCCTTCGATCATCGGGTCGTGGACGGGGCGGTGGGTGCGGCCTTCGCCAACCGTCTGATCCGCTACCTGTCAGACCCCAAGTTGTTCCTCCTTGAGTCGCTCTAAGCCCAAGACGAAATCTCCCGAGGTGCCCGGAAAGGGCCCGCGTGCTGCCGGCGGAGGGACCGAATGCGTCCGTCGTCTCGATCCGGACGGCGTCCTTCTGGGGAAGGGGCCCTCTCGCGTCCCGGACGATGTCCTCCTCTCGATCTACCGGACGATGTCGCTCGTCCGCTCCCTGGACGACCGGATGCTGAAGCTTCAGAGGCAGGGTCGGATCGCCTTCTACGGGCAGGCCATCGGCCAGGAGGCGGGTTCGGTGGCGAGCGCGGCGGCTCTCGAGGACGTGGACTGGCTCTTTCCGGCTCTCCGTGAGGGAGGGGCCGCCCTCTACCGGGGGTTCCCCGTGGAGCAGTACGTCGCCCAGTGCTTCGGTTCGGAAAACGACGAGCTGAAGGGAAGGGGAATGCCCTGCCACTTCGGTTACCACGAGGGGAACTTCGTGCCGCTCTCTTCGTGCATCGGCACACAGGTTCCTCACGCCGTCGGCGTCGCGCACGCGGCACACATCAGGAAGGACCCCGTGATCGCCGTCGCCTACATGGGCGATGGGGCCACCTCGGAGGGGGATTTCCACGTGGGGATGAATTTCGCCGGGGTGTACCGTCTGCCGGTGATCTTCTTCTGTCAGAACAACCAGTGGGCCATATCCGTCCCTGTCTCGCAGCAGACCGCCTCCGAATCGATAGCGATCAAGGCGGTGGCTTACGGCTTTCCCGGTGTGCAGGTGGATGGAAACGATGCGATCGCCGTCTACGAGGTCACCCGGGAGGCGGCCGACCGGGCCCGCTCGGGGGGTGGGCCGACCCTGATCGAGGCGATGACGTTCAGGATGGGCGGACATTCGTCGTCGGACGACCCGACCCGCTACCGGGATGAAAAGGTTGTCCGCGAATGGGCGAAAAAAGATCCGATCCTGCGGATGAGGCTCTATCTGGAGGGACGTGGTCTCTGGAGCGAGAAGCAGGAGGAGAATCTTCAAGCGGATCTGCTGGAGAAGATCTCCACCGCCGTCCGGAAGGTGGAAGCGGATCCTCCTCCGAGGACCGAGACGCTGGTGGAAGATGTCTACGCGGAAGTGCCCTGGCATCTCCGGGAACAGCTCGAGGAGCTGAAAGACCCTGGCGATCAGGAAGCGTAGGCCGATGGCCGGAGACCTCGGCACGAAGGGAGAGAGCGTGAACCTGGCGCCCAGAGAGACAGAGGTCGCCGTGATCGGGGCGGGCCCCGGCGGATACGTTGCCGCGATCCGGCTCGGACAGCTGGGGAAGAAGGTGACGGTGATCGACCGGGATGCCCTCGGGGGCGTCTGTCTGAACTACGGTTGCATCCCATCCAAGGCCCTGATCGCCGTCGGGAATCTCCTAGACAAGATACGCCATGCCTCGGAGATGGGAATCCGGACGGGCGAGGTCGAGGTCGACTTCGGTCGCCTCCAGGCCTGGAAGGACTCGGTCGTCAAGAAGCTCACTTCCGGCGTGGGTCTTCTCCTCGCGAAGAGCGGCGTGGAGGTGATGCACGGGGAGGCGCGGTTCGTCTCCCCTCACGAGCTCGAGATCACCAACGAGGGCGGGAGCGAACGCCTGAAGGCCGCGTCCATCCTGATCGCCACCGGTTCCAGACCCATCGAGATTCCGGGATTCACGATCGACGGGGAGAGCATCCTTTCATCGAAGGAGGCCCTGGCCCTCTCCGAGGCGCCGAAGAGATTCTGCGTGATCGGGGGCGGCGTGATCGGCCTCGAGATCGGCACGTTCTATGCCAAGCTCGGCTCGGAGCTCAGCGTGATCGAGCTCATGCCCACGCTCCTGCCCGGCACGGCACCAGATCTCGTCCGTGTTGTCGCGCGAGGTCTCAAGAAGCGCGGGGCCAAGATCCTGCTGTCCGCTGGAGCGAAGTCGCACCGCAAGACCGAGAACGGCGTGGAGGTAAGAGGTGAACAGCAGGGGAAGGAGTTCTCCATCGAGGCGGACAAGGTGCTTCTCGCCGTCGGGGTCCGGCCAAACTCCGAACGGCTCGGTCTGGAGGAGGCCGGTGTGCAGACCGACCCGCGAGGGCACATCGTTGTGGACGAACGCCTCTCGACCAACGTCCCCGGGATACACGCGATCGGCGATGTGACGCCGGGCCCCTACTTGGCGCACCGCGCCTCCAAGGAGGGGATCATCGCCGCCGAGGCGATCGCCGGTCTCCCCAGCGTGCTCGACATCAAGGCGCTCCCGGCCGCCATCTTCACCGATCCGGAGATCGCCACGGTGGGTATCGGCGAGGAAGAGGCGAAGGAGGCGGGTCGCTCGGTGAAGGTGGGGAAGTTCCCCTTCGCGGCTTCCGGTCGAGCCCTCGCCACCGGCGAGTCGGACGGGTTCGTCAAGGTGATCGCCGATGCCGAGGACGGAACGCTGCTCGGGGCCCAGATCGTCGGGCCCGAGGCTTCGAACCTGATCGCCGAGGCGGCGCTCGCGATCGAGCTGGGCGCCAGCGCCGAGGACCTGGCCCTGACGGTGCACGCCCACCCGACCCTGCCGGAGAGCATGATGGAGGCGGCGGAAGCGGCGGTCGGCCAGGCGATTCACATGGTGCAGAAGAAATGAAAGAGCTGGCCGTCCGGAATCTGGGAATGTGCGAGTATCAGACGGCGCTCGCGCTCCAGCAGGATCTCGTCGATCGCAGGGCGCGCGGCGATACCTCTGATGTGCTGCTGCTCCTCCAGCACCCGCCGGTCTTCACGATGGGCAGGGGCAGTTGCGCCGAGGCGCCGAAGATCGATGGCATCGCCGTCCACGCCGTCGAACGAGGAGGGGCGACGACCTACCACGGCCCGGGCCAGCAGATGGCGTATCCGATCCTTTTTCTCGAGGAAGAGGAGAGGGATCTCCATAGATACCTTCGATCGCTCGAGCAGGGGGGGATCGACACGTGCCGGGCGGTGGGCATCGATGCCGGCCGAAACCCGGATCACACCGGAATCTGGGTGGGCGACCGGAAGATCGCCTCCATCGGCGTCGCCGTCCGGAAGTGGGTGACCTATCACGGTCTCGCCCTCAACGTCGATGGCGACCTCGGGCCGTTCCGGAAGTTCAGTCCCTGCGGCCTCGATGGAAGGGTGATCACTTCACTCGAGGAGTGTGGGGTCTCCGAGGAGAAGAGGGCCGGCATTCCGGCCCTCCTGATGAATCACCTGGCCGCCGCCCTGGGCCGTGAGATAAGGGGACACTCACTTAATTGATGTGAGATAAGTGAGTGTCCCTTTAATTCTTGATTGTCCATGCGCCGATTACCCAGCGGTCCAGCGGGTCCTATCGCGCCGGAGGAAGAGGCGCTCCGGCTGGTCGCCCGCATCACCCTTTCCGCCGGCCGGCGCGAGGCCCTCCATAAAATCCTGGCGGCTGGTGTGCGCTGGGATCAGCTGATCACGCGCTCCCGCGACGCCGGCGTACTGCCGCTCCTCGCTCACCACATCCGATCGGACGGAAGATTGCGAGCCGTCGTGCCGCTCCGGGTCCTCGCGCGGCTGGAGGAGTCTCGCCTGCAGACGGTGGCGCGAAATCTGGTCCTCTTCCGGGTCCTCGAAGAGGTCCTCGATGCGTTCTCTTCCGGAGGGGTCCAGGCGATCCTCCTGAAGGGGGCCTTTCTGATCCCCGAGGTCTATCGCCGGTTCGATCTCCGGACCGCCTCGGACCTCGACCTCCTGATCCGGAAGGATGATCTTGTCCGGATGGACGCCGCCCTCCAGGGTCTCGGCTTCGTCGCCCATCGGGATGTACGACGCATCCTCGGTCCGGAGAGCGACCCCTCCATCGCGACCGCCTTCTACCACCGGCCGGGGGAGAAAGGATACTCGCTCGACATCCGCTGGCACCTCGTCGAGATCCCCGCATGCCAGTCGCTCGGGCTCTTTCCGATCGATATGAAGAAGATCTGGGCGGAGAGCGAGACATGGGAGTACGAGGGTAGGCGCGCCCGATGCCTCTCTCCCCGGCATCATCTCCTCTACCTGGCCCTGCACGGCCTGAAGCACGCGTTCGATCCGATCCTCTTCCTCACCGACGTCGCCGAGTTCTGGGAGTGGGCACAGACGCGAGGCATGGGGGTGGGGGCGCTCCGGGAGGAGGCCGCCGCGTTCGGTCTCGTGAAGCCTCTCGACCTCGCCTTCTCGCTCTCGCGGCGACTCGTAGGAGCCGAGATCCCTGCCGGGATCCTCGATGGGCTCGTCTCCCCACGGAACTCCCCGTGGGAGCGATCGTTCGTACGCTCCGTCCTTCGCGCGCGGCAGGCGCGGGGCGCCGCTTATCTGATCTATCTCGCTCTCCTCGAAGGGATTCGTCCGAAGCTGTCTCTCGTCGGGCGGACGTTCTTTGCGCCACCCGAGGCGATCTTCGGGGCGAATGAGGCCACCATCGAGAAGATGGGCATCGTCCCGCGGGTGCTCCGGGCCCTCAAGGGCGTCTCCATGACCCTGGATGTCGCCCGCGGAGTGAGGCGCAAGATTCCCGCTCCTTGACGGCCGTCGAGATGCCCACCTATAATCGCCCTCTCCATCCATGGGAGGGAGGGATCTCTTCTTGACTGAACGGCGGAAGCCAGCCCCTGACGAGCCCGTCTCGGAAAAGTCCAGGACCTCTCGCCGCAAGTTTCTCAAGCGCATAGTCTACACGGCGCCCGTGATCATGACCTTTGTGGCCAGCCGCGCTCACGCCCAGTCGGCGAGCTGCCAGCCGGAGAACTGCCACCCGGTCGATTGCATTCCGGGTGACTGTAACCCGGGACCTTGCGTTCCGGCCTCGTGCAGGCCAGCCAATTGACGCAACGAGAGAGGATTCTCAAATGACCCAGGCCTTGACTCGTCCGGCTCTCGAAAGAGACAGCAAGAGTGATCGATACCTCAGCTTGCGATCGGGGTGCACGCTGGTTCGCGGCGCCAAGAACGGTGCGATCTACGACCTGTCGAACAAGGAGCTGTACCGGCTCGACGTCCTGATGACCCAGGTACTTCAGATGTCGGCGGCGGGTCTCGGCGTAGGCGAGATCCTGGAAAACGCCGAGCGGATGGGCCGCGCCCGCCCGTGGATGGAGGAGATGATCGCCCTCCTGGAGGAGCTTCCTGTCGTCGAGGTCGATTCGAAGCCGACAACCTCGGGCGCGATCCCGATCCTTCGGCGCAAGCACACCCTGGACTTTCTCTGGATCGAGCTGACGGCGGTCTGCAATCTCCAGTGCGTGCACTGTTATGCCGAGGCGGGTCGAGCGCCGAGGCCGGATGAGTTCTCGACGGCTGATTGGACTCGAGTCCTGGAGGAGGCGGCGGAGCTCGGCTGCCGCCAGGTGCAGTTCACCGGGGGCGACCCGACGATCTACCCCGATCTCTTTCCGTTGATTCTCAAGGCGAAAGACCTCGGCTTTTCGTTCATCGAGATCTTCACGAATGCCCTGCTGCTGGATGACGAGAAGATCCGGTTTCTCGCAGAGAACGACGTTCACGTCGCCGTCTCCTTCTACTCCCACGACCCCGCGATCCACGATCGAGTGACGGTGAAGAAAGGATCCTGGGAGCAGACGAGCCGATCGATCCGAAAGCTCGTCGAGAGCGGCATCTCGACGCGAGTCGGCGTGGTGGTGATGCGACTGAATGAGGATGGGTTGGAGCAGACGCTGGAGTACGTCCGCTCCCTCGGCGTCAAGAACGTCAAGGTGGATACGATCCGTCCCACCGGCAGGGGGGTCGACCCGAACCTTCGGCCGAAAAACTGGGCGAACGAGCAGACCTCGCCGAAGTTCGGGCTGAACTGCTGCGGCGAGAAGCTCTCCTTCAACTCCTGCTGGTCCGGCAAGATCGCGGTAGAAAGCCGCGGAAAAGTCATTCCCTGCATCTTCAGTCGGGACAAGGTGGCGGGGGATCTCAGTCGACAGAGCCTCCGGGAGGTCGTGACGGGGACCTCGATGCAGTTCTTCTGGGATTTCACTCTCGATAAAGTGGAGATCTGCCGTGACTGCGAGTTCCGTTTCGCCTGCAGGGACTGCCGGGCGATCGCCCACACGACCCACGGCAGCATCTACAAGAAGAGCCCTCGCTGCACCTACGACCCCTACACGGGAGAATGGGGCGAAGGGAGCGCTCGACAGGTGGAAGAACTTCTCCACGGGATGCGAGACGACTGCGTGGGAGAGGAAGAGGTGGAAATGAAGAAGAGATCGACCCGCCCCGCCGCCCGGCCTGCGCGCCGGGAGGATGTCCTCTCGCGGGACGTCGACGGAGAGATCGTCCTGTTCGACCCGGTGAGCAACGGAATTCACGGGCTCAACCCCACGGCGTCGTTCGTCTGGGACCTGTGCGACGGTACCCGGACAGAGGACGAGATCACGGGGGAGCTTCGAACCGTCTATCCGGGGAGCGACGAGATCCCGGCCGACGTGCACCGGACGATCGAAGAGTTCCAGACTATGGGGCTTCTCGAGAGATGACCGCCCGCCGCGGGTCCCCGACCCGCGGGCGATCCCCCGTCATCATCCGACGCGGGACCGGATCCATCCGCTTCCGGATCCTGGCCCGCGATCCGCGATGGGGGCGCCCGCTCCGGCACTATTTTGCGACGTTTCCTCCCGCCCCGGCTCGCGCGACCGGGTCGATCCTCTACGAGGTCGATGGGGCCAAGCTGTCTCGCGATGGAGTTATCATCGCGAGGTGCCGGGATCCGATCCAGGCGGCCGGCCAGATCGTCATGGATCTGGGGGAGCAGGTCCCGGCCCGTTCGAGCCGGCACGTCTGCCTCCACGCGGGGGCCGTCTCGAGGAGCGGGCGAGCGCTGCTGCTCCCGGCGGCCCTCAAGGGGGGGAAGAGCACCCTGACCCTCGGGTTGGTCCGGAGAGGGTTCTCCTACTACTCGGATGACCTCGCCATCATCCGCCTCCGGGATGCCAAGATCTGCGCCTTCCCTCGCCCGATCGAGCTCCGACCAGGCGCGATCGACCTCTTTCCCCGTCTCGGCCCGGGCCTGGAAGTCCTTCCCGCCGGTCGCGCCAGGGGGACCTGTATCCGAGTGGCCAGGACGAGGACAGGACGCACCCCGGCGCGGGTTCGATGGATCGTCTTCCCGCACGTCCGGCTCGGGACCCGTACCCGCCTCACGCCACTGCCGCGGGCCGGGGCCCTCGTCCGGCTCTCCCGACTGGGGTTCAATCTGGACAGGCTGGGGGCCGAGGGCTTCGAGACCCTGGTCTCCCTGGTGCGCGGGGCCGACTGCTATGCCCTCGAGGTGGGCAGGCTTCCCGACGGCCTGCGGGCCCTCTCACGTGTCCTCTCCAGGTAAGGCAGCACCCCCGGGAGGCTTTGAGAGGGGACCAAAGGCTTGTTGCAGCGGAGCTTGTGGCTGATTCGTCCATCTAGTAGACTGATGTTCCGCGAGGTGGAGTTCATGCAACCCCCGCTCCCTTCCCAGAGGCTGACCAGGCAACCATGAGCACGAGCTGCCCAATGAGCTATACTCTTCGTTCGCTCCCATTTCGGGGCGGGGTCTTCCTCATCATCACCCTGCTGATCCTGGCGGTAGCGGGATGCAACGCGTCGTCGAGTAGCAGCAAAGCCGCCGGTCCCGATCTCACGGTGACCTCTGTGTCGGGGGGGCCCGCCTCGGCCTTCCCGGCGGGAACCTCGATACCGTTCCGGATCATGGTGACGATCCAGAATCGCAGAGCCGCCATCTCGACCCCCTTCCGGGTCGGCCTCTACGTCTCGAGCGATGCGACGATCGAGCCGGCCAGGGACTTTCAGATCGCCGGAGAGATCATCTCGTCGATGACGGCCAACGAGGAGCGCCTCCTCACATTCACCGGAGATATCCCTCCCTTTCTGCCTGGCATCTATCGAGTCGGCGCGTATGCCGACGATGATCCTTCGGGTCCTACGGGGGTGATCGGGGGGAGCGTCTCGGAGAGCGATGAGGGGAACAACAGCCAGCTGGATCCCCAGGAGCTGGATGTCTTCTTCTCCACGCCTGCCGCGCCGACTATCTTCCTCGCCGAGGATACCGTGCTCTATTCGCCAGGGCCGCGGGTATGGTTCACGGAGGGCGCCATCCGTCTCAAGTGGGACGCGGTGCCCAACGTCTCGGGCTATCACCTGTACCGGGACACCTCGCCGATCACGGCGATCAACCCAGGAACCCTGATCGCCGACGAGGGCCAGCTCGGCGGCTCGGCCCTCGGCGCTGGATTCAACATCCACGCCTTCATCGACGGAGACTCCCAGACGAACCTGGGGGCCACAGCCATTCCGACGAGTGGCGGCCCCAACCTCCCGGCGGGCACGTACTATTACAAGGTCTTCAGCGTGAATGGGATCGGAACTCCGAGTATCGATGGACCCGAGGTGGTGGCGGATCATGCGGCGAGTGGATACACGCCGGAGGACATCCTGCTGGGATTTCCCGGGAGGCTCCCTCCCAATGTGGAACGATTGACGGTCCTGACCCCCACCTTCTACTGGTCCGCGGCCACGATCCCCGAGATCTGGACCTTCACGATCGGGGAGCCGGTGATCGGCGTGGACCCGGCATGGATTCACCTCGTCTGGCCCGCCGGTCAGTCGGACGTGACACTTCCCTACGCAGCCGTCGGCGGCTTCACGGCGAAGGACGCCTCCACCTTGCAGTCGGGCACGGTCTACACATGGACGGTGATCGGTTACGACTCGAACGGTTGGGGTGTGATTCAGGGAAGACCGTATTCGATCTCTATCCCGTAGACCTGTCTATATCTGGTTCCAGCCGGCCTTCTTGAAGATTCCGTCCACCCACTGAAACTCCTCCTCGAGAGCTGTGACGAGGTCCTGATCCTTCTGATCGGGGAGCACGCCCCACGTGTAGGTCTCGATCTCGAAGTGTTGGCAAAGGTTCTCCTCCAGGATGTACGGGATGACGTTTGCTACGTCCTTGCGCGTCGTCGAGAGGGGCGGAACCGAATCCCATGTGAGGGGGACGTGGTAGTGGACACGCCACTTCTCCAGCTTGAGCCACTTCTTGAGAGAGCCACCGAACAGGTCGTCCAGATCGGGCGATCGCATGCGCCTTCCGCGGAGGCCGCGCCCGATGACCTGGTGGAGGTACTTCTCCTCCTGGAATCGGCGGAGGGCCTCCACGCCTTCGGGATTCTTGCCTGGATCCTGAAGCTCGAGTGCGTTGCTGATCTGCACCTTGCCGATCCGGATCCCCTTGGTCCTGTATAGCCGGGCCGCGTCGCGCAAATCCTCGAATTGCACCGAGAGATGGCAGGTGTCGAAGCAGACTCCCATGTGGGTCCAGATCACCTCCTCCGCCCGACGTGGGTCCATCCCCGTCTCCTCCGCCAGGATGGCGGGTCCCTCGAGAAACAGGTGCTCCTGAAAGAAGTCGACGACCTCCTCCGTGCTCTCGAGAGTCGAGAAGGGCTCGGGCTCCAGGCAAAGGACGATCGTCTTGCCCGATTCCCTCTGCAGGGCGTGAAGACTGGAGACGACGCGGATCAGGTTGTGGAGGAGCCCCTCCTTCACCTCTACCTGGTTTCCATCGGATCGATAGGCGCCGGTGTGCGTGCTGAGGCTCCCCGTCTCGCCCTCGCCGATCAGCGCTGCGAGGACACGGGCGGCCCGGGTGGTGTAGAGCACACGTTCATCATCGAGCCAGGTTGGCTCGAACACCGTTTCCTTTACTCTTTTCGAATGGAAATCTCCGTAAGGAAAAGCGTTCAGCGTGAATGGCAAGAGCCCGGTTCCGCGAATGAAGGCCCGGAACGGCTCTATCGCCCGCCGGGTCTCGGTGAGGGCCCGGACCGCGGCGCCTCCCAGACGCAGCCCGAGGGCCATCGGATGCTCAGGAACGAGTCTCTTCTTCAGGGGGAGGGTGTACTGCGTGAGAGAGCTTATCACTTCCTCGGGAGACTCCCCGGGGTGGACGTTTGTGCAGTAGGCGAGAAGGATGGGAGTGGAGAAGCGTTTGTAGATCGGCATCGTTGATGGCTTCGTATCGGGTTAGGGGTTCGTGGCCCAGATCTCCACTTCCCGGATCATCGCCCTCGGAGGGAGGGTGGCGGCGTGAAGGACGGTCTCCGCCACATCTTCCGCCCGGAGGGGGGCTCCCCTTCCCCCTTCCGGAGCCGACCCCGGCTCCATCGGACGGGTATCCACCGCGCTCGGGCTCACGACGATCACCCGGACCCCCTTCCGCCTCACTTCGTAAAGGAGCGAATGGGCGAGTCCCATCAGGCCGAACTTGGATGCCGAGTAGGCCGCCCATCCGGGATCTCCCCGTTTCCCCGCCGTGGAGGAGACCATCACGATCGTCCCTTCCCCCTTTTCCATCATTGCTGGGAGGATCGAGCGAGTCATCAGGAAGACGCCGCGCAAGTTCGTCGCCATCACGCGGTCCCATTCCTCCACCGTGACATCCAGGACGCCGCCGCGGGCGATGGCCGCGGCGTTGTTCACCAGGATGTCGATGCCACCCAGGGCCTCGATCGCCCCGTTAGCAATGCGGCTCACGTCGTCTTGATTGGATATGTCGCCGGCAAACGCGAACGACTTTCTGTCGCGATCTCCAATCTCCCGCGCCACGGCCTCGATCTCCTTCTCGGTGCGCGCCGTCACGGCGACGTCGGCCCCGGCCTCCGCGAATCGCAGAGCGACCAGCCGTCCAATCCCTCGGCCCGCGCCGGTGACCAGGGCTCTCTTCCCCGAGAGGTCCATCTTTGCTGCTCCAAGAATGAATGGGGCCTCCGATGGTATCCCGGGTGGGTCGGGGTGACAAGCCACAAGCCAGGAGATAAGGGGACACTCACTTATCTCCGGATCAATTAAGTGTGTGTCCCTTTAATTACTGGGATGGGAGGTGATCCTTGGCGCAGCGGAAGCCGACTTCCAGGCTGCGCGTGGAGGGAAGCCTGGGGCGGCGTCGGGTCGAGCGGAGCTCGGCGGGCTTGTCCAGCCACGACCCGCCTCGAATCGTCCTGGCGTATCCGGTCTCGGGGCCCTGCGGATCCTCCCGGCTGCTCGCCTCGTAGTAGAGGGGTCCGTACCAGTCCCCGACCCATTCCGAGACATTGTCCGACAGATGGACGTTTCCGAAAGGAGACGCCCCCTCCTCCCCTTCCGATGCATTTGTTGTGAGCGCCTCCCCCTCCCAGGCACGCATCTTGTAGAAAAGGCGCTCCCCGTCGCGCGCAAAATCCGGCTGTTCCGGTAACCACGTCTGCAGGCTGACCGCCGCTTCCGGGTCCCACTGATTCCCCCAGGGGTAGAACCGCCCATCGGGCCGAGCGGCCTTCTCCCATTCCGCCTCGGTGGGAAGTCGCTTGTTGGCCCAGGCGGCATAGGCGTAAGCGTCGTACCAGTCGAGGCCCACGACGGGCAGATCGTCTTTCGTCCAGGCGGCGGAAGCCAGCGGGGAATGGTCCTTCCACCTCGGCTCCCCGGGGTAGCAACGAGAGTGATCCTTGGTCCTCTCGATTACTTCGAGGAACTTGCGGTAACGAGCGTTCGACACCTCCTGCTTATCGATAAGGAACTGTTTCAAGTGGACTTCATGGGCGGGCGACTCTTCCGGTCGAGCCCAGTTCTCGTCCGAACCCATCGTGAACGGCCCCTCCGGGATCAGGACCATGATGGCCCAGTCCATTCGATTGACGAACTCACCTACGCTCGCTCCTGGAATCACTCCTCCGAGGCCCTCGCCGGAGCCTCTCCCGTCGAGACGCCGGGACAGATCCAGCGCCAGCCAGACGAGGATGGACAGGGCGCTCGCCCCCAGCACGATCAGGATCGTCACGTTGAACGCACTGACCCATCTGCGAGGGGAAGAGAGAGGATGAACCGGTACCTGTCGCCGGTGAGGACTTTCCTCGGGAGTCACGCCCAGTCTCCTCAGCGCGGAGACAAGGGCGGGGACGCCCGCGTACCGATCCTCGGGCCTCTTGGCGAGCATCCGGGTCGTGACGAGAGACACATCTCTCGGTACGTCTGAGCGAACCACGTGCGGAGGTCGGGCCACCTCATGGATGTGACTGTTCAAGACTGAAATCGGATCATCGCTGGTGAAGGGCGGATGACCCACCAGCGCGTGATAGAAGGTGGCCCCGAGGGAATAGATATCCGACCGCATCTCCGCCGGGCGACCTGCCGCCTGTTCCGCTGAGAGGTAGAGGGGAGAACCGAGGATCCCCTTCGTTCCGATCGCTTCCGCGGTCTCCTGGCGGTTCTGTGCAATGCCGAAATCGGCCACCTTCACGATACCCGCGTCGGTGAGGAAAATGTTTCCGGGCTTGAGATCGCGATGAATGAGGCCCCTCTCGTGGGCCGCTTGAATCCCCTGGGCGGCCTGCGTGATCACCGATATCGCATCCTTGACCGGAAGGGGCCCCCTCTCGGCGAAGACCTGCTTCAGCGTATTCCCGGCCACGCGTTCCATGACGACGAACTGGCGCCCCCGTTCTTCTCCGATCCGGTGGACCTTGACGATGTTCGGGTGGTTGACGCGTGTCATCACGTCCGCCTCGAACCGGAAGCACTCCAGATAAGCGGCGCTCTGTCCGAGGGCCCTGGGGAGAACGCGGATCGCCACCCTCTGATCTGATTCCAGCCGGACCGCATCGTAGACCCCGCCCATGGGCCCCTGCCCGATACGCGTCAAGAGCTGGATGCTGCCGAGTGTCTGACCCGCCAAAGACTCCGCCTCGTGCCAGAGGAGGACCTCGGCGATCTTCGCCCGCAGGTAGTCCACGTCGGCCGTGCGGATGCCCTCGGGAAGCGGAAGTTCGGTCGAGCAGGATCCACATCGGAAGACCGGTTTCAGGGGAAAGACAATGGCATTCTCCGTATTTTCGCAGGAGGGACAGTCGAGCTCCTCCTTGTTCTGGTGGGCCAGGACGCGGTTGGTCAGGGCGATGTCGAGGCGTCCCTCCGCCGTGAGAACCCCATGAAGGGTCGAGCGGATTCCGATCCGCTCGAGGGACTCGAGCAACTGGAGGGCGCTGTCCAGTTCCTCCTCGGAAACGAGACCTTCCCTGGAAGCGATCCCGGCAAAGGCGATGTCTTCAAGCATGGGCATGGTTATGGATACGAGGTCCCGCGGCGTCAAGTCCGGAGCCGGAGCAACTCCACAAGCTTGATTTTATCCTCATCGACCTCGAAATTGGCCCCCTCACATTCGGAGAATTCCATCCCGATCATCTCGAGCTTGAACGCGCCTCCCATGGCGACGAGGACCGCCGGCTCGATCGTGCCCCCGTGGGAAATGGCCAGGGCGCAGCTTCCGCGAGGAAGGTCTCTGGCGATCTCCCTCAATACATCGAGAACCTCTTCCCCCTTCCGCCGGAGGACAGGATGGAGGTCGGCGATCTCCAGGTAGGCCTCGAGCAGCCCGAGCCCCTGGGTCTCCGTCAGTGCCCGGACCTGAGCATCGTACGCCACGAACTCGGCGCCCGGGAGCAGCCCCAATCTCGGATCTGTCATTACCGTCTTCGCGCCAAAGGCCATCGCGGTCTGCTGAGCCCGAGGGGATGGGCTGGAATAGAACGCATCATAGGAACCTGGCGCGGCTCGCGCAGTCTCACGGGCCAGAGTCTCCCCTTGCTCGGTGAGATCGCCCGAAGGCCCCCGCAAGCTGTGCCTCCTCAGTTCCACGCGAGTTGTCCGGATGGGTGTCTCTCCCACTGCATTACCCGAGGACCGGGCGGAGCGGCGATCGGAGCCGCTCGTCGAAACGTGTGATCCCCTCCTCGCGCGCGATCCGCATCGCTTCCTCGATCTCGGAGGAGATGGGCCGTCGGTTGATTTCGGGGTACTTTCCGGCCTTGGCCACCGGACGGTATTGATCCATCACATTGACGTACGTGTAGGGAGAGACCTCGCGGTAGAGGTATCGCATGATCTCTCGAGTCCCGCCGAGGCCGTTGGGCATGACGAGGTGACGAACGAGAAGCCCGTGTCGGGCGATGCCGTCCTCACCGATCACGAGATCTCCTACCTGTCGGTGCATTTCCAGAATGGCTCTCCGGGCGGCATCCGGATAGTCCTTGGCCTTGGCCAGGCTCCTCGACACGTCTGCATCCCAGAACTTGAAGTCCGGCATGTAGATATCGATCACTCCATCCATGTGACGAAGGCTCTCGGCCGAGTCGTAGGCGCTTGTGTTGTAGACCAGCGGCACCCGGAGGCCTCCCTCCACCGCAAGCAGGATTGCCTCGAGCACCTGGGGCACGACGTGCTCGGGCGTGACGAAGTTGATGTTGTGGCACCCCTGGTCCTGGATGTAGAGCATGATCCAGGCGAGCTGTTCCGGAGTTTTTTCCTTCCCCTCGCCTCCCCAGGAAATCTCCCAGTTCTGGCAGAAGACGCACCGGAGGTTGCACTGGCTGAAGAAGATCGTCCCGGAGCCGTTCCACCCCCGGAGGCAGTCCTCTTCTCCGAAGTGAGGTCCGAACGATCCGACCTGAGCGTTCCGGGCCGTATGGCAGACGGCGGTCTTCCCCTCCAGGCGGTTTATGTGACAGTTGCGCGGGCATACGGTGCAGTCGGCAAGTGAAGCGATCGCCTCTTCGACTTTTCTTCGAAGCTCACCCGTTCGGTAGGTCTCGAGATAGCGGGGGTAGGACGAATCTGCCATGTCGCGGCGAGCCTCCGGGGAGACCTGTGCGCCACATCTCTGCGCCTTGGCCGAGAGCAGCTCCGAATTCCGTGTCGAATCGTAGCACGCCCCCACACCCTCAGCAAGCAGGGCCTCCTGGCCCAAGGATCCAGACAAGCTTGCGATGCGGCCTGCCGATCGGCTATAAAGGGTCGTTCCAGGGGGATGACGCGGGTAGAATCTTTGGCCATGTCCGAGCCCCCTATTCCTCACCGGCGACCCCTTGAGCGAGCCGGGCCAACCAGTACGACACCATGACGATCTCCGGGACTCGCAAGTCCGCTGCCGATCTCTTTCGCGAATCCGACCTCGATCCGGAAGCCGTTCGCGTCGTCGGAAGGCTCACACGGTCCGGCCATGAGGCCTACCTCGTCGGCGGCTGTGTTCGGGACCTGCTGATCGGCAAGCGGCCCAAGGACTTCGACGTCGCCACCGCTGCGAGTCCCCAGCAGGTCCGCCGATTGTTCTCCAACTGCCGACTGATCGGACGGCGGTTCCGGCTCGCCCATGTCACGTTCGGGGAGAAGATCATCGAGGTCTCCACGTTCCGGCAGACTCCGGAGCCCTCGGGGGACGACGGAGATCACCTGATCGTCAGGGATAACATATTCGGGACGGCGGAACAGGACGCTCTGCGCCGGGACTTCACCATCAACGCGCTCTTCTACGATGTGGAGAGGGCCGAGATCCTGGACCATGTGCAGGGGATGGAGGACATCGAGGGGCGGCTGATCCGGACGATCGGAGATCCGGCGGTGCGCATCCAGGAGGATCCCGTCAGGATCATCCGGGCCGCCCGGCTGAAGGCTCAGGTGGGATTCTCCCTGGACGCCTCTCTCCTCGACGCGATGAAGACGTACGCGGGCCATATCCAGAAGAGCGCCCCGGCGCGAGTCCAGGAGGAGATCTTCAAGATTCTCGAGTGCAGTTGCTCCGAGGAGGCGATGCGGATCTTGATCGATGTGGGCTGCTTCGCCGAGATCTATCCCACCCTTGGCGTCGACGCGGCGCCGGTGGAGAAGGAGGAGCAGCCGAAGGCGGAGAGTGAACTCTCGATCGAGCCGGAGGACCGGATTCTCGACTGGGACGCACACGCCCCCGGGGTAGGGGAACTGAGACCCGAACTCGAGCTCGAAACGACCGCCCCTCCGCCGTCTCCGGATTCGAAGGCGCTACTGAAGAGGCTGGCCGCTCTCGACAATGTGACTCGAGAGAGGGGGCGTCCCTCTCGAGCCGTGCTGCTCGCGATCCTGATCCTCGACCGGATTCGCGCGGAAACGGATCAGAGGGACCTGTCCCGGACCACCTGGGGGTTCCTGGCGCCGTTCCGCACGAACAACCGGATCTCTCGAAGGGACGCGGAAGTCTGCTCGAAGATCATCGCCTTCCAGCGCAGACTCTTCGGGGATTCCGGAGGTCGCCGTGGCCGGAGTCGCCCGGAACAGATCATCCGGAACGGGTATTTTCCCGAGGCGATCGCGCTCGCGTGGGTCGACAGTCAGGCGACCGGAGTGGGTAAGGATACCGTGGCGGGCTGGGAGGAGCGGATGAAGGAAGACGGGATGGATCCTCTCGCCGTGTACCAGAAAGCCCCTGTCGTCGCGGGGCGACCTGGAGCTCGGCCCGGCAGGGGGAGACTCGACGACCGGTCCAGGAGAGGACGCGAAAAGGGATCGCCGGAGCGTGGCGGGCGGTCGCGAGACAGCAGGCCAGGCCCGCGAGAAGCGCAGGGCCAGAATGAACCGAGGATAAGTTCCCCGCCAGCCCAGGCCACCGAGCCTATTCAGAAGGAAAGGCCCCATCCCATGGAACAAGAGAAGCCCGTTGAGCGTGCGAGCCGAGGTCCGAGCTCGGAGAAGAGCAAGGGGGAGAACTCCGGCGGGCGGCCGTCGGGAGACGGGCGTCCTGCCCCGTACTTCAAGGTCACTCGCGCTTCGAAGACGGAGCCCAAGGCCGCGGGGCCGAAGTCCACGCGTCGTGCTCGAGGTTGGATCCGCCTGACCAAGGGTCAGCGTCCGAAGCGAAAAAGAGTGCCGAGAAAACGCGTCTAGCTTCTCCCCGCGCCCGAGAATCCAATGCCCAAATTCGTCAAGGTCTGTCGAACCAGCGATGTTCCGCCGGGGGAGAGACGGCTCGTCGAAGCCCACGATAAGCCGATCGCGCTCTTCAACATCGACGGGACGTTTCAAGCGATCAATCAGGTCTGCCCCCACCGGGGGGGTCCTCTCGCCGAAGGACGCCTCGAAGGAAACGTCGTCGCCTGCCCCTGGCACGGTTGGACCTTCTGCGTGGATACGGGTCTGCCGGATCACGATGGAGGACACTCGGTGAGCGCCTACGAAGTTCGGGTCGAGGGGGATGACGTCCTCATCGGATGGCTCAAGCCTTGACCTCTCCCTCCGGGAATCCGAGCCGGCAACCAGGCTCCATATCGACTCACGAGCGACTCTACATTCTCCTCGCCGGGATCTTCCTCGGCGCCCTCGTGATCACCAACGTCGTCGCGGCGAAATTCTTCGAGTTCGAGGTCTTCGGCGGGCGGATCATCTATTCGGTCGGGATCTTCGCCTATCCGATCACGTTTCTGGTCACCGACATCATCTCGGAAATCTACGGCAGGAAGCGCGCCAACCACATCGTCGCCGTCGGGTTTCTCGTGAGCGGTCTCAGCATCGGGGTGATCTATCTGGGCCGCGTGGCCCCGATCTGGACGGATTCGCCGCTCTCCCAGGAGAACTACGATGCAGTGTTCATGTTCGCCCCCCGGTTGCTGCTCGGCTCCATGGCGGCGTACCTCGTCGCTCAGTTCATCGACATACGCGTCTTTCACTTCTGGAAGAGGCTGACGAAGGGGAAGCATCTTTGGCTGCGGAACAACGGGTCCACGCTCATCTCACAGCTCGTAGATACCGCGATCGTGACGGTCCTCGTGACCGCCTTCACTCGCAGTCAGGAGTCAGGCGAATTCATTCCGGTGAGCGAGATGATCCTTCGGATTCGTGATGGCTACCTGATAAAGGCGGCCGTCGCCCTACTCGATACACCTCTCTTCTACCTCGCGGTGTATGCGATCCGGCGATGGGTACCACCGGATCCGATCGCAGCGGGAATGCGGGAGGAGACCGACTAGATCACACGGGTGGCGGTGGATAGGATGTCGGCGCATCGGGCGCGCGGCGAGAGGGGAGCAACCCTTTTGAATATAACAGCTTACGACGAGCTTGCCATCGAGACTCCGAGCCGGATCGTCTATCTGATCCTGGACGGCCTTGGCGGGATGGGGGCCGAGGAGAAAGGGGGATCGGAACTGGAGGTCGCTCGCACTCCCCATCTGGACGACCTCGCGCGACGTTCGGCCTGCGGCCTCCTCGACCCGGTGGGCCCGGGGATCACACCGGGGAGCGGCCCCGGCCACCTCGCCCTCTTCGGTTACGATCCGATAGCGGTCCGTGTGGGCCGAGGGGTGCTGGCGGCTCTCGGGATCGGCTTCGCCATCACGAAGGATGATGTGGCTGCCAGGCTGAACTTCTGCACCCTGGATTCGTCTGGAAAGATAAGCGACCGAAGAGCAGGACGGATATCGACGCAGGAGAACGAGAGGCTCTGCATGAGATTGCGAGATTCGGTTCAGGCCCCGGCCGGGACCGAAGTGTTCTTCGAAGTGGTGAGCGAGCACCG
>JAPUJT010000078.1 GCA_027296055.1 Planctomycetota bacterium | reverse complement strand
GGCATCTGCCGGAACCTCAGTACAGGCGGCCTCTTCATTCAAATGCAGGAACCCCTCCCGAAGGGAACCGAGATCTACTTGGAGTTGAAGCTCGAATCGATCAACCAGACCATACATGCGGAAGGCGTTGTCGTTTGGGTGCGGCCGAGTATGCCCGATCCGAATTTCCCCTCTGGAATCGGCCTGAGATTCACGGCAATCAGCGACGAGGCCCTTCAGTTGATTAGGTCGGTGGTGGATGGACTGCCTGGGAAGTAAGTCGGTGCGCAGGTCCACCGACTGTGTGCGCGAGCCGTCTCAGTCCTAACGACCTAGTGTCCTGCTCCGAAAGTTCGTTTACAAATACGGGCCACCGTGTCGCAGGTGTAGGAGCGAGTATGCAACATCCTGCAGAGGAACCGGGCTCGCTAGTGATCGGGCCCTTGACCCTCAGGAAACCCGTTGGCGTTCTGGCCGCGGAGAAGATGAGGATGGATGACCACTAGGTCCCCTAGGGTGACGACCACCTCTCTATGATCGTCATGGAATGCGAGTTGCTCGGAGCAATACCAAGGAGGTGCAATGAGTCCACCGCTGAAAGCCGGTGACGTCTTCTTGGCCCGGGGAACGGGCCTCAAGCGTGTTCTTGTGGGAGTCGGCTTGTGTGTGGTCTTGGTAGGATGTTCCGCCGCTGGTCCAGTTCTGAGGCCGTACAAGCGCAACTACATGGGCTACTCGTACAACATCTCACCCAACGATACGACCGCGGCGCCAGAGAACAATCGCTCGGAGTTGCAGATCCAGGTCAGCGTTCGACAAGACATCCCGATACCGTACTTGGAGAACAAAAACCGGATTGCCCTTGCCTATACCAACCTCTCGTACTGGCAGTTATTCATCGATTCGGCTCCTTTCAGGACGACGAATCACGAGCCGGAGCTCTTCTATGAGCGAGACCTGTTCAGCTTCCACAAGTTGAGGTTCGGTGTCATCCATCAGTCCAACGGTGAGGACGGAACGGCATCTCGGGGCTGGAACCGCGTATTCGCCGAGTACGTCTATGCCTCGGACGGCTGGGAGAACCCCCCGGACATCCCAAGCAATCGATGGAGACTCTCGGGCAATCGATGGAGATTCTCGGGCAAGCTCTGGCGCCACTTTCTCGAGGATCGCAAAAACAACGGCGATATCGACGACTTCATGGGATTCGGAGAGCTCACCGGCGAGTATTCTTGGGGCTGTTGCGGAACTCCTCAAGTGGGCCTCATCCTGCGCAACCACCTGAGGTTCCGAGGCGAAAACCGCGGCGCCGTGGAGGCCCATGCGAGCGCGGGGGGAGGGGGCTTCAGGGTGTTCGTTCAGTACTTCTACGGCTTCGGCGAGAGCATCCTGGACTACAACCACCGGGCGAACCGCTTTACCGCCGGCATTGAGATGACGCGCTAGCTTCTCGGCCTGCGCCACCGCGGATGCGATGGAGCGACTACGCCAACGGCCTTAGTCTGGATTATTGTGAGCGGGTGATTGTCGCGGGCGTGAACCCGAGCGATCTGGCGGTTCCATTGATCGCCATTCCAGACAGTTGAAAATGCGTTCGCGGCCCTGAGTCGTCCTACCTAAGCCTGGTTCCGTTCGGCTCGGGGTCGCGGGCTTCTCTTTGATTGCTTCTAGCGCCGGTATCACCGAGTAGTTACTCCCGTATTGTTTCTCAATAAGGATGGTTGACACTGCCTTCGTCACTTCGTATAGCTAGGGTTAATTCGCATCAAGAGCCGGGCAGCCTTGACACTCACCTTCGCTTAGCTCCCGCTGCCACGACCTCCCTCTGCCGGAGGTCCAACATTTGAAGACCAGGTAGTTTCGGAACCATAGGGAACCTATACGGATCTTGAGCCAGCAGCTTGAGGAGAGGGGTCGGGGTACGCGGCGACCCCGGATCTGAGAGATTTCGTCGAGTCTCTCCGACCGTCCGGCCCGTGGGCCGTTCGTCGGGCGTCCCTGGCTAGCGGTTGATTCAGTCAGAAAGCGACAGAGAAATGATGATCCATTACGGAGGGCCCTAGATTCTGAGTTCGCCGTCACATGTCTGATGACGAGCAGGAGGCCACGCCATGGCGGAGATCGTAAATTTCTTCCCACGTCAGACACTCGTTTTCTCTGCCAGTGCGACCTACTACTCAGAGATCTTCGATACTACAAACCTCCCCACTCTCGTCCTGGAAGCTCGGCTGTACTACGAAAGTCCGGCGGGGGTCTCGATTTCGGTGGTTGTGGAGGAGACGGCGGACCCTACCTTGGTCAGATGGACCGATTTGGGCAGTCCACAGCTCCTCACCTCCGCGGGTGATCGAAAGAAATTCACCCTGTCTGGGGCCCTCCGATTCGTCAGAGTCAACCTGGTTGCCACGGGTTCCCCGACAGTTGCGACCCTTGAGGTGATTGGGACCGCGTCGGCATAGCGGAGGGGATCTGGCCCGTGATCCGAGATTTTGTCCACATTGGCTTGCAGTGGATTTTAGTTGATGGTTTTCAAGAAGAATGGTGAGGAAAGTCTCCAACCAACCCCCTCGGACAACAGTCTACCCTCGATCACCTCGTCAGAAGGAAAAGAGGGGGGAGACCAATTGGCGCACGCGCCACTTGGGAGGAAGAACCGAGGCAGAAGACCAGGGAGGATATGGAGAAAACTACTGGGGTCGAGCGAAAGGCCAAGGCCGGATTGGAACCCGATGGGAATGATGAGGTGCCTGTAGGGGACATGCGCCCGCATTACCATTCGAGGGCAAACTCGAAGGTGGCCCCCAGGTGGGCGCTCAGCGGATCAGGAGGGGGGGGGCGTAGATGATCTGGTGAGCTACAGACCAGATCGATGACCTCTGGGCAGCCCTCGTCGCGTCTGTGGATACCGAGGTCAGCAAGCGGAGTGTTCGACTAAGAGACGATATAAGTGCGGGAACTAGGCACCAAATCTGGATTCTGTGGACCGGGAGTTTGTGTCCAAGCATTGACAGGAGGATGAAGCCATGGCAGAGCTTATTCGTTTCTTTCCCCGCCAGACGCTAGTCTTTTTGAACGCGAGCAGTGAGTATTACTCGGAAATCTTCGACACGACGGAGAATCCCACCGTCGTTGTGGAAGGGCGCATATTCTATCAGAGCGCCGTACAGAATATCGTTGTGGACGTGGAAGAGACCTCGGACCCAACCTTGAACAACTGGACCTCTAATACTGCGTCCGTTGGCTTCAGTAGCGGGGCGAAGAAGCTGGTGCCAGTAGCCGTGCTTCGCTTCATTCGTGTCAAGTTGTCGATCGCGGGGGCCGCGAGCGTTACGTTGAGCGTGGAGGGTAACGCTAGCTAGTAGGCCTGGATCTGTATCGCGTCGGGGGCCACGGACCGAGAGATCCTGCGAGGTGCAAGATGAAGTCAGCTCGGAGTATCACGAGCAAGAGTCGCGGTGGGAGCGATTCCTCAAAGGGGGTTCTTGTCTCCGTGACTTCAACCGGAGGCAGAGTGGCGAAACCGGTGGGCAGTCAGACCCCGCCGGAGAATGAGGCCAACCCTTCGATCGTGCAAGATGCTAAGACTACCCCGTCCGAGATTGAGACCTCGCCGGAATCGGTGGCCAGAAACGACTCAGCCGCGGATACGCAGACATCCGCGACAAAAGGCACTGAAGGAAACGAGCCTGCGCCGTTGAAGGAATTCGCCGATAACGGACCCGCCGAGGGCTCGGCCGATTCTGCCCACGCAACAACGGGAAAGAAGGGCTCAGAGAAGGAGGCGGGCGAGGAACGATGACGTTTCGCGGATTCCGTTGATCTTTCGCGTCGATATCGAGAGTTGGCTCTGGCTATTTGTATCGATTCTGGCAACATGGCGTGTGACAAGTCTCCTTCACTACGAGGAGGGGCCGTTCGGGCTATCACGTATCTTGAGGAGAGGGCTAGCTGGCCTCGGGATGCGGCGACTAGTAGAATGTTTTCACTGCATGTCCTTCTGGTGTGCCGGTGTCGTAGTGGTGCTACTTTATAGTCCTACTCGGTTTTGGATCCCAGTGGTCCTGGCCGTCTCCGGTGGGGCCTCGATCATTGAACTTGCGGTGGGTGGCGGCAGCGTTACGCGAGATGAAGAGGCCAAGGAACCGAAGCCTGAATGAGTCATTCGCACAGGAGGCGAAGAGTAATGAACAGATCTGGCTCTTGCTGTGGTAGGGGTTCGAAGGGTGGTCGGAATGCTACCGCTACCCGCGCGGCTGTCGGCCTCGGCAGTCGTCGGCCGGCTAGGCAGGCCAGTGGCGTGGCTCGTAGCATAACCGGTGGTCGCGGCTCCATAGGTAGTCGCGGATAGAACGTAAGGGGCGACCTGTGAATTTCAGTTCGCTACAGAATTGGCCCAACTCATGTTTGTCCTCCCCCCGTGGCTCTCGGTCGAATGGGATATGTTGCCTGATCGACGGGCCGATCCAATGTTACGGGAAGGAGTCTCCGAATGATTACGGATAGTGCTGCAGTTGGAAGTTCCGGAGACTCCGCTTCCGGGGTTGGAAGTTCAGGAAACTACGCTTCCGGGGTTGGAGTTTCCTTGGCGACAAGTGTTACAGCTAGTACGGGAATTGCCACTGGAGTCGGAGAACCCGGTAGAGCCATGCCCTCGGTTACTCAGTCGTTACGAGCCCAGCTAGCATCGGTTGCGGGAGCAGAGACGGGTGTGATAGAGGCGTCATCCGCGCTGCAAGCAGAATTAGCATCCGTAGCTGATACGGAGGCGGACGTCACGGAATTGTCAGCGACGCGCGCCTTGGATTCTAGGTTGTTCGATACTGGAGGCGTGGATTCCGGAGTTGGAACCTTTGGAGTTCCTACGGCAGTTGCCAGCGGTATTGGAAGCATAACAAGTGGGAACACGGTAGCCAGCAGTGTCGCCACCGCGGGCAGTGTTTTTCTAGAACCTGAATATGGAGGAGCTTTTGCTCAGGGAAAAGCGCCGCCACCTCTACCGTGTGCAGCGTTCTCGACACAACATGTGATGAGGACAGGAACTTCGGTGAACGTAGCAACTACCCCGGGAGGAATACCCCCGATCCCAGGGGCTGTCACACAACTCGCAGCCAATACAGCATGCGCGGCCCACGTTCTTATCAATAATTGGTGCAGTCAATGGCCTTGCCCACCAGGCAGAATTTGCAAATCGGTCACTGCGGCACCCGTCGGGGCGGGGGCTTGGAATAAAGGGTCTTTCAGCAGGGTGGGGAACATATTTAATCAATTTTGGGAATATACTATTACTTGCCTGTGTTCCTGCTAGTAGGCGCATGGAGCTCGTTAGTGAGGCACTGTTGAGAAGTGGAGCCAGAAGGGGTTCTTGGCTGGATTCATTGGAACAGGGCGGCTAGAGGAAACAAGGCCAAGGGATCAACCCGTGCCCTCTGGATCTGTTCCCGGAGTATGAGCGTCAGCGAATCAGCACTGCAACGATAGAGGTATTGAGGACATCGAATGGCACAGCGTAGGTCGATCCCTGCGCGGGCAAGTTTCTTCCGCCGGGTCCTCTTGTGGCATTTGGCGGCTTCACGCGGCGAGCGCCGCCAGTATTCGATCTTCCTCGCCCCTTCCTCCAATCTCCTCGGCCGTTCCGATCGGGACATCCCAGGATGCAGCTGCGCCTCCATCGCAGTCCGCACCTGGCAGATCGTCCACTCTGGGTTTTTGCCCCGGAAACCGGTCCGTCTCGTGGGCGAGGACCCGGAACGCGTCGAATTGGTCTCGGCGGGCACATTCCTTAGGTTGCTTTCCCCGCCATTTTAAGGGAGGGAGGGGTGTCGAACTTTTCCCGGAATCCCGCCCGATCGATGTATGGACGGTTCGCTTCAGTTGCATCAGCGATACGAACCGCGGATCCTCCCTCCCAGTCGATACCTTGTTTGGGATGGCGGTTGGCTGCTCGGGTCGAGATCGCGGGATGTCCCTAGGGCGGATGTATCATCTTGAAAGGCAGAGGGATGTGACCGGCGTAGGTAAGAAAACATTTGCTCTAGCGCTAGGGGTGCTCGCTTTGCTGTCCGTTGCTGTCACCTTATTTCGGGGCGATGGCTCGCGGGAGAAGCGCGGAGAGGCATCGCGGCCGAGAATGCTCGGCCGGGATGCCCAGAAGGAAGTCAAGGTCGGCGCGTTGGCCGCCGACGCTGAGACTCCCGTTCCAAGCCTCTCGCTTCCCTCCCCTGTGGATTTCGCCGATGTAGACCGCAACCGGGATCTATTCGGGATCGTAGTCGACGAGGAGAACGGAACCATAGCTGGCGCCGATATACGTTCGTTCCAGTTTGAATCGGTGCCGCGGTTTCCGTTGGACGAGTGGCAGAGGGTCCGAGACACTCCGGGGCCTCGCACTCAGAGCTCCCGGGACGGTTCCTTCTCCCTCCGCCTACAGCGCGATCTCATCGTCGACCTCCACGTCACCGCCGAGGGGTTCGCGAAGACCGTTGTCTCCATGGCGAATGCCGGGGAGAAACTTCGGGTGGTCCTCCCCCGGCCGGGACGGCTAGAGCTTACAGTGGTCGATCAATCCCGGGAAGGCGTCGGCAGGGCGGAGATCGGGCTCTCGTTCAGGCACGCGTTCGAGATGGTGCCCAGGTACGAGCATACTGGCGTGACAAATGAATCGGGGCGACTAGTGCTCGAGGACCTTCCGCCCGGGCCTGCAATGCTCACTATAGGCCACAACAGCTGGAACTGGGTGTACACGGAGTGGCTCATCTTGGAAACCGGGGCCTCAACAGTGAGGGAGATACGTATCCCCTTGGATGAGCGACTCGTTAGGGGGAAAGTTGTGGACGGCCTGACGGGTGCACCAATCCCGGGAGCAGCAGTGGGCATCGGTTTGAAACTCTCCCACCGTGTCGTTGCGGATGAGAGAGGAAGATACCATTTCACCGGTATTATCGGTGAAGAATACTACACCCTCACCGCTACAGCGGAGGGCTATGCTCCCCAGAGCAGGCCCGTGCCTCATGAAACCGACCTGGATTTTGCCCTCAAACGTGGTGGTACCGCCGTTGGAATCGTGGTGGACTCCAACATGGCGCCCCTAAAAGATGTACTCATCTCTGTATTCGGTATGGATTGGGTTGATGGCTTGCGCGAAATGGACATGGCCAAGGTAATTTCTGAGGAGGATGGCGCGTTTTCATTCGCGGGTCTGAACTCTAATCTAACTAAGACTTTTGTGTTTTGGAAACCCGGCTATGGGCGCAAATTCATACGTCTTGCCGATGTCCACCGTGTAGCGATGGAACTCGACTTGGGAACGGTAGTGCTTCACAGTCCGCTGAGAATTCAAGGTCGAGCCCTCCGAGATGACGGAACCCCATTAGTACGCGCCATGGTAACGATCTCCAAGGACTTGTCCGCAGAGTCGGAGGAAAGGGAGAGAGGCTCCGGATTCATTGTGCAGGAAACTCTGGATGAGCGTGTGACGGATGACCTGGGAAGGTTTCATTTTGTCGATCTGGATGAAGGGGCCTACCTTGTCCAAATCGATGCTCCTGGCCGAGAACCCATCGTAGAAAGGGTGCTTCTCCGCTCGGGCCAGGATTTTGTGGACGTCGAGATTCGCATCCCCTCCGGTAGGTCCATTCGGGTCAGAGTAGAGGATGAGATCGGCCAGCCCATTCCCCGCGTGCCAATCCTGACCTCATACAGCCCGCAAATCTTTCGTAGCGGGGACAGGCCGGCAAGAAACCTCATTGAGACGAATGAAAGTGGCATTGCTTTATTGGAAGGTCTGGCGGAGGAGACGATAACTTTGTTGGCCCGAATGGAGACGGGTTATATGTCTCCCCCTTCCCGGTCCGTTGTCCCCAAGGGACAGGAGATCCTATTCGTCCTGAAGCGAGCATCTGAAATCCGGGGTGTTGTGAAAGACCCTAATGGTAGACCGCTAGAGTCGTTGGTAGTTGAGGGAATCATCGGCAGAGATGGTGAAACTCCGTTCGGCGGCCGGCACTCGGGGCTCCCGGGATTAGATGTTCTGACTGATGCCGACGGATTATTCGTTCTGAACTGCCCGCAAGGGGCGGTGGTGGACATCCTTGTCTCGGGAAGCCTTCCTGGCGAGGATGGGGTCTTCTACGACTGGGAGGGCGTAGTGAAGGGTATCTCCACTCCGGCCAGGGACGTCGTTGTCCACGCTAGAGCGTCCGGTCTCGTTACTTTGAGTGTCCTCGTGCTGGGTCCGTGGGGGGGGGCAGTCGAGGGGGTCAGCGTAACGGTGGTGTCAGCTGATTCCGGAAAGTTTTTGCAAAGTACGGTCACGGACTCGGATGGCGAGGCGGAACTGAGGGTGCTCGGTGGGTCCAATGTATGGGTCACTGCGCACGCTCCTCCTGGAGATGGGTCCCTGAAGGAAGTCCTGGGCGATGTCCGGAAGGAGGTAATCACGATTGGAAAGCAACGTGTAGATCTGCAGTTCGTCGAGGCTATCGTTATCGAAGGCATTGTCCTCAACACACTAGGCAGGCGCGTGGAGAGGGTAATGGTCAGGGCCCTGTCCGGCCAGATCACCGCCGCGTCAAGCAAGACCGATCAGAACGGTCGGTTCCGGCTGCGCGTGGCGGACGACGGACCATACGAAATCGAGGCCCGGCAGTTCGACGATACAGGGCGGGTGATTGAATCTGGCTCCGTCATTGATGTTACCGCCCCTTCCGAGGACGTCACAGTCACCATCAGAGAAGGCGGTTAGTCACGAGGCTACGATTCGGGATCACGACAAGTTGAGAAGTTACAAGAACTCTCGCTTGATCTGGGATGGCTGCTCCAACGAGAACCCGCGGGGTGTGGGTGTCCACCGATTTCCGGCCCCCTGGGGTCTTTCCGCATCTCTCTCACCCAACCGTCATTATGATCTCTGCGAGCAAACCCACTCGAAATCCTCGCGGAGGCATCGACGCGTCGGAAACTGCCCATCCCAAAGGGCTGGAATCTCCATGTGAAGTCCTCGGTCCTGCACGTCTTCTCCCTCAGCTACGTCAGATTCTCCACCATCCGCGGCTGGGCCTTCCGAAGTCGAGGCACTCAGGTTCGGATCCAGACCGTGATCGAAGACCTCCAGCGAGAGATCGGTATTCTCCTGGAAGCGTAGCGATTGCGATGAATGTCACCGGTCGGTTCAAAACCCGCCCTTCCGCCCAGGCGAACGCCGGTGGATTCCCCCCTGGAACCTTCGTACGCCTCCTGTGGGCCATGAACCGGCCGTGGGCCGGCGCGGAGAGTTCAGGCCTGTCCCCACGCTCGGCGGCATCGAAGGAGACCGCAAACGCCAGGGTCTTCTTGATGCGATCACGCACCCCCTCGGCCTTTCCGGCGCGCCATTTCTTCGGAATATTGGGGAAGGCCGACGAATCCACGCCACTAGCTTCCGGATTTCTAAGTCGAAGCATGAACGGCTCCTAGTCAAAGGTCGGTAAAGCGGCGGCGTTTCGGTGGCATGTCATTACTCCACAACTCGGCTAGCCCACTTCGCCCGACACTTTATTTTAGCACAGTGAGACGACAAAACGCGAGTGAGAAGTAGGCAAAAATCTCGGCTACCCCACGGGCAGACGGTTCCCTGCATGCAGTCCACGCTTGAATCCAAGTATCATAAATTTAGTCAGGACACCCTAATAGCTATACGCGCGCCCAAGGGACCCCCACCCGTGCCCCCCCCCTCCCCCTCGGGGGTCGTCGTCTCCTTCATTTTGTATCGCGTGTGTGCCGGTGCTCGTGACGGCGCCGGTGTCCGGTGCCCGGCGATTCCCCCATCATCATGTAGTCACTGGCGCCGGTTCCCTTCGTCGAGACCCCCCCCCTACTCCAGCCTATGCCGGGCCGGAAGGGTGCCAAGGTTCCCCCGTACCTACGCCCTACAAAAGAATACATAGGATTCCCCTAGACTTCCCCGTCATACGCTGGTATACTCCTGTCTAGTGTATGGGAAGGCGCTGTATTCAGTACTCCTGCAACGGAGGGAATCATGGGCAAACCGAAAGTAGACCGCGTCAAGGAAACGCTTGATGCCGTCGTCGATCTATTCCTATCCGGGGACGTCCCCGCGACGGTGCAAAAGGCGGTGTTTCCCGCACCCAACATCCCCATAGCGAAATGGTCCCTACGGAATCGGGTGCTCGCCGCGCTTGCCGGGACATCGGACGCGAGAGGATTCCGGCAATGGAAGATGTGCGGCCGTCATGTACGGAAGGGAGCGCGGTCATTCTCGATTCTCGGTCCCCGGATGGTCAAGGTCGAAGACAAGGCAACGGGGGACGAATCGACGCGCCTTATCGGGTTCGTCGCCATTCCCGTATTCCGTCTCGCGGACACCGAGGGGGAATCGCTGGACTACGAGATGCCGTCCGTCCCCGCTCATCCGTTGATGGACGTTGCAGAGAAATGGGGGATCAAGGTCCGGGCGGAAGTATTCAACGGGTCTAGGTACGGCTGGACGAATGGCCAGGAGATCGTTGTCTGTGACGAAGCCGAGGAAACCTTTTTCCATGAACTAGGCCATTGCGCGGACGGTCGGGAGCATGGGGAGCTAAAGGGGGGCCAGCATTCCGATCAAGAGATCGTCGCGGAACTAACCGCGGCCGTTCTGGCGCGGATGGTGGGGCGCCAGCCGCGGAATGACGGATTCCACTATCGATACATCATGGGCTATTCCCAGAAATGGTTTCCCAAGCTAAGCGCGGACGATGCCCTACGTCGGGGATGCGAACGCGTTCTAGGCCGGGCCTGCAAGGCAATCGAGAAGATCATCGCGGCTGCAACGGTCGGGGTCGAAACCACGGCCGCGGCGTAGGGAAGGGAGTAGACCATTGCCCAACCGATTCTGGAATGACACCCCAAACATATTCTTGATGGTGGGGATAGCGGCGTACCTTCTCATTCCGTTCATCTTCTAGAGGAGAGAATCATGGGAACCAAGATGAGACTCATAGACAAGTATCGACCGACAGACCTTGACGGAGTTATCGGCCAAGGCCCCACAGTAGACGCGCTCCGTTCCTTCCTCGTCTCGCCACACTCGGCGGCGTTCCTCTTCGCTGGGCCCACGGGGACCGGGAAGAGTAGTGCCGCGCTCGCCCTGGCTATTGAACTGGGGGTTGACGTGGGGCAGCACGAGTTCGGGGGGTTGCATCGGATACCCGCAGGAGAGCAAGACGCGGACGCGGTTCGAACCCTTGCCCGCGACATGACGTTGATGCCGTGGTCCGGGTCCGGCTGGAGAGTCGCCATCGTGGACGAAGCCGATCACGTCACCAAAGGTGCCGCGCAGGTATGGCTCTCTGTACTGGAGAATCTTGGGCTTCGGCGTCTCGTCATCTTCACGACGAACGACCCGGCCAAACTCCCGGGGCGGTTCCGGGACCGGTGCGAGACGTTCGAATTCCGGGGCGAGCCGATGCTACTCGGGCCCGCTGTCCAGGTGCGCATCGATTCCATCGTAGGCGCCGAGGGGATTCTGGCAACTCCACCGCGGTGGCAGGACCTTGCGGAGTACCAGGACGGTCGAATGGAACTCTCCGTCCGACAGGTGATCCAGGCGCTTGACGGCTGGATGCGGGCCCGGTCGGAAAGGGGGGCAGCCTGAGCGCAACCCACTGGAGGGGTTCCGGCCTCTCCCCCGCGTCCCCGGTTCCGGGGGTTCGAGGGACGGGCCGGCTCACGTTATCGAGGCCGGGCGTCTTCGGGGGCGCCCGGTTTTCTTTCCCACCTGGACCCCCTCCTTGTGCCCCGTGGCCGGCTCCGATGGCTTGGGCCGTCCATGGGAGTCTCGCCCGCTATCCGCGGGCCTCTCCGTGGATCCTGGGCCGGTCAGCGGCCGATGTGGTAGGGGCGACGGGGACGACGGCAAGAGGCGGAACACGGTCCACATCAACGGCGTCGTGATCATGTCCGCCCTGAAGATGATCGTCGTCTTCGACTACAACTCGACCCCGAACCGGACGACGTCGGGAGGGGCCGATCTGGCGCGCTCGGGTGCCGAGCCGGGTGCCCTCGTGGTCATCCCCATCTTGGCCTCTTTCCCTAACCCGTTAGGCCATAGGGGAATTATGGCAACTCACGGCCGAATAGACCTCGGTGATCATGACGGATCTCCTTCAGGGGATCCTCCTGCTCGTCGCTGGCCTGACGGTTTTCATCCTGGGTGTGACGCACCTGGGAGGGCTCGATGGCTTCTGGAGTTCCCTACCCGCGATGCACAGGTCCGCCTTTCCGAGCTTCAACACGCCGGCAGACTTCAACTTCGTCGGGATCTTCTGGCAGGATGGGATGGTCGGAGGCGTCGCGTTCTACTTCATGCACCAGGGGATCATCATGAGGTTCTTGGCCACGCGCAGCGTCTCCGAGGGGAGGCGCGCCGCGGCGGTGACGATTCTCATCCTGATGCCGCTCGCGGCGATCGCCGTCTCCGGGGCAGGTTGGATCGGCGCGGGGCTCGTCACCCGTGGAGAGATCGCCGCGGACACTTCGGCCCAGGATATCTTTGTCGAAGTGGCGGCGATGCTCTCCCGCCCCGGGATTTTCGGCCTGATCATGGCGGCGATGGCGGCGGCTCTCATGTCGACGACCGACACGCTGATCAATGCCACGTCCGCCATTCTCACGAACGACATCTACCGGCCCTGGCGGCGCCGTCGAGACAAACGTTTCGGGAGTTCCGATCCCAGGCGGGAGCAGGTGCGCGAGCTCCGGGTCGCCCGCGTCGCCTCGCTCCTGGCTGCGTCGTGCGGAGTCGCTCTCGTTCCTGTCCTGGCCGCCGAGCCGACGATCTACGCGGCTCACGGAAAATTCATGGCGGCCGTCACTCCTCCGATGGCCGTCGCCCTCATACTCGGCGCCTTCTGGAGGCGATTTACACCTGCTGCGGCCCTCGCGACCCTCGCCGGGGGGACGGCTTTGATGTTCGCATCCCTTTATGTGCCCGATCTCGTGACCCCCTTCGCGCACGGAACTCCCGGAGAGTACACCTACATAAGGGCCTTTTACGGTGTCGTCGTCTCCACGGTCATCGCCGTGGGAGTCACCTTGTTCACGCGACCCCGTCCCGCTGAAGAGGTGATCGGCCTCACCTGGGCGACATTGAAGGAGGCGCGGGATAAGTTCAAGGGAGGCCCGACCAAGGATGACGGTGGGGGTCCGAAGATTCGCATGATCATCAGAGCTGGCGAGGCTCCCGGCATGCCGGGCCCGCAAGAGAAAGGCGGGCCTGAGCTTCCCGGACTGGCACTCTCGGCGGAATCTCTCGAGAAGCTGAGGGCCTCGCCCGGCGACATCCTCTTCGTCGACGATGCCCGGTGGTGGCTTGGCGGGCTCCGCTCGATACGCGGCCGCGCCGCTCGAATGGTTCCGGATCAGGCGACAGTGACGAGCGCCGGGGTCCCCGTGATCTCGGTACCGGCAGAAGAGATGGAGCGCAACCTTTGGAAGGACGGGAAGCACGTGGTGGTTCAGAGGGTACTTTGAGGGTGGAATTCCCGACCAGCATTCCAGGGTCAGGGATCCAGTGCGGACAAGTCTTGCCGGATGGAGCTACTTGCCTCTGGCTTCGTCCCGTTCCTTCCGGGCCTGCTCGAGCTGCTTCGTCATGAACGAAATCTCTTCCCGGAGTCTGCCTTCCGAGGCTTCGGAATCCTTTTGATGCTGCTCCATATCCGTGCGAGCCTTGGACGCACTCTTGGCCGCCTCGTCCAGCTTGACGCTCAGGGCCTTGATGCCCGCCTTGATCGCCTCCACGGGTTCCTTGCTGGCCCGATCGGAGCCGATCGCCTTCAGAAGATCCGCAGGTAGCGTCTGGAAGATCCCCTCCCTGTCCTTCGCCTGCTGCTGGGTGAGGGCCTCCAGCTCCCCCTGGGCCTTCGTCCGTTCCTTCTGGCTCTCGGCGAGCTTCCCCGCCTGCTCCTCGATCTGCGCGTGATCCTTGTCCAGCTGCTCGGAGAGGGTGGCGGTTTGGGTCTGGAGCTGAGCCAGCTCCGACTTCGTATCCGACAGGAGCTTCACCTGATTCTCGATCTGGCGCTTGAGCCGATCCCGCTCGGCCTGCACTTCGGAGAGTTCCTGGACCTGTCGGGCCAGTTTGTCCCTTTCCGCCTGAACCTCGGCCAGACCCTTGATCTGGCTCTTGAGATCATCCCGTTCGGCCGCAACGTGTGAGAGGATCTTGACCTTGTCGTTGAGCTGATCCCGCTCCTTCTCCACGTCGGAGTGAGCCTCGAGCTGTTCCTTCAGGTTATCCCGCTCCTTCTCCACCCCCGAGAGGAGTTTCACCTTGCCCTTCAGCTGATCCCGCTCTTCTTGAACGTCGGCGAGAATCTGGACCTGGTCTCTCAGATGGTCTCGCTCCCTCTCTATCTCCTCGAGGTCCTTGTCCGGTTCCTGCTGATCCCTCTCCTTCTGGGCCGCCTGGAGGGCCTTTAACTCTTCCCTGAATTTATCCCGCTCCTCCTGCACTTCCGCGAAGGCGGCCACCTCGTCCTGGAGCCGATCTCGCTCCGCCTCGACCTTGGCCAGGGCGTCGATCTGATCCTTGAGCCCATCGCGCTCCGACTGCGCCTCGGCGAGGGCTTTCGCATCCTCCTGAAGTTTATCCTTCTCCTGGAGGATCTGATCCCGGGATGCCCTCAGTAGGCTGACGCCTTCGACCACGGCCTCGGACAGGCCCTCCCCATCCACTTCGAGACCCATCGCTTCCGCTGCCTTCGCGAGGGTCTCCTTGTTCTGGTCTTGGCGATTCTCGAGCCCGCTGATCTGGTCCAGCAGGTCCTCGGTGTGCTTTGCCAGCTCCGCGAGACGGTTCTGTGTCTTCTCCGCGGAAGGCTTCGGCGCCGTGAGCTTCGGAAAGATCGAGGACTCCTCGACTGGGGGCATCGGCGCCTCGGGCTTCGGAAAGATCGAGGACACCTCGACGGGCTTGGGTTTGGGCTTGGAGGGTTTTTTCGACTGCGGACGCGCGATCGAGGGCAACGCGGAGGGTCTTATCGGCGCCGCTTTCGGCGCCTGGGCAGGTGGAGCCTCTCCAGATAGCACGGCCTGTCGGAATTCGTGCATCTGCTGGGTCACCCACTGGCCGATCACCTCCAGCTTGAACGAATCCGACGCCTCGTCGAAACATCCGGGGAACCCCTCCAGGGCCTTGAAGACGGCGGATACGTTTTCGGGCGTCGGAGGAAACTCATCCGTGAAGATGTGGCGATCGCCCTGAAGCTCCTTACGGAGGGCGGTGCCGGCCCGGTGACCCGCAGGGACCTTGGGGTTCGGGGAAACGGACGATGCGGAGCCCATGACTCGACCTCCATCATTCCATCATGCGAGATTGGCCAGGTTTTTCTGAGGATGCGTCGACCGCGCCGCGCCTTGTCCCCCATCCGACCCACAGGCACCCATGTGCACGGTAGGGTCCCTGAATGGCGCGCGATCGCCCCATATTACTACAGGCGTTGCCCCTGTCAAGAGTTAGGCTGCGGAAGGTCGGCGGCTCACGGCAGGGTCGAGCCCGGTCTGGACCCAGCGAGGCAGCTCGATATCTGATCCCTGGACATCGAGGTCGGTCCTTCCCATCATGTGGCTGGACTATTTCGGACGGGCTGCGGAGCCCTTTGGCGCCTCGTCCCGAACCCCTTGATAGGAGACTTTCATGCGTCGATACCTGGCAGTTGGCGCTATCCTTGCGTTCGCATTCGGGGGGCTCAATACGGCGGAGGCCCAGGGGAGGTCCGGATCCGGCGATTCCGATCCCTTCTCCTTTCACCTCGGGCCCATCGCCGAGGGAACGGACATCCGGATCGAGGTCGACTCGATCTCGACCCGGGGCGGTCCCGACCCTGGCAACACCGACCAGGCCAACCACAATATCGACTACAAGGCCCGCCACGTCTTCGCGGGGTTCGCGATGGGGATACACCTCGCGCCGCCGGCGATAGCGGGGTTCGAGCTCGATGCCGACTTCCTTCTGGGCAGCATGTCGACGGCCCTGAGCGAGAACATCCACAACATGAGCGTGCACGAGCCCGGCCCCGGCAATGATGAGGAGCACAACACCTCACTCGACGAGGCGGACCTTGCGGTCGGAATTCAGCTACGCGCCTGGTATCGCCTGCATCAGGTGAAGCAAGTTCGACTGTGGGCCGGCGCGGAGTACCAGTTCATCACCGGCTGGGCCCACTTCAACGACGAGCGCTTCTTCGATGATGACATCGAGGGCGACTACAGCTTCTCCCGACACCGCTTGACGTTCTTCGTCGGGACCCGGATCGGGATCATCCGACCGTACTTGGGGTTTGGCTTCCTCATCTATGACGCGAATCTCGACGTGGAAGAGGCGGACAAGGCGGATCCTGACAAATGGGATGCCGACTTCAATGCGGAAGACCTGATCGTGGTTCGCCTGGGCGCCGAAGTCTCCAGTGGTCCGCTCGCCGGCCGCCTGGACGTCTACCTCCTCGGCGAATGGGGGATGGGCGTCTCTCTCGTGATCAAAATCTAGACCACTTGCAGGTCGCCACGTCCAGGCGGAAGATGAGGGGAGCGTTATCCGACTTGGTCGAATCTCCAGGTCACGCGCCGCTCCTCAGGCCCCTTCGCTTCGACTGGAACCGGCTCCTCGCGCCGTTCTTGACGCCTACCCGGCCCTGACCTATGATCCTTCCATAAGGCGTTCTCTCGCCACGGAGTAAGTTATGCAAATCCAATACAAGGCGAGCTTCTTGATATTCTGCGCAGTGGCAGTGGGCTTGCTCCTCCCCTTCTCAGGCGCCCAGGCCGAAGAGAACGATCGCACCCGGATGATCGACGAGTGGACCCGGGACCAGGTCGCCGCGCGGGACCGGGCGAAGGGAGAGTTGAGCCTGGCCCAGGCCGAGCTCGAGAAGTTCCGCGGGATGGCTCTCCACTTGGCCGGACGGCGCGAGGAGGATCGCTCCGTCTCCGCCCTTGCTGCCGACATCGAGGGCCTCAGAGCGGAGGCGAAGAAAGAAGCGATCAAGGCCGTCACGGGACTCATTTCCGCCGGACTGTCCGACGTGGCGGATCAGTTCGAAGGCGCTGAAGAAGTGATCCGGGCGATCAAGATGGCCGGGGGCACCCCTGACAAGATCCGCGACGTCCTGATGGGCGAGGACGGGGACGAGATCATTCACGCACTGGAGCAGGCGGCGGATTCCTTCGTCGAGGGGTATGCGGACAAGGACCTCGTGCCAGGCGCCAAGGTCGCCCTCGACGGCCTGAGGCTGGCCGCCCTGCTGGCGAAAGACCTCAAGGCCGGAGAGGCCATGGATGCGATCTGGGAGAAGCGCGGGGACGACCTCAAGACGCTGGCGGTGGACGCTCTTGTCGCGGGTACGAAGACAGGAGCGAAGACGACGGTCAAGGCACTCGCCGGGTGGGCCAAGGTGGCGATCCCCGCCGCGGGCGCCGCTGGGCAATGGTACGTCGCCCACAAGCTGGAGAAACAGCTCGAGCATAATAAAGGAAGCTACGACCTGGCGATGGGTGGCGTCCAGAAGAGGATCATGGATCTCGAGATCGCGATCCGCAGGCAGCAGGAACGGATGAGGAAGGCCGAGCGGGCCATCGAGGGCTTCGAGGCGATGCGAGAGAGGATTCAGGCGCGAGGCCATCAGGCGTATCCCGCGATCCCACTCCTCCCCGGGGAAGGGACGAATACAGTCGACGTTCGCCCGACGGGGACGTTCGCGGAAAGCCTCGCGGCCGGCCCGAAGCTGGAATCTGGGGAGACGACCCTGGACAACATCGGCTCCGGCATCGCCGCCGTCGGAGGGGGGTTCGTATGGGTCGGCTCGGGGATCGTTGCGGTGGGAAAGGGTGTCGGCAGTGGAGTGGTCTGGCTAGGAGGGACGATCGCGTCGGGCCTCGGTTCCATCGTCCAGGTAGGTGGAGAGGCGACGGGACGTCGCCGTTTCATATCGGAGGCCGCGGAGAGGCAACGGAGGGTGGCGAGCCGGATGGCGTCGCAGAGGACTTCCAGCAGCTCCGGGCGCAGCAGCTCCTCCCCCACCAAGGGGACGGCTTACCGTCAGCTCGAAGGCATCGCCGGCGGCGGATCGTGGGACTGACAGCGAGGGTCCCCGGTCGAATCACTCCTTTCCCCAAGGATTCCTGTCAGAGACGAGGCTGAACCATTCCTTCACCCTTTGTTGTTTCCGAATCCCATCGGTGGCTCTCCCCGTGCGCGCTCTTCGCCGCGGTCGTTCTGATGATCGCCATCGCCCCATCGAGGGCCGCGGCCCAGGACGACCCGGTCGTCGCCATCCCCCGCTTTGGAATCTCTCTCGAGTACCTCTACTTCGGAGAACATGCCCCGGGCGACCTGCGAATCGACGAGATCGGCGGCGGCTTCTTCGCCGGCGTCGAGCTCGACTTCATGAAGCTCTTCCACATCTTCTATCCTGAGCTCGACTTCGAGGTGGCGACGACCCTGTCAAGCTCCCCTCTCAGCTCCAGCCTCACGACGACGGGAGGATCCCTCCTCCTGAAATACGGGGAAGGCGCCGATCAGCTCTACCTCTCGATTGGTGGTGGACGGTACAACTACTCTTCAGATGTCTCGGTTCCGGCGAAGCCGGATCTCGAGAGGAGAGGGAGTGGGAATTATCTCAGACTCGGCGCGGGCGTGGAGTTCTACCTCACTGGAAAGCTGTTCGTCCGTTTCTCCATCCAGTACACGAGAGGCTTTCCGGGAGATAACGGTCTCGCCTGGGAAGGTCGGCAGGCGACCTTCGCTGTCGGGATCCTCCTGCCGATAACATGAGAGGTTCCGCATGCCCTCCCGATCGTATCCGCTTGCCGGGGTCCTCCTCACCGTCTTGACTCTGGCATCGGCAATCGCATCCTCGGGATGCGCCTCGTGCGAACCGATCTCATCCTGGCGAAGCGACCGCTACGACATCCTGATCACGCAAATCCCCGAGGGTTGGTGCCTGGAGGAAGAGTCCGCGGAGAGACTGATACTGCGCAGACTCCACAGGGATCAGGCGGGGGAGAAGTTCTGGGAGACGTTTCGACTGGACATAAGCTCGGCCCCCGGGGGTGAGTCCGAGGTCGCGAGGACGGCGACGTCGTTGGGCTACGAGCAGAAGGGATCGGAGTCTCTCCCCGGCGTCCTGGGGTTTCGGGTGATTCGGTTCCTGAAGGAGGATCTGCTGAAGAGCATGCCCGAGCAGAGGCTTCTCTGGGTCGCTGTGGGCCGTGGCGTCGCCTTCGCCGCCGAGCTCGTCGCCTCATCTTCCAACACGGCTGCAGAGGCCGATCTCGCCTCGATGGTCGAGGGAATCCAGCTGGGATCCCTCCCGCAGGCCGTAGCTCTCTACGAGCGCGCCGAGAGGGGGGAAGCCCCTTTCGAGGAGGCCCTTGCCGCTCTCGACGCTCGACTCTCCACGGACAACCCCGATGGTCGCGCTTATCTCTACCGGGGCGTCGTGAACCTCCGCCTGGGCCGCGCGGAGAATGCCCTCTCCGACCTGGCGGAGGCCCTCCGGCTCGATCCGGAAGACCCCGAAGTCCATCGGTACCGTGGCCACGCGCTCTTTCTTGCAGAGCGGTACGAGGAGGCGGCGGAGAGCTGGATGGCTGCCGTGGATCGGAAACCGGGACTCGCGTCCGCCCTGGATCCATGGCTGGCCTTCGCGGAGTCCCATCAGGCGGAGGCGTTGTACGAGCGTGGGGTCGCCAAGGCAGATCAGGATCGCCCCGAGGAGGCGGTCGGGGCCTTCAACAGAGCCCTCGAACGAGCGCCTGACATGATCAAGGCAATGATCGCCCGAGGCGCGGCCCTGAACGATCTCGGGCGTCACCAGGAGGCTGCAGCCGACTTCAACCAGGCGATCCGACGCGACCCTCTACGCACCGAGGCGTTCGTCGGTCGAGGGGCGTCGAGGTTTCACGTCGAGGAGTATGAAGGAGCGATCGAGGACGCGTCCTGGGCGCTCAAGCGAGGCACGTCGCGGCGGGAGACTGCTCACCGCTACCGGGGCATGGCGCTCTTCCGACTCGGGAGGCTGGAAGAGGCCGAGTCCGATCTGGCCGAATCCTTGAAGGGGGCCGACGGGGGCTGGAGGCCAACGATCGAAGCTATGCTCCGCGAGATCCGTCGCGAATGATCCGCACGGTCCCGCCCGGGTGAAGGTGATCTGAAGTGAGCGTCAGGGGATAGATTTGCGCATGTTGCCCATCGACTCACAACTCTCTACGCTCTCGTCAATCTGACGAGATACCTGGCAACGTACGGTACCCTGGTCAGCGTTCCTGCCACCACCTCCATGGCGATGGGGCTCAGGATCAGCCCTTGCAGCCAGCGTCCGAGCCGCATCTGCCGGCCGAAGTTCGATTGCCATACCCGGTTCCAGCGGCCGGCAAGCCCCTGAAATCCGCGGGCGGTCAACTTCACCGGATGGGCCAGGATCAGCCGGGCGAGAAGGACTCCGCTCGAGAGGGCCATCGCCTGGCCGCCCCCAGAGAAGGGGGCGACCATGCCGGCCGCGTCGCCGGTCAGCAGCGCCGGGCCCGCGGCCCGCTCCTTGGAGGAGAAGGGGATCCCTCCGACCGCATGGACTTCTTCATCGTCGCAGGGTATGAGGGCCTCGAAGCGCCCGCGAAGCAGCGGGTTCGCCTCTCCGAGCGCGAGCAGGAGCCCGTTCCATTCCGAGGAAGGGAGGGCCTTGAGGAGCTTGTTCGTGAGGAGCATGCAGACATTGACCCTGTCCTCCTCGACGAAGCTGAGCCCGCAGTAGCCCCCGCCGAAGGCGTGGATTTCCACGACCCCATCGAGCTCGGCTCTCAAGCGACGGCCCAC
>JAPUJT010000077.1 GCA_027296055.1 Planctomycetota bacterium | reverse complement strand
CCGACCCAGGCCGGGCGTATGGTCAGGTTTCTCGTCATGAAGTTGCCAGGAGGCAGGGACCGGTGCGCCTTGCAGCGCAGAATGGAAGTTAGAGGAAGTCCTCTTTGGGGTCGTCTTCGTCCTCCTCGTCCTCCTTCTCCCCGAGGTCAAGCTCGAGATCGAGTCCCAGGTCTCCGAGCTTGAACTCTCCCGGGCCAGGTTTGATATCCTTCTGCTGGATCGCGCTGATCTCTTCGCTGATGTCTTTGACCTTTTCCATCACTCCACGGGTGACGAAGATGTCGGACTTGGTCTTGAGCGCGATCACGATGCAGTCGCTGGGCCGGGCGTCGATGCGGACCTCGTTCCTCTTCGTATCGTCGTCATCATCCGATCCGTTGATCCTCTGCTCGAGGACGAGCGTGGCACAGAAGGTGTTGTCCACTATGTCGGAGATGATGATCTGCTTGACCTTGATCCCGAAACCGGTCAGCAGGTAGCCGATCAACTCGTGAGTGAGCGGCCGGGGAGGCTCTTCGCTGTTCAGCTCTCGCAGGATCGCCGCCCCCTCGAAGACCCCGACATACATGACGAAGTTCTTCTTATCGTTGCCGAGGATGACAGCGGTTCCGCCGGCGGTCGGACCGATAACGTTTCGAAGCCGAACCCTCTCGAGCTCCATCACGGACTCCTGGATGGCCCCGCCCTGGGGACCCGCTCGGGCCGCTAGCGACTTATGCTGAAGAGCCTCCGAGCGGAAGGGCAATCTGGGAAGGGGCGCTACTCTTCACCGCCGTGATTCCCTTCTGTCTCCTGCTTCGTCTTGCATACAATACAGAGGATCGAGAAGGGGACCATCTCCAATCGCTTCATGCCGATCGCGCGGCCGCATACGTTGCAAAGGCCGTATTTCCCTGCCTTCATCTCGACCAGAGCTTCGTCGATCTCGACGATCTCCTCGCGCTCTACCGAGGCGAGGCTCATTGCCAGCTCGTCATCGAAGGAATCGGAAGCTATGTCCATGAGATCGGTCAGCTGGGCGTCGCTGGATGAGCTGGCTTCGCTGATCCGGCTGTTCAGCTCCTGCATCAGGTAGGTCTTTCTTTGAAGAAGTTTCTTCTTCAATCGCGTAAGAATCTCCTTCGAGAGCTTCCTGCCAGCCACGATTATACCACCTTTTCCGAAGGCCTGTTTGAGAGGCATGACAGGAGACACAACTCCTGAAATGCTTAGCGTCTACGGCGTTCTCCACTTGATGCACCCTGCATTATACGATGGGTACAGGGGGGAGTCAACTACGGGCGGATCGGGCGGATCTGAGCTCGGAGACGATGTGAACGAGCAGATCCGTCACGCGGTCCACCTCGGCCTCCGTGTTGTCCCTACCCACGGAGAATCGGACGGCGGTCCCGGCTTCTTGCCGGTCCAGTCCCAGGGCCAGGAGGATGGGGGAGGGCTCGAGGGTCTCGGCCGTGCAGGCCGACCCGGAGGAAATCGCGACGCCCTCCTCGTCGAGGCGGACCACCAGGGCCTCCGCCGGCACGCCCCGGAACCGGATATTCAGGATGCTGGGGAGCCGCTCTTCCGGATCACCCGTCAGGGCCACGCCCTCGATGCGTTCCGAGATCCTCTCTTGGAGACGATCCCGGAGACCTGCCACCTTCCTCGACATCGTGTCCAGCTCACGGGTCGCGAGGTCCAGTGCTAACGCAAATCCGACGATCCCGGGGACGTTCTCCGTACCCGCGCGGCGGCCGAACTCGTGCGGCCCCCCGACGAGGAGCGGCGCCAGCAACGATCCTTTCTTCATATAGAGGGCGCCGACCCCCTTGGGGCCGTGGAGCTTGTGGGACGAGATCGAGAGCATGTCTACGCCGAGAGCCGAGACGTCGACCGGCACCTTTCCCACCGCCTGGACCGCATCCGTGTGGAAGAGGGTCTCGCGGCCCTCCAGAAACTTCGCCACCTGGGCGATCGGCTGTATCGTTCCCGTCTCGTTGTTCGCCATCATGACGGAGACCACGCCCGTCTCCGACCTCAAGGACTCCTCCACACGACGAGGATCGATCTGCCCGCCCTCACCGACCTTGACGATCGTCACATCGAAACCACGCTGTCGGAGGAGGCTCGCCGAGTGCGAGACGGCGTGGTGTTCTATGGCGGAAGTGATCAGATGGTTGCGACCCTTCTTCTCCATCGCCTGCATCGCACCGATGACTCCCAGGTTGTCCGACTCGGTCCCTCCGCTTGTGAAGACGATCTCCTGGGGAGCGGCGCCGATGGAGGCGGCCACTTTTTCCCGCGCCCTCTCGACGGCGTCGCGCGCCCGTCGTCCGGCTCCATGAAGACTCGAGGGGTTGCCGTACTCCCCCTTCAGGTAGGGAAGCATCGCCTCCACCACCTCCGCCCTCACTGGCGTCGTGGCTGCGTGATCCATGTAAATCGAGCGAATCTCCAGCATACCGTCCATCGTACGGCAGTGGAGGGGACTCTAGCTATGAAATTTGCTGATGAGCATGCAGGTGTTGTGGCCGCCGAACCCGAACGAATTGCAAAGGGCGTTCTGGACGTCCATCGACCTCGGCTCGTTCGGTACATAGTCGAGATCGCAGTCCGGATCGGGGGTCTCGAGATTGATCGTGGGTGGAAGAATGCTGTCTCGGATCGCGAGGGCGGTTGCTATCAACTCTACGCCCCCTGAGGCTCCTAGCAGGTGCCCCAGCTGGGATTTCGTCGAACTGATGGCCGTCTTGGAGGCGTGGTCGCCGAATACCGTCTTCACCGCGCGAGTCTCCATCGCGTCATTGAACTTGGTGGAGGTTCCGTGGGCGTTGATGTACTGAACGTCCTCGGGCGCGACCCCCCCCTCCTTCAGGGCCATGGTCATCGCATCCGCCGCTCCCTGCCCATCGGGCGTCGGCGCGGTGATATGATGGCCGTCATCGGTCATTCCGAAGCCTTTGACCTCCGCGTAGATCTTCGCGTCCCGGGACCGGGCATGCTCCAGCTCCTCGAAGACAAGGATGCCCGCCCCCTCGCCCATGATGAAACCGTCCCGGTTCAGGTCGAACGGGCGGCTCGCCGTCTCCGGCGAGTCGTTCCGGGTGGAGAGAGCCTTCATGCTGGAAAATCCGGCGATCGCGACGGGGCGAATGGCTGCCTCGGAGCCGCCAGTAAGAATGAAGTCGGCCTCGTTGTTCCGGATCAGCCGGAACGCCATACCCATGGCATGGGTCGCGGACGCGCATGCCGATGCCGTGGCGAAGTTGGGTCCCTTGAATTTGTATCGGATCGCCATCTCCCCTGGAGCCGCGTTGATCATCATGCGGGGGATGAAGAGCGGGGAGACGCGGGATGGGCCACGGTCGTACAGATTCGAATGCTGGGTCCCTATCTCCGCGAGACCCCCGATGCCGGAGCCGACGACACAGCCGGCCCGGGCGCGGTCGAGGCTGTCCGGCTGGACCCCCCCATCCTCCAGGGCAAAGTCCGATGCGACCAGGGCGAACTGCACGAACGGATCGAACCGCCTCACCGACTTCCGATCGAGCCATCGCGCGGCGTCGAAATCCTTGATCTCGCCACCTATCCGGACCGAATGCTCGGAGGTGTCCCATGCCTCGATCTGACTGACGCCGCTCTTCGACGCCCGGATCGCTTCCCAGAAATCATCACAGCCCAACCCGATGGCCGTGACCGGCCCCAAGCCGGTGATCACCACCCGTCGACTCATGACCCGGCCTTTTCCTCGATATAGCGGATGGCATCGCCAACCGTCTGGATCTTCTCCGCCTCCTCATCGGGGATGTTCAGATCGAACTCATCCTCGAATTCCATCACCAGCTCGACCTGGTCCAGAGAGTCCGCACCGAGATCGTTGATGAAGGAGGTCTCGGAGCTCACCTTCTCCTTGTTGACGCCGAGCTGCTCACAAACAATGTCAATGACCTTGTCTGCTACCTGAGACACTTTGCCTGCCCTCCCTTGAATGGCGAAACCTAACTACCCCTACGGCACAATACGACGCTCTCCTGCCGTCCCCCTACAACCGTATCTACATGTGGAGCCCCCCGTTGACCTGGAGGACCACTCCCGTCATGTAGGAAGCCTCATCGCCCGCCAGGAAAAGAACCGCCTCCGCCACCTCCTCGGCGCTCCCGAAGCGACCCATAGGCACCCGTGACAGGATCGATTCCTTCACCTGATCTCCCAGCGCCTCTGTCATCGCCGTGTTGACGAATCCAGGGGCGACGGCATTTACTCTCACTCCTCGCCTCGAGAACTCTTTGGCGCAGGCCTTGGTGAAACCGATGATGGCCGCCTTCGAGGCAGCGTAATTGGCCTGCCCAGGATTCCCCATGATCCCGACCACCGAGGTCAGATTGACGATGGAACCGGTCTTCTTCTTGAGCATCGGTCGGGCCGCCGCGCGAGTGAAGTAGAAGGTACCCTTCATGTTGGTGTCCATCACCAGATCCCACGATTCGTCCGACATTCGAATGAGCGGACCGTCCCGCGTGACGCCCGCGTTGTTCACGAGGACATCGAGCCCACCCAGATTTTCCAGGATCTGCGCGACGGCATCGTTGACCGACGCACTCTGGGTGATGTCGACCGGGATAGCGAGACACTTTCCGCCCGCATCCTCGACGAGGCGAGCCGTCTCCTGCAACGCATCGTTCGAGCGTGCGACGGTGGCAACCTTGGCGCCCTCCCGGGCGAACTCGAGGCAGAGCCTCCGGCCAATCCCCCGCGAACCCCCGGTCACCAGGACGTTCTTGCCATCGAACCGGCCCATCCATCCTCTACTTTCCCTCAGCCTGGATCGATTCCATCGAGCAAAGGCTCTCGACGGGCAGGCCACGATCGATCTGCCGCATGAGACCCCTCAGTATCCGACCGGGCCCCATCTCTATCGCTCCATCTACGCCGAGATCCCGCAAGCGACTCATCGACTCGCTCCAGCGAACCGGAGAAGTCACCTGCCGGATCAGGCCATCCCGGATCAACTCCGGGTCTTTCGACTCCCGGCCCGTGACATTCAGGATCACGGGGTGGGTAGGCGGTCGAATTGACGCCTCCGCCAGGCGAGGCCGCAACGCCTCCTCTGCCGGCTTCATCAGCGGAGAATGGTAGGCCCCGGCCACGCTGAGTTCAAGCACCCTCTTGGCCCCCATTTCTTTGCACCGGTCGGCTGCCCTGCGGACAGCCCCCTCCTCCCCCGTCAGGACGACCTGCGACGGGGAGTTATAGTTGGCCACCTGGACCACTCCGTCCACCCCCTCCAGGGCCCCCTCGACCGCTTCCGCGGAGAGCCCGATCACTGAAGCCATGGTCCCGGGCCTCTCTTCGCAGGCCTTCTGCATCAGGGCCCCCCGCCTGGACACGAGATCCAGGCCCTCTTCGAAGCTGAGAGCCCCTGCGATCGTGAGAGCGGTGTACTCCCCCAGGCTGAGCCCCGCAGATACCGCTGGCTCGGGGGTGGCAGTCTGTTCCTTCCAGAACCCCCAGGCCGCAAGGCTGGTCACGTAGATCGCCACCTGACAGGCGGCCGTCTTGGCCAGAGCCTCCTCCGGGCCCTCGAAACAAACTCCGAGCAGGTCAAAATCCACCTGCTCCGACGCCCGATCGAAGATCGATTTCGATGGGGGATGCGAGCGGTACAGGTCGGCGCCCATTCCGACAAACTGGGCCCCCTGCCCAGGAAACAGTAGGGCGAGTCCCATGATCATCCTCGAGTGACGTCAGGTCACCCTCTAATTTTACCAGCGGAGTAGAGTCGATGCCCAGGAGAGCCCCGCACCGAAAGCTACCATGGCGCAGAGATCTCCCCTCTGAATTCGTCCATCTCGTACCGCCTCATCCAATGCCATGGGTACACTGGCGGCCGAGGTGTTCCCGTACCGATCAATATTGATGATGACCCTGTCCATCGGAATCCCTATCCGCCGGAAGGCGCTCTCCATGATACGGAGGTTGACCTGATGGGGTATCACCCACTTGACGTCATCCTTGGAGAATCCGTTCTGCGTGGTGGCAGCATCCAGGAGCTCCTCCATCTTTTGTACGGCAAATCGAAATACCTTGGGTCCTTCCATCTTGAGAAAGTGCCCCCCGCTCGAGATCGTCTCGTGACTGGCCGGGAGGCGCGATCCGCCTGCTGGCACGAGGAACAGGTCGCCCTCCCCGCGGGCACCCAGGGTCGTCTCGTAAATCTGTGAATCCCCTTCCGAGGGCCTCACGACTGCCGCCCCGGCCCCGTCCCCGAAGATGATGCAGGAGTTCCTGTCCGTGTAATCGGTGATCGTGGTCATGCAGTCCACTCCGATCACGAGGACGCATTTGCGTGTCCCCGAGATCACGAACTGCTTGGCCACCTCCAGGGCGTAGATGAATCCGGCGCAGGCGGCCGACAGATCGAAGGCGGCCGCCTCGTGGGCCCCCAGGTTCCTCTGAACGAGACAAGCCGTATTGGGAAACAGATGATCCGGCGTGATCGTGGCCCCCACGATCAAGTCCAGGTCCGAGGCCGAGATGCCCGCCATCTCGATCGCCTTCAGGCCCGCCGCCGTCGCCAGGTCCGAGGAAGCTTCCTTCCCTACTTCCACCTTCCTGCGCTCGCGGATCCCGGTTCTCGGGACGATCCATTCATCGGACGTGTCCACCAGCCTGGAAAGATCATCATTCGAGATCACGTTCTCCGGCACGTAAGAACCGCAGCCCGCGATGTAGGCCTTGGTCTGGCTCATCCGCCGCCCCAGGCTAGCCGACCTTCTTGCCGGCGGAATCGAGCTCCCTCGACGGCTCGAGCTGCTCGACGATGTGTTTGTTGACGTCGTGGAGGCTGAATTCCTTCGCCACGCGAATCGCGTTGGCGATCGCCTTCGGATCGGATCGGCCATGGGCGATGATACAGACTCCATCGACGCCGAGGAGCGGTGCCCCGCCATATTCGGAATAGTCGACGATGCCCTTCATCTTCCCCATCAACCGTCCGAAGAACCATTTCTTGATACGGGAGAGGAAGACCACCTCTTCTCCTGCGCGCCCGACCGCCTCGCCGCTCAGCTTCTTCTTCATCATGCCGATGAGGCCCACCGCGACCCCCTCGGATACCTTGAGGATCATGTTCCCGGTGAAGCCGTCGCAGACAAAGACCTGGCAGTCCCCCTTGTAAATCTCCTGCCCCTCGACGTATCCGGAAAAGTGGAGAGAGGAGTCGCCAAGGAGATCCGCCGTCTTGCGCACCAGGTCGTTGCCCTTCCGAACTTCCGCGCCGATATTGAGCAAGCCTACCTTCGGATCGGGGTGGCGGTATATGTGCTGATGGTAAGCCGAGGCCATGAGGGCGTACTGATAGAGATGGATCGGTTTGCACTGGATATTGGCCCCCACGTCAATGATGGTGGCGACCCCTTCGACGGCCGGGACGGTGACCGCTATCCCCGGGCGTCGAACCCCCTTCAACAGCTTGAGGGAAAGGGTGGTGGCCGCGACCGTGGCGCCTGTGTTTCCCGCGGACACGAGCGCATCCGCCTTGTGATCGGCCACGAGCCGGGCCGCCTTCAGTATCGATGTGTCCTTCTTCTTCCGGAGGGCCTCGATCGGCGACTCTCCCATGCCGACCGAATCAGCAGCAGGGATCACCTCGATGGAAGATGGGGACACCTCCCCCCACCCTACCGAGTCGATCTCTGAGCGGATTTTTGCTTCGTCCCCGACAAGCAGATACCGGGACTTCGGGTCCAGTGCCGCGGCGAGCAGGGCTCCCCGCACCGTGGCCATGGGGGCGTCATCGCCCCCCATGGCGTCCACCGCAATCCGCATCTTTATGCTTCCTCGACCGGAATGATCGGCTTGTTGCCGTAGTATCCGCAGTTGGCGCAGATCGAGTGCGGGAGCCGCTTCTGGTTACACCGGGGACAGAGAGAGAGTCCCGTCAGAGGGAGGGCGTGATGGGACCTCCGCTTGTCTCTGCGGGCCTTGGACGTCTTTCTTTTCGGAGGGGCCATCGGCAATCCAATCTAAAGGTGAGTCGAAAGGCAAGGTCTGACTTTAATGGTTACTTACCAACAATTTACAGCCGCAGATTATAGGCTGAGGGGCAGTCGAGTCAAGCCTTTTCTTGCCTCCTGCTCGCCTTGCATCGACTCGCGAAGTTCCTTGAACAGGCGTTTCAGTTTCTTTGTTCCGAATACCCTTCGTGTGATCTTCTCCCTCCCGCTGGACTTGCGAAGCCATCGAAAAACCCTTCTGAGGTCTCTCTTCCCATCTTCACGGCCCGCCAGGAAGTCCACCCAGGCCCATGAGACCGCGTAGTATCCCTCCCTCCCCTGAAAATAGAACTGCTCCTGCGTGAGCCCCATGAGGTCCTGCAGAAACCCCGGCCGGGCCCCTTCGATCGCCTTCCGGGCCCTCTCCATCCATTCCATATTCCGCGCTCCCTCTACCAGCTTCCCTTCCTTGAAAATCCAGGTCTCGAAGTGTTCGGCCATCCCCTCGTTGAACCAGGGGAGCTGCGTCTCTGTGTTCCGATGGTAGAAGTCGTGAAAGACCTCGTGAATGAGACCTCGATCGTTTGATCCGACGCGGCCGGTATCGAACGTGATGACCTCGTGAAGGAACGGGGAGTAGAAGAACTCGGCCACGATGTGAAAACCCCACTGGTTGACAGCCCCGTATCGCCGGAAATCCTCCCAGCGCGCGAATTCCCGGACCCGCGTCTCGTAGCCCTCCTCCTCCATCCCGAACCACCGAGCGAAGTCTCTCCGCAGAATCGTCACTCTCTTTCCGATCTCGTGGGCCCTCGCCTCGCCTCGATCCGTCAACACGATGCACTCTTTCATCCTGTACGCCTGCATCACCGGGCGCGCCTTCGGCGGAGGCAGGAACGACTTCTTGTCCTGCCACCAGGCCTCCCATCGCTTCACCGATTCCTCCCTCGAGGCATCATCTCCATCCGGATCGAACTGCATCTTCTCCCCGGAGAGCCGCCTCAGCCCGGCGGCCGATGCCGCCCTGGCGGCGCGGGTCTCCGAGCGGAGTCCTTTCAGAAGGATCGGAGCCGAGACGTCGGGACCGTGAGAGAGGATCAGCTCGATGGATGCCCTCCGAAGAGGCTCCCTATCCGAGCCGAGGAGCGATGTGGCGATCGGGATCGCTTTCTCCTCCCTGATCTTCGTGAGGGAGGAGAGGGCCCAGAACCTCTGCCTCTCCGATTCTCGTTCCCTGGTGGCGATCCGGATCAAGGTCTTCGATGCGGATCGGTCCCCGAGCTCGCCAAGCAGGTAGAGAGCGGCGTGGCGCTTGTACGGATCCCGCCGGTTCCCTCGCAGGACCTTTAGCAATGGCGGGATCGCCTTTGGCCCCGCCTTCAGGACCCGGGCCCGCGCCGCCATTCTCCTCCGGAGTGAGACGTGCGATAGCTGGTCCACGTCACGCTGGAGGTCGGGCGGAACACACACCCCGAGAAGGAGAGCGAGAATCAACATGACCCCCATTTTACTGCCCCGTAAAAGGGGACTGTCACCTTTCTGCTGGATACGGGTGACCCACCCGACGACGCCGAAAGGGTCACAGCCACCACGGCCAAGTTGACATAAGACTAGATAGAACCATAGAATGCGGTGGCGGGCTAAACCCGATGCACCCCCGGGGCGTCTAGAGGTTTGGATGGCTATCAACCCGGAAGGCGAGCGGCTGGCTGAACGGTTCAAGGCCGGCGATGAGATGGCCTTCCCCGAGCTGGTCAAGCTGTGGGAGAGGAGACTCTTCCGAACCTTCTATGGCATGACCCGCAACGCGGACGACGCCCTGGATCTGACCCAGGACTCGTTCCTCCGCGTCTACAAGGGGATCCGGCGGTGGGACGGACGCTCGTCCTTCTCGACGTGGCTGAACCGGGTCGCCACCAACCTGGGGATCGACTTCCTCAGGAAGCGTGGGCGATCCAAGGAGTTTTCGAGCCCGGATGCGGGCCTCGACGTCGGGGTGGAGGATCCGACTCCTCTGGAGGACGCCGAGGAGAAGTCGGTTCGACTGGACCGGCTCCATCGAGCGATGGACTCCCTACCGGAAGGGCAGAGGGTCATCATGGCGCTCCGTCACTACCAGGGGATGTCCCTCAAGGAGATCGCCGAGGTGAGAGGTTGCGCGGTGGGGACGGTGAAGTCCTCGCTATTTCAAGCCTTCCGAAACCTCCAGAAGGGGGTGCGGGCGGACCGACGAAGTGAATCGGACGCACGCGCCTGAGTGGGAGAAAGTAGTTTCATGGACGGAACTTGTCACAAGCTCGAAGAGAACATTCCCGCCTTCATCTACGGAGATCTGCCGGGTGAGGAGCGAGATCTGCTCACGGAGCACATTGATTCCTGTCCCCGATGCGCCGAGACCCTGAGAGAGTTTCGATCCGTTCGGGAGATGTTGGATGCCTCGCCAGTTCCCCCGACACCGGAGCCCGGAGCCATAGCCGCCCGGGTGATGGCGAGGGCGCACGTCCGAAGGCTGCCGAGCCCCGCTTGGTCGCCCGTCCGATGGGCCGCCCTGATCCTGATCGGGATCGCCCTCGGATTCGGCATCACGAATTACCTGGTACCGGCGGGCGTCGATCTCGAGGACGTGGAGGCCATGGCGGAGTCGGGTGTCGGAAACCCACAGATGGAATCGCTCGCACTCAAGATGGGAGGCCAGCGATATGGCATAAAGATAAAGAAATACGAGGACTCGATCGAGCCGGTGCTAAACAAGGAGAAGGTCGTCATCTTCACCGAGAACCTCCGACAGCTCACGGACCTGGCCAGCGGCGAATCGCAGATCCTGGCGGGATTCTTTCAGCTCAAGATCGGGGATTTCTACGAGGAGAAGATGAAGAACCCCGATCGGGCCATGAAGGAGTACCTCAAGGTCTTCGACTACGTCCAGGAGGGGAGAATCTTCGACTTCGCCAGGGACCGCGTGGATCACCTCCGGATGGCAGAGCCGGAAGAAAAATAGCATTCCCCCATGTCTCCTATGGACGAGAAAAGGCCCCCGGCCCTACCCGGACCAGCGCTGATCGCCGTGGTGGCGATCGGGGGAATCGTCTCCCTCGTCATCACCTTCGCCGCTCTTCATTACTCAGCCTCGCACGACTCCCCGCAGGAAGCCGTCCCGCCGACGGTGATACGTCCCAGGACGCCTCCGCTGGATCTGCCCGACCCTCCACCGACTATCTCTGCCCTCGACTCCGGGAACATCTTGCTGGCGGACAATGACGGTCACCTCTTCCTGATAGGGAGGGACCCGGAGGAGGAACCGCCGCGGCTCGTTCTGCGTAGCGTCTACCGGCTGGTTCGCGACGCGGAGCGGAATCTGGACAAGCCGTCTCTGAAGTCCCCCAACGGCTGGTACCTGGACGACCTGGCTTCCGAGAAGTTCCTCCGCATTCGAGTGATCCGGCAGAAGTTCGAGAAGATGGTCGCAGCGGGCGGAGTGACGGGAGACGTCGCCGGAGCCCTCGCGGCCCTGGCCCGCGACCTGGCCGAGGAGGGCGAGATCCCGTACCTCACCGAACAGCTTCGCGATCGCTCCTATCTGGCCCGGAGATCCGCCGCGATCGCCCTCGGGGAGGAGGGCTGGCGGCGGGCGGTTCCGATCCTGCTGGAAATCCTGTCCCACGGGGACGAAAAGGCCTACCCGGTGGTCGGTCCGATCCTCGCCGATCTCACGGGCATAGTGGCGCCGGCAGAGACGAACCGGCAGGAGATGCTGGTCATCACCAAGCGATGGGCCGACTGGTGGGCAGAGAACGGCGATTGACCGGCCCCCTCTCGTTGACTTGAACATCCCCGCTTTGTAAATTGGCACCGGATTTAGATGAATGAGGATATCCATCGCTCCAGGCTCGGCATATTCGGTGGTTCGTTCGACCCGCCGCACGATGCGCACCTCGCCATCGCCAGGGCGGCCCAGGATCGGCATCGACTGAACCCGATCATCTTCGTCCCGAATCGAATCCCTCCCCACAAAGGGGCCCATGCCTCGCCGGAGGATCGTTACACCATGGTCCTGCTGGCGATCGAGGGGGCGAGCGGGTTCGAGGCCACGGATCGAGAGGTGCGGCGGAGGGGAAAATCCTATACGCTCGACACCCTTCGAGAGTTCCGGTCCGAGGGGGGAGAGTCCACCGATCTCTTTTTCATCGTGGGCGCCGATACGCTCCCGGAGCTACCTACCTGGCGAGGGTTTCGGGATATCGCCAGCCTGGCCCGGATCGTCGTCGTGGGTCGCGCCCGCCGACCGATCGATGTGGCAGTTTCCTTGACGGGAACCGTTCCGGATTCCGTTGTTCGCCAGATCGAGAGTGACGTCATTCCAGGCGAATCGAGCGAAATCTCATCCAGCGGGATCCGGAAACGCGTTCGGGACGGGCGCTCCCTCGATGGATGGACTCCAGCCGCCGTTGCGAGGTACATAGAGGAGAAGAACCTCTACCGAGAGGGAGAAGACCATTGACCGAGTCCGTAACGACCCGCATCAGCAAGCTGAAGGATCACGTCGGCCAGGAGGTCACGATCCGGGGCTGGCTCTACAACCGGCGATCGAGTGGAAAGATCCAGTTCCTGCAGATCCGGGACGGTACCGGCATCGTGCAGGGGGTCCTCGTGAAGAAGGAGGTCCCGGAGCACCTGTTCGAGAGTTCGGACCTTATCCCCCGGGAGTCATCGATCGAGATCCGAGGCACGGTGCGTGAGGACAGCCGCGCACCGGGGGGTTTCGAGCTTAGCCTGCTCGAAGTATCCGTGATCCAGGCGGCGGAGGAGTATCCGATCACCAAGCAGGCCCATGGACCCGATTTCCTCCTGAGCAACCGCCACCTCTGGATCCGGTCCCGCAAGCAGCACGCCACCCTGATGGTCCGCGACGAGATCTTGAAGGCGACGCGCGACTTCTTCTACGATCGCGAATTCGTTTGCGTCGACTCTCCGATATTCACTCCGGCCGCCTGCGAGGGGACGACGACCCTCTTCGAGGTCGACTACTTCGATGAGAAGGCCTACCTGACACAGAGTGGTCAGCTCTACAACGAGGCGGCCTGCATGGCCTTCGGGAAGGTCTACTGCTTCGGTCCCACGTTCCGGGCGGAGAAGTCGAAGACGCGCAAGCACCTGACCGAGTTCTGGATGGTCGAGCCGGAGGTGGCGTTCGCCGATCTGGACGACATCATGGACCTGGCCGAGGAATATGTCGCCTACCTCGTCGCTCGCGTCCTGGAGCGGCGAACGGCCGAGTTGAAGGTCCTGGAGCGCGACCTGGCGCCCCTGGAGAAGGTGGTCCCCCCCTTCCCCAGAATCTCGTACGCAGATGGGGTCAAGATGATCAAGGAGAAGGGGGAACCCTGGGAGGAGGGCGGTGACTTCGGCGCCCCGCACGAGGAGATCATCTCGGCCGCACACGACAGGCCGGTGCTCGTTCACCGGTTCCCGGCCGACATCAAGGCGTTCTACATGAAGCGGGACCCCGAGGATCGTACCCTATCCCTCTCGGTGGACATGATCGCTCCCGAGGGCGGCGGGGAGATCGTGGGGGGTGGACAGAGGGAGCACGACCTCGAGACGCTTCGCAAAGAGATCCAGAAGCAGGAGCTTCCGGAAGAGCCACTCGCCTGGTACCTGGACCTCCGGAAATACGGCTCGGTGCCTCACGGGGGATTCGGGCTGGGAATCGAGAGGACGGTCGGGTGGATCTGTGGCTCGCCGCACGTCCGCGAGACGATACCGTTTCCACGCATGATGCACCGCACGTATCCCTGATGGCAGGACCGGAAGCGCTGTTGAAGGCCAAGACCGAGGGTCATGTAGGCCACGAGACGCTCCACCGTCTTTCCGGAATGGACCGAACCAACCGGTGGATGTTCGACGTCCTGGCGCCTCACCTCGGGGCGAAGGTCATCGAGGCCGGGTCGGGGAGCGGCAACCTTACCCGGTATCTCCTGGACCGCGAGAAGCTTCTCTGTCTGGACATCGATCCGGATCACGTCCGGAATCTCTCGAGCCACTATGCCGACCGGAAGAACGTCACCGCCAGACGGTGCGAGCTGTCCGACAGCCATATTACCGAGATCACCGGGACCGGGTGGGACACCGTGGTCTGCATCAACGTCCTGGAGCACATAAAAAATGATCGGAGGGCGCTCAAGAATTTCTACGATGTGCTAAGGCCCGGCGGCCGGCTGGTTCTCCTCGTCCCCGCGATTCCCCTGCTCTTCTCGACTCTCGATGAGGCGCTCGACCATCACCGTCGATACACCCGGTCCCGACTGGTACACAAGATGGAGAGTGCGGGCTTTCGCCTGATCGAATCGCGTTACCTGAACTTCTTCGGGATCGCGGGCTGGATCCTCTCCGGGAAGATCCTTCGACGGCGCATCCTTCCAAGCACGCTGCTGGGGCTCTTCAACGCCCTGGTGCCCGCCTTCCGCGCCTTCGAGCGACTCACGGGGCCCCCCATCGGGCTCTCGGTGATCGCCGTCGGCGAGAAACCCTAGCCCACCCGTCACTTTCCGAACTGCGAGATACGTTGGGGTCTCCTCACGAGGAGGTAGATCAGGGCGCCGACCGGGTGCGTGAAAATGATGATCAGAATCCAGATGATCTTGTCATTGCCCTCGGACGGCTCGTTGGTCGCGCAATCGACCAGCATCCATATCCAGAAGATAAACAGGCCCAGGACGCCCAGGCCGATGAAGCCCATGAACAACAGACCCAGAACTGGCCCCATTTCAGCTTTCCTTAACTCTACCTGACAATTACTCAGCGCTCTCGACGACGACCACCGCGCGGCGAGACTTCCCGAAGATCTCCCGGCCGGCCTTCCGTATGTCCTCCGGCTGGATCCGGCTCAACGACTGCTCCAGGCCCCTCGAGCTGAACCCCATCTGGACGTGACGCCCCAGGGCGAACGCGAGGCCATACGGGTTTCGGGCGAGGAACGCGTCCGGAATCGTCTCCGGCCACAAGAGTATGGAGAAGGAGCTCTTCAACTCGAGCAGCTCCATCACGGCAAACTCCGGCTCCAGGGTCCTCGAGACAAGCTCGTCGATTCGTCCCAGGGCGTCCTCGGGAGATTCCTCCTCCCGCACTTCCTCGATCAGGTAGACCTTGTAGGGATCGTCAAGGGGCGCGTACGAAAACGGGAACGGACGAAGCCCAGGCTTCCTCACGTTCCGCATGAACCTCTTGCAGAGGATCAGAAAGGGACCGAAGAGCTCATCCTCCGAGGACGGCGCCTTGTAGGCTGCGCAGACGTAAGATGAAGTTCCGGGCTGGACAGGGTTGATCTCCACCCTGTCCACCTTCCCCAGGCGAGGCTCTCCGATCGGAGAGGGTTTCGGGGCAGGCTCCCCCGACGGGATCGAGCCGAACGTTTCGCGGATCAACTTTGCCGAAGCCTCAGGATCGATGCCGCCGGCCAGGACGAGGATCGCGTTGGCCGGCTTGTAAAATTTCTCCAGGCGCTTGCCGATTTCCCCCAGGGAAATTTCGTTCACGTGGTCCGGAATCCCGCCCTTGCGGCCCCCGAGGGGTGTGGGCCTCGTTCGCTCGCCCGCCAGGTTGCGCGCCCCGAGCGCCGGGATCTTCCCGAACATGTTATTCACCTCAGCGATGAGCCGTCCCTTCTCCCGGGCGAGGACCGACGTTTCGATCTCCAGTTCGGTCATGCGGGCAGCGGCATCCTTCAGCTCGACCTCCAGCTTGTCCCTGGCGAAGACCGCGGCGATCACGGTGTAGGCGTTTCCCGTCTGGGCGTTGGCCTGGTTTCCATAGGCGCTGAAGAACTCCTCGGCGGTGCGCGCCGGGGTGTCTCCGGCGGCGGAGGTGACGTATAGATGCTCGATCAGATGGGCCAGACCCGAGCGGCCCTCCGGATCCTGATCCGAACCGATGGAGTAGAGAAGGACGAGGGCCACCTGGTCGGCCCCCTCCAGCGGGCGGAGAATCACTTTCAGGCCGTTCTTCAGTTTCGTCGCGGTCGTCCTTTGCGCCGCGCCCGATCCGACCAGCCAGGGTCCCAGCCCCAGCGCCAGGACCAGCAGGCCCAACCGCCGACTCATTTGCTGTCTACCGATCATTGGATATGTGATTGCCACCTCTCCACCGCTTGCATCCGCTCCTGATCCGGGGCGTCGGGCTCATAATCGAGATCAAATCCTTCGAGCGAGAAAAGCCCCTCGATCGCCTCGGCGCGTACGCTCATGTCGTGATGCTGGAGGAGCGGGACGAGGGAGCGAACGGCTTCTTTACGGAGGCGCCTCATCCTGGCGATCGCCGAGATGGCGAGGACCAGGCGATCATCCGATGTCTTGCCGATGAGACGCACGGGGAGGTCGCTCAACTCCGACGCGTCCAGGCCGTCGATCGACTCGGCGAGGCGCGCCGAGAGCCAGTCGTCTCCCTGCGAGACGGACTCCTCCAGGAGTGATCCGAGGAAAAGCAGACCTTCCTCTCCCTTCCTCTGCAGGGCGCGGACGACTCGCACCACGATCTCCTTGTTGTTGGCAGCGAGAATGGGGACCAGCCTGGTCGCCCCCTCCCGGCCGGCTTGCAGGGCGGGGGATACGTGATCCTCCAGCATCGCATTGACTTCCTCGGTCGTGGCCTCGCACACAACTCCCCGGGCGCAGAGCACCTTCCTCGCCTGCTCTTCGGCGCTCTTGGGGACGAGGACGAGGATACCGCCCTCGAGAATGGCCAGGCCTCCCCACATGGCATGCGAATCCGCGTTTCGGATCCAGGACGGAATCCTGCCGCCATCCAGGAGTGACTTGATCAGATTCGCGTGAGCGAGACTCTCCGCCTGGATCAGGGGGACGAGGTGATCGCCTTTGGGTAGGGGTACGGCCTTGCCGCAGAAGGGACAGGCCTCGACTGATTCGTCAGGTAGATCCGCCTTGCACTCGGGACAGGAAGAACTCATGGAGGCCCCTCTTTCCGATCCTTCTTTGCCAATGCGCCACGGAACTCCTTGGCCTCTCGAAAGGCGACCTCCACGGGTTGCCGGGCCCGCGTGGCATCGAGTATCGGCTCCAGAAGGTGGCCACCGAGATCCATCAGGAATCTCGATTCCGTGAGCCAGCCCAGATCCGGATCCCTTCCCGCCTTCAGGTCTTTCAGGGCGCGATCCAGCGAGCCCTCTCTCTCCCCTGAAACGACCGGCCTGAGACCCTCGATCGCCACCGACAGCTCATCTCGCGCGCCGCCGCGCCGCGCAATCTCGGCTCGGGCGAACCAGAGGACGATCGGATCCCCCACGAGCAGGGCGGCCGCTTGCACGCGATCGAGATTCGCCTGGCCTAGCTCACGATCCGTCGTGGAAAGAACCTGTCCGGCCGTGGCGAGGAGATCGGTGATCAGGATCGGCTCCGTGTTCTCCCCCTCCACATTCACTTCCTCGACCTTCAAGGTGATCTCGACCGCCTCCTTGAACTCTCTGGCAGCCAGATCGTACCAGCCCTCCGAGTAGTAGGCAGCCCCGCGGACGAGGAAGAGAAGCTTCCTCTCGAAGCGTTCCATCGCTCGAGGGCTTACGCCCCGCAGATCGGAGATCGCCTGCACACGCTCTCCATCCCTCAATCTCGAGAGTCCGAGAGCGGCCCGGGCAAGCGGATCCAGATCAGCCCGTCCCGCCTCATCGGCCCGCCCCGCGTAGGCCCGCGCCTCCTCCGAGGCGAGGAGGGCCTGCAGGGCGTCCTCGTCGGAGATGGAGCCCCCTCCTCGCGGGCAGCCCAGCAGGAGCAATCCCGCGAGGAGGCAGACCAGCCTCCCTCCCCTGCTCTTCGATCCCCTGGGTAAGGTTCGCGAAACTGATGGAATGTATGGCCGAGTTGTTGCAGACATAGTAGGAGACCCTTGGATGCAGAGCGGATGCAGAGTTGATGCAGGGTAAATGCAGGATCTGCTCCGTCTCCGTCGGATCCTAGGCTATCGTGAGCCGAGCATCAACGGATTGCCCTGAGGACGGATCCGGGGTTGGTGATCGGGAGATCGTCCCGCTATGATTAGGGGTCCCATGCGTTCCCAGTTCAGCGAGGAGATCCCCCACGATTTCTCCAAGCCGGTCTATTCGGTGGAGGTGGAAGTCCGCGAGGGGGAGGGGGGAATTCGGATCGATCGCTATCTGACGAGCCGATTCCCCTGGAAGTCTCGGCAATACTTCCGGAACCTCGTCCGCAAGAGCGAGGTCAGCCTGAACGGGAAGACACCGAAGCCCCATTCCCCGGTTCGTCCGGGCGATCGTGTCTGGGTGCGCATCCCCGAGGTGCCTGGCGATCCTCGAACGGTTCCGCTGGACATCATCTATGAAGACTCCGAGATCGTCGTCCTGAACAAGCGCGCCGGATACCTGGTTCATCCCACCGGCAAGACGCGGCTCGAGACTATTCTGAGCGCCCTGCACCTCCGGTACCGAAATGAGGACGACCCGGCGCTGGACATCGTCCCCCGGCACTGTCACCGACTCGACCGCGGCACGAGCGGCGTCCTGATCGTGGCCAAGACGCTGTCCGCTCGGCAGCATATTCAGAAGCAGTTCGAGGCGCGGACCGTGAAGAAGGACTACCTGGCCATCGTCGAAGGGACTCCTCCGGATGAGGGGACGATCGAGATCCCCCTCGAAGGGCTGCCGAACCGCCGAACCCGGATGCGCCCTGCCGAAGGCGGCCTCCCCTGCCTCACCCGCTTCCGTAGATTGGGAGGCGACAAGGGGCTCTCCCTCGTTTCCGCCCATCCCGAGACGGGGCGCCAGCATCAGATCCGTGTCCACCTGGCTGCACTCGGGACCCCGATCCTGTGCGATCCGATATACGGTCACCGATCGATGCTGCTCGGAGGCGACGTCGGCGTCGAGCCGGCGACGGAACCTCTTCTTTCCCGTCAGGCGCTCCATTGCTGGCGGATGCGGATCACGCATCCTCGGACCGGGGAGGAGCTGAGCCTGGTGGCGCCTCCCGCTCCCGACCTGAAGCGAATCCTGGACGTGATCGGCGTCGAACTCGGGAGCCCGGACTGATGGCGAAACCGTCCAGCACCCTCGAGATCTCCGGCCGCACGCTCACCGTGGATCAGGTTGACGGGATCCTCGGAGGCCAGACCCGCCGCATCGCCCTCTCGCCGGCCGCGATCCGCCGGATTCGTCAGAGCCGCACGGCGCTGGAGCGCCTGGAGGCAAAGGGAAAGCCGATCTACGGGATCAACACCGGATTCGGGCGACTCTCCAATGTCCAGATCCCCAAGGAGAAGGTCGACGCGCTCCAGAGGAATTTGATCCTCAGCCACTCCGCCGGGGTAGGGCCTCCCCTTTCCATGCCGGAGACCCGTCTCGCGATGGCCCTGCGCATCCACACCCTCTCCAAGGGCCACTCGGCGGTCCGGTTGGAGCTGGTCGAATCTCTGATCGCCCTCTTCAACAAGGGGGTGACGCCCGTGGTTCCGGAGCAGGGCTCCGTCGGCGCCAGCGGCGACCTGGCGCCTCTCGCCCATATCGCCCTGACCTTGATCGGGGAGGGGGAGGCCCACTACGACGGGGAGGTGCTGACCGGAGGCGCCGCCTTGAAGAAGGCGGGGCTCACCCCGCTCTCCCCGCGGTCGAAGGAGGGCCTCGCCCTCGTCAACGGGACGCAGGTCTCGACCGCCGTCGCCTGGAGAAACGTGATCGCCGCGGACAGAATCGCCCGGACGGCGGACATCGCCGGAGCGCTCACGCTGGAGGCCCTGCGAGGAAACCCGCTTCCGTTCGATCGGGGGCTCAGTCGACTACGCCCCCACCCGGGACACGAAAAGGTCGCGGCCAACGTACGGTCGATCATCCAGGGAAGCGAGATTCGCGGCGCCGACCGCCGTGGGGCGCACCTTCAGGACCCCTACTCGATCCGATGCATCCCGCAGGTCCATGGCGCCGCGCGCGATACTATCGATTTCGTGCGTGGCCTCGTCCGCCAGGAGACAGAGACCGTCACGGACAACCCGGTGATTCTTACTGTGGGTCTTCGGGTGATCTCCGGGGGGAACTTCCACGGCCAGGCGATCGGGATGGGGATGGACGTCCTGGCGATCGCCCTGAGCACGCTGGGAGGGATCTCGGAGCGGCGCACCGAGCGTCTCCTCAATCCGGACACCAGCGGGCTTCCCCCCTTCCTCGCCGAAGAGGGGGGGCTTCACTCCGGGCTGATGATGGCCCAGGTCACCTCCGCGGCGTTGACGGCGGAAAACAAGGTCCTCTCTCATCCGATCAGCCTCGACTCGGTCCCCACCTCCGGCAACCAGGAGGACTACGTTCCGATGGCTCTCGCCGCAGGGCGCAAGGCGAGGGAGATCACACATAACGTGGAGCGGATACTCGCTATCGAGATCCTGTGCGCCTGTCAGGGGATCGACTTCCTTCGCCCCAAGAAGCCGGGTCGCGGCGCCGCCGCTCTTCACCGCGCGGTGAGGCGCAAGGTGCCCCGCCTGGAGGGCGACCGCGTCCTCTACGGCGACATCGAGGCTGTCCGCAAGCTGGTGGCGGATGGAGAGGTCCTGCGAGCGGTCCAGCAGGTCACGGGGAAAATACGCTGATGGGCCTCGGAACCTCGGAGCAGGGATACGAGCCGGTCCGGGCGCCTCGAGGGACGGAGCGGACGTGCAAGACGTGGGCGGCCGAGGCGGCGATGCGGATGTTGTTGAACAATCTCGACGAGGAGGTCGGAGAGGACCCGCGCCGCCTGATCGTCTATGGAGGTTCGGGGAGGGCGGCGCGATCGTGGGAGGCGGTGCGCTCAATCGTCGCCACGCTGAAGACGCTCGGAGAGGACGAGACTCTGATCGTCCAGTCCGGCAAACCGGTCGGCGTCTTTCGCACGAGCCCCCATGCCCCTCGGGTGCTGATCGCCAATTCGAATCTCGTCCCCGCCTGGGCGAACTGGGATCACTTCCGGGAACTGGAGCGACGGGGCCTGATCATGTTCGGTCAGATGACGGCGGGCTCCTGGATCTACATCGGCACCCAGGGGATCATCCAGGGGACGTACGAGACATTCTCGGCCGCGGCGGATCGGCACTTCGAGGGGAGCCTGAAGGGGAGGCTCGTCGTCACGGGCGGTCTCGGCGGGATGGGCGGCGCACAACCGCTCGCCGCCACGATGAACGGCGCCGCCTTCCTGGGGATCGAGGTCGACCGCGGGCGGATCGAGAAACGCCTGAAGACGGGATACCTCGATGAGATGGCGGAGGATCTCGATGATGCGCTGCGAATCGTGCTCGACGCAAAGAGAGCAGGAGGGGCCGTCTCCGTGGGGCTCCTGGGCAACTGCTCCGAGGTCCTGCCCGAGATGGTCCGGAGGGGGATCGTACCTGACCTGCTCACGGATCAGACGAGCGCCCACGACGCCCTCGATGGTTACGTCCCGGGGGGCATGCCCTACGACGAGGCCCTGCAGCTTCGAGAGTCGGACCCGGAGCGTTACGTCGAGGCGAGCATGAGATCGATGGCGACCCATGTCGGCGCGATGAGGGATCTTCAGAAGATGGGGGCCGTCACCTTCGATTACGGGAACAACATCCGAGCCCAGGCGAAGAAAGCCGGCGTCGAAGACGCCTTCGAGATCCCCGGCTTCGTCCCCGAGTACATCCGGCCGCTGTTCTGCCAGGGGAAGGGGCCGTTCCGGTGGGTGGCCCTCTCGGGAGATCCGAAGGACATCCATACCACCGACGAGGTGATCCTCCGGGACTTCGCCCACGACGAGCCGCTTTGCAGGTGGATACGCCTTGCCGCGGAAAAGGTGAGGTTTCAGGGTCTCCCCGCGCGAATCTGCTGGCTCGGCTACGGAGAACGGGCTCGCTTCGGCAAGGCGATCAACCGACTCGTCCGGGAGGGGAAGATCAGCGCACCCATCGTGATCGGCCGGGACCATCTCGACTGCGGATCCGTCGCTTCGCCATACCGGGAGACGGAGGGGATGAAGGACGGAAGCGACGCGATCGCCGACTGGCCGCTCCTGAACGCCCTCCTGAACACATCTTCGGGGGCATCGTGGGTGTCGATCCACCACGGGGGTGGAGTAGGGATCGGGTACTCGATCCACGCGGGGATGGTCATCGTGGCCGATGGAACCGATGAGGCGGAGGAAAAGCTGGAGCGCGTATTGACCAATGACCCGGGGATCGGAATCGCCCGGCACGCCGATGCAGGATACGAGGAGGCGGTGCGTACCGCCCGGCAGAAAGGCGTCCGGATCCCCCTGGCCAAAGAATCATCATGAGATCATGAGCGAGCAAACCCAGGAGAGAGCGGGCATCCTGATCACGGATCTGAAGGAAATCGCCACGATGGCGGGGCCGCCCGAGGGGCCCCTGCACGGAGGCGCCCTCGGGGATCTCGAGATAGTTCAGGATGCGGCGATCGCGATCGGCGGCGGGGAGATCCTCGCCGTAGGCCCGACGCAGGATCTTCGGGAGCGGTTCCGCGCCTCCACGGTCGTGGACGCGACCGGGATGGTCGCCACGCCTGGCCTGGTCGACCCCCATACCCACATGGTCTACGCGGGCAGCCGGGAGGACGAGTTCGAGGAGCGGGTCAAGGGGGCCACGTACCTACAGATCGCCAGCAGTGGGGGAGGGATCCTCTCGACGGTCCGTGAGACGCGCAAGGCATCGATGAACAGAATCGTTCGACAGAGTCTCCCTCGGCTACAGCGCGCACTGCGTCACGGGACGACCACGATGGAGATCAAGAGCGGTTACGGTCTCGACGCCGACTCCGAAGAGAAGATGCTCGCGGCGATCGACTACCTGCGGAGGCTCCAGCCGATCGACCTCGTTTCCACCTTCATGGGGGCGCACTGGCTTCCCGAGGAGTTCACCAACAATCGGGAGGGGTACATCCGCGACGTCATTCGAAAGCAGATCCCACGGGCGAGGTCGATGGCGGAGTTCTGTGACGTGTTCTGTGAGGAGGGGGTCTTCTCCCCCGATGAAACTCGCGAGATCCTCGCCGCAGCGAAGGATTCGGGGATGAAGCTGAAGATTCACGCCGATGAATTCAAGGACACGGGCGGGGCGGCCCTCGCCGGATCCCTCAAGGCCGCGAGCGCGGATCACCTGGGCGCGATCGGCCCGGAGGGAATCAAGGCCCTCCGGGGCAAGGGGACGATCGCCGTCCTCCTTCCCGGGACCAGCTTCTACATCGGTCTCGGCCGGTATGCCCCCGCGCGGGCCCTGATCGAGGCCGGCGTCCCGGTGGCCCTGGGCAGCGATGGCAATCCGGGTTCCTGCGTGACCGACTCGATGCAGGTGATCCTCTCCCTCGCTTGTTTGCGCCTACGGATGACTCCTCACGAAGCCTTGGCTAGCGCTACGCGAAATGCCGCGTGGGCGATCGATCGGGGCAAGGAGGCGGGCATCCTCGAGGAGGGCCGTCCGGCGGACGTCGTGGTCTGGGCCGCGCCGAGCTGCAAGGCGATCCCGCATCAGTTTGGAACGAATCTTGTCCATCAAGTCTACAAGAAAGGAGTCCTCGTCCACGAGGAGGGGGCCTAGGAGAGAGATCCATGAGTCAGCTGGTCGAATGCGTTCCGAATTTCAGCGAAGGTCGGCGGGCGGAGGTCGTTGACGAGATCGTCCGCTGTATCGTCAGTGTCCCGGGGGTCGCTCTGCTGGACCGCGAGATGGACGCGGATCACAACCGGTGCGTGATCACCTTCGCGGGGGAGCCGGAAGCCGCCCTCGAAGCGAACTTTCAGGGGGTCGCCGCAGCGGCGCGGCTGATCGATCTGAACGAGCACCAGGGCGAGCATCCTCGCATGGGCGCAACCGACGTGGTGCCGTTCATTCCGCTCGGCGGGATCACGCTGGAGGAGTGCGCCGATCTGGCCCGCAGGCTCGCCGAGCGAGTGGGAAACGAGCTGGAGATTCCCGTGTTTCTGTACGGGGCGGCTTCACCATCTGGCAGGAAGTCGGTCAGCAAGGTGAGAAAGGGACAGTTCGAGGGCTTGAAGGAGACGCTGGGCTCGAACCCGGATCACATCCCCGACCACGGACCGCATCGAGTGCACCCGACGGCGGGGGCTACGGGGATCGGGGCTCGGTTCTTCCTGATCGCCTACAACGTGAACCTGAAGAGCCAGGACCTGAAGCTTGCCAAGGGAATCGCGAAGAAGATTCGCGCCTCCTCCCCCGGAGGCCTGCCCAGGGTCCAGTCGCTGGGGTTTGATCTGAAGGAGAAGAACTGCGTCCAGGTCTCGATGAACCTGACCGATTACCGGGTCACGGGCCTCGTGGAGGCGTACCAGGCCGTCGAGAAGGAGGCCGCCGCGGAAGGGGTCGGCATCGAGGAGAGCGAGATCGTCGGACTGGTGCCCGATGAGGCGGTGAGGCGATCTTGCGTCTCGGCGCTACAGGCGAAGGAGTTCCAGTCGGATCAGATCATCGAGCGAAGACTCGAGAAGACCCCCCTCGGTGAGAGGGGAGGGATCGATGAGTTTCTCGGCGCCGTCGCATCCAAGGCCCCGACGCCCGGCGGCGGGACCGTATCCGCACTCTCCGGCGCGCTGGCCGCCTCCCTCGTCGAGATGGTCTGTAACCTCACGACGGGTAGCAAGAAATACGCCGAGGTGAAGGAGGAGTTCGCCGCCCTCGCCGGATCGATGGCGGGGACTCGCGCTCGCCTCGTGGGGCTGATGGACGAGGACGCGGAAGCGTTCGACAAGGTGATGGCCTCCTTCAAGATCCCGAAGGACGCGCCGGAGCGCAAGGCGAAGATCCAGGAGGCGATGATCGGGGCGGCCGAGACGCCGCTCGAGACGGCGAGGCAGTGCCTCGAAGTCCTCCGCCAGAGTCTCGTCGCAGCGGGAAAGGGAAACAAGAACGCCCTGTCAGACGCGGGGACCGCGGCCGCACTCGCCCGCGCCGGCATCCGAGGCGCCGCCTATAACGTCCGGATCAACGTCGCTTCGATCAAGGATGAGTCCACAGGGTCGCGCCTGAGGGATGCTCTCGAGAAGATCGAGAGCGAGGCGGTCAGCCTGGACCGAGAGGTCTCGGCCAAAGTGGCTGGGAATTAATCTCTGACGCTTCGGGTGGCCGCTTTCCGCTACTCGCCTGACTTGCCCCGACCGCTCTTCTTGGGCCCGGACTTGCGGGAGGAGCGGCCGGTCGCGCTGCGGCGACTACTCTTCGCCTTGCTGGTCTTGCGCTTCTGAGATGGCTTGGGCTTCGGAGCGCCGGTGGACTTAGGCTCCACGATCTCCACGTCGCTGGCGCTCGCGGCGGCGGTCGGACCACCCTCCTTGCCCGCGCCCTCCGGGATCGTGATCTCGTACGGCTCCTCGTCCCTCTCCTCCTCGATGTAGATCTCGGAAGGATCCTCTCCATCCACATCGCGTCGGAGGATGAAATACATCGCCTGGTTGGCGCTGAACCAGTACGCCACCATGTACGCCAGGGCGAAGAGTTTCACCATCAACACTCCGAACCAGAGGACCGAACCGGAAAAACGGAGGGTCGAGGATATCTGTGACTCAGCGTTAACCCTCACCCCTGCCACGGCCCTGGCTATCAGCACCGCCTTCAACTCTGCGTCTTCCTCGACGACGCCATCCTTGGCTTTGTCGGCCTCGGTCGCGAACTCCTCTACGAGCTTGGCGTCTTCAGCGACGATGCCATGCTCGGTGGCCTTGTCGTAGAACGCCTTGCTGATGGGGACAGATGTGAACGAGTTCTCGCCTACGACGTACCCACGGATGATCTCCGCCTTGGACTCATTCATCCCCCATCCGAGGGTGCGGAGGGAACCTGTGCTCATATCGACGAAGAGCATGGAAACCCAACAGAAGAGACCGAGGTAGGCGAACGTCAAAAGGTGAATGAGGATGACCTGCCAGGGACGGGAATAGACGTAGGAGAACGCCCGGCTCATCCCATCGAACGAATCGGATGACTCCGCGGCGATGGCGCTGGACATCATCGTGAAGCCGAGGACCAGCGGCACTGTGAGCAGGAGGATGATCAAGCAAGAGAGGAGCAGAGCCGGAAAGATCGGGATCAGGAGCAGATTGCCGATGTAAGGGATCGATGTCGCGTAGCCGGCCACAAAGGTATTGCAGAGGATGTAGAGGAACAAGATCACGATGCCGATCGTCACGACCGAGAGAAAGTTGGAGACGCACTTCTGCCACCCGAACTTGAGCGCCTCGCGGATCTCGAGACCTTCGTCTCGAGCGATCTTCATCGCCATGATCCGACCGATCGCCGCGCCGAAGAAGGCCCAGAGGATGAGCGCCCAGGCCCCCGTGACGATGTAGGCGGCGGGACTGAGCTCGAAGATCCCCTTGACTCCCTTGCCCTCCTCCACGCGTGCCTTGTTCATGTCCGCCCACCGTTGGGTGACCTCTGCCCAGGTAGCGTCGCTGTAGACCTGGCGATTCAGTCCCTCGATGTACGGGAGATTCACGCTGCGAACGATGCGAGGGAGAATGTTGGGCTCCCCGATGCCCCACTCGATTCCCTTGACTCCAACAAAGAAAAGAACGATGGCGATGAAGGCGAGAAATACGGCGTTCAGGTCGAACGGCGCCTTGACACCGCCGAAGATACCTCTTCTCTCCTGCTCCAACCCCTCCATCGGTTCCCCCTTTCTCGCACCCACCGACCTCTGCAGTCAGCGTGTGCCTGATGTCAGGTGTGATCCCTAGTCAGGAAATTGTGTGTAGGTTCTCTTGAGGCCGCCGATTATAGCAGCCGTCATTCCCGATTCCATAGAAAACCACCCGCGCGAGAAGGGCTCCAATGTCCCTGAGATGGGAAGAATTTTTGAGCGTGACCCTTTGATTATCCGGCGTGGGGCTGCTCTTCGGGCTCGTCGAGGAGGGGATTTCCCTCGACGGAGGTCGAA
>JAPUJT010000076.1 GCA_027296055.1 Planctomycetota bacterium | reverse complement strand
GTAGAGGGAGTATCCCCAGATGGACGTCTGCCACAGCGTGCCCGCTATGATCCCCCCGACCAGCGCGGAGATGAGCCGGACGGTCGTGTTGGGCATGTAGAGGTACAGCAGGGTGAAGGCGCCCCACGCAAAAAGGAGCGGAATCAGGATCGACAACGCCTCCTTGAAGAAGGGGACGTAACCCTGGACCCATTTCACCGCCACGTTCGACTGGAGCGCCGCGGTGAGGGCGATGGAGATGCCGAGCAGGACGGGGCCGATGGTGATTCCCGCCCAGTAGACGGTGAACCGTCGGAACCAGCTACGTTGCCGCTTCACCCCCCATATGTCGTTGAGTGATTTCTCCGTGCTGGAGAGAAGCCCCACGGCGGTGATCAGCATGAAGGCCCCTGCCGCCCAGCCGAGTCCGCCGGTCTCGATGTTGGAGACGAACTGGTCGATGTACCGGATGATTTCTGCGCGTCGGCCTTCCGCAGCCAGGTCTCGCGGAGCGGCCTCCTCCCCCCCCTCGTCGGGGAGGTCCAGTCCATCTTCGCCCGGAGTCTCCTCTCCGTTCACCGTGGAAGCCGGGGGAATGACATCGGGGTCGGCGGTGAGGACCCGATAGACGAAGGGCTTGAGATGGTCTTCCGCGAGTCTGTCGAGGCCACCCACCTTGTCGAAGAGGGTGAACGCAACGGCGAGGAACGGTATGAACGAAAGGAGGGTGATGTAGGTCAGGCCCGCCGCGCGGAGCCCGCATCGATCCTTGGCGAAGCCCCGCATCACCAGGAAGACGACGCGGAGCTGGTGGAAGAACAGCGCCTTCATCCGGCCGAGGTCGGCGAGGTCTCTCTCCCAGATGTCGTGGCTGAGGAAGGTCTTGATGCGCCGGGCTGCGTCGGACAGGGAGGACCGCCTCATCCTTCCATCTCCCGGGTGTCGACACCGACGACGCAGATCCCCAGGCGGTTCGCCTCGGCGATCAGGTCATCGGGATCGATCATCAAGGTCTTGCTGGCCTCGACCACCAGAACCCGTCCGCCCGCGTCAGCCATCGACTGGATAGTGGCCGGTCCGATCGTGGGAATATCGAACCGGAGATCCTGAAGCGGTTTCGCCATCTTGACGACGACGAAACCTCCTCCCGCGAGATCTCCCGCGCGGCGGATCATGGCGTCCGTTCCCTCCATCGCCTCCACCGCGATGACGGCTTCCTCCTTAACCGCGACGCTCTGGCCGACGTCGAGCTGGCCCAGGCCCAGGGCGATCTTCACCCCGAAGCGAATGTCCCTCTGCTCCGAGGCGGAAGGGTTTCGCCGGCTGAGGGTGCCCTTCCCCGCCAGGTTCTCCTGGATCCACGGACTGGAGTCCATCACTCGAATTCCTTTGCTTTCCAGCTCTCTTGCAAATTCGCCGAGCAGCGTACCGTCGCTCTTGTCTCGGGTCCTCCGGTACCAGATCTTGAAGGTCGTGAAATCCGGACGCATCCGCAGGAGGCGGAAGGGGGTGTACATCCGGCTCTTCTGGACCTTGCCGACCATGACGGCGCGGTCGACGCCCTCCTTCTTGAAGAGTCGGATCAGGCGGCCGACCTTCGCGACGCCGCACCAGTGGAACCGATCAACCCGATCCCGCAGGGACGGATCCGCCTCGTTACGGAGAGCTACGCAGACCACCCGCTCTCCGCGCCTGTGCGCGCTGTCGGCCAGGATGAAGGGCAGCTTACCCGAGCCGGCGATGATCCCGAGGCTACCGTTCGTCTCCACGGTCCTCTCGCTTCCCCTCCTCGAGGGCCTTCAGCTTCGCTTCCATCTCCCGGAATCGCTGGAAAAGGTCGGGGAGACGTGAGAGGGCGGCAAACTCGCGCCGCTTCCTCCGGACGGGGGCGGCGGGAGATCCAAGAACGAACGAGCCGGAAGGCAGGCTCTTGCTGATACCCGCCTGGCCCCCCGCGCTGGATCCGTGGCCGATCGTGATATGACCTGCGACGCCGACCTGACCCCCCAGGGTGACGTGGTTCTCGATACGCGCCGATCCGCCGATGGCGACCTGGGAGACGATCAGGCAGTCCTCTCCGATCTCGACGTTGTGCCCTACCTGGACGAGGTTGTCGATCTTCGTCCCCCGGCGTATCCAGGTGGACCTACCTTCGGTCACGGCCCGGTCGATCGTGCAGTTGGCGCCGATCTCGACGTCGTCCTCGAGCACGACCGATCCGGCGTGTATGATCTTGTAGTATCGGGTCCCTTCCGGGGCGTATCCGAATCCATCGCTCCCGATCACCGTGCCGCTATGAATCGTCACCCGACTTCCGATCGTCGTGCCGCTGTATATTGCCGCGTTAGGGAAGATCGTGACGTCGTCACCCAGGCGGCAATTCTCGCCCACATAGACCCCGGGGTGGAGGACCACCCGGTCGCCGATCGTCGTTCCCTCGCAGACCGTGGCGTTCGGATAGATGCTCGGATCCTTGCCGAGCTTGACCCCATCACGGAGCTGACCGGGATCCAGCGGGCTCCGAGCGGGAGGCGGGTGCCAGAGCCTCTGGATCTGAGCGAAGGCGAGATAGGGCTGGTCCGTTCGGAGTTGAGACTTCTTGCCCTTGGGGCCCTGAGCCGAGACGATCACGGCGGATGCGTTCGTCTGCTCCAGGAGCTTCTCGTAGCGTGGGTTGGCAATGAAGGTGATGTCCCCCACCAGAGCCTGCTCGATGGGGCTCACCCTCTTGATCCGGAGATCGCCGTCCCCGTAGACCTCACCTCCGACGAAGTCCGCAAGCTCCCTCAGGGTCTTTTCCATTCTGCTCAGGACTCCTCCTCGGAAGATAAAACGGGGGAGGGGAAGCGTGGGCGGGCACGGTCCGCCCGTCGTCCCCACCCTGCTCGATGTGAAGGGCAGGATGCTAGCACGATGCGCGCTCAAATCAAGGGAAAATCGTTCCCTGCAGGCAGTTGACAGCCACTCGTTGCTGGCCTATATTCACGTTGCACCAGCCAGTATTCGATTGCACCGACGACGCAGGGGACCGGCTCGAAGCGTCGGATCGAGTTTCGCGTGCTATCTTTGTTCCGAACGGAACCGGAAGCTCCCCGGGGAGCGAGGGAGAGAGACGTCGACCTATGAAAGAGCTGAAGGACCAGTACGAGTTTCGAATCATCCGAGCCCTCGCCGAGGGCGGGATGGGGATGGTTTACGAGGCCGTGCAGCTCGGAGCCGAGGGGTTCGAGAAGACCGTGGCCCTGAAGGTTCTCCTGGAAGAGCTATCCTCCGACTCGGAATTCGTCTCGATGTTCATCGGGGAGGCGAAGCTCGTCGCGGACCTCGTTCACCAGCATATCGTCCAGATCTATCAACTGGGCAGCATAGAGAACCGACTCTATATCGCCATGGAGTATATCCACGGGATCAACCTGCGCGACTTCATCGACCGTCATCGTGAGCTGGGGCAGGACGTTCCGGTCGAGATTGCCGTTTACATCATGAGTCGGGTCGCGCGAGGGCTCGAATACGCCCACCATGCCCGGGACAAGGCGGGGGACCTCCTGGGAGTCGTCCACCGGGACATCTCCCCGGCCAACATCATGGTCACCTTTCAGGGTGTCGTGAAGATCACCGATTTCGGGATCGCCAAGGCGGCCAACCTGATGCGCGATCAGGAAGGCGAGGTCCTGATGGGCAAGCTGCGCTACATGTCGCCCGAACAGGCGGAGTACAAGCACACCGACAAGCGGTCCGACATCTTCTCCGCCGGGATCCTCCTCTACGAGCTTCTTGGCAACAAGCCGCTCTTCGAGGAGACGGATACCCAGACGACGTTGAAGAACGTCGTCGAGATGGCGATTCCATCGATCCGGAGTGTGAACCCGAAGGTCCCCCAGGAGGTGGAGCGCATCCTGGGGAAGATTCTGGAGCGCGATCTCGAGAAGCGATACCAGGACTGCGGGCACGTCGCCTATGATCTCGAGTATTACATGTACAACAACCGTTTCGGCCCGACGATGGTGACCCTGGAGAACTATCTTCACACACTCTACCCGAACATCTCCCAGCGATATGGTGGTCCGCCGGAGAAACGGGATCTCGGCTACGACCCGAACATTCACACGATCTATCTGAGAGAGCTGGAAGAGTCGACCAGCAAGGAACGGCAGAAGAAGAAGTAGCGGTCGTCTCCAGGCTGTCGAACATTCCCCGCACACAAGAACAGGGGCGAGCTGATCAGCTCGCCCCTGTCGCATCTACGATATCTGATATTCGTTACTGGACGTGGACGTAAACGCCGCCTGTCGCCTCCGCCAACTCTCTCAAGAAAGCGGCGAAGTTACCGAAGTCCGCTATGCCCACGGTGTTCAGCACGTGGCCGGCGCCGTTCGCAGCGAGCGCCATCGTCTTGTGCCCGATGGTGCCCTGCGCGCCGCAGTTCGGCTGCCCGTCGGAGAGAAGCCAGCAGGTCGCCGATCCCTCGACGGTCCCGCCGTCCGCGTGATGGAACGCCTCCGCCTGAGCCGGACCGGTCCCGGTCCCACCCCAGGGGAAGTGGCCGTTCAACCAAGCAATCGCCGAAGAGACCTCGGACTCTTCGGCGGGTACGAGGTCGGGGCTGTACTTGTCGCGGGTGCAGGCGTAAGTCAGGATTCCGAACTCCCACTCGGGTGTGAGCTGGGAGAGGGCAATGGACGTCTCGGCTTTGCATCGATCCCAGCGGGATCCAGTCACCGGATTCCCGTCCGCTCCCCTGAAGGTTCCGGCGTTCTGGGACATGCTGCCGGAACGATCGAGGCACCAGACGATCTTCATCTTCTCGCCGGCCGCTCCGTCCTCGTCGAAGTAGGCAGGAGGGTCCGGCAGATCGTCCTCGTCATCGTCGTCATCGTCGTCATCGGATACCGCTGCCTTGGATACTGGCTGATCCACGCCTTGGCCCTGCGGCGCCGCCTGGACGAGAGTAGCGGTGGCCAGGAACAACCCCAGAATGGAAAACACAGACAAACCCCATAGTCTCCGCATGAATCTCTCCTTTCACGACATAGCCTGAACCATTGGATGGCCCACTCGCTGGGATGACGTGGTCCACAGGGGAGATCCTTCGGAGAATATTAAGCCTGGTCGAATGGAGTGCTACTCATCGGCTCATCATCGAGAACTGGAGGCGGGTCGGGGGGGCCAGGGGTGCGGATCGGTGATGGAAGGGGGCAGATCGGGCCCGGTGTTTGTTCTCCGGACCTTTTGTCGCTGTCGTCCGGCCGTCAGGACTCCCACTCGACCTTCGGCGCATCCCCCCAGAGCATCTCGAGGTCGTAAAACGAGCGCGCATCAGCGCTCATCAGGTGAATCACCACGTCCGCGTAATCGATCAAGACCCAGCGGCTCTCGTCCAGGCCTTCCAGGCCGAGAGGGAGCAGGCCGGAGCGCTTCATCTCGATGCGGATCTCTTCCGCGATTCCGCGGATCTGGCGTTGGCTGGTGCCCGTGGCGATCACGAAGTAGCTCGTGACGGGCGAAAGGCCCTGAAGATCGAGGATCATCACGTCCTTGGCCCTGCCATCGGACAGCATCCGGGCGCAGAGTCGAGCGAGATCCGCTCCTTCCGGGGCGGGCTCGCGTTCGGATGCGCGGCTGGTCGGTTCGCTCAGCGTCACAGGATTCCTGAGAACAGGAGGCTCACGATGCACATCAGCTTGATAAGTATGTTGAGCGAGGGTCCGGAGGTGTCCTTGAACGGGTCGCCGACGGTATCCCCGACCACGGAAGCCTTGTGAGCGTCCGAACCCTTCCCCCCGAGGGCTCCTCCCTCGATGTACTTCTTCGCGTTGTCCCAGGCCCCGCCCGCGTTCGCCATGAAGATGGCGAAGAGCACCCCCGTGGTGAGAGCGCCAGCGAGGAGACCCCCAAGCGCCTCCTTGCCCAGGAAGGGCAGAGCCCCCACGGCGATGGGGACGGTCACGGCGATGATCCCCGGCGCGATCATCTCCACGATCCCCGCCCGCGTGCTGATCTGCACACACCGTTCGTAGTCAGGCTCGGCCTTTCCCTCCAGGAGGCCCTTGATGTCGCGGAACTGCCGGCGCACTTCCTCGATCATCAGATTGGCCGCTCGACCGACGGCCCGCATCGTCAGCGCCGAGAAGAGGAGAACGAGCGTCCCTCCCAGAAGCAGTCCGATGATTACGTTGGGCTTGGTGATGTCGATCTGGCGAACGCCGGAAGCCGCCTGATAGGCATTGAACAGGGCCAGGGCGGTCAGGGCTGCAGAGCCGATAGCGAATCCCTTTCCGATAGCGGCCGTCGTGTTGCCCGCCGCGTCGAGGCGATCGGTCGTCTCGCGGACCGCGGCGGGACACTTCGCCTGTACCGCTATTCCGCCGGCGTTGTCCGCCACAGGTCCGTAGGCGTCGATCCCGAGAGAGATCCCCAGGGTGGAGAGCATCCCCACTGCCGCTATGCCGATCCCGTACAGGCCGGCCATCTCGTAGGAGACGGCGATCGCCGTGCAGATCAGGATCATCGGGATGACGGTGCTCATCATTCCGACGGAGAGCCCGAAGATGATGTTTGTCGCAGGTCCCGTCTTCGACTGTTCCGCGATTCCCCTCACCGACGGGCCGCTTTCCGAGGTGTAATACTCCGTCACCTTGCCGATCAGGACTCCCACCGCCAGGCCGGACAGGATCGCCCAGAAAATGCCATAGGGAGGGTGCTCCGGTACTCGGACCGCGAGGAACTTGACGAGAGCGAAGGCCATCAAGGCGAAGAAAGCGCTCGAGACGAGAAGGCCCCGGAACAGTGCAGCGCCGATCTTTTTCTCGTCCTTTGTGCTGACGAAAAACGTCCCCAGGATCGAGGCGAGGACACCGGCGGCGGCGAGGTAGAGCGGCAGCATCACGGCCGTGGGAAGTCCCCCGCCCGGGCCCGTGAGGCCAAACTGCGCGACGCCGAGGGCCATAGCAGCGATGATCGATCCGACGTACGACTCGAAGAGATCCGCCCCCATCCCCGCCACGTCGCCGACATTGTCACCCACGGCGTCAGCGATCGAAGCGGGGTTTCTCGGGTCGTCCTCGGGGATGCCCGCCTCGAGCTTGCCCACCAGATCTGCAGCGACGTCGGCCGCCTTCGTGAAGATCCCGCCGCCGACGCGGGCGAACAGGGCTATCGACGACGCGCCGAACCCGAACCCGAAGACGATCTGAGGATCTTTGAAGATGGACATGAGGATGAAGACGCCGAGGCCCCCCAACCCAACGACGGTGAGCCCCATCACGACGCCGCTCGAGAACGAGACGGCAAGGGCTTCGGAGACACCCTTACGGGCCGCCTCCGTCGTCCGCACCCCCGCCCTGGTCGCGACCCACATGCCGATGAATCCAGCCAGCGCCGACGCGATGGCGCCGCAGAGAAACGAGATGGCCGTGCCTCGCAGCAGAACGTCGGCGAGACCGTGCTTTCCATCGCCGAGTGATCTTCCATCGACGAGGACGACGAGGACGACGAAGACAACGGCGACGTAGCAGGCGATGTAGGCGTACTCGGTACGCAGGAACGTCATCGCCCCCTTCTGGATCGCGCGGGCGATCCGGACCATCTCATCCGTTCCCTCGGGTAGGCGCAGGATCTTCCGGACCAGGATGAAGGCGAAGACGAGGCCTGCCGCCGGAGCGGCCCACACGGCAACGTCAAGGAACTGGATCATCGGTCTCCCCCGTCCATTGCGAAGAGTTGGGCGCTAAGATCCACGAAAAAGGCCTTTCGTATACCAGAACGATGGGTGGGTGACAAGGTCAGGGCCCGGCCTCTTTTTCTGCCAGGAAGCGAGCTTGCTGAACCTCCCGCTTGTGTCCCAGATAGAACACCACGCCAGCCAGATTCCAGAGGGTAAGGGCGATGTGCATTAGCAGGGCGAGGGACGCGCCGATGTTGTCCTCCTTGCCCGTCGCCATCTCGAAGAGGTGAGCGTATCCCAGTTCCCCTTGCCCCCACCCGCCGGGGGCCAGCGGGATGCCGTTGACCACCAACCCGAGGGGGATCACGTACATGTATTGCGACGCGGTCATCTCGCTCTCCCCGAGGGCGCGCGCGAGCATGACGTTCTGCAGAATCCCGACCGAGTGGGTGCCAAAGGAAAGAAGAAGGGCGAGGGCGATCACGCGCTTCTTCTTCCGATAGAGCCAGAAGGCGTCGTAGATCCTACCGACCGCGCTGAGGATCCGGCCCGGCTTCTCCTTGCCGAAGGAGAGGAACCGGCGGAGGTCGACGAGGAGGAAGAGCGCGCCGACGATACCGCCGCCGGCGACGGCGGCCAGGAGGAACCAGGACAGCAGGCGAAATTCTGGCCCGAAACCGACCGAGGGGAAAGCGATGGCGGCCACGGCGCCGATCGAGATGAGGGCGTAAAGGCCGATCAGGCGATCGAGGGCGATCGTGGAGATCGCCTCCACCCTCTGTCCCTCTCTATCGCGGGCGACGTAGTAGGCCTTGACCAGATCGCCCCCCACGGAACCCGGCATGAAGATGTTGAAAAAATAGCCAATGAAGGCCACCCGGACCGCTTCCCAGAGCGTGATCCGGATCCCCTGCGACAGGAGGAGCAGCCACCAGCGGAGGATCCCGAACCCAAATATCCCCGCGACGGCGAGGACCCCTCCGACCAGCCAGGGCCAGCGATCGAGGGTGCCCGCCAGGGCCTGGTAATTGATATGCCCGGACGCGAAAACAAAGACGAGCAGGGCAAGCGCGATCAGATACTTGAGCCACGGAGCCCAGCGGACAAGGGCGCGCTTCACTGGGGAGGGGCCTCCTGTTCGGAGGGCTCCTCGTTTACGGCCCGCTGCTCATCCCGCCAGGCCTCCCACTCGGATCTCCGGAAGGGGAGCTTCTTGCCGGAAATCGACTGAAGGGCCATCCAGGCGGCGTAGCGAACGTTCTGATCCGGTTCGCGCTCGGAGATGCCGTCCAGGCAGGCGTCGACCCCCTCGACGAGTCCGAACGCCCCCAGGGCCCGCGCAGCCTCCCGCCGGCAATGGGCCTTCGAATCGTTCCGGAGGATCTCCCCTATCGCCGGAAGGTGCTCCTTGGCTCCGAGGACGCGGAGCGCCTGTGTCGTCGAGAGCCGAACGTCCCAGGATCCGTCCTGCAGAAAGGGAGCGATGCGTGGAATGCTCACATGATCTTTGACCGAGCCGAGAGATGATATCGCCGCAGACCGGACCATCGGGCTCGAGTCGCCGAGGGCGGCCCGGAGCGGTCGGAGGATCTCCTCCCGTTCCTGGGGGGTGATCTCTCCTTCCTCGGCCTCCTGAAGCCTGGCCGCGAGAGTGAGAATGGCCTCCCTCCTCTCCCGATATTTTCCCGACTCGAGCTTCTCCGAGACGGAGCTGCAGCCCGCGATCAGGAGGAGGGCGATAAGGATCCTCTGCGTGATTCGGCAAGACAGCATGGTCGAATTGTATCCGGTCGGCTTGGCTGCATCTTCTCCTACCTGCGCCTCGCGGGTTTCCTTGGGCGCGTTGGAGATTCTGAGCCGGAAGATCAAGCGAAGATGCGTCGAATGCGGGTCGGCGCTTCAGAGCGGATGTCGAGAGGGAATCTGTCCGATATGCGGTCGCGCACGGGGCGGCAGTTCCCGATCTCGCTGCCGATCCAGTAGCGGTCGGTCGCCTGCGCCGCCTCGAAGGTGGATCCTCCTCCCCCGAACGGATCGAGTACGACGTCGCCAGGGTCAGTGGATAATCGTATGCATCTCTCCGGGATCACCGTCTTCAGCTCGTTGATGCCCGGGCGGGCCTTGGAATTCCGATGACGATTAGGCGATGTGTCGTCCCAGAAATCGGTGAGGCTGATCCCCTCCGGGTGGAGGGCATGCCGGTGGCCCCCGTAATCCCGGATGTCCCCTCCGCAGTGCCGGCAGGCGAGTATCGGTGTTCGCAGCCTGTGAAAGGTCTTCGGCTCCCCGCGGGTGAAGTAGAGCAGCGCGTAGTGCGCGGGGTAGAGCCTTTGCCCTCTCGGGTAGGTGGACTTCATCGTGAGGGCGATCCAGTGGCGAAACGTGAGATGGTTTTCGAGAAAGGCGGCCAGATGAAATGCCCACTTGGGGAGAGAGTAGACGAAGAGAGAGCCGCCGGGACGCAAGATCCGACAACTTTCGGAGAGCCACCGTTGACACCACTCGAGGTATTCTTCGCTTCGCCGATCGTCCCGGGCGCGGCGACTGCCGTAATCCTTGCCCAGGTTGAACGGGGGATCAGCGAACACACAGTCGACGGACGAGTCGCGGAGGAGGGAGAGGAGGTTCAGGCAGTCACGCCGGTATACAGCACCTCGCGTTGTCGCCACGGCGGGCCGGGGTGGTCTCCGTGAGGAAGCCTTCCTGGTCGCCGCGCCGATCCCGTTCCCTTCCCTTGCTCGGCTGACGGCGCGAGCCAGACCCCCCTCCCTTCTCCATGAAAGGATACGATGCGGGTCTGACAGTCGAACGGGCTGGATGGGCCGATACGGCGACGTTGGACTCGAGCACTTCGGGGAGGCGCACCTCGTACTTGGGGCCTGCCAAGAACGCGATCGTGAGATACTATTCTCCGGTGCTTTCGAGACAAATGTTTTAGGAGAAACCTACCATGGCCCTGCCGACATTCGCAGCCTGTATCCTCGGCGCCAGTCTTCTCGCCCCGGGGAACGATGTCAAACGGGGCGACCCGGCCCCGAATCTGTATGTCAACACGTGGATCAAGGGAAACGCCGTAGATCTCGCGAAACTCAAGGGAAAGAAGATCGCCGTCGTGGAGTTCTGGGCGACCTGGTGCCCCCCATGCAGAGACAGCATCCCCCACCTGACAAAACTCCAGGCGGAGTACGCGGAAAAGGACGTCGTGATCATCGGCGTCAGCAGCGAGGACAAACTCGAGACGGTCTCCGGCTTTGTGGGTGACTGGGGCAAGAAGATGGACTACACGGTTGCCTTCGACGAGGGGAGAAAGACCTGGGATGCATGGATGGAGGCAGCGGGCATGGGCGGAATCCCGACGGCGTTCGTCATCAACAAGGAAGGGAAAGTCGCCTGGATCGGAGATCCGCTGGACGGTCTGGACAAAGTCCTCGAGGGTCTCGTGAACGGCACCGATTCGGTCGAGAGCAAGAAAGCAATCACCGAGATTCAGCTCAAGGCCGCACGGGCGATGAAGTCACGCAACAGCGAGAACTTCAAGGAGCTTGTCGAAGAAGTGGAGAATCTGGAAGGGGGCACCCTTCAGATCGAAGCCCTGAAGTTCCACATCTTCGTCGAGGCGGGGAAGTTCGAGAAGGCGAAGGCGGTAGGCAGGAGCCTCTACGATCACATCTCGGACGACGCGAGCACCCTGAACGGCTTTTCCCGGAAACTCCTTACCGACGAGCCGGCCAAGGGAAACCTGAACGAACTGGCGCTACAATTCGCTGTCCGCGCCAACGAGCTGACCAAGGGCAAGACCTGGCAGTTCCTCGACACCCTGGCCCTGGCCAATTTCGAGACGGGCTCGGTCAAGGAAGCCATCGAGCTGGAGGAGAAAGCGCTCGCGATGGCCACGAAGGCCGAGGTACTTCAGGAGCAGCGCTCCGAGCTGGAGAAGGCCCTCGAGCGCTACCGGGCCGGATCCACCATGTAGACGGTTCGAATCGCTGACGATCGCATGAAAGGCCTACCGGTCCCTCCGGTGGGCCTTTTTCCTTTGGTCATCGATTGACCTCCACGGAATCGATTGGGTAGAACGTGCATATGATCCCCGCACTTCTGGTCCTGAGCGTTGCCCTGTTGCCGCAGGCGGACAAGATCGACCCGCGCGTCCGGAGGGCGATGGGCAAGGACAACCAGGTCGACGTGATTCTTCTCGGCCGGATTCAGCTCCTCGATGGTCACAAGGGATTCCGCAGATTTTGCAAGAAGAACTCGAAACGCAAACGATCGGAGCTGAGGCAGGAGACGCTCCGGAGGCTGAAGGAGATCGCCGCGACCGAACAGGCGGAGATCCTGGGTGCGCTGGGCAATCCGGACGGGGCGCATGCCCTCTGGATCATCAACGCCATCTCGGTGAAGCTCGCCCCGGACGCCATCAACAAGGCTTCGAAGCTCGAGGCGATCAAGTACATCTATCCTGGCTCGGCCGTCCCGGATGCTGGCGCCGCGGGCAAGGTGTCGCAGGTGCTCGAGCCCGCCGAGCGAAAGTCGTTCGAGCTTGACGGCAGACAGGTTTCCTGGAATCTGAAGAACGTCGGGGCCGATCGAGTCTGGTCGAAGTTGAAGGTCACGGGGGAAGGCGTCGTGGTTGCGATGTGGGATTCCGGGGTCCGCTACACTCACGAGGACCTCAGCGGCAACATCTGGATCAACGATGACGAGGTTCCCAACAACGGCAAGGATGACGACGAGAACGGTTACGTCGATGATATCTATGGATTCGATTTTGGCCGGATGAAGGCGGAGGTAACTCCGGACCCCGGTGGTCGACCCGGGGTCGAGCACGGGACGATGACGTCCGGAATCGTCGCGGGCGACGGCACCGGAGGTACGGTGACAGGCGTAGCGCCCCGCGCGCGGCTGATGATCCTGAAGGGGAGCGGGAGGGACGCTTACGTGGCGGGGCGCGTCTTCCAGTACGCCCTGGAGAACGGCGCCGACATCGTCAACATGAGCTTCAGCGCCGCGAAACTCGGGAACACCCGCGGACTCTGGCGGCTGATCAGCGATCAGGCGACGTGCGCCGGGCTCGTTCTCGTCTCGGGTGCGGGCAACTTCCAGCGGAACCAGAAGATCCCTGTCCAGATGCGCATCCCGGAAGGAATCCCCAGTGTGATCTGTGCGGGCGGGGTCGACGAGAACCTGAAGGTCCCGAGATTTTGCAGCCTCGGACCCGTGGAATGGGCGAGCGTGAAGTTCTACGAGGATTTTCCGATGCCGAAGGGTCTCGTCAAGCCCGACGTCTGCGGATTCCCCGGACCGCGTTTTCCGGTGCTGGCGGCGAAGGACGAGGGATACGTCGATCCGAACACGAACATAAAGGGCAACTCCTTCAGCGGCCCGCACGTCTCCGGCGCCGCCGCCCTGGTTCTATCGGCCAATCCGGAGATTCCCGCCTGGCGGGTCAAGGAGATCCTGGAGAGGACCGCCACCGACCTCGGTAGCAAGGGGAAGGACACGCGCACCGGCGCGGGGTTGGTCAACGCCTACAAGGCCGTCAAGGCCGCCAAGAAGATCAAGACCCACTAGCCGGGAAGTTCATTCACGCTGGGGCGTCTTGTCCTCGAGCATCTTCAGGGCATTGGCGATGGGATCGTTCTCCCGTTCGAAATCAGTCGTCGCAGTCGTGCGGTACTCTTTCAGGAGATCGATGGCCCTCTCGTCCCCCAACCACCCTAGACCGATGGCTGCGGACCCTCTGACATAGTCGCCCTCGCTCTTGACCATCGTGACGAGGCGCTCGAATACTCTGGCGCCGCCGATCTTGCCCAGGCTTATGGCCGCAGCCCCCCGAACCTTGGAATCGCCCGTTTCCGAGGCGTCAAGGAGCGCATTCACAGCTTTCTTGTCCCCGATGGATCCCAGGGCATAGGCGGCACTGACACGCACAATATGGTCATCAAAGCCGAAATCATCGTCCTTGAGAGCTGCGACGAGGGGCTTCACCGCCCTCTCGTCGGCGATGTCTCCAAGAGCTTCCGCGGCCATTTCCCGGACGTCCCGTGATCTGTCTTCCCACAGGGTCGCAACGAGCGGCTCGACGGCTCTCTTATCGCCGAACTTGCCCAGAGCGGCCGCTGCGAATTGCCGGACGGAAACTATCTTGTCTCCGAGCAAGGTGATCAGGGGCTCGACGGCCCTGGAGAGCGACCTCCTCGATTCCGGAGAAACGTCTCCATGGGAGGGGCGGAGCCACCCGTGGTGCTCGACGGTCAGCAATCTGGACCCGATCACCTGCAATGCCTCGGCCCCCATGGACCGGACGCCAGGGTCCTCGTCCCGGATCGCCTCGATCAGGGAATTGATGACCTGTTCCCCGCCAGTGCTCTCGAAAGTCCTTCCCTTGTCACCGTGGGCCTCGAACTCCTTCCCGAAAAGATCCATCCATTCATAGAAGTCTGCTTCCGTCATTTCACTTTTTCTCCAGGCCAAACTCTCGCATCAGTCAAACCGCTGCCGAACTCCACCTCGAGGTGGCTTTCTTCGGCAGAGCAGGTTCGGCGTGTCCTCGAGCGAGTCGAGGAAGAGGTGGCAAAGCCGTGCTCGGAGGTGAGGCGGCAGCTATGAACGGTGCTTGGAGAGCCGTTTCAGCCGGTCAATGTCCCCCGCGATCAAGGCTTCCTTTTTTGCGCGGGTCCAGACTTTGAGCTGGTGTTCGCGGCGAACCGCGCCCTCGAGAGAATCCTGTGCTTCGGAGTAAACGATACTAACGGGACGGCGCGATGCCGTGTATCGGGCCCCGCGGCCTTGGTTGTGCGTCCTCTCGGGGCTTTCGAGATCTTCGGTGCGCCCCACGTAGAGGGTGTCGTCGGCGCATCTGGCGAGGTAGACGAAATGTGGCATCCAGGATCGGGCCCTTCGGCTCGCGGCGCTCGCTTTGCTCGGGTCTGAGCGTCGGGGCCGAAGTCCCTTCGACTCGCTTCGCTCGCTCCCCTCGGGTCTGAGCGTCGTGGCCGAAGACCCTTCGACTCGCTTCGCTCGCTCAGGGCACCATTCGACCAGGCCAGCCATGAGCGAGAGAGGGAAGCACTCGGTAGAGTGCTTCCCGAGCGAGTCGAATGGTGGAGGCGGCGGGAATCGAACCCGCGTCCCGAGGCAGGGCTAACGAAGGCTTCTACGTGCATAGCCTGTCATTTGTATCTCGCCCCGGCCGCTCCGATAGGCAGGATCGTACGGGGCCAGCCCGTGAATTTTCTCGTCCATCCGCCTACGGGCTCAGCTTCAGGACCAGCCTGCTAAGTGACCTTCACTAGATGCCCCGCAGGCTGGGCTTCCGGAAGGGGCTACTTCGTTTCCTAGGCAGCCATTTGCAGGTTAGAGTCTGCAATTACTTATTTTGCCAGGTGTTTTATGAGGCCTCCTGACAACCTCAGCACGCCACCGTCGCTTCCGCTACCCGGTCGAAACCGGATCGCCCCCGTGTCTTCTTTGTTCCAACAACACATACACAGGCTGGAAGAGCCAGGATTCACCCCTAGCGTACCGCCCTTATTGACCGGATTCAAGGACGCGTCATTCTAGCGCCGACCCCTGGCCCGACGGGCCATCTCCCGGTCGATCTCTCTGCTTGCCTCTCGATCGCGGGCCTCATCTCTCCGGTCCCCCCTCTGCTTGCCGCGGCAGAGCGCTAGCTCGACCTTGGCATAGTCCCCTCGAAAGTAGATCGAGAGCGGCACGAGGGTGAAACCCTTGCGGGCGATCTTCCCCACGAGCTTCTTGATTTGCCTCTGATGGAGCAAGAGCTTCCTCGGACGAAGTGGCTCGTGGTTGCGAAGGCCAGCCTCCTCGTACGGGCCGATGTGGCAATTCAGGAGGTAGATGGCCCCTCCCCTCTCGGTCGCATACGAGTCTCCGAGGCTGACGTTTCTCGCCCGGACCGACTTCACCTCTGTCCCTTCCAGGATGAGCCCGGCCTCAATCGTCTCGATGATGTGGAAGAGATGACGGGCCTTCCGATTGGATGCAATCGTCTTGTTGCTGCCTGTTGGGCCCATCGTCGACTTTCCCTGGTGGCCTCACCCTGCCCCCCGGACATTTTCTACCGGTCATCGGCCAATATGCCATAAATCCCATAGATTCAATGAGATAAATTATTCGAGGGAGAAGAAGTTTTGGGCTTGACAACCACAACATCTTGGGGTAAGTTGGCGCCGCAATGGAGTTAGACAACAATATCTTGTGGTCGTTCCTATTCCCCGATATCAGAGTCAAGGAAGGCGTCCCGGAGGCTACCGGGAGGCTGGAAGATTCCCATTCCCTTTTATCCCCTGTAGGAGGGCCGCTGCCGGATCCTACCGGATAGGAGCCCCCCTGCAACCCACGTCCTCTTGGAGGTGATACTCCTGGAGGATGCAAATCTTGCTTCGGCCCGGAGAGTTGCTGCCGATATGTTGACTCCCCGGGCCGCACCTCTATCATCGGTTCACCTGCATAAAAGATGAAGCCCATCTTGGCAGGTAAGTCCGCAAATGCCGAAGTGGCGGAACTGGCAGACGCGCTGGATTCAGGGTCCAGTGCCCGCAAGGGCGTCGGGGTTCAAATCCCCGCTTCGGCACCACCTCTTACCTCGATTCATGAAATAGCGCCGGGGCGCCCCCCTCACTTGTAAGGTAACAGGCGACGGGGATGCGCTCGGAGAAGGAGGATCCACGTGATTGCGCGTGTAGGCGTCTTCTTCGCCCTGATGGCCTTCGTCGTCGGGGTGGCAGGGGTCGTGGTGAGCTGTAAAGAAGTGGACCCGGGAACCAAGGCACCCACCGAAGAGCCGCTAACGGATCACCCTGGGCCCCGATCGGAGAAGAGCGTTCCTGTCCCCGGATCTACCGTCGAGCGGGCCGAGTCTGAAGCGCCGAACGAGATCGCCAATCCTCGAGTACCGAGCGATGTCAAGGTCACATCGTTCGATCCGGGAGAGGGCCTTGTCCTCTTGAGTGCAGGTAGTAACAGTGGGGTCGAGAAAGGGGATGCATTTGGCGTCTTCAGGGACGGCAAACTTGTGACCAAGGAAGTGGTCGAGATGGTCCAGCAAGACTGGTCCGGGGCACGCATCACCCACCAGAGGAAGCCCCTCCGGGAGGGTGACGCAATGAAGTTCGTCCCCGGCAGGTAGCCCCACCCAGGGCCATCTCGAGGGCTTGGATGTATCCTGCATGGTAGCTCACTCCTCCATCAGCGGCTCCGAGAGCGAGCCGTGGCGCCCCGGATGCCCGAAGTGCCAGAGTTCTCTCCAGTGGAAACGACTACCCGTAAGCCTCAAGGAGCTATTATTGCTCGCGGCCATCATCGGAATTGCTGGGGCCGCGGGGCAGAAGCTAGGACAGAACCCTGCCATCGGGAATCCCGTTCCGGCGGCGGCGATTGTGGGCGTTGCCCTATTCCCTCTTGCGGTGCTGGGCCTCGTCTGGCTCTCGACCCACTTCTCGAGAGCGATGCGATGTCATCCGTGCGCTCAGCGATGGCGAGTCCATAGCATCTTCGCGCTCGAACCGGTGCACCCCGCCCTCGTTCTATTGACGATGCTCTTCATTGTTCTGCAGTACTTCGTGATCCCCGGTCTCCGAACAGAAGCCTCCCATTGGGTGCACCTCGGTCTCGTGACTGCGACCCTTCTGGTCGTAATTCTGTTGTCGCGCCGCCTAGCGGTGCGGTCGGCCTCGGCCGAGTCTGAAGAGACGCCTTCCTGATAAGGTGCTGTCCTCATGGGGCCGAATCCGCTCCTCCTCCACGGGCCCGGCGCAGTGCTTACGCCAATCTTCTCCAGGGTTTAGGGCGGCCTGGCCCAGGGCCCTGACCTGATCTGGCGTCTTGCCTCCAATGTCCGCCCTCGACGAATCGCCCATTGTGTTCTAGACTTCTTGAGGGTGTTTACCGGCCTGCGGTGAGCGCCCTTTTGCGTTGAAACCCAACCAAATCCCCCATGAAACTTTTAGGCTGCAGCCGATGTAGGCTGTTTTCCGGAGGTGTATCACGATGGAGAGGAGAAAGCACCCACGGTTTCCCCTGTCAGTGCCGATCCGGATCCATATCGATGACATCGATCGATTTGCCTTGCAGCATTCACTGGATCTGAGCGAGGGCGGGATGTTTGTCCACACGGGTCGTCCCTTCAGGGAAGGGATGAAGATCAAGCTGGAGTTCTACTTCCGACGGGAAGGACGCTCGATCCCGGCCGAAGGAGTCGTCGTCCGATCGATCGTCGATGGGCACTCAGACGACGAGCAGGCCGGTGTGGCGATCAATTTCACAGAGCTGGATGGTGCGGCCTTGAAGTTCATCACTCTCGCGATCGACAAGTGGAACCTTCACCATCCGTCGCAAGTCCTTCAGCTCCCCGACGGATTCTTCGAAGAGCTGGACACGGGCACTCACCCCCCAGCGCCGCGGCCTACCTCGCCCCACGGAGACTCGTAGGCGCCCCGCCCGGGGCGGCGACCCGAGCGTGACGATACCGGCCCACGCCGATACCCTGCGCGCGCCACGACCTCCTCCTCTCTGGATCACCGCTCTCCTAAAAGCTACACTCCCCCGCGCGAGCTCACGAACACGAGGGGGTATCTCCCATGCGATGGATGCGTCTCTGGATGATTCTCTGGCTCCTGGCCGCGGCGGGTTGCGTCTGCTCGGACCCCGTCAACGGGAGGAGCTACTTCTGCTTCGGGGAAGTTTCCAGAGATGAAGAGGGGATCATCGGCGCCCAGTACGCCCCCAACTTCCTCGCCCAGGCGGGAGGCCGGTACCCGGATAAGGAACTCTTCGCCTATCTGGAGGACATCGTGATCGAGAAGATGGCGAAGCAAAGCCATCGCCCGGACTTGCACTGGACGTTCGAGATACTCAACACGTCCCAGCCGAACGCCTTTGCCCTCCCTGGCGGAAGGGTCTTCATCACCCGGGGGCTGCTCTTGCACCTCGACAGTGAGGCTCAATTCGCCCAACTGATGGGCCACGAGATCGGGCACGTGAACCACCGCCACTTCACCCGGGGTCAGGGACGAAACGCGGTTCTGGGTATCCTCGTCGGGATCATCGGCCTGGCAGAACGGGCCGTTTTCTTTCTTGCGCCGGACCCGCCGAGAATTATCTCTGGCGCAGTCGGGACGGTCGGTCTCGCTTCCTTCTCGAAGTTCTCCCGGGACCAGGAGCTACAGTCCGATCAAAGAGGTGTCGACTACGCCCTGGAGGCGGGGTATGACCCGCGCGAGGGCGCCAAGACGTTCAAGACCTTCCTCGAGCTGAAGAAGAAGGCGGGCCAGGAGGACACGTTCCTCACGGGTCTCCTGTCCACCCACCCGCTGGATGAGGAGCGGATCGAGAAGATCGAGAAGTACATCCGGAAAAAGTATCCGGACGTCGTCGATGGGAAGAGAGAGTTGATCGTCTCCCATCCGCCCTGGGCCGCACACAGAGATCGCCTCCGTCGGATCCAGAAGGCGTACGACAAGTACGACCAGGCAGTGGTCCTGATCGCGAAGGTGGCCGAGAATGGGAAGGCGACGTCAAACGAGCGACTGGCCGAGGCGCGCTCGCTCATCGTGCAGGCGATCCAGGAGGCGCCGGATCACGCCACGCTCCGCGTCGGACTCGCTGTCATCCACTTTCGGGAAGAAGAGTTCGACAAGGCCCTCGCCGTCCTGGACAAGGCGATCCTGCTCGACGAGAAGCATTTCCAGGCCCGTCTCTTCCGCGGCATGGTGCATATGGGACAGAACCTCCACTTGCCCGCCCTCACGGATCTGGAACTGGCCCACGAGCTCTTTCCCATGAATCCGCTGCCGCTGTTCTTCCTGGGGAACGTGAGCGAGAAGCTCGAGAAGAAGGAGCATGCCATCCAGTATTACGATATGACGATCGAGCGCGCTCCCCACAAGAGCGAGATCTGGAAGAAGGCTCGGGATCGGCTGGAGGTGTTGAGGTAACCTCGGCCGAGCGCCTGCCTGGGGATCAATCAGTCGTTTCCTTCCGACGATTTCGAAGTCGAAAGCAGAGCCTTGTACTCCTCCGCCTTCTCCGGCTTGCCCCAGGCCGTGTAGAGGTCCACCAGACGTTGGAGAACCTTGAGGACGAACCTGTGGTCTGAGGCCAGAAGCGGTCTCAAAACAGCGTGGCTGGCCAGTAGCTGTCTCTCCGCCTCCTCGAAACGCTCCATCTTGGTCAGACAGGCCCCGTAGTTACTCCTGAAGACGGCGGTACGCCAATCACCCTGGGGCAACGATTCGGTCGCCAATCGAACGGCCCTGGCCAGGAGTCGATCCGCCTCGGCCAGCTCCCCGGTTACCCGCAGGAGGCGCCCCAGGTTGTTCATGGAGACGAGCGTGTCGGGGTGCGTCTCCCCCAGGGTGCGGCGGCGTGCCTCCAGGACGCGGCGGTGGAGCTTCTCCCCGTCCTCCGACTTCCCGAGATCCTCCAGGAGGAGGGCGAGGTTATTCATCGTGATCAGCGTGAAGGGGTGATCGTCTCCGACGAGGCGGCGGCTCGTCTCCAGGGCCTCACGGAACATCATCTCCGCGTCGCCAAGCTTTCCCAGGTCTTCCAGGAGGGCCGCGAGATTGTTCAGAGATATGAGAGTGTCCGGGTGCGCATCTCCGTTGAGGCGGCGACTGGTCGCCAGGGTCTCGCGGAACAACAGTTCCGTTTCCTCCAGCTTCCCCACCTCCCTCAGCACGGTAGCCAGGTTGTTCATGGAGGTCAGGGTGAGAGGGTGCTCATTGCCGAAGACGGGGCGTCTCTTCTCCAGGACATGACGGTGCAGTTTCTCTGCGTCCTCGAGCTTGCCCTGCTGCGCGAGGACCTGGCCGAGATTGTTCATGGATTCGAGCGTATGAGGGTGATCGTCTCGGAGGATACGCCGGCGCGCCTCGAGCACCCGACGGAACATCCTCTCCCCTTCCTCGACACCTGCCCCTCCAGCTAGCAGTGCAGCCAGGTTGTTCATCCACGCCAGCGTCAGGGGATGATCCTCCCCATGGACGCGACGGCCCCTCTCCACCACATTTCGGTAAAACGGTTCTGCTTCCGCTAGGCTGCCCCGATCCTTCAGGCAGCCGGCCAAGTTGTTCGTGGTCATTAGCGTCAGGTGATCATCCTCCCCCAGTACGCGAAGAGCGGTCATCAGGACCTGTCGCAGCAACTTCTCCGCTTCGTCGAGATTGCCCAGGGTCACCAGGGTGAGCGCCAGGTTGTTCATCGCGGTGAGAGTGTCTCGATGGTCCTCTCCCTGGAGACGGCGGCGGGCCTCCAGGACTTGTCGGTACAGCTTTTCTCCATCCTGGAGCCTTCCTCGGTCCTCCTCCAGGACGGCGAGGTTGTTCAGGGCGTTGAGGGTTTCCGGATCATCTTCCCCGAGGACTCGCCGGACAATGTCAAGGGCGGATCGGAAGTGGGGTTCCGCGGCATCGTAGAGGCCGAGGGAGCGGTAGGTGACCCCGATAGTGTCACGCAGGACAGCCTCGACGAGGGGCTGCTCGGGGAAGGCGGTCTCGATCTTCTTGGCCGCCTCGTCGAGGACGTCTGCGACCCTCACGTCTCGGCCTTGCGCCCCGGGGTCCACCGAGGCGAGCATCTCGCGGAGGAAATCGCTGATGGCAGTGGCCTTGTCCGCCTCGCTCTCCGCCTTGCCCCGCTCGGTCTGGGCCTCCTCCTGGGCGGCCTCGGCCCGCTCGCGCTGCTCCGTCTCCGACACCTGGGCCCGCCTCGCTGCGTCTCGCTCTAGCTGGGCCTGATCCGTTGCTTCCTCGGCCAGCTTCCTCTGTCGGATTTCCGACTCCTTCGCCCGCTCTGCCCTCACGTACATTGTTATGCTCACGGCGAGTCCGGCGATCAGGATCGTCGCCATCCCCAGGGTGGCGAGGACCGGCCCTCGATACTTCTTGAGGAGTTTCTTCATACGATACGTCGCACCCGGCGGACCGGCGATGACCGGGTCGTCATCCATATGGCGCTGGATGTCCGCCGACAGCTCCGAGGCGGTGGCGTACCTCCGCGTCCGGTCCTTCTCCATCGCCTTCATTGTGATCCAGTCGAGGTCGCCCCGGAGGAGCTTGCCGAGCGTCGTTGGATCCGTCTGTCGGTCCCGGGCGATCCGGTCCGACCCCTCCTCCAGTGTGCTCAACCGGGTGCTCGGCTTCTTCGGCTCATCCTCCCGGATCTTCCGCCGGATCTCGTCGTAGCCCCCCTCCCGTAGCTTCCGCGTATCGAACGGAAGCGCCCCGACGAGCAACCGGTAAAGCACCACGCCGAGGGAGTAGATATCCGTCCGCGTGTCCACGTCGAGGGAGGTCGCCTCCGCCTGCTCGGGGCTCATGTACTCCGGCGTGCCGATGATCCGGCCCATCTCGGTGAAGATGGTCTGCTCGGTGAGTCGCTGATTCGTCGCCTTCGCGATGCCGAAGTCGATGATCTTGGCCATGGGCTTTCCGTTGGGAACGGAGACGAGGATGTTGGAGGGCTTGAGGTCTCTGTGGATGATCCCCTTCTGGTGGGCGTGCTGGACGCCGTCGCAGACCTGCTGGAAAAGGACCAGTCTCTGCTCGGTGGTCAGCCGCTGCTTGTCGCAGTAGTCGGTGAGGGGCTCACCCCGTACGTGTTCCATGACGAAGTAGGGCCGCCCGACATCGGTGGCCCCTGCGTCGAAGACCCTGGCGATGTTGGGGTGGTCCATGAGGGCGAGGGCCTGTCGCTCCGATTCGAAGCGTGCGACCACCTCGCGGGTATCCATGCCGAGCTTGATCAGCTTGAGAGCGACGCGCCGCCGGACGGGTCGGGTCTGCTCCGCGAGGTAGACGGCGCCCATGCCGCCGACCCCGAGGGGTTCGAGGATCTTGTAGGGGCCGATCTCCTCGGGATGATCAGAAGCATCGACATCGATCGTCGACTCCCCCTGGCGGGCGAATTGAGGCGTCTTCCTCCCGACTCTCTCTGCACGATCAGAACGGACCGTGGCTCGAGTGGTCGTCCGTTCGGGAGCATCCAGAGGCGGAGGGGTAGTCAGTGTGCCGCTCTGCCTCTCGAATGATTCGATCACTTCAGACAGGCGCCTCCTGATCGACTCCCCTATTTCGGGGTAGGCGGCCGCGAGCGCCTCCGGATAGGGTGCTACCCCAGCCTTGAGCAGATCGAGATACCTCGCTGCAATCTCCTCGACTCTCTCCTCGGCGTTAGCTTTGTCCGGAGAGTGGCTAGAAGGATCGGCGGGTGAGGGCTGGTCCGTCATGCGTTTCCCTTTGAGGAGCGGCCTAGGGTTCGCTGACCTCAGACTTGTCTGCTTTCTTTTCCTCGGGTGGCGGGGTCGGGTCGAGGCCGAGGACGTACTTCTCGAACCAGGCGAGCTCGAGCTCGATCTTGGCGCGGCGGTGCTTCATCTTGCTGAGGCCGTGTCCCTCGCCCGGGAAGACGACGAGCTCGGTCGGCACGCCGACATACGTGAGCGACCGGTGAAACGCCCGGGCGTGGGCCGCGGGGACCCGGGCATCCCCCGATCCCACGAGGAAGAGGACGGGAGTCTTTACCAGGTTCGCGTGGACGAGGGGGCTTCGCTTCATCATCAACTCCCACTTCTCCCACGGAAACCCCCCCGAGTAGTTGACGACGTGGCCGGGGGTGTCCTCCAGCCCGAACTGGAAGAGGAAGTCGGCGACGCCCGCCCCGCTGGCTGCCGCCTTGAACCGATCCGGGCTCGAGACGACGAGCCAGTTCGTCAGGCTCCCTCCGTTGGACCATCCGTTCACGGCGAGCCGTTCCGGGTCGGCGATCCCCTGCTCGATCAGCCAATCGATGCCGGCGTTGATGTCCGCAACGTCCCGGTCATTCTTGTGGCCGAGCAGCTCCTTGTGGAACTTGTCGCCGTAACCGATCGACCCGCGATAGTTCGGTCGGAGGACCGCCCATCCCTTGGCCGTATAGAGGGGCACCGGCGATGAAAGCCAGTAGTGAAAGACGGAGAGGGAGGAGGAGCCTGGCCCGCCGTGGATCATGACGGCGGTCGGGAGTGGCTCCTTCCCATCGTACCCTGCCGGGAGGCTGAGGACGCCTTCGACGTCGTCCCCGTTCCATCCCTTCCAGGTGATCACGCGTGTCTCCGGCAGGATCCATGTCGAGACCGACGGATGTAGATTGGTGAGGCGACGGGGCGAGGAAGGTGCGCCACCGCCTGGCAATGTCTGGACGTAGATCTCCTGCGGAAGTTGGGGAAGGGTCTGGGCAGTGAACAGGGCCCCCCCATCGGCAGAGACGCTGAAGGCATCGGTGTGGCCACTATCCGGAGTGACCACGGCGACGGATCCCTGATCGTCGGGACCCGAGATGCCGGCGCGGCGATAGACGCGGGCTCTCGTCCGGAGCTGCGCGTGAAAGAGGAGATCGCGAGAGTCCCCGACCCATCGTGCCGTTCCACCGGAAATCTCGGGCCCGTCCGGGCGTGGGAGCTGACGGACAGCCAAATCTCCCGGGCCCGAAGTGTGCGCAACAAAGATTTCCGTTGGATAACCGTCCCATGAGACGGTGAAAGCGAGCGCTCCTCCGTCCGCCGACCAGTCGGGACCCTCGAGCCATCCATAGGGTGACGCCGCCTGAGCGCGCCACAACTCGTCGGGGACTTTGGTCAACTCCTTGGTCGTCACATCGAGGATCATGATCTCCGACCAGCCCTCCAGTCGAATAAGTCGCGGGTCCGGCGTCTTCACGAAGGCGATGCGGTTCCCGTCACGGGTCACATCGAAGCTGCCTATGTGGTAGTCCCCTTCCGCGATCTTCTCCGGCTCTCCCTTCCCCTCGAGGTCCTGTCGCCACAGCCGACCGAGCTTCCAGCTCCCGGAGCCGTAAGTCAGCTTCTCGTACTTCTTCTTGAACCAGTCCCACTCGCCGATGGTGGCCTTCTCCCGCGACGTGTAGAAGATGCTCTTGCCGTCGTGCGTGATGCGATATCCACCCACACCCTCCTTCGCCGAGGTGATCGGCCGGGCCTCCCCGCCATCGATCGGCATCCTCCACACCTGATCCTTCTTCTTGTGCGGCCGGATGAAGAACAGCTCTCGACCGTTCGGGTGCCAGGAGACCGACCGCTCCGACGCGTCCGTCCAGGTGAGGCGGCGCGCCTCTTCTGCACCCGTGATCCAGATATCCGAGTTTCGGCGGTCCAGTTCCTCCTGCCACCGCCCCAGGACGAAGGCCGCTGCCTTTCCATCCGGAGAGGCAGACACCTCGGAGAGATAGCCGACGGTGAAGTAGTCATCGAGGGTGACGGTGTGGGTCCTTTTTTCTTCGTCTCCCCGGACGGGAACCGATGCCAGGGCACAGCCGAGCACCGCGATGCCCACGGTCAGAAAGATCGGGCGGATGAGGGGGAGTCTCGTCATGGCTCCAAAGCTCCTTTTCGACTTGGTTGTGGCCGGAATCAGCGCAGGGTAGCCCTTCCAGTGCATGCCATCCAGATGAAACCCCGGGGGCCGGCGCCTGCAGATCTCCGATGCGCCTGTAAGTTTTCGACTGGCAAGACTCCAAGCCTCCTCGGACAATGGGGGGCGCTAGGATTGAAACGACCTGTTCTTGTCCGGGAGGCCGAAGTTGCACGGTGTTCAAAGGCTATACCTCCTTCTCGTTGTCGTGACGATCGGAAGTCTGACCGCCTTTCTCTACGACTTCTTCCTGCCGTCTCGGCGCTTCAGGCCACTCCATCTCGGCGAGTTCGGGAATCGGGTGGAGATCGATGGGCAGGGAGCATCGGGGACGGGACTCTCTCTGTTCTCGGACCGCACGACCGCCTGGCGGCTCTCCGTTCCCCCGACCGATTGGCGTCCCATCAAGTCGATCGTAGACGTGATGGGGTCCGGAGCGGGGCTCTGCGACGTGGATCTGGACGGAGATCTGGATCTGTATCTCGTCCGGAGCGGACCCGGCGACGCCTCGCGAAACCTTCTCTTCCTCAATTCGGGAGATGGAACCTTCCTGGACGGGACCGAAGAAGCCGGGGTCGGGCACATGGGAGAAGGCATGGGCTGCGTCTTCGGCGACATCGACAACGATGGCGATCGAGACCTGTACGTCACGAATCGCGGCCCCGACGTCCTCTTCCTGAATGACGGGAGCGGCGGATTTTCCGAGGCCACCGAGGAAGCGGGCCTGGGGAATCCTTCCTGGGGCAGCGGTGCCGCCTTCGGAGACCTGGACAACGACGGTGATCTGGACCTGTACGTTGCCAATTACCTGGCGTTCGATCCGCAAGTCGCGAAGTCGGAGGTCGAAGCGGACTTCAGCAGGGAAGATCCTCTCGCCCTCCTCCCCCACCCCTTCCGGGCCGAACCGGATCGTCTGTACGAGAACGACGGCCGTGGGAGGTTCCAGGACGTCACCGAGCGCGCTCAGATCGCGAGCGCGGAAGCCAAGGGACTCGGGGTCATCCTCTCGGACCTGGATGTGGATGGCGATCTGGACATCTACGTGGTGACGGATGCGTCGAAGAACCTCTTCTTCGCGAACCAGGGGAACTGGAAGTTCAACAATGTCGGACTGGTGTCGGGCCTGGACGACGCCCGATCCGGCATGGGGATTGCCGTCGGTGATTTCGACAACGACGAGCTGCCGGACATCTTCGTCACGAACTGGCAGGACGAGACCAACGCCCTCTATCGAAACATCCAATCGGGGGCCACGGTCTTCGAGGACGTGGCGGGATCGGTGGGACTGGCCAGCCCGAGCATCGGTCTCGTCGGCTGGGGGACGGGCCTCTTCGACTACGATGGGGACGGATTCCTCGACATTCTCGTGGTGAACGGCTACACCACGCCGGGCCCGGATGACCCGAGTCGTTGCATCCAGCAATCGGCGCAGCTCTTCAGGAACATCGACGGGAGGGAGTTTCGCGCGGTGGATGTCGGACCTGCGCTAGAGGCTCCGCGAAATGCCCGCGGGGCGGTGTTCGGGGACATCGATGGCGACGGCGACATCGATATCGTGATCACGACGAATCGGGGGCAGCCCGTAATTCTCGAGAACGAGACGGGCAACCGGAACCGCTGGCTCAAGATTCGCCTCGTCGGGTCCCGGAGCAACCGGGACGGAATCGGCGCCAGAGTCTACGTGGCGGCCGGCGAGCGGACGTATCTGAGGGAAGTCCGGGCGGGCTCGTCTTATCTATGCCACGATGCCCTCGAGGTGCATTTTGGCCTAGGAAAGGCTACCGCCATCGATTTACTTCGCGTCGAATGGCCGAGCGGTAGGGAATCCGTCCTCGGACGGACGGAATCCAATCAGACGCTCGTGATACGCGAGCCGGAGGGCCGTTGAGAGGCATTCTGTCCCGCATCCGGAACAAGCTCCTGATCGCCTTTGCGGCCGTGGTAACCCTGCCCCTCGTCATCGTGGCGATCTACGGGACGCGTCGGACGCTGGAGGAGCTGGATCGGTCGGCCCTCGAGGCCGCCGCGAGGACCGCCGCCCAGTCGGGGCGTCGTCTCGAGAACATCCTCGCAGCGGCGCAGACGGACCTTCTGTCGCTGAGCCAGGACCCCTCGCTCCGGGCCTATGTGGAAGTGCCGGACATCCCTGCGAGGAGGAGTCAGCTACTCCGCGAGGCGATCCGCCAAACATGGGAGCGGTTCAAGTCCATCGTGGAGGCGCGGCCGTTCTACAAGGAGTTCCTGTACAGTGACGAGGCGGGCGTTGTGATCCTGAGGCACCATTCGGGGGGGCGGACCTACCAGGGGGTTGCCGTTCCTCTGCGGGCCGAGACCGTGACGGATCGGCCGTTCTTCGCCGCCGCCCAGTCCGTCGGTCCCGGGAAGATCCTGGTGACGGCGAACCCCGGAATAGATGCCATCACCTACGGGACACGCGTCTCCGTGCTCCGATACCGGAGCCGGGGAATCGCCGCCCTGGGATTGCGGCCCTTGTCGATCCTCAACGCTTCGGGAGCGGGGATAGAAGCGGAGGCATCGGCTCTCATCGATGATCGGGGGAAGCGAATCGTGTCCACCGGGAGGATGGACGTGTGGCTCGACTCGATCGAGGAGGAGAATCCATGGAAGGCAACCAACGGGGCCTTCCACGTTCCGGATGGATCCATCCTCGCCTATGCGAGAATCACTCCCCTGCACAACTCCCCCCAAACCTGGGTGCTCGTCCGCCACGTTGCCGAGACGGACCTGACCGGTCCGGCGAGCTCCTTCCGGAGTGTTTTCACCGGTGTTCTGATCGGGGCCCTACTGCTTGCCCTCGTGCTGAGCCTCGCCCTGTCTCGCCAGCTCACCGGTCCGATCCGTACCCTGGAGGAGGGCGCCCGCCGATTGGCGGCGGGCGATCTGGAGACCGTGATCGAGGTCGAGAGCCAGGACGAGCTGCAGGTGCTGGCTGCCGAGTTCAACAGGATGGCTCGCCAGCTCAAGGAGCTGACAGGTGGCCTGGAACGGAAGGTCGAAGAGAAGGTGGCGGAGAGGGAGAGCCTCGAGCTCCAGCTCCTTCAGTCGGAGAGGCTGTCGTCTATTGGCCTGCTGGCCGCCGGTGTGGCTCACGAGATCCGTAATCCCCTTGCAGCGATCTCCATGTATGCTCAGATGATGGAGGAGAGAGCGACCGACCTGGAGGATAAGGAGCGGCTGAAGGTGATCCTGGAGCACATCGACCGGATATCCGAGATCACCAGGGGTCTCCTTGATTTCTCGCGTCAAACGGACGGGGGGTATGGCTCGGTCGATCTGCATGCCACGCTGGAGGCTTCGATGCGACTCTTCCAGCCGTCGCTGGACGAGATCGGGGTCAAGACCGAGATCGATCTTGCAGAAGATTTGCCGCTGGTCCGGGGTCAGGGAACACAGTTGCAGCAAGCAATCGTCAACATCCTGATGAACGCGACGCAGGCCATGCCGGACGGCGGTGTGATTCGTGTCGGCACGAGACACTTGCCGAAGGATGGCCTCGTCGAGATCGTCTTCGAGGATACCGGTGTCGGGATCGGCAAGAAGGACCTCGGACGCGTCTTCGACCCGTTCTTCACGACGAAGGAGCCGGGCGAGGGAACCGGCCTGGGCCTGGCTGTCACCTATGGGATCATCAATTCCCACGGAGGCCAGATCGAGGTGAGCTCGAAGCGCGCGGAAGGGACGAGGGTCACGGTCCGGCTCCCGGTGGCCGAGAAAGTGAAGGCTTGAAGGCTCGCATCCTCATCGTCGACGACGAGGCGGCCATCCGGAATGGTCTGAGCCAGTTCCTCGAGGACGAGGGCCACGAACCGACGGCCGTGGGCGACGGTCAGGCGGCCCTCGAGCGGATCCGGGACGAGGTCTACGACCTCGTGATCACCGATCTCAAGATGCCCGGGATGGACGGGCTCTCCCTCCTCGAGAAGATCCACGAGACGAACCCACTCTGCCAGGTGGCGGTGCTGACGGGACATGGGACGATCGCCGTGGCGGTGGAGGCGATGAAGAAGGGGGCGCTCGAGTTCATTGAGAAACCGTTCCAGCTCGACCGGGTTCGACGGGTCGTGCGGCGGGCGCTGGAACGGCAGCGCCTGGCGGAAGGCCAGAGCCTGATTAAGAAGGAGCTGCGCGTCGCCGGAAGATCGGGGGACATCCTCGGGAAGAGCGCCGCGATCCGAGACGTCCTTGCGCTCGTGGAGAAGGTGGCGCCGACCCCGAGCACGGTGCTCATCCTCGGAGAGACCGGGACCGGCAAGGAGCTGGTCGCGAGGAACATCCACGATCTCAGCCCCCGGAAGGAGCGTCCGTTCGTGGCGATCAATTGCGGGGCTTTGCCGGACACCCTCCTCGAGAGTGAGCTGTTCGGCCATGCACGGGGCGCCTTCACGGGGGCCGAGACGGCTCGCAAGGGACTCTTCGAGGCGGCCGATGGAGGCTCGCTGTTTCTCGACGAGCTGGGAAATGTCAGCGAGGCGATGCAGGTGAAGCTTCTGCGCGTCCTCGAGAAGGGCGAGATGTACCGGGTGGGAGAGCGGAAGCCGATGACGGTGGACGTCCGGATCATCGCCGCCACGAATCGAGACCTGAAGGAGGCTGCGGCCAAGGGAGAGTTCCGGCAGGATCTCTTCTATCGCCTTAACGTGATAACCATCTCGGTTCCGCCTCTCCGCGATCGACGAGGGGACATCCCGATCATCGCCGGGGCTTTTCTCGAGCGGCACCGCACCGAGCTGGGCAAGGGGGGGCTGGAGTTCGGTCCGGAGGCGCTCGAGGTCCTGGAGGGATACGACTGGCCGGGAAACGTGCGCGAGCTGGAGAACTGCGTCGAGCGTGCCGTGATCCTGACGGACGGCCAGACGATCACGCCGGAAGACCTGCCGGAGGACCTCCAGGCGGTCGGTGATTCGAGGCCCCGGCCGGGTACGCTCTCCGAGATGGAGAAGGCGAGGGTCATCGAGACGCTCCGGACCACCTCGGGACACCAGGGCAAGGCCGCCGAGATCCTCGGCATCAGCGCCCGTACCCTCCGCCGCATGATCATCCGTTATAAGATCGAGAAATAGACTCGAAATTCATGACGCGCACGAATTTTGCGCAATTCGTGACGCGCACGAAATTCGAAAATCGTGCAAAACCGTGAGTTTGGTGCGCGACATGAAACTCTCCATGAAACTCTCTGGGGTCAGGATGTCCCATCTGGGGGACGGTCGGCCAATCTGTCCGCTATGGACGAGGCTCCCCATCTGGTGTAAACCTATGCAGTAGCTTGGAGATGCACCTCGAAGTGTGGGTCGGCACGGACTTTGCCATTACATTCGACGCCTTCGTAGCTCCACGCGGCATTCAGTGAATACTTTCTTTTTCGCTCGGGTGGGAGAGGACGATGAGAATGAGTTCAGCTCGCCGGTTCGGTGCAATCACTCTGGGTCTACTTCTGGCGCTCGGCTCGATGGCATCAGGTGACGACGTGAAGAAGCCGGACGAGGCGCCAACGATTCGCTTCGTCGATCGCCTGGCGCAGGCGGGTATCACCTTTCAGCACTTCGGTGAGCGATATCGCTGGTGCTCCACAGTGGTCGACCCTAGCCTCAAGGGGGCGAAGGGTCTCGCCACGAACGAGAAGATCGATCAGGCGCTGTTCGCCGAACCGGAGGAGTTCGCCCAGAGGCACTTGATCCGGATGAACGGCTCCGGCGCCGCCTGGATCGACTACGACAGCGATGGGGACTGGGACCTGTACCTGGTCAACGGGAAGGGCGAAGGGGAATCGGGACCGGAGACGAACGTGCTGTACAAGAACAACGGCGATGGCACGTTTACGGATGTGACGAAGGGATGTGGGGCGGCGGATGAGGGAGAGGGGATGGCCGTCTGCACGGCCGATTACAACAACGATGGCCACACCGATCTCTTCATCACGAACTACAGGGGATTTGCTCTCTACCGCAATCTCGGGAACGGGAAGTTCCAGGAGGTGACCAAGAAGGCCTTCGCCAGATGTCCCCCCAAGGAATACTGGTACGGTGGCGCCACCTGGGGCGACATGGACGGGGATGGGGATCTGGACCTGTACGTGGCCGGCTACGTCGACATCCAGGCCAAACCCGACAACACCGCGCTGCGCTTCCCGATGGACTTCAAGGGGTTCCCCAACACCCTCTACCGGAACGAGGGGGATGGCACGTTCACCGATGTGACGAAAAAAGCGGGGGTCGAAGACGTCCGCAGGAAATCCATGCAGGTCCTCTTCGCCGATCTCAACAGCGACGGAAATCCGGACATCCTGGTGGCGAACGACACGGACGCCAACTCTCTTTACCTCGGCAGAGGCGATGGCACCTTCGCCGAGCTCTCCGGCGCCAGCGGGGTCTCCAGCACCGACGGCTCGATGGGGATCGCCTGGGGGGATTACACGGGCGACGGAAAGATGGACCTGTACATCTCCAACTACATCGGCGAGGCCGACCTGCTCCTCAAGTTGATCGATGATGAGAGCACCAACGACGGAATGCTTCCCAACGCCCTCTACACCTTCGATTTCGACTCCCCCAGCGTGCTGAAGGCGACCTGGGGGAAGGTGGGCTGGGGCACCGGCCTCGAGGATCTCGACAATGACGGAGATCTGGACCTCTTCGTCTCCAGCGGCCACCTGAACTCCGTCGGCGGGGACAACCGGGATCAAAATCTCGTCTTCGCGAACGATGGGAAGGGCCATTTCGATGACGTCTCAGCGACCTCGGGCATCCTCGATGCAGGCAGACGGATCTACAGGGGATCGATATTTGGCGATTACGATAATGACGGAAGGACGGACATCTACGTGACGAACAACGGAGAGAAGTCTTACGAAGCGGCCTCGGATCGCCTCGGCGTGCTCCTGCAAAACACTTCTCCGACGAAGGGTCACTGGCTGACCCTCCGATTCCAGGGTGTCGAGAGCAACCGGGACGGCTACGGCGTCCGCGTCTGGGTGGAGGCGGGCGGGAAGAAGCAGGTCCGTGAGCTGGTGTCGGGCCAGGGGTACTTCTCGTCGAACGCGAAGGAGATCCATTTCGGCCTCGGCGACCATCCCGTCGTGAAGAGCCTCGAGGTTCACTGGCCATCCGGAAAGAAGCAACTGTTCGAGAACTTCAAGGCGGATCGAATTCTCAAACTGGTCGAGGGCAAGCCTCTGCCGGAGTAATCCGGCTTCGTGAAAATCATCCATTCGCGCTCGACAGATCTGGAGCCACCTCTGGACATCCCGTCCGCCTGCTGCCAGTCTACCCCGGCATTCCATCTACCATGGAGGAGACCCATGCCCTCGTGCCTTCGCGTAGAGTCGTTCCTTGTAGTCGTCGCCGCTCTTCTCCTCGCGTGCGACACCGGCAGTTCGAGCGAGACGGGCGCGCCACCACCACCGGCAAACGCCGGCCCCATCGCGCCGGAGCCACCGGCCGCCGCGCCCACGCCTCAGTCCGCCGACCAGCAGAGGGCGAGCGAGGCGTTCCATCTCCTCCTCCGGGGCCTCGCCTGGACCGAAGATGAGCTGAAGCAGAAGGAGGCTCTCGAGAGCTTCAAGGCGCTGATCAAGAAGATGCCTGACGAACCGGCCGGATACATCAACGCCGGCGTAGCTCTTCTTCGCGATTCTCAGCTGGAGGGAGACCCTGTATCGTTCGCAGACAAGGCCCTGAAGCTGGATCCAGAGAGCGCCCACGCCTGGGGCATCATCGGATTCGCCGCCTACGGCCGTCGGGACGTCAACGGCGCCGCCGAGGCCCTGTCGAAGGCGATCAAGCTGAATCCCAACATACCCGAGTTCCGGTACAGGCTCGTGCGGGCGTGGGCGATGGAGGCGGGGCGGCGACCTGAGCTCAGAGAGAAGATGGCGACGCACCTCGAGGCCCTCAGGACTTTGCTCCCCGACAACATCCTGGTACGAGTCGAGCTAGCAGAGACTCTGCGGGCGATCGGAGACCTGGACGGGGCCCTCGCCCAGCTCGCGTACTTCGACGATCTCCTGCCCCTCCTGGGCGAGCAACCCAACCAGATGCATGCCCTCGCCGTGGCCGCCCTGAAGAAAGGCGACGCCAAGAAGGCACGAGGTCCCGTCCTCATGTTCCAGAACGTCTTGAAGGCGCAGCCGATCTACAGGCAGGCCGTCGAGCAGGTCAAGCCGGCCCTCGATGGGGTGGAGGTGCGAATCCTCAGCAAGGAGGCGATGGGAAGGGTTCCTGTCGCCAGCCCCCCCGCGGCGATTCCAGTCAAGTTCGTGGCGGCGTCGTACCCGGTTCCGGGGGCCAAGGCGATGGCACTCCTCGATGTGAACGGTGACGGGCATGATGACTTGTACGTCGCCGGGGCGAAGGGGCATCTGCTCGTCAACAAGGATGGCAAGCTCTCCCCCAGCGGGAAAGAAACCCCGCCGGGTGATGGAATCTCCTCCGCCATCGCGTGCGACCTCGACAACGACGAGGATATCGATCTGATCCTCAGCAACGAGGAGGGCCTGCAGATTCTATTGAATGATGGAAGCGGCGGCTTCGAGGAGGAGACTCCGGAGAATATTACCGAGGCGGGGAAGGGCGGCGCGTTCGTCCGGCCGGTGGACTACGATCACGATGGGGACCTGGATCTCTTCATCGGACGGGCATCCGGGCCGAACCGGCTGATGCGAAACCACGGAGACGGCACCTACGCCGAGAAGGCGGCTCCAGCCAAGATCGCCGGAGGCGGCGGCGGCGTCCGTGCAGCCTTCGGGGCCGACCTCGACAATGATGGTGACCTGGACGTCCTCGTGCTCGACATGGCCGGCGGCCTCACCCTCTACGGAAACCTCCGTCAGGGACAGTTCGAGCCGGAGACCGTCGCGATCGAAGGGGGGCCCGCGTCCGCATTCGCCGTCGCCGATCTCGATAACGACGGTCGTCTGGACATCGTGGCGGCAGGGGCCGCCATTTGGCTGATCGGAGGCCTCGAAGGCGGAAAGTTCGAGGCGAGAGGCGAGATCACTCTCCCTCAAGGCTTCGAACCGAAGAAGGTGGCGGCGATCGACTACGACAACGACGGCTTCCAGGACCTCGCCGTGGCGGGCCAGGGGGGTCTCGTTCTCTTCCGCAATGTCGGGCCGGGTCGCTTCGAGTCGGCTCCCGGCGCCGTCCCCGAATCTTCGGCCCTCACCGATCTCTCCGTCTCTGACATGGATCGGGATGGCGATCTCGATCTCGTCGTCCTCGGGGCCGAGGGTGTGAAGGTCCTGATCAACGAGGGAGGCAACAAGAATCATTGGGTGGATCTGCGCTTCCGTGGACTCGAAAACGTGAGTTCGCAGGGACGAACGAATCGGTTCGCTCTCGGCGCACGCGCCGAGATCCGGGCCGGTGACCTGTATCACGCCCAGACGGTCGAGGGAAGCTTCTGCCATTTCGGTATCGGATCTCGCAAGAAGGTGGAGGCGGTCCGGATCATCTGGGCCAATGGGATTCCGGGCAATGAGTTCGACCTCGAGGAAGGGGTCGACGTGAGGCACGACGAGATCCTCCGCGGCTCTTGCCCCTTTCTGTACACCTGGGACGGGGAGCGTTTCGTCTTCATCACGGATGTCCTGGGCGGAAGTCCCCTCGGGCTCCGGATCGACGAGCAGCGCTTCGCGTGGATCGACAGCGAGGATCACCTCAAGATACGCGGCGACCAGCTCAAGCCCAAGGATGGAGAGTATGTCCTCCAGATGACGGAGGAGCTGCAGGAGGTCACCTTCTACGACCAGGCAGAGCTCCTCGTGGTGGATCACCCGTCCGAGGCACAGATCTTCTCGAGCGAGAAATGGGCGCCCCCCCCCTTCTCACCCCACCAGATCCACTCGATGAAGGCTCTCCGACCCCTGGCCGGGGCCCTCGACACGCGGGGCAACGACGTCCTCGATGCATTGATGGAAGAGGATGGAAACTACGTCGCCGATTTCAGGCGGGCGAACTACCTTGGCATCGTCACCCCGCACACCCTTACTCTCGATCTCGGAGACCTGAAGGGGGCGAAGCGGATACGCCTCGTCCTGACGGGCTGGATGCACTGGCCGGATAGCAGCACGGCCAACCTCTCGATCGCCCAGAACTCGAACCACGAGTTCCGTCCCCCCTCCTTGTGGGTGCCGGATGGCTCGGGGGGATGGAAGATGGCGATGGGCTGGTTTGGCGGGCCGGCGGGCAAGACGAAGACCGTCGTCCACGACCTCACGGGAATGTTTCCCTCCGGGGACTTTCGCGCTCGAATCGAAACCAACCTGGAGATCTACTGGGATCAGATCCTCGTATCGACCGAGACGGGGGATGGGCCTACGCGCGTCACCCGGTTGAAACCGTCGGCGGCCGACATCCATTACCGAGGCTATTCGAGACTCTACAGGAAGGGCAAGCACTCGCCGCACCTGTTCGACTACGATCAGGTCACTCGCGAGAGCCGTTGGCGCGACATGGAGGGGTACTGCACGCGTTACGGAGACGTGACCGACCTCACCCAGGAGCCGGACAATCGCTTCGTGATCATCGGGGCCGGAGACGAGATGACCCTACGGTTCGACGCCAAGGCCGCCCCTCCCCTTCCGGAGGGATGGACCCGCGACTTCATCCTCCGCAGCGTAGGCTGGGTGAAGGATGGCGATCCCAACACCGTCTCCAGCCAGACGGTCGGGCCGCTCCCCTTCCATGGAATGTCCGGGTATCCCTACGGCCCGGATGAGGCGTACCCCGACGACGCCGAGCATCGCGAGTTCCTGAAGGAGTACAACACCCGCTGGATGGATCAGGCCGGGTTCCGGGCCTACGTTCGAAACGGCGAGATCCTCCGATCCGGCTCCCGGGGACCCACTCGCTAGGCGTAATTTCTCTCTCCGCAACTGCCTGTGCCCAAAAGAGTAGCGTCTCCTCGCGCGCTGCTTGCTCCGCCTCCACCGAAGATCCACCCCCCAGCCCCCGGCCAGACGGTGTCTTTCACCTTATGGTCATTTTCGATTTTCCAACTCGAACAGCCCTTCGTCGGAGCTCGAAGTCCGGGTTGGGCAACGGAGAGAAGGAGGCAAGAGCGATGAGGTACGAATCAATCATGCTGGGCCTTGCGGCGATGATCATGCTGCTGGCGGTGTCTGCCTGCGATCTGGAAGTGTACGGACGTTCCGATTGGGAGGATGAAGATGACTGGTCCTCCGGCGGCACAGGTGGCGGCGGTGGTGGTGGTGGTGGCGGTGGTGGCAGTGCTGGGTATTTGAGTGTATCGAGCGGGTGGGGTACCTCTTCGGATATGACGGTCTCTGGTGGGCAGACGATGGTCCCGCTCCTCGATCTGGACCTTATGAACTGCTCGAGCAGCGCGATCATCATCACTTCCATCAGTTTTCACGGTGAAGACGATTGGCAGAACGTGGCGGCCGCCCGCCTCTATCATGACTCGGACTGGAGCGGGACCGTCACCTCGAGCGATTCCCTGCTATGGACGGGAGGCTTCCTGAACGGGGTAGCTGCCTCGAGCCTCACCTTCGCGATGGGGGCCTTTGAATCGACGAATCTTCTCCTCGCCGGTGATATCGACCCTGCCGCCGCTGCCGGCGCTCGATTCAGGGTGTCGATCAGCGAAGCGGCCCGGGACATCGTTCTCTCGACGTCACTTCCAATTCACTATTCCTGGACGAGCATTCGCTCAGGATGGCGGACGATCGATGGCTCCTCTCCCCCTCCTCCTCCGACTCCTCCCTCTTCGACGGCCGTTGTTGCGGTGGAGCCGGCGGATGTGATGCGGGGGCCGTTCGCGTATCCCGGGGATTCGAACGTGCCCGTACTTGCCGCTCGCATCGAGCTTGTACGAGGTCAGCCGGTGGAGTCGATGAATATCGAGTTTGGCGCCTCCGGAGCCACGACCGGATGGTCGGAGCTCTCCTGGAGCCTGTGGCTGGACGAAGATCAGGATGGGACGGTGGATCCCGCTGTCGATAGCATCGTCGAGCAGGATCTGGCCCTCCCAGCGACCGGGCAGCGGTTCAGTCGGGATCTCTCCCTCGGCCTGGATGTCGGCGCCAGTCTCCAGCTGATCCTGGCGGTGGATATCGGGCCGAACGCGAGGGCCGACTCTTTCGTGGAGGCAGAGTTCGAACTGATTCACGCCCTCGAGGTGGACACCGGACTGTTCGCCACTCTCTATGGTAGCCCTGTCAGGGACCGGGTGAGAACTGGAACGAAAGGCCTCGTCATCACGGCCGGCCAAGGTGTGGCCGTGGTGGATGTCGATTCCGGTGAGACGCTTGGCACCTTCATCGGTTCCTGGCAGGCGGACGCGGGCCTGATCGTCGACCCTCGAGGCCGGTGGATCGCCCTCGCGACACGCGGGTTCCTGGAGCTGGTTCTGTTCGACCTACGACAAATGCGGGAAGTGGTCAGGTTCCCCCTGTCGAGCACGCCCTACTCGCTGCTCGCCGGACCAGCGGGAGATGTCATTTATGTCAGCCTCGAGAATTCGACCGGGGCTGGCGGCGTGGCCGAGATCATGGTGAACGCCGATCTCAGCGGCGTATCCCTGAACCGTACTTTTCTCGAGGGCGTGGCGTCCAAGGGTCTCCTGGCCATGAGTCCGCTCCAGGATCGACTCTATCTCGCGGAGCACGACGGTGGGATTCGAGTGATAGAGACCGCGGGCGGGACCGAGGTGAGTACGCTGTCCTCTCCGGTACCGGCGGGGATCGCCATCACGCCTGACGGGACGCGGCTCCTGGTCGCCGGCGCGACCGGAGACGTTCTATCGATTCCCACCGACGGGAGCGCGTCCACCTCTCGGGCGCTGAACGCAGTGGGCGTTTCCGTCTCTCCCGACGGAGCGGAGGTGTACGTCCTCCAGGACCTGGATGTGGAGGTCGTCGACCCGATCGATCTCTCTTCGTTCGAAACCCGCTCGTTTCTCGAGACAGGCCAAGCGGTTGCCGCGGCCTCCCCCGCAGGAAGGGCAGTCGTGCTGGACCAGACCTTGGCCCTCATGGTCCTCGACCCTGGACAGGCTACCTGGGAAGGTGCTACCGACCCCGGCTTCGCTGTCTGGCAAGTGGCAGTGATGGACTAGGCGAGTTCGAAACGCTCGGATCGAATGGAATCACGGCCTGCCTTAGCCCTCCTTCGCGGGGCTTCGGCGGGCCGTCTATTTCTCTGCAGGTGGTTTCTCCCCGCGAGACAGGAGCGCCCGATACTTCGCCGCCTTTGCGGGCTTCTTCCAAGCGGTGTAAAACCTGATCGCTCGTTGGATGGCCTTTCTCGTCAGGGAATGGTTCGGCCCGAGGCGGTCTACCAGCGGGGGAAGGCTGTCAACGACCAGAGGTTCCGCCTCATCGAATCGATCGAGGTGCGACAGACTCTCGCCGAGCTGACCCTTCAGATAGTGGACCAGGTAGTGGTCCGGGGGTAGACCGGTGCGGGCGTCCTCGATGAGCCGCTCGAAGAGTTCCGCCGATTTGGCGCTCTTCCCTTTATCCCTCAATATGACTCCCACCAGGTTTGCCGATCGGATGGTCGAGATATGCCCATCACCCAGGACCCGGCGGTTCATCTCCCAGGTGCGTCGGACCAGCCGATCCGATTCATCAATCTGCCCCATTTCGTAAAATAGGTCAGCCAACTGGTAGAGTGACACGATGGTTCGCGGGTTCTCCTCTCCCAGAACTCGGCGTCGCCCCTGCCAAGCCTCGCGAAGGTACGGCTCCGCGTCGAAAAAGAGTCCCTTTCGCTTGAGAAGGGCTCCCAGGTTGCCCGTCGTCAGGAGCGTGTCAGGATGATCGTCGCCGAGGCGGACTTTCTGGGCTTTCAAGACCCGTCGGTAGATGACCTCCGCCTCTTCCTCCCTTCCCTGATGGGTCAGCATCGACGCCAGGTTGCTGCGTAACTTCAGCGTATCGGGATGGGCCTCGTCCTGCGACGGATCCTGGAAGCGCAAGGCTTCGCGAATGAGAGCCTCCGCATCCTGGACTCTGCCCAGCTCCGAAAGCAGATTCGCAAGATTGTTCCGCGACTTTTGCGTCCGCGGGTGAGCATCTCCCAGCGTCTGCGCTCTCCCCGCGAGGGCCTGCCTGAGAGTTCGTTCGGCTTCTGCCAGCTTTCCACGCTCCTTCAGCAGGACGCCCAGGTTATCCAACGTGGTGAGCGCCTCCTTGTGATCCGTGCTGTAGACCTCGAGTTTGATTCTCAGGTTCTTCCTGAGGACGGTTTCGGCCTCTTCGAACATCCCTAGCTCGCTCAAGATCACCCCGAGGTCGCTCATGGACCTGAGAGTGTCGGGCGCGTTCTCCCCCAGGATTCTCTCCCGGATCTTGGCTGCAACCCTTATGTGAGCCTCGGCAGACTGATAGTGACCCAGGGCCCGGTAGGCTCGGCCCATGGTTGACCGGATGGTCGCCTCGACCTCCTCGGGACCAGGATACCCGTGGGAGAGGTGGGACGTTGCTCTATCGAGTATCTGAACAACCTTGACGTCTCTGCCCATGTTCTGTGGCGCGGCGGACATGAGCATCCCCTCGAGAAAGCCGACCACACTCGTGGCGTTCTCTGCCTCGCTGCGCGCTGTCGCTCGGGCGTCCTCGGCGGCCGCTCGCTGGTCCGCCTCCGATTGACGCGCCTTTTCCGCAGCCGCCCGCTGCTCCGCTTCCGCCTCGCGGGCTTCGAGGGCGGCATCACGCTGACTCTGGGCCTCGAGCTTGGCCTCGAGGGCGGCCAGGCGCTGCTGCTCGGCGATAGCGGTCTGCTCCTGCGCGTTCAGGAGGTGCTCTTCCTCCTGCCGGAATGCCCTGTCCGCCCGGTAAAGGAGGATGGTGCTGGTCACGAGTCCGGCGGCCAGGGCGAGGAAAACGGCAATTCCACCTATCACCGCCGCCTTGTGCTTTCGAGCGATCTTTGACAGCCGGTATGAGGCGCTGGGAGGCCGGGCGAGGACGGGCTCGTCCTCCAGGTGGCGGCCGATGTCGGCGGCTAGCTCCGAGGCGGTGGCATACCTCCGCGTCCGGTCCTTCTCCATCGCCCGCAGGATGATCCAGTCGAGCTCGCCCTGGAGCGATCGCGCG
>JAPUJT010000075.1 GCA_027296055.1 Planctomycetota bacterium | reverse complement strand
CCGACCCGATATTTCGAAGAGCCGCGCCCGCTGGGATTCGTCGAGAGGCCCCGAGAGAGAAACGCTCTCCTCGATCTCATCCAAGAATCCCTCTTCCGTCTCACATTCGGCGCAGTCTCTGCTGTGGATCTTACGGTGACTGAGACGCACGGTGACGCCCTCGAGTGGCCACCCCTTTCGATCCGCATACATGCGGAGAGTCATCGACGAACAGGCACCGAGCGCCGCCAGGAGGAGATCGTAAGGATTGGGCCCGGTATCGGTACCGCCGACCTCCGCTGGCTCGTCGGCTACGAACCGGTGTCCTCCGACTTCGATTTCCTGCGCGTATCCCGCACTTCCACCCCTGACGACGACCCTTGCTGAACTCACATCGTCGGCCATGCTTCACCCCCTGTGCAACAGAATAATGCCGGCGCGCCTCTCTGTAGGAGCCGATCCAGCGCGTCCCCCAGCCATTCGGCCTTGGGGAGCGGGGAGGAGGGCCCACGTGAGCCACTCCTGCCAATCGGATGACCTTCCGATATCCTCCTCGAGACTCGCTCCTCCATTCCCTCCGCCGGGAGTTGGCATGCTCGATCGCGAGTCCGCGAGGCCCCGATCGGCTCTCATTCGTTTTCCGGGAATCCGCCTACTCGAATCACCGCAGGCGAATGATCTCCTCTCGGGAGAAGATCGGACCCACTTCGACTCCTATCCCCGGATGGGCTTAGAGCGAAGGCGGGACGCTTATGTCCGCCAGGTACAACTCCCGCCACCTGCTTCTCCCCGCCCCTATCGAAGAAGCCCTCCTTGGGAAGGTCCGTGGTCTGGTGAAGGTGTAGACGTTTCCCCCTGTTGACGCCCGATTCTCTTCCCGGATCAAGAGGCCTTGTTGAACATGTATCGGGCGATCTTCCAGACGCCATCCTTTTTCTGGAAAACGAAGAGCTCGCGATTCTCCTCAGAAACGGTCTTTTCGTCGGCGAGGATGGTCACCGACCCCTTCGAGCCAGTGCGGGCAAAGGCGATTGAGCCGTCGGCGACGATCTCGTCCACAGTGAAGGCGATGTTCAGCTTGATCATGTCGAAGACGTGTTTGTAGGACGCACGCACGCTCTCGATACCCACAGCGGTGGGAAACGTCGAGGGCATGAAGACCCCGTCATGGGCGTAGAGTTTGATCACGGCCTCGACGTCCGAGGCGTTGAGTGCCTTTTCATAAGTGTCGAGAATCGTCTGGATGGCGCGTTTGTCGGTATCGGTCATGGAGTCTCCTTTCGTTGTCGAGTTAGTCGAAGTGCCGACCGCACTGGCGAGCCCAGCACCGGCGACCAATGCGACGATGAACAGCGACGAGATGAGCTTCATCTGCTTCTCCTCCTTCTATCTCTCTGGGTCACTCTAGCTCGAGGCCTGAGTGCCCGATCCGAATTGGAAATCGACCGGCTCACTCCGCCCATGGCGTAAGGACGATGTTGCCGGAGACCTTACCCTCAGACATCAGACGGTGCGATTCGGCCGCCTGGCTCAGGGGGAGCGTGCGGTCCAGCAAGGGCCGAATCCGGCCCGCGCGGACCTGCTCGATCCCCCACTCGAAATCCTTCAGGTCGCCGAACATCGTCCCCCGGATCTTTTTCTGACCGAAGAAGAAATTGCGGATGTCGAACTTGACCTCGGTCCCGGCCACGAAACCCATCGCGACGATCATCCCCTGGGCCTTCGCTGCATCGATGCTCTTCGCAAAGACTTCTCCCCCCAGGTTGTCGATAATGACATCCGCGCCGCGGCCGTCTGTCCAGGTCTTGACCCGTTCGACGAAGTCTTCCTTACGCGCGTTGATGACCAGGTCCGCCCCCAGCTCCTTGCAGAAACTACTCTTCTCATCGCTACGGACCGTGGTCGCCACATCCGCGTCGAGCGCCTTCGCCACCTGGATGGACATGCTCCCTGTCCCGGAGGCGCCCGCGTGCACAAGGACCTTGTCGCCAGCCTTGACTTCACCCACCACCTTCACGGCCCGGACTCCGGTGAACATCACCATCGGAAGGGTCGCCGCCTCCTCAGGCTTCAGACCGGTCTTGTCTTTGATGGCCCACCTCCCCGGGACCTCCACGTACTGGGAGTAGGTCCCCGGAATATGCAATCCCTGTAGCCCGAGGCTGGGCGCAAGGGCCATCGGGGTGATGGCGTAGTCCTCCTCCTTCTGGGGGTAGCCGCAAACGGGAATCACACGCTCGCCGAGCTCGAATCCGGTGACGCCCTCGCCAAGCTCCGCCACTTCTCCGGCGGCGTCCGACCCGAGGACGTGGGGGAAGGAAAGCTCGGGAACCACCGTGCCCTCGCGGATGTAGCCGTCGAAGCGGTTGACGCCTGCAGCGAGGATTTTGATCAGGATGTTCCCGGGGCCGGGCTTGGGAGTATCAATCTCCTCGTGCCTGAGAACGTCGAAATCTCCGAACTCATGTATGACGGCTGCCTTCATGGCGCCCTTCCTCTCTCTCTATCTGAGGCGGCGAGCCGTTCGGCCCGCTGCCCGTCAATCCCCTGTTCCCCACCAAAGCAAGGTCCGCCGTCCGGCGATAGCGCCGGTAGAACACGTGGGAGCTATTCCCCCTTCAGGATCCCCTCGAGCCCATTGACGAGGACCTCCTTTCCAACGGCCCCTTGTCCGCGTCGAGGCGCGGTATCTCGCGGAGCTTCTCCTCAAGCAGCGCTCTCAGCTCATCCTTGCATTAGAGATCGAGTGTGTAGGACTCTTCATCTCAAACTACCACACCCCCTCTGGCGAGTCCATGGAAGCCACCGAGCGAGCCCGGGTCCGGGACAGTGTCCGTCAGAAGGTGACCACTCAGGAGGAGACTGAGGTCCGGGAGGTGATCGCCTCCATGGCGAGAGACCTCCGGGCACAGCTCATGGGGCCGATCTCCTTCGTCCTCGAGAAGGTGAAGAAAGGCGAGTCGGTCAACGAACGATCTCTGAACAACATCCGAAGAATCTGCGACCGGGTTCAAGGCCTGAACTTCCTCGGGGACGCCAAGCTCGACGAGGCGCTCCGGGAGCTACAGGGCTCCCTCGTCGGGGTGACCGCCCAGGAAGTCCGAACAGTGGACGGAGTCAGGGCGCAGGTGGCGACGGCGTTCTCCGCGATCGCGACCGAGATCAAGACGTTGGCCGACGCCGACGTCGAGTCCATGGCGGAGTCCCTGAAGCTTGGTCGCAGGAGATTCCGGATCTGAGCCCGACCCGACTTTGTTCCACGACCCATCCGAAGGAATCAAACGGCCCCCGCTGCGTACCCCGAAGGGAAGGAGGAATCTATCACACCACCTCCACTGAACAGGAATTCGCCAGAAGGGATGGAGGGCCTCTCCGACACCGAGGCCCTCGCCCTCCTCCTCCGATGCACTCCGCGGGCGAGGAATGCCAGGGGCGTCGCCGAGGCGCTGATCGAGAAGTTTGGCGGCCTGGCCGGCCTCCGGGGCGCCCTGGGTCCGCTTCGCCTACGGAGCCGATTTCGACCGGCGCACCCGGGAGCACATCGCCGCCGCCGGCCTCACCATCGAACAGCGACGCTTCGTGCATTCGGACATCATCGTGCTTATGGTTGCGAGTGTTTCAGGGTGAGGAGAGGTCCAGGGGAGGCGCTGGGGATCCACGACGAGGGACAGGCGTTGGGTCGCTTGCTGGATCAGTTGCTCTGGTGGGAGGTCCGGAGCGAAGTGCAGCGGCTGCTTGGGATAGAGGTGCAGAACGGGAACGGGTAGGGTGCGGCAGCGAGGAAGCGCCCTGGTGGCGCAGGCCGCGCTTCCGTTCCCAGAGAAAGGGTGGCCCGAATTGGTGACCCTTTCTTTAGCTACTGGCCTTTCCCACAGGGAAGATACATAGCCTCGAAACTCTCAGCCTATCTGGCACATGTGCCGGGAATAGGTCAGAGTTTCAAGGAAACCGTGCCCCGATCCATCAGCGCAAACCTGATATGACTTTGTCTCTTATTTCTCTTCCTCTGGTATCCAGTCTTCCAGCTTATGTATCGCAGTAATGTCTCTCAAGACATCTCCGAACGTGCGCAAGGGCACGAATTTCAAATCGTTCCAGCGAGCTAAGCCGAGATCGATGCAGAATTCTTCCAGGTCATGAGGTCTTGTGGTTTCAACGGCCCAGAGCAGAGTGTGCTCGAGCCCTGAATGATATTGGTCCACGAAACCGATGACTCCATGCTTCTCCATCACGGGCTTCAGGTCTTTCTTACTGAGCGCGATCACCTCCTTGGCCGTCTCCAGATTGTTGACAGGGCAGTCGTGCCGGTTGTGTGCGCCGTAAATCCCCCACAGAGTTGGCTCCGCCGTCTTGGTTTGAAGGGCAGCGGTCTCTGCGAGAAACAGCGGCAATGCGATGATCGGCACAAAGACTAGATACTTCACTTTCATACCAGTTCTCCTTTCGGCTTAGGGTTCTTGACCGAAGGTCTTGCTTCCTCAAGACGTGTTACATTTCGTCTGATGAATTGAACGGGCTCTTGGCGGGCCGGATTTAACCCTATTGAGTGCGGGTTTTCAAGAGATTCCGGCTTAGGGGGGACGAGCCCATCCTGTCAATATCCTTGCCCGGCAGAAATCGCTCTCGAAACACAAGATCCTCGTCAGAGAAGGGAAGCATGGGGCCTGGATGGGGCGCGGATCTTAGGATTCAAGGAGGGCGGATTAGTTTCCGAGCAGCCATGTAGCCGGATCCCGTATCTGGGCGCCGATCGTCAACAGATTCGAGGCCAGGAGAGATTTTGATGCGATTGAATACGGGCCGCGAGAGTTGTCGTGGCGCCCGACTAGGTTCCTTGAAATCTCCATCTGAACAAGGTCTACTCCGGCCCGTATCGCAGCAAGATCCCGGGACCATCATGCCGGTCGGATATCTGGGTACGCGATCGTCCTGCCCTCGTTGCCAGTCTGACGACGAGGCATCTGAATCAATGGGGAGAATACTGCTACCCTACCGATTTGGGACGGATGTTCCAGGGAGCCCTCGAACTCCCAATGTACAAGATGCGTATGTTCGACCGGAAAGGGGCGTTGACCACCGAGGGTTTCGAGGGGTCCGCGGCCGATCCGCTGGCGCGCTGCAGGCCGCTGATCAAGGACGGCAAGAAGGCGATTTCGGTGCCGGACAAGCTCTACAGCCCTGTGGCTAACGAACGGCCCTCCGACTCCGCAGGCTCGGGATCGAGAATGTGATCCTAGCCGAAGTGTCGGCGAGCCAATGGTCGAGTTCCACATGCGATAGATGATCGAGAACGGCTTTGAAGTGGCCGTCGGTGTCGACGCAGCGGCCGAGGCGAAGGTGCTGGGGATCGACTTTGACAAGTCAGAGGTGACGAACTACCGCTTCATCGGCTACGCCGGGCTGACGATCGATGAGACTGGCAGGGCCGTCGGCGCGGCGATGTAGCGTGGGAGGCCCTTAACCATGATACCCGAGCGACTCCGTGCCACCTCCGACGACAAGCTCGCCGGGGGCATTCGCTTGTTGCTGGCCATCATCTTTTTGATGACCGGTCCGATGAAGTTACTCGTGCCGAGGCTCGCCGAGGCCTGGTCCGGGCAGTTAATCGCAGCGGGGCTGCCCTTCTACACGCTCACGCTCTGGTCCGTGCCCTTCATCGAGCTCCTCTTGGGTATCGTTCTTGCGATCGGATTGTATGCGCGCCTGGCGGCAGTCATGGTCGTTGGGATCATGGCGGTGGCGACGTATGTCCACGTCATCGTCGACGATCCCTCGCTTTTTCCTCTCCAGCCAAGTGAGCCAGTGATTCCCATCATTGTCATCGCGATGAGCGCCTACATCCTCTTCCGCGGAGCAGGTGCCTGGAGCATGGACCTAAGAGTGAGCCAGTCGGCAGACTGACGGGCTGTGGCGATCAATTGACTCTTGCCGTGGATCGTCGATGGCCTGCAGCACCTACTGCGCCCTCGCCTCGGGACGGTTCTAGGGGGGGGGAGTCACGGGCGAGTCGCAAGACTGTTCCACAAGACCCCAGCTAAGTCCGCTCGAGAATCATGGCCCCGGCCAAGCCCCCAGCCGCACAGACACTCACTAGACCCAGACCCGCGCCCCGCCGCTTCATCTCGTTGGCCAGGCTGGTCAGGATTTGGCCTCCCGTGGCCGCCCACGGATGCCCCAGCGCAATGGAACTGCCTGAGACGTTCACGCGCGTCCAGTCGAGCGGTCCTGTCGGGTCCCCCTTCCATCCCTCCTCCCAGGCCGACGCGTTCGCCAGAACCTGCGCAGCGAATGCCTCGTGAATCTCAACGAGATCCATCTGCTCAAGACGCAGTCCGGAGCGCTTGAGGAGTCGGGGGACCACGACGGAAGGGGCCATTAGCAGCCCATCCCCCGGATCGATGGCCCCGTACTCCATGGCACGGATGAAGGCGAGCGGCTCGCGGCCCTCCCGGCGCGCGCGATCTTCGCTCATCAAGAGAACGGCCGATGCACCGTCCGTCACCGGCGAGGCGTTGCCCGCCGTGATGGTGCCCTCGGGATCGAAGACGGGCTCGAGGGCAGACAGGGCCTCCAGGGACGTGTCGGGCCGAGGTCCGGAGTCCTGCATGACACCATTGACGGGGTAAATCTCGGCAGAAAGTTTAGCGCGTGCCGAGATTGAATTTCGGTGACTCGCGAGAGCGAGCTCGTCTTGGCGTTCGCGCGAAATGTTCCATTCCCTCCGCGTGATCTCGGTGTGCTCCCCCATAGAGAGACCCGTCGTCGACTCCCGAAACGTGTTCGGGTCCGCGCGGGATAGCGACTCCACCCCCCCGGCAATGCCCATATCGATTCGACCGGTCGCGATTGCTTCCGCAACCGAGGTCACCGTGCGGAGACCGGTGATACAGTACGAAGCGATAGTCTGCGCCTCGATGGATTTCGGGAGGTCGCCCTCTAGCACGATCTCGCGCGCGAGGTTCGGTCTGCCGGGCTCCCGTACGGTGACCCCATAGACGAGCGCCTGGATGCTACCGGGGTCGATTTCGTGGCGCTCGATCAGGCCCAGAACGCAGTGCCGAGCGAGAGCGAGCGGGCCCAGCTTCTGAAGGTCCTTGCCGGCCTTGATGAATGGGGTACGGATGCCGGCGACGATCGCGACACGTCTCGATGGCGCTTCGGTAGCGGGTGAACTGGGTCCCATATCTCACTCCCTCCATTAGCTCCGCCTTCCACGGGACGCCAGAGAGCATCGCTACAGGACAGGCTCGGTCGAAATGCCCGTCAGTCTCTCACTAGCAAACTCTTGATGCGAACCTCCGACTGCAATGTCCTGTGGACGGGGCACCGACCCGATATTTCGAAGAGCCGCGCCCGCTGGGATTCGTCGAGAGGCCCCGAGAGAGAAACGCTCTCCTCGATCTCATCCAAGAATCCCTCTTCCGTCTCACATTCGGCGCAGTCTCTGCTG
>JAPUJT010000074.1 GCA_027296055.1 Planctomycetota bacterium | reverse complement strand
CTTTCCTCCGGGTAATCTACGTTAACGCGAATAAGCTATCAGGTTCAGGCATTCGGTCCCTCCGGCACTCCGACCCGCTTCTACAAGCAACGTCGTCCAACTGGAATATGTATTTCCAGCCAGCGACCGAAGCTACTCCTGACCTTACCCCCACACGTCGTCCGGGTGGTCGACGGGAACAGGGCCATCCTTAGTGTACTTCTGCGCCTTGCCTTGAATGATAAAGCCGCGGACTGTTGTCCCCTCGTCTATCGGCAGCGACCACAGAATACGACAAGTTCGGCAACGGTAGGCCGGAAATGACTTCCCGTCGGTCAGGACTCCACCTACCAGATCAGAGAGACCAAGGCAGCCCCCATGCTTCCCGGCCTCTATTTTCGGCCAACGATTCCCCTTCGGTCCCTTCGGATCTCGGGCGTAGTCGTTGGGGTCGGTCACAGTTTCGAGCCTCCCCTAGCTCGGATCGCGGCAGCGATCGAGATCTTGGGTCGAGCCCCCGACACCCTCGATAGCCTGCTTCGGGACGTTCCGGCCGGTTGGGATACGGCAACTGACCCCGATGTTCGGGTCGCGGTTACCGTTCTCGGGAATCTTGGGACCCGTGCCAAGAGGTACCGGGAGGCGACTCTGCAGAAGAACCGGAAACCGCGGACATGTAAAGAATTCCGGCTGAGAGGGCACGGGTGCGGCAAAGGAAAGTTGACCGCGGGGCGCCGCTGGGATTACGATTCCCCTCGCGTAGATTCGAGGGCCGTCGAGTTTCCTCACTCTCCATTCGGAATGGCGCATGACCTCACGCCACAAGCCGAGCAGGTGGATCCTGAGACGGATCATCCCGCTCCTCGGTCCCCTCGTCCTTCGGCTCCTCGGCGCCACGTGGCGGATCGAGCAGATCGGACGTGAGGGTCATCAGCAGGCAATCGATCGAGGCCGGATGATCTTCGCCTTCTGGCATCAGGCTCAGCTCGTCTTCGTTTATACGGAGAGAGGTCAGGGGGGACGTATCCTGATCAGCCAGCACGCCGACGGCACGCAGATCGCTCGGGTCGTCGAGGCGTTCGGGTTCGGGGCTGTGAGGGGTTCGACGACAAGAGGCGGGTCCGCTGCGCTGCGCAAGATGGTTCGCCTCGGACGCGCTGGCCAGAAGCTCGCGATCACCCCGGATGGTCCGCGGGGGCCCCCGCATCGCGTCCAGCGTGGAGTGATCACCCTGGCCCGTCTCACCGGACTTCCGATCCACATCGGGTCCTGGTATGCGAGCCGTCTATGGGAGTGGGGCACTTGGGACCGCTTCCGGGTGCCCAAGCCGTTCTCCCGCGTGGTGTTGATCTTCAGCGGGCCGTTCGAGGTCCCTCGCAAGATGACGGAAGCGCAGGAGGAGGAGTACCGACGCGAGCTCGAACGGAACCTCCAGGCAGACCTGGAGCGCGCCGAGGCCTATTTCCAGCGATGAAGAGCGCCGCGCCGATCGTCGGGCTTTTTCTCGGCGTCCTGCTCATAGGGACGATCCCGATCGACGCGGCAGGCCGGAACTCGAGGGCGGAGCCGATCATCTAATGAGAAATCTGTGCGAACTCCCCCGCCGCCGAGGATGATCGCCGAGACCTCGCCCTGCGATCTCTCGCCACGGGCGGCATCTATGTCGCCGGGGGGCATCGCCCCCCGCATCGCACCTGCCATGAGCTCGGATGCATTCCGGGAGGCGTTTCGTAACAAGAGACGGTTCGCTTCCCTCATGGAGAGGATCCCCATCCGTCTCGTGACGAACCTCGACGCCCCGCTGCTCGGCGCCGCGATGTCGGGAGGACGGTTGTTCGAGTCCCCTCCCCCGCCCGCATCTCTTCCTGATGGGGCCGACATGCTCCGCGCCGGGACCACAGCGAGATATCGCGATGATCTTCTGAAATCCCGCGAGTCCGACCCCGTTCCGGATGCAACTTCCGGCTGCAAGTCCGGGCGTATATTCCTAGCGGCTGTCAAGACTTAGATCGGTCCCAGTTCCATTCCGGGACGGGCGGCACGCCGCTTGCTTCAGAGTAGGGGTGTGACAAGAAAGTTCCCCGGGCGGCCTCGGATTCTACTCCCCCAGTGCCGGGGTCGCCCACCTTGATCGGGTGGGGGGTGGGAAAGCCCGGGCCGGGACGTCAGGAGGTTGCCATGAGTAGTGAACCCACGACGAGACTGCGTAGAAGGTCGAGGCAGGGCGCCGGCGCTCATGGTCCATCGTTCTGCCCTTTGTGCGGCACGTTAGTGCCGCCGGAGATGCTCGAGCTGCACGCGTGGGCGGAGGACTGGGTCCTCAAGACGATCCGCGAGAAGAATCCCTCCTGGGTAGAGCCCGACGGCGCGTGCCAGAAGTGCGTGGAGTACTACCAGAAGCTGTAGATGTTCGAGTGTCGGCTCCGGTGAGGGGTCGGTCCAAGGGAGCCGAGGGTGAACGCATCATCCAGACGAATGCCGGACGCGTGTTCCGGCTACCCTCCATGCGAAGCGTTCATGGCTCTTGCGGACCGGCCCCTCCTTTTCGCCACGACGGAAGTTCCGAGGAGCTGACCAGGACAACCAACTAGCCTCACACGAGGGGAAGGCCCTGTAGAAGGTGGGACCTTCCCCCCCTCCTTTGGTACCCACGTTTCCCTTCAAACCGGCCCGAGTGGAGACCGGTCCCGTTTGGCCGGACAATAGTCCCGGAAGGAGGCCAAGCCATGAGCGCAGAGCCACACGACAGGAATAAAGAACGAGACCCCTCTCGGGGGCTGAGAAAGTCGAGAGGGCTCCTTGAGGCTCTCTCTCGTTAAATCTCGGGGTTGGTCCGTATGGTGGGCCCGTCCGTCGCCCGGGTCGAGGTGATGCGGCCCAGCGGGACATCCTCTTCACGGGGACCCGTTGTCGGGAAAGTGTCCGGCGCCGTGACGGCATGGGACGGTTTCATCGCGACGAACAGCCACGTGGCCGGAGGGGCAATCGCCTGCCAGGTCTCTCTCCCCGACGGCTCGACGTATCTCGCGGACGTTCTGGGGGACGACGCTTCGACCGACTTGGCGATCCTCCGGGTCGAAGCGAAAGACCTCTCTCCGATCCCCTTGGGCGACTCGAACAGCCTAGAGGTGGGAGAGTGGGTGATGGCGATCGGCAACCCTCTCGGCCTGCAGAACACCTACTCCACCGGGATCGTGAGCGCCCTCGGCTGCTCCTCTCCCCCATCCCGGAGGAAGGGTGGTCCGAGCGAGCGGCCCTTTCTTTCACATTCTGAACAGACCGGAAGGGGATCGGGGGAGAGTCATCGCCCGATCGCGACGGGAAGCGACCCGGCCCGAACGGGCGGGACTCCCGGAGGGTCTCCCACTGGGCCCCCCAGCGCGGGACGCATTACGCAAGGGCTTTAGTTGAGGCAGGTTCGGGCTCGGTCAGATCGCCCCTCAATCTCTCACGAGCGAGCTCTTGATGTGAATCTCTGAGTTCAACGTCCTGTGGACGGGGCACCGACCCGATATTTCGAAGAGCCGCGCCCGCTGGGATTCGTCGAGAGGCCCCGAGAGAGAAACGCTCTCCTCGATCTCATCCAAGAATCCCTCTTCCGTCTCACATTCGGCGCAGTCTCTGCTG
>JAPUJT010000073.1 GCA_027296055.1 Planctomycetota bacterium | reverse complement strand
ATCAAGACAACGCGACCTAACCAGCAGTGGCAGACCGATGCGACCTACCTACAGGTAAAAAATTGGGGCTGGTACTACCTGATTTCGGTACTGGACGATTTTAGTCGCCGCATCCTGGCGTGGAAGCTCCAAACATGCATGGACGCGGATGCATTTAGCGAGGTCGTGGAGATGGCGTGCGAATCCGCGGGCATCGACAAAGTGCCCAAGGATGTGCGTCCACGCCTGGTGTCGGATCGTGGCCCGGCGCTGATCTCATCAGCGCTTGGCGAGTATTTGGAAGCCAAGGGGCTGGGCCACATCCTGGCTTCGCCGTACCACCCGCAGACCAATGGGAAGATCGAACGCTATCACCGGTCTGTGAAAGAGAAGACCAACCTACTGGTTTGGGAAGCGCCTGGACACCTGGAGGTAGGCATCAAGCATTTCATCGCGCACTACAACAGCAAACGGTACCACGAGGCTTTAGGCAATGTGACACCGGACGACGTGTACTTTGGCAGGAGAGAAAACATCCTCCGGCGACGAAAAGAGCTTAAGGAATGTACCTTCGAGCGGCGACGCCGGAACAACCGATCCATCCAGGAGACCCAACGAGCCGAAACCGTCACTTAGCAAAAACCCATTTGTGCCGTTTCCGCTGACCATATACAATCTATTATTTCGATGACTTTGGCATATTCCTTGTCTGTTTGGCATTGGCGAATTCCCGCACACAATATTCCATCAAACCCGCCTGTTTGTCTATCCTTACTCCGGATTTACTTTTCGACGTGACCAGGAATGCCGGCTCCACGATTCAAATATTTGTTCAGGCTACCGACGATGTAGTGATCCCATCCGGCCTCACAGTTTTCGTAACAACCAAGGCTGGGAACAAGACCTTCGTGGGTGAAAAACACCCTTGCCCCCTCAAGATGGGGGTCTATTTGCCAAATCAGCTTGGTCCCCACCCACTCCTCACTAATGGTGTCTGGCAAGCCTTCGTGGATATGATTCGCCTCTACACACTCCCATGCCACGAGTTTTTCAGGCACTAATTGCACTGCCCGAAATTTCCAACTCGTTGGATTTGAATCAAAAGTGACGATCGTTTCGTCATCGACCTTCGACATTATGTGGCTCGACGTACCCCACCATTTACTAATTCCTTCGGTCAGGACCTCGTACACTGCTTGCGGTTTAGCCAGCACGGTGATTACTTTCTTGTAGTTATCGTCATCCATCCTCTGACTCCTTTCGACGTGTTTTGGTGCCGCCGTAGTTTCTCATAGTTCCCCGGCCGCTCGGTCCTGTGTCCGGCTCTCCGAAAGGATCAGGACGGTCGCCAGCTTGTCCTCGGCGTGTGGTTCTCCGTGAGCAGTGCCAGCGCGAGATTCCGCTGTTGGGAAGCCGTGAGCAACTCACCATTCCTTTCGTCGGCATACCATATGTGTACTGACTCCCGCTCGCCCGACATCTTGATGCCCCGGAACAAAATGACGCCTTTGACCGGGATTTCCCATTTGAGGTTGATCACCTTTACCATGTTGGTGTGCGCCCTAACTTGGGATTATCTTGATATGGGATTCCTCGGATGGACAAGTGTGTCCCCAGGCTAGCGGGTTCTCAGAAGGCTGACGATGGTGATATCGTCCCAGGCGTGAAACGCTCCGCTGAAGCGTCGGGCCTCGGCCACGAGGCAGGCCGGAAGCTTCTCGTGCGACTCCCCCATCGCCTCAACCAGGAATGCGCGAAGCCGGGTGCGGCCGAAGAACTCGCCCGCGTCGTTCCTCACCTCGTCCAGGCCGTCCGTGAAGAGGAGGAGACCGTCCTCGGGAGATAGCTCGAGCGTCTCGGCCTTGAAGCGGCCGTACTCATCGTCCTCGAGGACCCCCAGAAGCGGTCCCCGGCAGGAGATGACATCCACGACGGGAGGGTCGCGCCGCACGAGCAGGGGATCAGGAATCCCCGCGTTCAGGATCTCGCAGCGGCCGGTCTCGGGGTCTAGGGTGAGAACGAGGGCGGCCGCATAGGTCCCCGCGGGAAGGCTCCTCCGGAGGGCGGCGTTCATGCTCATCAGGATCTCCCGCGGGGTCGCCGCCTGCCCGGAATGGCAGGAAAAGGTGGCAGTCACGAGGATGGTGCTGAGGGCCGCCTGGATCCCGTGACCCGTGATGTCGGCGACCAGGGCCGCGATCCGTCCGTCCGACAGCGGGATGATGTGGTAGGTGTCCCCCCCCACCTCAAGGGCCGGCAGGTAGCTCGCAGCCACCGAGACCCCTGGGATGGCGAGGGATGGGTCCGGCAGAAGGCTCTCCTGGACCTTGCGGGCCATGGCCAGTTCCCGGAGGAGAGATTGGTTCATCCGGTGGAGTTCCGCCTGCCTTTCGCGAAGCTCAAGGGTCCGCACCTCGACCTTCGCCTCGAGCTTCTCGTTGGCAGATTTCAGTCGCATTTCATTCTCCCCTTCGGGCTCGCATCTCCTGCTGCAGCAGCGAAGCCTAGAATGAAGCGGGACGAGCGATCCTCAAACGCATACATCAGGACCATAGAGCTCACCGAACAGATGCCGAAGATTTCAAGAACCATATACGATACACCACAGCAGGTAAATCCTCCGAGGATTCTCTGGATGCGCGTGCATACTCTCCGCCAGGCGATGCCTCGGGTCCTAGAAATCGTAGCGCAATGCGACCGACACGTTCGTGTTGTTCGGGAAGAAGGCGAAGAACCCCGGCTCGGAGCGGTCCGGCTCGAAGTACTGGACGCCGAGTCTCACCTTCAGATCCTCGTGCACGAACCGCAGCTGTCGCTCGAGGATCGCCTCCGCTACGAACTCGGCGGTCTCGACGTCGACGAGCCCCCGCAGCTCCAAGGACGTACGGCTGAAGTCGTTCGCCTCCCAGAGCGCGCGTAGCACGATATCGGACCGGAAGGGGCGGAACTCGCTGGCCGGGTCGTCCGCCCCGACCTCCCCCAGGTACTCCACCGTCACCGTGACCTGGTCCTGCTGATCGAACACCGTGGGAAAGAGCCAGTCGACGCCCACGACGTACTGGGTGTAAGGGTCGGGCACTTCGTTCGGCTCGTCGGCGGTCCGGTAGGGTGACTTGTAGACCACTTCGGTCTTCAGGGTGGCCTGCGACCACGGATCGGCGTTGGGCACGGCCCGCAGCCCGCCACCGAGAGTCCAGACCCCGTAGTAGACAGGCACGAGCTCGACGACGCCCGACGGCTGGGGCCGGGGATCCAGCAGGGGAAATTGCTCGGGGCCGCGGGCGGCGATCAGCTGCAGGTCGGCGTTCGCCGGAGAGGTGCTGAGCGTGCTCTGTCCCCGCACGGCCGCGAAGATCCTATCCTCTCCCCTGGGGGTGACGCCGGCGTCCTCGTTCAGTTCGAAGGGTGGCTGCGAGAACGACCAACGGCTCTCCTCTGTGGGGAACTCCGCCCGGCGAAACGCCGGGATCACGAACAGGGAGACCGTGGGCTCGCCGATCACGTCTCCCCCATCGAAGAAGTAGCGGAAGCGGCCGCCGAGCTCGCCCAGGCGCTCGGGGTCGAGAATGTCCGTCCCGAGGTCCCGCCGGTTCATCACGTCCAACGGATTGAACGTGTCCGCGATGCCCCAGTTCTCAACGAACTGGCCGGCGAGCGCATCCCATTTCTCTCGATGAACGGCGACGTACGCCTCGAGCGGCTCGACACGGATGAGCTCGCTGTCGAGGGCGTCGATCAGGAAGCGGGGCCGGAGGTACCCGGAGAAGCCGCGCGTCAGGTCGACATCGATCTCCATCTGCAGCTCGAAGATCAACCGCTCGTCGTTGAATCCCTCCCGCCGGTCACGCAGGTAGGACCGGAAGAGCATCTCGCCGAATCCCCTGAAGGAACGAAGCCGGACGCCCCCCGCCTCGTCGTCGCCCTCGGGGTCGATTCCATCGAGATCGTCCAGGTCGTCGAGCCCTTCCGGATCGTCCATCCCGGGCTCCGCCTCGTCGTCGGGCACCGCCCCGCCCTCCTCGGACTGCTCCTCGCCGGGCCCATCGGCGCCGCCCCCAACTGCGGGCGAGGCCTGGCGCTTGTCAGGCGCCCCGTCTGGCGCCCGCGACCACGCCCCGGCGGGAGAGGGATCGCCCGCCAGGGCCGTGATCACGAGCGAGAGCAGTGCAAGGGCGTGGGACATCTATCGACTTTCCAGCGACCGGGTGGTGAAGTGCCGATCGGTCAGGTTGCTCCGCTGCTTCCCGGTCTTGGGGCTCTTATAGAGGCCGAGGTTGACGAGGAGGTTCTTGACCTCGATGACGGTGCGCTTCTTGGTTTGGACGTTCTTCATCTCCAGGCGCTGCGCCCTCCAGAACCGGCCGTGGAGCTGGGTCCAGTCGGAGTTTTCCAGGACCTTGAGCATCCGTCCGGCCTTGTCGTAGAAGTCGATCCGCTCGATGCGCCAGAGGTCCCGGTTCACGTGCACGACGAGACGGGAGTACCCCGTGTTCCTGTAGTTCGGGCGGGCCTCCAGCTTGTAGACCGGCTGCTCGGCGCCATCGGACGTCAGCTCGTCCTCCTCGAGGAAGCGCCAGTCGTACTTCGTGATGACCAGGCTGGAGAGATCCTCGTAGGTGAACTCGGTCCCCTGGAAGCTCGCCGTCTTGTTGGCGCCGGAGATTCGCCGCACCCGCTTGCTCGCCGGAAGGTAGAGCCAGTTGTCGTCGGTCGCGTCCGGATGCTCGTGTGTCAGCGCGGCGACCCCCTTGATCTCGGCGGGGCTCCGAAACTTCACGATGGACTTGTCGCCCTCCGCTAGCTCCAGGATCATCTGCACGACCGAGCGCTGGACCGAGTCGCCGCGGGCGTCGTAGAGGGTCATTCGACTGGTCGAGTACTGGTCCTTCCAGCCCGTGTCGAACAGATCCATGTACAGCGCGATCTCGAGCCCCCGCGCCTTGTTCGACTCGGTCGAGAACTCCGGCACCGGCGGGACGGGGGTTCCCGAGCTGTTTCCTCCCGCGTAGAGGGCCTGCGGAGCCAGGGCCCCGGCGAGCATCAGTGCGGCGGCCGGGAGAGCGAGCTTCGTGAAAGACTGCACTATCGACTTCATCGGACTTCCTCCTGAAAGGGATGGCGATTGCCATCGACCAGTTAACGACGAGCTACAATAGAGGTCACGCCGCCGCTCTACACAAGCACGCGAGCCGCCGCGACCTCCGCCGTCTCCGGATGGCCCCGGGCACGCGCCACCGTGGCGAGCAGCGCCGGCGTGACGATGAAATCCGCTACCCAGGCCAGGCCGATCATCACGAGCGCGAGCTTGCCCATCATGCTGTTCGGGCGGAACTGGCTCGTCGCCAGGACGCCGAACCCGAGGATCAGCACGATCGTCGTGATCGTCAGCGCCCAGCCGACCTCCCGGAAGGCGGCCCGCAGGGCATCTTCCATCGGTAGGCCGCGCTTCCTCGCCCGGGTGAACTTCGTGAAGAAGTGAATGGTGTCGTCCACGCAGATCCCGAGGGCCACGGAGACGACGAGCACCGCCGGTCCGTCGAGGGACCAGCCCAATATGCCGAACATGCCGAGGGGCAGCACCAGCGGGAGGACGTTGGGAATCAGGCTGAGAAACGCGAGGGCGGCCGACCGGAAGATCAGCCCGATGAGGATGGTGATCACGACCAGCGCCAGGCTCATCGACTGGATGAAGCTGTAGGTGAACCGCTGGTTCATGCCGGCGAAGAGGAATAGCTTCCCCGTCAGCGTGAGCGTCGCCAGGGCCTCCCCCTCCTCCACGGCCTGGGGGGTGCCGGCGAGGTGCGGGAACTCCTGCTCGGCGATCTCGCGGATCCGGGCAAACGCCTCCTGCTGCTGGATGGACGGCGCCTGCCGCAGCCGCGCCCGCAGGCGGAAGCCGCGCCGGTCGGCCGTGATGAGTGCGGAGAGGTTCTCCGAGGGCTTCGCCCCGTTCTCGTACTGCAGGTAGTACTGCGCGGCCAGCGACGCGGCGTCCTGGGCCGGTATGAAGGTCGCTTCCTCCGCGATCGGGTCGTAGGCTACCTGCGGCCGACGGGCCGACTCGGCGACGTCCTCCGGACGGGGAACCCGATAGTACTCCGCCCGGTTCTCGTTCTGGACCTGGCTGATCTTGCGCAGGACGTCGAGAGCGCTGTCCAGATTGGTCACCACGCGGAGCGGGGATTCATCCGAACGCATCTCCTCCTTGAGACGCGCCTCGAAGCGGTCGACGAGATCGAGGAACTCGGTCGACACCGCGATGCGGCGGCGAGCCCGCTCCCCGTCTTCCCGCCCGAGCCTCGCAAGCTCTTCGCGCTCATCGGCGGACAGCACTTCAGCCGCGTCGCCGGACTCTGCGGCTAGCCACAGTCGCCCGCGCAGCTCCTCGAGACGGGACTCTCTCCGGGCGACCTCCTCGGTGGTGTCCTCGAACGGTGCCCCATAGAACACGATCTCCAGGTCTCCCGCGCCGCCGAGACGCTGCTCGATCCAGCGGAAGTCGCTCATGACCGGGTTGTCTTCCGGGAACATCGCGCGGAAGTCGCTGTCGATCTCTATCCGAGCCAGCCCCACCAGCGAGACGATTACGGCCACGACGCTGACGGCGATGATCGGCTTGCGGAAGCGCACGACCGCATGCACGAGCCCATCGGCCCAGTGCGGCCGGAGGTCGACGGCTTCCTTGCCGGACGCCGCCACCCCGCCGTCGGCCTGCGCCGCGGCGGCCCTGATCTTGCGCAGGGGCAGCAGCGAGAGGAGCGCCGGCACGAGCGTCATCGAGAGCAGGTAGGCGAAGATCGTCCCGATCCCGCCCGTGTACCCGAGCATGCGCATCGGCACGATCTCGCTGATCGTGAGGGAGAAGAACCCCACGGCGGTCGTCACCGAGGTCAGGAAGACGGGCAGAGCGTTGCGACGGATCACCTCCACGATGAGTTTCGCGCGGTCGCTGTACCCCCCGCGCAGAGCGAAGTACGCCGCGATCAGGTGCACCGCGTCGGCGATGCTGATCGCCGTCACCATGTTCGGCGTGATCGCCGTGAGGTTGTTGAGCAGATCGCCCCGGGTCCAGATCGCCCCGAGCATGCCGAGGACCGACGCCCCGATGATCACCAGCGGGACGGCGACACCCGCCATGCGGCGGAAGAGTCCGAAAAGAACTAGGGCGATGGCAAGGAACATGAAGCCCACGATCTTCATGTCCTCCATCCCCACGATCATGAAGTTTCGTTCGAAAAGCGGCATGCCTGCCACGTGGAAGTCGTAACCGCTGAGCGGCTTTGGCTCCCATCCTTCCGGTGCCTCGACCGGGTCGGCAGGGTCAGAAAGATCTACGTATCGGCCATCTTCCTGGAGCGTGAAGAGATGGATCTTGCGCACCCGCTCCTCGCCGGGCCCGCGTAGGAACCGGCGGGTCGGGTCGCGCAGGTCTTGTCTACGCCGCGAGCGCTCCTCTTCGTCTTCAGCGGCATCAACCCAGGCGAGCAGCCGGTCGTAACCGGGCGCATTCTCGACCAGCCCCTTCTCACGGGCGATCGCCAGCTCGATCCCGTCGAGGGCCAGCCACTGGGCCTCGTTGGTAAACATCGACGGCCCGGTCCGCTTGGCCGTCTCGTCGTCCCCGAAGGTCGCGTCGAGCACCTCGGTTCCTATGCGGGGTCGCAGCACCTGGACCTGGATCGCGGACGTGCGCCCATCGGCGCTGACCACCCCGCCGATCAGACGAGGCTCGCCAAGAAAGTCGTCGAAGCTCGCATCCTCGCCGATGAAATCCCGGACGGCGTCCTCTCCGACCAGATCGCTGGCCCTCCGTGCGCCGAGCACCGCGATCATGCGCTCCAGGATATCGGCGTCACTGTACGATTCAGGGTCCGCCTCGAAGAGGTCGGAGATGAGGAGCCCCTGCTCGTCCTCGCCGGTCTCGAGGTCCTTCCCGGCGACTCCCCATCGAATCCACGGATTCGAGGTCAGGCTGCGCACCTGACGCACGTAGGGAATCCTTTCGATTTCGGCCGTAAGACGCGCCGTGGCGCCGAGCGCCTCGCGGCTGAATGCGCCGGCGGGATCGTCCTTCTCTTCGAAGGCGACGAGCACCGTATCCTCGGCGAGAAACTGGTCCTCGATGTCCCGGTAGAGTCGGAGCCCGGAGTCCTCCGGATCAAACCAGATGTCGAATCGAGCATCGAAGACCTTGGGCCGAGACTCCCCGGCGGCCGGCGGGAAGTCCTTTAAGGAGTCCACCTGTGCCGAGAAGCGCTGGATCCGCTGCATGCCTCCCGTCACCAGCAGCACGATTACGAGCAACATCACCACGCTCAGGGGCCATCGGTATCGGTACAGCGTTTTTGCGGACGGCATCGACTTCCTCCTTCTGTGAAATCGGGACAAGGGGCCCCATATTCTTGAACGAACGTTACAGAAACACCCCTAAAAAAAGAGGGTCAGTCCACCGCCAAAGTATCCAGCAGGACCCCGACGATGTCTCGGAGGGTCGCGACCCCCATCCCCACCCTGGACATGACCGTGAGCCCCTGGATGCTGCTCACCAGGTACCTGGCCAGGGCACGGGGCCTCTTGCCCTTCGGCAGGCGACCCGCCTTTCGGTCGCGCAGGAGAGACGTGTAGATGGTTTCCTCCAGACGGGAAAGCGTCCTCGTGGCGATCTCCGTCACCCGCTCATCCCTCGGGGCCAGCTCCGCGATCGCATTGCTGAGGAAGCAACCCTTGCTCTCCGGCTGCAAGCTGACCTCTTCGAGTCGCATCGCGAGGAAGACGGCGAGGCCCTCCTTGGTGGAGGCCGCCCCGTGTATGGCCTTCGAGAGCCCCTCGACGACCTTGTCACAGTAGGCATCCAGGGCAGCCACGAACAGGCTGTGCTTGTCACCGAAGGCGAGGTACATGCTGCCACGGCCGATCCGCATCTGCCCCTCGAGATCCGCGATGGAGGCGGCCTCGTACCCCTGCCGCCAGAATGTGTCCATCGCCCGGGCCAGGGCCTCCGCCTGGTCGAATTCTTTCTGTCGTGGCATCTCGGACCTCCTGCAGGAGAGGATAATCATTCTGTAATGGTCAGTCAAGTATAAAATGGGAAAGATTTTAGGTGGCGGAGGTGTCGTGGCTCATCGGCTCCTTCAGGCCAAATCGAGGGCCGAGATGCACTCCCGAACCGGCCCTACATCACTACCCCACGCCATCTGTTCGTACCTGCTTGCCCGTGATCGCTGCCATTGTATAAGTCCGCATCGCCGTCGCCCCAGCCGAGACGGTCCGGGAGCTTGGTCTGTCAGTTCGTGAGAAGATAGACGGAGCCCTACGCCGCACGCCGAAGCGAGACGACCGGCAGATGGCGCCGGCCTCCGATGAAGATCACCTCGAACCGGATCACCTTCCCCTGCCCGCCGGCCAGCGGAGCCTGCGGCGACGCGCACTTGGAGTTGCGTGGCCATCGAGGCCGCAGTTCCAGCCGAGGTCGTTCGCAGGCCGCCGGGAGACCGTGATAGACCTCGTCCGGCGTTCGGACTCCCAGGGATGTGTGAGGGCGTTGGCCGTTGAACCAGCCGACGTAGAAGGACAGCTCCCGTCGAAACCGCTCTCGCCCAAGAGGGACAGGAGTCACTCGAGTGCATTCGCTCTTTATCGAGAGGATGAATCTCTCGACGATCGCCACGCTGCCGTGCTTGCCCACCGCGCCGAAGCGAAGGCGAATGCCCCGTCGCTCACACCAGTTTTTGAAGCCCTCGCAGAAGAACTGACTCCCCTTGTCGCTGATGAGGTGGCGTGGAGTGGCTCCCGCTTGACGGATCGCACGTCCGAGAAATGATCGTATGTCTCGGGAGCTGGGCTTGTTCTCGAAGACAACGTATCCCTGGACACGTCGCGAGAAGTGATCCACCACCAGGGCCACCCACCAGCAGAAGGGCCATTCCTGGGGCAGGGCGAAGGGAAACCAGGCGGTCCAGAATCCAGCACTGGTCGGAACGGCCGTGAGATCGACGTGCCAGATGTGGTTCGGACCCTTCGCCTTGACGATGGGTCCCGCGATCAGGGCTTGGGCCTGAGGTTGGGCAATGACCGGCTTCTCCTTCAGCATTCGTCCTACCGTGGCGGGGGCCAGGTGAAGACCCGCGCGGCAGAGGGTCTGGGCTATCTTGACCTTGCCCAACCGAGGGCACAGGACCTTGAGCCGTTGGACGATGTAGCGGACCAAGTCCGGAAATTTGTTCACGGGCTCGAAGATCTGGAGAAGCGCCTTCGGGCCTCCAACGTCAATGCGCTTCATCCAGTCGGCAATCGTGGTGTGCGAGAGGAGAAAGCGGCGCGCGGTCTGCAAGGCCGACCAACCTCGCGTAGCCCGAAGCTCCAGAATCGCCATACGTTCCATGGGCGTGTAGCGGACCCTTCGTGCCGAGAGAATCCTCATCATCCGCTCATCCTTGATCCGGAGTTCCTCATGCAGGAGGGCAATCTCCTGCCCCAAGTGATCGATCTCGGCCAGCATCCGGACCCGCAGGACACGGCTCTGCGCAGCCCCGCCGCGGACGATGGAGAAGCAGTAGTGGGCAAGAGAGAGGACCTGCAGGATCGACGACTTCACACGGCGATTCCAGCTCCTCGGAAGGGGCAACTTCAGGCGCATCGTAGCCTCCGTGAAAGATCCGCAATCATTCCTTCACGGAGATCCTAGCATCTTGATCTGGAAACGATTAGAGCGAGGACGAGCCGTTGAAGGTTCCGATGAACCACCACACCTGTTCATGTTCCGTGAAATTCGTGGAGCCGTCGAGCAGGTACTCGGGATCAAGGTGAGCAACGGGAACGGGGGATAAGAGGCGGCCAGGGAGGGCCAGCGGCAGCTCTTCTACCCCATCCCGGAGGAAGGGTCGATCGCAAGGGCGACCCTTTCTTTTGGATCCTAATCTTCCAGAAAGGATGGGGGCCAGCCGGAGTCCCCCCCCGATCGCTCAACAACCCATCTGAAACTCCGCCAGCCCGTTCATCTCATGGTAGGCTCGGGAGAGAATTCTCTAGCCATCTAAGCCCTTGAATTACCACTAGGATTTGACCATACTGGTCGAAGTTCCATCAAGTACGGCACCAGGCTCCGCACGGCTAGATCCAAAATCTCGGCAGAGATAAATGCGTAGATCTGCGCGAAACCCATCAAAACAGATCTTCATGGAGGTGGAACAATTGAACGGAAAACCAGTAGTCCTTGTACTCTCAACCGCAGCAGAAGATGCTTCGTTGCGAGGTGGATTGGGGACGTATCTTTCTGGTCTAGAGACGAATCTCCGTGATGATGGGCGGATCCGTGCCGTATTCCGTACTGTGCCCGCAAGGCGCGAGTATCTGACCGATCCGACATTCGATAGCAAGCTGAACGAGTGCATTCGAGCAGCAGACCTAGTTCATGCCCACGACTTCTTCGCTGCCTCTGCTGCCATGATCCGAGTCCGCAACCAACCGCTGATCACCAGCATTCATCTTCTACATCAGCGATTCACTTATGCCGGAATACCTGTACCTCTTAGCCTCGTCCCGAGGCTCGAGAACGAGGTTCTTCGAAGGAGCAGTCTCCTCATAGCCGTGAGTAAGGCTACAGCCCGGGACATCCGAGAGCTCGAGCCCCTGGCGGCGAAATGCATCGTGGTACCGAATGGTGCTCGGCCTGAATTTTTTTCTGTCACTCGCCCGGGAGGACAACGAGAATTTCAGATAGGGTATTTCGGTCGCCTAGAAGTGCAGAAAGGCGCCGACCGAATTCCTGCCATCGTCACACATCTGGACCGAACCGGATTACCTTACGATTTGCATGTTCTCGGCTGGGGTTCTCTTGGTCCGAGATTGAAGCGGGAAGTGGCAGAGCGCATCTCAGTAGGCACGTGCGCCTTTCATGGTTGGCGATCGCATAGCGACCTGCCGGCTTGGTACGCAAGAATGGACGTGTGCCTTAGTCTTTCAAGATACGAACCATTTGGGCTCGCTCAGCTTGAAGCGCTTGCCACAGGCACGCCTGTCGTGGGCCTCCTCGAGGGCGGCCCAGAAGAATACTGCATCCCTCGCGTGAACTCACTCTTCGTCGATACATGCGATTACCCAGCTGCGATGATCGCACAAGCGGTCGCAGACCACCGGTCCGGAAGATCGGGTCTCGCCTCATCAGCGCAGATTAGAGATTCTGTCTTTGAGTACACCTGGAAAGTCACCGCGCGGACCACGGTGGACACCTACATGAGAATGACATAATGATCGTCGCCGAAACCATGTTCGACCAACTAATGGATGCTCTACTCGAACCGGCGATCTTCATTGCCGTAGGGGGCACTTCACTCCAATTCGGCAAGTGGTTGTACAAGAGGTATCGGGACCGGCGGGGCAGGGAGTCCCGTTTAGCATCAACTCATGTGATTTACTTGGACCTGGAGATTGATCCGGGAGATAAAGTGGAGATAGCCTGCAGATGTTTCAGGCGAAACCCGGATAGTAAATCGCTTGAGCACTGGAAACATCAGGGCGAACCAATACCATTCGAACATATGGGTGATAATCGATTTTCTCTCGCCAAGGATAAAATTCAGGAAATGCTGGAGAAGCCTGGGGACCCGTTCAAGGTCTACTGCGAGGCTCCCCTCGAGAAGCGAGGCACCTACTACGACCGGCTATGCAGAGACGGACATGTCGTGACCGGGCGGGGAGAACCAGTTGTCGGGGCGGAGGATCGCTGGCGCATCTGGTTTTTGATAGGGCTGGGGCAGTGGCACGAGGACATACAAGATCTCCTACGACTCAATCACCGACTCTAGACAGCAAGATTCGTGAAGAGCTCTGCTCGTCCAGTAGTATGAGACTGCCCAGAGCTCGGGGCCCTTCTTCTGCACTGGAATGGACACTACAGCAGGATAGATCCTCGGCGAGGCCGGTACATTGTCGTCGGTTCCAACCCCCATTCCCATTCGACGCCTTCATCCCAGCACTTGCTAGGCCGCCTGTCCATCCGGAAAAGTCCATCCATGTGATCAACAGGCACTCCTGGACGGTCCAGCGTCTCGGCAGCCAGCTTCCGGGCCCCGCTGGCACGGGGCGACGAGGAGGTCGGAATACGGCCTTCCGCAGGCAGGAGCTCTGGGCACGCGCTGAACCCCGGGGGAGTGAAGAGTGGGGGACCCGATCGCGGATCAACTGACGACGCGCTCGGGAAGATTCTGGACCTGTTCATGTTCCGTGACATTCGTGGAGCAGGCGAGCAGGTACTCGGGAGCAAGGTGAGCAACGGGAACGGGGCCTAGGGCCGAGAGGGAGCGCCTCGTCGGAGCAGGCCTTGCTCGTCCCTCCATCCTGAAAGAGGGGCGCCCTCCCCGGCTGCCCTTTTTCTTAGCTCCTGGACATTGTGAGGCCTTAATCTGGCCATTTCGGGCCGGTCAGACTTGATGGGCCCTCGCACTGATCGTCAGAAAATTCGAGGTCTAGGGGCATTTTGATAGGACGAGATCCCCGACTTGGACGAGACGGTGGACACGTATCGAGGGAGAGGGTCCCCGTCCTATAAAGATGCTCACTGGGCGCGAGTCCGCTCCGGATTGGCGCCTATGCCCCGAATTCGGCAAGATCGTAACTGAGAATCTCATCCGCCCCTCATCCGGAGAGCTGGATCCAAATCGACGGGTCGAAGATGCCCTTCTCTAGCCGGAAACATGTGTTTCAGGGCTGATTGCGGAGGAAGGGTCACATTGATAGGAGGCGATCCGGTCGGCGGGACCGTGAGTTAGCGTTCTTCCAGATCTCGCACGGCTATGCTCTCGACTCTGGCCTTCCCGCAGCCTTGACTATTGTCCACCTCTCCTACGCAGATGTAGAGAGTGTCTCTGCCCCATTGCAGGTCGTCCAGCTCGAATACTCCACGATACAAGAGCTCGGAGTCCTTTTCTGACTTTCGAATCTCTAAGAGCATTTGATTTGCCGTTCGCTCCACGCGAAGCAAGATGAGTCCATGCCGAGGCTCCTTCTCTCCGGCGGTGCCAATCCCCAGGGAGTAGCCACCGGGGTGGGAGTCATATACGATCATCTCCCCATTCCGCCCATTGACTCTAAGTCTCAGGTAGCGGTCGTTGTTCTCATAGAACTCCAGGTTCGCTACGCTCCGGCGTTTCTGCTCGCTGGAAAGGTCGGTGAGGAGCTGTCCCATCTGCTGATACGACAGAATGTAAACACCCATGCTCCCCCAGAGCTGGTCTTCCTCAACTTCGAGCTCGACCTCGAAGTCGAACTTTCCCTCAAGCGTGTCCGTATGGAGGAGCGCGGACTCCACGCTGTGATTCCGCGGGCCATCTCCTGTCTCGATGCGAAAGCCCGATTCGTGAGCGGTCACTTTTCCGCCGCGGTAGGCCACCAAATGAATCCCGTCGAAAGGTCCCTGACGCTGCTCGTCGGGCGGTATTTCGACTTCGACCGGCATCCGGCGAACGTCGTCCCGAGAGTTCGACGACATCCCCCGATCGTCGGTGGTGATGCCGCTGAGGAGGTAGAGGTCGCGCTCCTTCGAGGTCATGGTTCGGCTAACTCGCGCTCTTGCGATCTTCACGAGCGCCTCGATGGAAGCGAACCAGGTTTCTCCCCATAGGATCGCCGTCCGGTCGTTACTGGCCGTGGCGATGAGTCGACCGTCCGGGCTGATCGCGACCGCATTCACTTGGTTCTTGTGTCCGCGGAGGGCGGAGACCTCCACCCCTGTCTCCGCATCCCACACCCTCGCGGATCCGTCGGCGCTTGCAGTCAGGACAAGACTGCCGTCCGGCGCGAACGAGGCAGAGATGACGGCCCCTTCATGTCCGCGCAGAATCGCACCATTCGCTCCGGTTTGGACGTTCCAAAGTCGTGCGGTCCCATCGGAGCTTGCCGTGACGGCCCGAAGACCCTCCGCGTCGAAAGACGCTACGGTTATCGGGCCACGGTGCCCCCCGAGGACGGCGAGTTGCGTGCCCGTGTCAACATTCCAGATTCGTCCTGTCTCGTCCGCACTCGCAGTCAGGATGCGATGCCCGCTAGGGCCGAATCCGGCCACCGTGACCGCACCGCCGTGGCCCTCAAGGCGAGCGTGTTCCGTCCCAAGGTCCGCCTCCCACACCCTGGCGGTCCCGTCTGAGCTCGCGGTCACCACGAATCGCCCATTGGGGCTGAAGGCGGCGGATCCGACACCACGGGCGTGTCCGCGAAGTACGGAGACAGGAGTCCCGGTCTCGGCATCCCACACCCGGGCGGTCCTGTCGGAGCTCGCGGTGACGACCCATCGTCCGTTCGGGCTGAACGAGGCATGGTTCACGGCGCCTTCGTGCTCCCGATATTCGATGAGAAGTGATCCTTTTTCGGCGTCCCACACCCGAGCGGTCCTGTCGGAGCTCGCGGTGACGACCCACCGCCCGTTCGGGCTGAACGCTGCAGTACGAACCGGTCCGATGTGTCCACGCAGAACCGCGACCTCTTCCCCATTCCTAGTGTTCCAAACACGCGCTGTCCGGTCGGCGCTGGCCGTGACGAGGCGAGACCCGTTCCTGCTGAAAGCAGCTGCGAGGACGTAGTCCTCGTGTCGGCGGAGCACCTTCTTCTCCTCCTCCTCTCCCGCGAGCCAAAGCCTTGCCGTGCTGTCCGAGCTCGCGGTGAGCACGCTTTCTCCATCCGGGCTGAAGGCGGCCGACCAGATCCACCCCTCGTGTCCGCGCAGGACAGATGTTTCTACTCCGGTCTCCGCCGACCACACGCGTGCCGTACCGTCCGAACTCGCCGTGACCACGCGGCGACCCTCCGGATCGAAAGATGTGGCGCAGACCCAACCCTCGTGTCCTCGGAGGACGGCGACCTCAAGTGACGTCTCCACATCCCACACCCTGACGACCCTATCGTAGCCCCCCGTGACGACGCGCCGTCCGTCTGGACTGAACGCGACTGCTCTCACTTCGCCCTCATGCCCCTTGAGGACGGCTCCCGCGGAGCCGGTCCTTCCATCCCAGATCCGCGCCGTGCCGTCCGAGCTCGCCGTAGCAATAGTCCATCCGTCCGGACTGAAAATGGCCACCTTCACCTCACTCCTGTGACCGCGAAGCACGGCGATCTCATCTCCCGTCACAACATCCCAGAGTCTTGCAGTCCGGTCGTTGCTAGCAGTGACAATGCGCTGGGAATCAAGACTGAAGGAGGCAGTCCATATCCAGCCCTCATGCCCTCGAAGAACGGCGATCTCGGCTCCGGACTCCGCGTGCCATAGTCTCGCGGTGCGGTCCAGGCTTCCGGTGACGATGTGCCTTCCGTCGAGGCTGAAGGATGCCTGCTGCACGGCTTCCTCATGTCCTCGGAGGACAGCAAGCTGTATCCCACTCTCAGCATTCCAGACTCGAGCCGTTTTGTCCGAGCTGGCCGTCACGACTTGCTGGCCATCGTCACAGAAGCTGGCCGCCACCACATTGCCGCCATGTCCACGGAGGACAGAGATCTCCTGCCCCGTCACCGCATCCCAGACGCGGGCTGTGCCGTCGGCGCTTGCCGTAACGACGCGCCGTCCGTCAGTGCTGAAGCACGCCGCGAACGTGTCGCTCTCGTGGCCGCGGAGCACCTTGCGGAGCGGAGAAGACACCGTGGCCCATCGGAGGCTCGAGATCGCCTCCTTCGTCAAACTCTGATTTGTAGCCTCGAAGGCCAGGAGTATTGCCAGCTCCGGGTCACGCTCCCGCATCTCACGTGAGAGAGCGGCTAGCTCCCGCGACCTAGCGCCCTCTCGCTGTACTCGTTCGTTTTTGCGAAGCTCGTTCACCCCGATCAGGAGGGCCATCAGGAATACGAACACCGCAGCACCGCCACACAGAGGCTTCCAGTGCTTGCGCGCGTACTTTTTTCGCCGATAGGTCTTGTGTCCCTCGCGGACTTCAATGGGGTCACCCCTCTGATACTTCTTGATGTCCCGGCGCAAATCGTTCACAGTTTTGTAGCGGTCGTCTGGCTCCTTCTCGATGGCCTTCATGATGATCCAGTCCAGGTCCTCCTTGAGGATTCGGGTGAGTTTCGCGATCCTCATCCCCCCCCTCGTGGCCGCGATACATATGTGTTCAACGAAGTCTTGCTGACGCAGCCACTGGCTTGGCCTCTGAGGGATCTCATGCCAAAGTCGCAGGCGGAACTGATCGGTATCCTCATCCTCGCGGAGCTGGATGGGAACAGCACCGATCATGAGCTCGTACAGGATGACTCCCAAAGAATATGTGTCAGATCGGATGGTGGTGACCCCATCGCCTCGGCCCGCTTGCTCAGGGGACATGTAGTTCGGCGTGCCCGAGAATCGAAATTCATCCCAGGAGATAGCCCCTGCTTGTTGGCTTTCGTGCAGGGCCTTGGCCAAGCCAAAGTCGATCAGTATGGGGATTGGCCGGTCGTCTCCCCCCCGGACGAGGATATTCGACGGCTTCAAGTCTCGATGCACATTCTCTATCTCGTGCACCGTTGCCACGGCGCCGCAGACCTCTTCGAAGAGGTTCAGCCGTTCGTGGACGCTCAAGTCGTGTGTATCGCAGTAATCGTCTAATGCCTCCCCAGCGATGTACTCCATCACGAAGTAAGGCTGGCCATCGGGCGCCACGCCTCGGTCCGTGATTTTCACGATATTGGGATGATCGAGGGCGGACAGCTTCTTCACTTCGGCTTCGAAGCGGTCGGCGACGTCCCGGGCGCCACTTCCCCCCTTGAACAGCTTCATGGCGAAGTGCTTGTCACCCAGGCCGACTCTCGTGACCAAGTAGACGATTCCCGTTATGCCTTCCCCAAGGTACCGGTCGATGATATAGGAGCCGACCCGTTCCCCCTTTGGCAGACGAGATGTCGAGTCACCCTCCATCCGATCGATTCGTCCTCGTAAGCATCCTACGGTTCTACCATCGGGAGGCGGCGTAAAGATGTCTCTTCCTGGCGAAGGCGGATCCAAATCCTGGAACACAAGATGTCATTCTCTGACCGGAATCATGAGTTCCAGGGCCATTTTCCGCGGGAGGCTCATTTTGATAGGACGGGCAACCATCGTACGCTTCCCGGCGTCAGCTTCAAGCCAGATCGTCACCGGCATCCCCTCCGGAGTTCGACGGACGGCCCAGAAAGCCCCTGCAGCCCCACACACCCCCTGGAGGCTCGTAGTCCAGGCCCAAGCCCGAAGGCCCTCAGAGCCGTTTTGGAGCACCCTCCTGGCCGGGCGGCCGTAGGCCCCCCTCCCCTCTTGCACCCGAGCACTGTTGGTTATGTCCAATGCTGGCCACCGCCGATTACTGGAGGCCCAAGTGGAGGCCCAGCCAAGACCATTTGTGTTCGCGAAGGACCTAGACCGATTGCGCGTCAGTGCGCGTTGGCCACTTTCGTATCCTGTTGGCTGATCAGCGCTTGGCCAAGGAATGAAAGGACTTGCGGTAATCCGGCGAGATCCCCTCGGGGGTTTATGAGTCCCCTGTTCGGCGTGGTGACCCGAATCCCCTGATGCCTCGGCGTAAGTGACAATTCGGTTGGAGGTTACGGTCGTCCTACATGGCCACAATCCCCTGGATATCAGCCGATTCGTATGCCCCTATGCAATGAACGCCAATAGGAGGAGGGCGCCATGGCGAATCGCAGATCCCCACCGAGTTCTAGAGCTGCCACCCGAGCGGTGGGCTACCTCCGCCGCTCGCCGAGGGTGATCGCCGATACCTCTCCCCCCCGCCTCCGGACCTGCCGGGGCCGCCCCCCTTCCGCCGGGCGCCGTCGTTGTCGGTCCGATGGCCTGTGTGATATCGGGGACAGGCCGGAGCTCGGGCACGGGGGCGATAATCTAACGATGATCCTGTGCGATCTCCCCGTTCTCCGAGAGCGCGATGAACGGGCTCAGTTGTGCTTGTCTATCGTGGCGTCGGATGAGAAAGGAGCCGCACACTACCCCTCGATCGGAACCAGGCATGGAGGATAAGAGATAGGAGCAGCTCCCAGAGGAAGCGTATCTAGCCTCGATAAAGATCGCAAGCCCTTCATTCCCCGCCCCCAGCCGCGGACCCCTGCGGGCGAATCGCGAAGAGGATCGGCCACAGACGATTCGGGTGAACAGACTCCATCGGACCCCCCGCCCGCCTCGCCACAGAAGATCAACACCGAGTCCCCTTCCGCCTCAAGACCGCAGGGCCCGCCCACTGTTCCAGAATCCCGTAGACGCTCTCCACAGGCTCTGGAGGACTCCAAGGTCCACCCCTTTGTCCAAGTCCCGGCTCTCGAGTTTTGGAACGGGTCCAAGGTGATGCCTGATCGACCACCCGCTTCCCCTCGACGACGCCTCGGTCGGGACTTGACCTGGATGCTGAGCATCAGGTACCACTCGTTGCAGGCAGACTCTGGAGTGCCGATAGCAATGCTCCGATTCTCAACAGAGCCCGACCTTGCCTTCGCGGAATTCCTCGCCACGAGCCTGGAGTACGAGATCGATCAGCTCCGGGACCCGGACGACTCCGACGAGGGGGTTCTGGCCAACTACTCCTCCCGAACCCGTGCGATCTTCAACAGGCAGGAACTCCAGGCCCAGCTGGAGAAGCTCCTCGAAGCCCACCGGTCTCCAGCGATTTACAAGCTCACCGACTACCACTTCCTGATCCTCCACGACGTGCTGCAGACCCACACGGAAGTCCACAACGACAGCCTCGAGCTCTCCGGTGAAGTCCGCCGCTACGGGGACGTGGTGCTTGGGAAGATCGACGTGGACGCGGTCCTTGATGTGTACTTCTTCGACACGGACTTCCTAATCGATCCGGAGGACCTCGACGCCCTGGGTGGGGAGAGGAAGGAGATGATGGGGTTCGCCGAGGACACCTGGGGCGTGGTGAACGAGCTGAAACCCCATCCGGAGGAACTGTCGCTCCGAGACGCATCCCCGGACTGTTTCGCTGACGACCAGGACAACGAGCGCCTGTACGAGCCCGGCGAGGACTACCCGGTCGAACCTTCCGAGGAGTAGGCGCGATAACGCTCAAAGGTCGACCGGTGGACCGCCGCCGAGGCCACCCGCCGCACCCCATGGGTAAGGGGTAGGAGGCCGTGCGACGGCACGGTGGTGGTCAGCCCCGTGACGGACGACGGCGACGCCTTGGGGAGAATTCTGGACCTGTTCATGTTCCGGGAGATTCGTGGAGCAGTCGAGCAGGTGCTCGGGATCAAGGTGAGCAACGGGAACAGGGGATGAGAAGCACGGCTGGGCTCCGGCGATGTACGGCAGGAGGCTCGGCCGGGGAGAGGTGTTGGAGATGGGGACACTTTCTTTGGTTTGTAGGCCGCAGGTCTACCCCGGCCGAGGATCCAGCGACGACCTGATCGAAATCTCCGACCACCCCCTTATGGGCAGATAGTGTTTGCCAAGGGTGATGGTGGTCCCATTTGGGAGAAGGCGGGCGTCGCTCCCTTTGAGATCTCATCCGCATCGATTGAGCCGAGAGCGAGTATGACTTCATGCCCCGACCTGCCGCCCTGGCTGCCGAATCGACGACGAATCACTATTTCTTCAGCTTCCTATAGCCGTCACCGCGTCGGGAATTTCGAGATTCACCTTCCGTACTCCGTTCGCGGGGATCTTCTGTCGTCTCGTCCAACTCGGAGCCAGGTACTCCCTGCCTACGGCGCCGGAATCCCAAGAAGATGTCTGTGCCGATCCAAAATGCGAATAGGGATAACCAGGATAAGGAGAGCCACCTCCAAGACTTCAACATGAACTCCTCCGAACCTATGACGAGTACCGTACACACCACCACAGTCCAGAGAAGGAGGACCATCGCGAACAGTCTCTGAAGCATCGGATAGGCCGCCATCTCTCACTGCATATCAGGATAGACTCCTGTGCTGGTTGTCCATCCGAAAAGTCCATCCAAATGATGAAAGCTCGCTCCGTTGGCGTCCAGCTATCCTGCCGGCCGCCCTTCTTCCCTCGTGGTCGGGGGAGCTGGCAATCGGATGGACAGGTGGACCCCAGGTTTCGAAGGGGCCGGATGAGTTTCTGGGCGGCGATATGGCCGAATGTTGCGTCTGGGAGCCAATCCTCGGCTGATTTGAGGTCTAGAGACATTTTGATAGGATGGGGACTAGTGAAAGCACTTCGGTCTTCTCTCCCAGATAGCACGTGGGCGAGGGTCTCAGGACAAGGCGAGACCTAGGAGATCTTCCTGGGTGGGCCAGCCGGTCTCAAGTCCCTTGAGGAGGACTCGGCTCGCGAGTTTTCTCGCCTTGGTGGCGGCGTCGGCCACGACCGAGACGTCGACCGATCGAGATCCGTGCACGAGCTTGGATCGGACGCCATACACCTCATAGGCCTGTTGAAAGACCTTCTTCCGGCCGGACGGGACGTCCTCGAGGAGTCGGGCACAATGCAGGGCGAGCCGGAACCGGAGCTCGCCCTGGAATTCCTTGGGGAGCAGGAGGGCCTCCAGCACGATAACGAAGTCGATGAGGGCGTCCGCCTGGTTCTCATCCGCTGCCCCCAGCATGAATCGGTGGAGAGCAAGTTCGTTCCGGCCCTGGGGTTCCGCGATTGCCTCGTCCGGGATCCGCCCGGCCACGGTCGCGGCCTGCTGAAGATCCTCCTGGGAGCAATCACGGGTCAACCCCCCTCGCGGAAGCCGAATCTGCTGGCCCCCGGTCCCGTGCGATGGTCCCGGCTCCGTCCACGTCGAGGCCTCCCCTCTCCCCTGAACATCGAATCCGAGAAGCTGAAGCGCGAGGACGGTCTTCTGCGGTAGCCATCCGGCATGGGGTTTGGGACCCTTGGGGCAGTTCCTTCGCACCTCGAGGACGAGTCGTTCGGGGACCTCCTCCATCATGAAAGGGAAGACACCCTTCCGAGGATGTCGACCGAACGACGGCCAGGTCCCGGCGGCCTCCGTGAGGTATCCGAACTCCAGGGCGGAGAGCTTCCGGAGGCGGAGCTTCCCCGCCTTGATCGAGTCGCCCTCGAGTCGGAGTCCCCCCACCGGAAGGGCCGTCACGTGCGTGACCTCATCCGCCTCCAGAAGATCGACCAGTCCCTGCGCCAGCTGCTGGGCCATGTCCACGTTGGCCAGATCGAGGTCCGGAAGATCACACAGATAGTCGTGCAACACCTGCTTGAGGAGGATTCTCTCGATCCATGCCGTCGGGTCGTCCTCGTATCGGGGTTGTTGAAGGCCGTAGTACCAGACGTGGCACCCTTCACCATAGTGTCGGTAGAGCTTGGCGGCTGGGGACGACTGCGCCGGCTCCACCCGGTCGAGCTCCGCTTCGATGGCGCCGGCCAATCGCGGCATAGTCGCCGGGCTCACAGGGACGGGCCCGGACTTCCCCCTCCAGGAATTCTCATCCTGGGCATCCGCGGTGTAAACAATGTCCAGGACGGACGTCGGGATGTCGACGGCATTAGCAGCAGTCACCCACCGTTCCCGTTGAGCGTCAAGCCAGGCGGCGACCTCCTGAGCGAGCTCTTGCCGGGTCTCATGGTCGGTCATCTGTCACCTGCCCTTCCAGGGCTCGAATCGCGGCGCTGCGATCGCCGCCTATCGGAGGGGCACAAACCCTTCCGGGAGCAGCAAGAACGGCCTACGGCCATTGGAGGATGATCGGCATTCTACCGGTGACCCCATCTTATGAAAATGCTCCTGTGCCGGATTTCCGCCTCCGTGGTAGGTCCCAGGTCGAATTCACCTGTTAGAAGTCGCATGAACCAGGTTTCGGCATGAATCCAGTCCTGACTCGCTGATGGGGATCATAGCCGGGTCCCGCCAGGAGTCGTCGAGTACTCCTGGATCTGGAGAAATACGCAACGGTAGAGTCGCTTGCTGGCAGGATCGTGCGCGTTGGACTAGGCGGATGAGTTTCTGGTCGGTGATGTGATCGAATGGGGAGCGAGAGCGCCTGTAGGATCGTCATCTCCCGCCCCTGTGCTCGCCGGAGACAGTGGGGATGAATCCCCCATGAGGAAGGTCTCGAGCTTGTAGCTCAAGTGAGACGAGAGCTTCTAACGGCTCCAGATCCGCATCTCAGCTCTCTGAAACAGCTCAATCCCGTCATCCTCGCCGTACTTCTTCAGTAGATCTCTGACGTAGACTTGCAGAGCCCAAGTAGCCGACTCTCCATGTAAGCTTAGGATGACGTCGGTGTCACCTGTTGTATCGTCGTGCGAATAGCGTCCCTCGACTCCGAAGTCATTCAATTGGTTGAAAACTCGCGTCCCGCGAGACGTTCCCCAAGCATACTGCTTAAAGCTGTCCGCAGACATATAGAGTGAACTTCCGCTCTCCCCTAACTTGCCATAACGCCCAAGGAGCCACAGTACTTTGCATTTCTCTTCGTAACCCTGTACCCGTCGAGACTGCATCGTCTTCAAGGTTCCGTGCACAAGACGTAGGCCCGCAACGACCGCGGCGGCTACTTCATTCTCCATTTTCTCAGTGAGCTTCGAAAAGTCTGATGGGAAGTTTTTGATGACGTACTTCTCCCCGGCCTCTTTCTTCTTTGACGATGGCTGCCTCTCTCTCACGAGGCGCTGCGAGAACAGCAAGTGAATGTAGGCGAATTGTCCTCGGAGTTCCTGGACCATGTCTTCCGCCGTCTCGAAGCGACGGATCCAATTGTCCTCACTCTGGCTCCTCACGAGGTCGATGAAGTCAAAGATCCTAACATCATCGACAATGCGACTGAAATCGCCAGAAGGATTCTCCTTGTATAGCGCCCAGGCAACGTCGACATCCTTCTTGACAAAAATGATGATAGGTATCTTTCGGAGAACCGCGCGTCGATACTCCTCGCTAGTGATGGATTTCTCAGTTGCTACGTGCGTGCCGCCCCTTCGCCCCCCGATGATAAGGACCAAGTAGTCTGCATTGTCCACTTGGTCCAAGCATGCCACATGGGAGTGCGCACCGGGAGTTACGCCGAACCCAGGTGTCTCATGCAAGAGCGGCTCATGCCCGATTTCCTCCAGGAACGCGAACAGGCGAGCACGGACGTCAGCGAGATCGTAAAAAGTCGAGCTAATGAAGGTTCTTGGCTTCGACACGTTAGAGCAACCCTCCACCCTCGGTCTCACGGCGTCGACGGGGTCCGATTGCGGTTTCAGGCACCGACCACCGACGTCCATGATCATATCGCGTCCACAAGAGGCAGGACAAGCTTCTTCCCAGAGGAACGGAGACTGGGACCCCCCCCACTCCGAGTTCCCGAACGTCTTTGTGATGCTCGGGCCTCTCGTCACCTGTCTATCCGAAAAAGTCCATCCACATGATGAGGGGGCCCGATCTCGAGGTCCAGCGACCTGATCGGCCGTCTCTTCTCCCCTCCTACTCGGCGTCGAAGTCTTTGGAAAGCGGCTTCCTGCAAGCAAGATATGTGCGGGAGCGCGGAACCCCATTGGGGCGAGAGATGAAAACGGAGACTCGCCCGCGGATCAGGCAGCCACGCGCTCGGGAGAATCCTGGACCTGTTCATGTTCCGGGA
>JAPUJT010000072.1 GCA_027296055.1 Planctomycetota bacterium | reverse complement strand
AACCTCAAGACGAATCCAGGAGACAAGCTCGCCGAGGTCGAGGAGGCGGTCCTCCCCGTCCTCGACGACCTGGGCAACGAGATCCACCTTTCATTCGACTTCTTCGAGAATCAGTTTGATCGCGAGGTGGACCAGGTCTTTGTCTCGGGAGGAAGCGCGGGGCTGCCGGGTCTCGAGAAATCTTTCCAGCGTGTCTTCGAGAGGGCGATCGAATTCTGGGATCCCCTCAAGGACATCGCGATCGGAGGGGCCGAGGTGGATACGGCTGGGTTGAAGACGAACGCCTCCCAGTTGGCAATTGCGGTGGGATTGGCATCGAGGATTCGAGAGAAGTAATGGAGAGCTTGCGGCCCAGGGCCCCGATCTCCGGATGAGATCAGGCCCTCGGCCCTGAGCTCTTTCTCTTTTGGGAAGAGCCCGAAAGCGGAGGTTCAGGAAGGGTGTTCAGGCTTCTGCGCTGAGCAGAGGCCGCCCATCAACTCGGTTTGAGGAGAGGACTCTATGATTCGCGTGAATCTCCTCCCGGAGCGGTTCCGCGAGGCGCCCAGCGCCAGCTGGTCCGTTCTGCTCACGTTCATTATCGTGATCCTGGCCGTAGCCGGCGTGGGCGTGGCCGCCATGCTGACCAAATTCAGCGCCGATTCCGCCCAGGCAAATCTGGATACGGCCAAGGCGAATGCCGAGGTCCTGAGGGTAAAGGCGGAAGTGCACACCAGACTGGTGCGGGAGATCGACGAAGAAGAGAAGCGAATGACCACGATCAAGGACATTGCTCAGAGCAAGATCAACTGGGCCAAGAAGCTCGACGAGCTGACGGGTCTGATCCTCCAGGACGACATGTGGATTCATGAGCTGGAGTTGCTGGAAGGGACCAGGAAGGCCGGCCCCGGCGGCGTGCGCGACTTCGGAAAGTTGAAGATCCAATGCTTTTTCTCGGGTACGTCTACGGCCCCGGTCAACACCTTTTATCAGAATCTCAGGAGCAATCGCTCCTTCTTCTCTATCTTCAGAGATGTAAGTCAGCCGTCCGCGAACAAGCGGGACATCGAGGACGTCTACAAGGTGAAATTCGTAGATGATCAGAAGCTGAACGTGCAGTCCACTTTCGAGCTGCATCTGGCTCCCCGAGGCCAAGATCTTCGGAAGCCAAACAAAGACGCAAAGCCGTAGTCTGAAAGGACCGGTTCATGAGCAAGGACAAACAAAAGATGGCTTTGATACTGGTGGTGGGCCTTGTCGCCGCCGCCGCCATCGGCTACGTGTGGATATTCAAGACCTTCGGCGAGATCAGTAACCTCGAGGCCCAGAAGGAAACGGTGGACGTCGAAATCAAGGACTATGAGGAAAAGATTTCAAAGATCAAGGGCCTTCAGGAAGCCAAGGACCAGCTCAAGGAAGTCGTCGAGGACTTCGCCAAGATCCTTCCCGATGACGGGGTGGAGGAGAGCTACGCTCTTTTCGAAATCCTGAGTCAGTACCAGGACGAGACAAATATCGAGGTCGATTCCTGGAACCATATTCCTCGCAGGGGCAAGAGGAAGAAAGGGGAGCGGCCTCCGGCATTTGTCCGGCATCAGTTCAAGCTGAGAGCCAAGGGTCACTTCTTCGATATCGCTCGATTGATGAACCTGTTCGAGCGAACGGAGAAATTCCTGAGAATCGACAGCTTTCGCTGCGGGCGTCCCACCAAAGGGAAGCCAGGAGAGATGGATCTGACAAAGCTCAATATGGAAATGACTTTGAGCACATTCACCTATTCGGATGTTCCTTCCTCACCTCCTCCAGGTGGGAAACCGAAGTCAACCCCTTGAGGAAAGAGTATCCATGAAGGCCAATAAATTTATCCTGGTGGCCGCTCTGCTCATCGGGGTGGTCCTGACATCTGCCCCTGCGAATGCCCAGCGGGCCGTATCCGGGGCGAAAGTACCTCCGTCTTTCGTCAAGAAAACGAGTCGTCAATTCGAGAAGGAACAGTGGCCGGATGCCAAGGCGGGGATGCTCAAGATCATGGAGGACGAAAGATACCGAGACCTCCCGTTGTACAACTTCATGATGGGGGTCTGCTGGCTCGATGCGCCCCAGGGGAATACCGATAAGGCAAAGGAGCTGCTGAACAGGGTCATCGAAGTGGATCAAACTTTCGCCGAGGCCTACTTCCACCTGGCCCGTTGCTGGATCAGGGGACCCTTGGAGCAGCAGGACATCGCCAGGGCAAAGTCCTACCTCGAAGAGGCGATGACCAACGGATTCGACGTCCTGGGGCGAACGAGCAAGAATAGTGAATTTCCCGCCGATCAGTTTCAAGGGGCGCCGTTCGTTCGTAAGCTTCTGGAGGCCCAGACGCGTTTCAAGTTCGAGAATCTGGACCGAACCGATCCGTTCATCATCCCGAGGGAACTGCTGAATCCGCGGGAATCTGTAGAGGGTGGGGGGGTCTGGAACTTCCAGGCTCAGGACGTGTTCATCCGGCGCCTGGAGGAACTTTGGAGAGAGGCGGCCCGCCTGATCGATATGGCGGACCCCGAGCAGATCGAAATCGGGCTCGAGAAGTACCAGGAGCTCGTAGACGCGATCGAGAAGTCCGGGGAAATGATCACGCGCCCCGAGTTTCGCAAACGATTGGCGCAGATCCAGAAACAGATGGAAGAGAAGAAGCGAATCATCAAGATCAAGATCCTGGAACGTTATATCAAGCAGGGTAAGGAGATTCTTGCCCGTATGGAGGTCCACAAGAACAACAAGGAATACGATACGGTCATCGACCTGTTCAACAATGAGCTCTATCCTCTGACGAACTCGATGATTGCCACGGACGAGGACTTCACCGATGTGGCCCAGGAGATTCTCGGCAAGGGCTCGACCCTCCATGAGGAAGCCCAGGTCGGTAAGGAGATCCAGGCCCTGCAACTCGAGGTGGTCGGCATCGTCATCGCTGATGGGTTGGAGGAAATGGACGAGTTCGGGAAGGACACTGGAAAGCGCAAGAGGTCGACGATCATCCTCAACAAGACCGAGGAGTACAAGGGGACGGAAGACCCGGTTCCCCTCTCGTGGGCCCCCAAGCAAAGGAAGTACTATATCGGATCGACGATCATTCAGATCGCTGAGCTCAAAATCCAGGAGATCGAAAGGACCAAGGTGATTTGCCTCTACAAGGATCGCTACGAGATCGATCTGGATCTCAAGAAACGTGGCGAGCTGGACGAGGAATAGTCGCCTGCGGGCCGTTGCCTGGAAGCATCCTTTCCAGGTCCCTTGGTAGAATCGCCTCTGGATCAAGTGGGGTGGGCAGCGGTCGCGCCGTCGGTTCTCAATTTGATCTCCGACATGAAAAGCCAAGGAGTTGTTTTGATGAATATTCTATTCCGAATCATGTCGGCCAACGTCCTGCTTGCGATTGCCTTTGCCGCTCCGGCGGCGCACGCGCAGGCCCGCTCGCAGAGTCAACGCAGACCCGGAGAAGAGGTGTCCCGGACCACCCTCTCCCGCACGAATCGCCTTTTCGGGGCGAAGAGGTACCGGGAAGCCAGAGAAGGCCTGGAACGGATCCTTCGGACCGAGAAGTACCGCGATGATCCCGAATTTCATTTTCAGTACGGAGTTTGCCTCTATTCGGAAACTCCCCCCAGGACCGAGCGGGCGCGTAAGGAGTTCGAGACGGCGGTGGAGCTGGATCAAGAGTTCTCCGCTGCTTACTTCTGGCTCGCTCGCACGTTCGCCTCGGCGGATTCCCGTGACCGCGATATTCCCAGGGCGAAGGGCTATCTCCTGGAAGCGGCCCGGACGGGATACAACGTCCTCGGGAAGCTGGATGGAATCCCCGAGTTCGGAGGAAACGCCTCGATCGTCAGCCCCGGTTTCATCCGGGACCTTCTGTGGGTCCATCGAGCCGACGAGCCCATCTTCGCCGACTCCCAGGACCCGTTCCATATCCCGCGTGATCTCGTTCTCCTCGAAGACGACGAAAGGCGAGAGCACTGGCTCCGGCAGCAGCAGAGGAACTTCGTACAAAAGCTGGAGCGGGATTGGAAAACGGCGAGTCTCCTCCTGCATTCGAGCGTTCGAGAGGAGTCCGACGCTGGTCTCGACCTGTACACCGAAATCGCCGAGAGGATCCAAACCTACCGTCCGAAGATCAATCAACCCGAATTCCGCCTCGCTCTCGAGCGGGTCGAAGAATCGATGGGCGAGTTGTTGCCATGGGTCAAGACGACGCTCATCGAGAGATTCGTGGGCAAGGGCGATGAGATCTTGGCCAGCATGAGGGCGTCGCTCGGAGCGCGTGACTTCGATGCCGTCCTTCTGAAGCACTCGAAACTCCTCCTGCCTCTCACCGACCTGATGATCCACGTTGACGAGGATTTCACGGACGCTTCGAACGTAATCCGATCCAAGGGCGAGGAGTTCCAGGAACGCGCCCTCGTCATGTCGGAGATCGAGTCCTTGCGGCTGGAGGTCAGGGGCATTGTCATAGAGGAACCTCGTTCCGGCGAGCAAGACCCGGACAAGAGGATAGCCATCATCTGGAATGGCTCGGAGACGGCGGAGATGGATCCGCCGCTCGCAGGGTGGGTGCCGAGGCAACGGAAGTACGGCATCGGCTCTACGATTTATCAGATCGCCGAACTGACAGTCACGCAGATCAACCGAAGCAAGGTTATCTGCCTTTACAAAGATCGCTATGAGGTCGATTTGCCTCTCAAGCAGCGAGGGGAGGAACGATGATCGACTTCTTGATGAACGATTTTATAGATGCAAAGGGGAACAGAGCCCTCGAAGGGGCTCGAGAGAAAAAGGGGAAGTCTATGAAGATCTCGAGATGGGTGCCGGGGTTCATGGCCCTGGTCATCTTCGGTGCCATGTCCCCGGTTGCCTTTGCCCAGGGCGCCCAGGATGAGGCTCAGGAGGGAAAGACCCTCATCAACATCGACGTGACGGATGTCCCGGTCACGGAGGTCTTGAGATACATAGCCACCGAGGCCGGGGTGAACATCATCCCCATGCCGAAGGACCTGCCGGGCGAGGTCACGATTCGCATCGTGAAGGAGCATTGGCGTGAGGTCCTGAATCTCGTGGCGGAGAGGGCCGAATGCACGGTCCGGCAGGAGACAGCCAGAACTTTCGTCGTTGAAAGACCGCCGCGGATCACGATGGAGTTCGTCGACGCGGAAATCAAGGTCGTCCTCGACCTGATCGCCCGCAACGCCGGATCGAACATCGTGATCTCCCAGGACGTGCAGGGCCTCGTCAGTCTGAATCTCCGGAACGTTCCCTGGAGGACCGCCCTCGACACGATCGTGAAGACCGCCAACTACGCCGTCGTCGAGGAGGAGCGGAACATCCTCCGGATAGTCCATCCGGACTCCCTGCAGGCTCAGCTCGAGACGAGGAGCTTCCCGCTCCTGTACGTCCGGCCGCCCGATACCTACAAGGCCATCTATCGGGAGCGGGGCCCGGGCCTCGCCGGCCAGGCGCAGGTGCAAACGGCCGGGACCTCGGGGACTTTCGTCCTGGGCAACCCGAGAGCGGTCGGTGATCCCATCGCAGAATTCTCGCTGCGCGAAGCCTTGCTCAGCGCGATCACCGGCGGCGGGGCTAATCCGAAGCCGGGCAGAAATCTTCAGTACAGCATCGAGACCAACACCTTCTTCGCCACTGGTACCCGTACCGAGCTTCAAGAGATAGAGCGAATCATCGCAGAGATTGATGTGGCTCCTCTCCAGGTCCACGTCGATGTCAAGTTCATCATCACCGAGTCTTCCCACCTGATCGAGCAGGGCATCCGGTGGAATGACCCCAGTACGGTCGAGGAGGACGGGTTCATCTCGCGGCTGGTCTTCGGTACCACGCAGGTCGGGAACTCCATTTCGAATCCGTTCAACGGTATTATCACGCCGGCGGGGAACCCCCAGGGCAGCACTCAATTGGGGCAGTTTCCCTTCGCCTTCGGCGATGGAACGCGTCGGTTCTCGAGCACTTTCAACATCCCGGCGCTCCTCGATCTCACCGATTCGCTCGCCACGCTTCGGCTGGTCGACGCGGACATCAACAGTCGAATCACCCAGGCGCCATCTTTGACGATGCTCGATCATGCGGAAGCCACGATCTTCGTCGGGGAGAATGTTCCGTTCGCGGAGCAGAAAGCCACGGTCGACCAGAACGGAAACGTGACGGTCACCCTGGAGGAGAGTGATGGCTCCCCGATCTCCATCGGGTTCGTCCTCTTCCTGACGCCGCACATCGTGAGGGGCACGGATGATATCATGATGACGATCATCCCCCGAACGAACATGCTCACGGGAACCACCGCGGCGGCCGTCGGAGGGGTAGAAGGATTCGAAAGGTTCCAGTTCACGGTCGGAGCCGGCGGAATCCAGTCGTTCATCGATCTGCCCCGGACCCGTGACCAGACCGTCGTGACGAAGATGATGGTGCGGGACTCGATGACGGCCGTGATCGGGGGCTTGCTCACCGAGAGGCGGACGGAAATCATCTCCAAGGTCCCGATCCTCTCCTCCATTCCGCTCCTCGGCAGCCTGTTCACCTTCAAGCGCCTCGACACGTCCGTCGACAACATGTTCATCTTCATCAAACCGACGATCCTGAGAACGGCGGAAGATGTGCGCGAGCGTTATCGCGTGGATCAGAATCGTTTCCGTACCTGGGATCCATTCTTCCAGAAGGCGAAGCACCTGAAGAACTGGGAGCCGTCGGGTTACCTGAATACCGACAAGATCGTCGAACTGGAAGGCGTGGAATTGGCGTCCTCGGAGGCAGAAGGCGATGCCGGAGAGGGGACGGCCGAGGAGTCTGCCGGCGAAGATGAAGGCGATGACGATACCGAAAATGGGGATGCGGCGCCTCCCAAGCGTCCTCCTCCCTCACGCCGGTCCACGCGCCGACCTTCAGGAGGTGGCAACTAGCCTGTAGCTGGATGGGTGCTCATGAGCGATCTGGAGAGGGGGGATCTCCCGGAGGGGATTCCCCCTCTTTCTCGGCCGCCTTCTCATCGGAGCTCATCCACGAGCCTGCCGCTGTCCCTAGTCGTTGAACCCATCGGGACTTGTGACTATAATGAACTGTCCTGACTCACTCCCAGCCGGGTGGGTCTGTTGTCCTGAGCCTTCGTGAAGAGGTAGATTTAATGCCATCAACAAGCGGGGTAAGTAAAAAGCCCCGGCCTTCGAGACGCGGGAGGCGGTCGGGTCGCGGAGCGGCCGATCGAGCGGCAGGGAAGGCATCCGAGCCGGCAGCAGAGAAGGAAGCCGCTCCGGCGACGGAGAAGGCGGCGAAGTCCCGTCAGACGAAGACGATGCTGATCAACGTCTCCGAGCCCGAGGAGTCGCGAATCGCGATCATGCACGGCTCCACCCTGGAGGAGCTGTACGTCGAGAGAAAGGCGGAGGGAAAGCACCTCGGCAACATCTACAAGGGGCGCGTGGTCAACATCGAGCCCAGCATCCAGGCCGCCTTCATAGACTTCGGCGCCCGGGTGAACGGATTCCTCCACGTGTCGGATCTGATGCCCTCCGACAGCAGGAATGGACGCTCCTCCAAGAGGACGGAGATCCAATCGATTCTCAGGCGAAACCAGGAAGTCCTGGTCCAGGTCACGAAGGACGCGATCGGGACCAAGGGGCCGGCGCTGACGACTTACGTCAGCATTCCCGGCCGCTACCTGGTCCTGATGCCCAGTCTCAACAAGTGCGGTGTGTCCAGGAAGATCACCGACGAGGACACCCGGAGGCGTCTCAAGAAGATGCTCCAGGATCTCAAGCCGCCAGCGGACATGGGATTCATCATTCGCACGGCAGGCATCGACCGGACGAAGAAGGATCTGGAGCGAGATCTGGATTATCTCCTCCGGCTCTGGAAGGCCGTGGAGCGGCGGGTCGCCGAGGAAAAGGCCCCTGCGACGATCTACCAGGAATCCGATCTGATCATTCGCACGATTCGAGACATCTTCGACCCCGAAATCGGGGAGATCCTCATCGACACTCCTGAGGCGACTCAGAAGGCTCGGGATTTCATGAGCGCCGTGGCTCCCCGTTATCGGAGCCGGGTGAAGCTGTACGACGACCCGAGACCGATCTTCCACCGGGATCAGCTCGAGGAGCAGATCGATCAGATCTACGACAAGCGGGTGGCTCTCAAGTCGGGAGGCTCGATCGTGATCGAGCAGACGGAAGCGCTCGTCGCTATCGATGTGAACTCGGGAAAGTTCAAAGAGGAGAAGGATCCGGAGGAGACGGCCTACAAGACGAATCTCGAGGCGGCCTCCGAGATCGCGAGACAGCTCAGGCTGCGAGACCTGGGGGGTCTGATCATCAACGACTACATCGACATGAGGGACGTCCGCCGTCGGAAAGGCGTCGAGCGGGCCTTCAAGGAGGCGATGAAGAACGATCGGGCCCGTGTGAGGCTCGCGAGGATGTCGCCCTTTTGCATCATCGAGATGACCCGTCAACGGGTCGGTCCTTCTCTCAGGAGCAGCGCGTACGAGCCCTGCCCGACGTGCGACGGCACGGGGTTCATCAAGACGATCGAGAGCATGGGCCTGAAGGTGCTGAGAGAGATCCGCCTCGGCCTCTCCGGCTCCGACACGGTGGGAGTGGACGCGTGGGTCCACCGGAGGGTTTCGGACTACGTGAGCAACCGAAAGCGTCGGGTCCTTCTCACTCTCGAGGAGGCCAGCGGGAAGTCGATCACGGTCAACGTGGGCAAGCACTTCGGCATGGAAGATTTTCGGATCGTCTTTCATCGCAAGGGTGGCTACGATGCCACACGCACGAACATGAAACAGGTGGCAGTGTAACCGGGACGCATTCGTCCCCGCCCATCGCCTCCCTTCTATCGGACGAGGTACAGACGTGGCTACCAAGGACTATGCAGTGATCAGAGATGGGGGGCGGCAGTTCGTCGTGTCCGTCGGGGACACGATCTTTGTGGACAACCGAAAGGATCCTCTGCCGAAGGTGATCGAATGGGATCATCTCCCGTTGGTCCGGAAGGGGAAACAGGTAATCGCCGGCAGCCAAGCCGTCGGCAAGGTCCTCGGTGAGGTCGCAGGAAGAGAACTGGGGAAAAAGACCATCTCTTACGTATTCAAGCGTCGAAAGGGTTCTCACACGAAGGGTGGGCACCGCCAGAAGTATATCAAGGTGAAGATCAAGGAGATCAAGGCCGGAAAGTAACCGGCCGGAGGAGGATCAGATGGCCCATAAGAAGGGTCAGGGCGCCAGTCGAAACGGGCGGGACTCGAACGCACAGAGGCGAGGCGTCAAGAAGTATGGAGGGGAACGAGTGACCGCTGGCTCGATTATCGTGAGGCAATGCGGCACCCTGTTCCACGCCGGGAGGGGTGTCTCGCAGGGGCGTGACAATACGCTCTATGCCAGGATCGATGGGGTCGTTCACTATGGCACCCGACGCAGAATCTCCATTCTTCCCGATGCCTGATCGGCCTCGGGGGGCCGCCTGATCGGTATTGTTCGGGCGGGCCATCCCGCCCGTCTTCCGACACCGTCTTATTCCCGCGTACCATGTTCATCGATGAGCTACAAATCACGGTCCGGAGCGGCCGCGGGGGAGCGGGATGCGTCTCGTTCCGGCACGAAAAGGCCATTTCCCGGGGAGGGCCGGATGGAGGGGATGGTGGCCGGGGCGGTGACATCGTGCTGCAGACGCACACGCGACTGCTGACGCTGGGGGACCTGGCCAAAGGGCGCACCTTTTTTGCCAAGAACGGTTCCCCCGGCGAGGGAGCCAAGCGGAAGGGCAAATCGGCGCGGCCCCTGGTCATCGAAGTCCCCGTAGGAACCCTGGTCTATAACCGGAATACGGGTGCCCTGATCGCGGACCTCCGCGAGCCGGATCAGAGCTTCGTGGTGGCGCGCGGGGGGAGGGGGGGGAAGGGGAACCGTGCCTTCGCCACGCCGGAGCATCGCTCCCCCAGAGAGAGCCAGCCAGGAGGCAAGCATCAGGAGGCCCGGCTGCGGCTGGAGTTGAAGTACCTGGCAGATCTGGGCCTGGTGGGGCTCCCCAATGCCGGCAAGTCCACCCTCCTGAGCAAGATCTCGTCCGCCCATCCCACGGTCGCCGCGTATCCGTTCACGACGAAGTCGCCTGTGCTCGGCATCGTCGAGGGGGATGACTGGAGGCGCATCGTGGTCGCTGACATCCCCGGAATCATAGCGGGGGCCCACGAAGGGGTGGGCCTCGGCCACAGGTTTCTCAGGCACGTGGAGCGCTCCGGAATCCTGCTGCACTTGATCGATGCGGCGCCGTCCGCCCCGCCCCCGGCCCGAGAAGCGTATCGTGTGATCCGGGAGGAGCTCGGGAGTTACGGCCACGAGCTGGATCGGAAACCCGAGTTGATCGTCGCGACGAAGATCGATCTTCCGGGCGCGGCAGACGGCCTGGAAGAAATCCGCCGGACGGTGGAAACCAAGGTCTGGCCTATCTCGGCCAGGACCGGCGAAGGGATAGCGGAACTGGTCGAGGAGCTCTTCAGGCTCGTAGAAGACTGACCTTCATTGCCCGGCCACCGGCGAGGTGCTATACTCCGACGCCCGCTTTTCCCACGGGGTTTCGTGGCGAGGCGGCCGAGGGCACGGAATGGAATTCCATGATCTCCTGAGAGCGCAAGTCCAGCACCGGGCTTCAGACCTCTTCATCAAGGTGGGGTCGGCGCCTTCGATTCGTGTCGACGGGAAGATCAAATTCCTGAAAAGCGACGAGATCACCCCCCAGAAGACCCTCGAGATCTTCGAGATTCTCGAGGAGTCGAAGCGGGAGGGATTCAAGGACCAGCCGGAGATCGACGCCAGTTACGATCTTCCGGGCATCGGTCGGTTCCGCGTCAACATCTACCGGGAGCGGGGTTACACCTCTTTCGTCTTCCGCCACGTCCAGGCCAAGATTCCGAACTTCGAGGACCTCAGCATTCCCGAAGGGCCTCTCACGAAGCTCGCCTCTCTGCAGCGAGGGCTTGTTCTGGTGACCGGCGTGACCGGGTGCGGCAAGTCGACTACCCTCGCCGCGATGGTCAACTACATCAATGAGCACTTCGCGAAGCACGTCGTCACGATCGAGGATCCGATAGAGTACACCTTCAAGGACAAGCGCTCGATCATAAGCCAGCGTGAGATTGGCGTCGATACGCAGGACTTTTACTACGCGCTGAAGTACTGCGTCCGGCAGAGCCCTGATGTGATCATGATCGGCGAGATGCGCGACAAGGAGACGATGGAGGCCGCGATTGCGGCGGCCGAGACCGGTCACCTCGTTCTCTCCACCCTTCACACGATCAACGCCCAGCAGACTATCGAGCGGATCATCAATTTCTTCCCTCCCCATCAACACCAATTGATTCGACTCCAGCTCTCCATGATCCTCGAGGGGGTCATCTCCCAGAGACTGCTCCCGCGCAAGGGTCAGACGGGGCGGATTCCAGCAGTCGAGTTGATGATGAGGTCGCCGACCATCCAGGACATTCTCCTGGAGGGGCGTACCAACGAGCTCTACAAGGTGATCAAGGAGGGAGAGTACTTCGGAAGCCAGACGTTCAACCGATCGCTCCGGCAGCTGTATCAGAATGATCTGATCACCTTGGAAGATGCGATGAGTGCGGCCGACAACCCCGAAGAGCTGAAGATGGAGCTCAAGGGGATCGTGAAAGGCACGCGGACCACCGACTTCGACTTCAACTTCTGATCCCCGCATCGAACCGAATCCGTGAGATCCCGGGAAGGGCCGCGGGGTGGGGAGAAGGACCGATGCTCATCGTCGCCGACATCGGCAACAGTACGGTCCATGTCGGGCTCTGCCGCGACGGGAAGATCGTCCGGGTGGCTCGCGCCCCCATAGACGAGATCGCTCGCGGAGAAGGGGCCCTGTCTGTCGTGGATGGACTCGAGGCAGGTGAGATCCGTGCCACGGTCATGGCCACGGTGAACCCTGCGGCGCGCGGCGCCTTTATCGACTGGTCGAGAAAGGTGGTTGGCTTGGTGCCAGAGGAGATCGGCGGAAAGATCCCGGTGCCGATCCGGGCCGACGTGGATCGGCCAGAGGAAGTCGGGGTGGACCGCCTGCTGAACGCCTTTTCCGCCTTCGAGCGATACGGGAGTCCTTGCATCGTGGTGGACTTCGGGACCGCCATCACCCTGGACGGCGTCTCATCCGAAGGAGCGTATGTCGGCGGGGCGATCGCTCCGGGGCTGCGCCTCTCCGCCGAGGCCCTCTGGGACCGGGCGGCGATGATCCCGCCTGTCGAGATCCAACCCACGGAGGAGGTGATCGGTAGAAACACGGAAACGGCCGTCCGCATCGGTGTTATCCAGGGGGCGGTCGGCCTTGTCGATCGGCTCGTGCGGCGCATGAGACCGGCCCTGGGGGGGGAGGCGCGTGTGATCGCCACCGGAGGAGACGCCGATCTGGTCGCGCCCCTGAGCGAGGTCATCGGGGAAGTGATCCCTGAGTTGACCCTGGATGGGCTCCGGATAGCCTACGAGAGAAGTGTCCCCGGCGGAGGGTCCCATGGGTGACATGGGTGACATGAGTGACGGGAAGCGTCGTGAGGCTACGCTGCTCACGCCCCCCGGACGCGGCGGGGTGGCGGTGATTCTCATAGCCGACCCTACGGGTAAATGGCTGCAATCCCACTTCCGGTCCCGCGGTCGGAAGGACCCGTCTCCGGATCGAATGAGGTCCGGGTGGATCACCCGCGGGAGCGAGTCCATCGACGAGGTCCTGGTGCGGGAGTGGGAGGACGGCGCGGCGGAGATCCAGTGCCATGGCGGAACGGCAGTCGCCGATCGCATCCTGGATCTCACGAAGGAGGACGGCTTCATCCGGGTGAGTCCCGAAGAGGGCATTCACCGGCGAAGCGGCGGGGATCCAATCCGTAAGGAGGCCCTCTCGCTCCTGATCGAGGCGGAAACAGACGCGGGGGCGCGAATGCTCGCAGCACAGGCGGGGGGAGCCCTCTCCACCCGGCTGGAGGAAATCCTGGACCTGGACCGGTGGCCCGCCCTCGAGGCGATCGACTTGCTGCTGAGGACGGCGTCGTACGGCATCGCCCTCACGGCGCCGGTCGAGCTCTGGATCATGGGTCCGCCGAACGCGGGGAAATCCACGCTCTTCAACACCCTCATCGGATGGGACCGCACGATCGTCCACGAGGGCCCCGGCACCACACGTGATCATGTCCGGGAGCGGACGGCGATCGGAGGCATCCCGGTCACCCTGGTCGACACCCCGGGCCTGCGGGAGGGTGAGACGGCTGCCGAATCGATTGCGATCGAGAGGACCGAGGCCGGGTGGGATGAGGCCCGGCGGGCGATCTTCTGTATCGACGGGAGTCGGCCGCCCGAGGACGCCGAGCGGATTCGCCGGCTGGATCCGGAGAGGCAGCTGCTTGCCCTCACGAAATCGGATCTTCCGTCCCAGGTCTCCGACCTCCACGGGCAGGAGGCGATCCCGATCTCGGCGTTGACCGGGCATGGAATCGATCGGCTCCGGGAAGCGATCCGGCAGCGTCTCGTCCCGGATGGAGTGCCGGCTCCGCGCGGGCCCGTCGTCTTCACCGAGAGGCAGCGGGCTCTGTTGCAGAGCGCTCGAGGAGCCATCTCCGCGGGGAAGCTGGATCTGGCTCGTCTCGAGGTGCGACAATGTCAGTCCGCGGGGGACAATGGAGATCTCGATGACTGAGCCACAAGGCCAGCCGAAGGTGGTGCACGACGCCCAGGGAGTGGATCGCCTGATCGCCGTCTTGGTCGACAGTATTCTCGAGCGAGAATCGTCCCTGGAGAATACGGCCCTCGTGGGGGTCCGTCGCCGGGGAGTTCCACTGGCCGAGCGGATACGGGAGGGCATAAAGAGTCGCACCGGGAACGATCTCCCTCTGGGAGTTCTGGACATCACCCTGTACCGGGACGATCTCAGCCTGATATCTCCTCAGCCGCTCGTTCGCGGGACCGATATCGAGTTCAACATAAGCGGCATGCGGACCCTGCTCGTCGATGACGTGCTCTATACCGGGAGGACGGTCCGAGCCGCGCTCGATGCGCTGTCCGATTTCGGCAGGCCGCGGCGGATCGAGCTGGCCGTCCTGATCGATCGCGGGCACAGGGAGCTACCGATCCAGGCGGATCACGTCGGCGGACGGGTGGAGACGGAGGCGCGTGAGATGGTGGAGGTCCGACTCCGAGGAATCGATGAGGAGGACCAGGTCCTCCTCCTGCGAAGGTAAGGAACGGATGGAGGAGCAGGAAGAGAGATTGGTCTGGGGGCGAAAGCACCTCCTCGGGCTCGAGGAGCTGTCGAGGGATGAGCTCGAGGTGGTCTTTCGAACGGCCGAGTCCTTCAAGGAAGTCTCCACCCGTAGCATCAAGAAGGTCCCGGCGCTGAGGGGAAAGGTTGTGGTCAACCTCTTCTACGAGCCGTCGACCCGGACGAAAACGTCTTTCGCACTCGCGGCGACTCGGCTCTCTGCCGATGTCCTCGACTTCGCCATCGAGGCCTCCAGCGCGGTAAAGGGCGAGACCTTGAGCGACACCGCCCGGAACATCGAGGCGATGGGGGTCGACATCGTGGTCGTACGCCACTCGGCGGCCGGCGCTGCGGTGCGGCTCGCCCAGACGATCGAAGCCAGTGTCATCAACGCCGGTGATGGGGCGCACGAGCACCCCACGCAGGGTCTGCTGGACATCTTCACCATCTTGCAGCACAAGGGGAAAATCGATGGCCTGAAGGTCGCGATCGTCGGGGACGTCGCCCACAGTCGCGTGGCGCGCTCGAACATCTGGGGCCTCAAGAAGCTCGGGGCGAGCGTGGTGGTGGTGGGCCCCTCCACCCTGATCCCGTCGTCGATCACCGAGCTCGGAGTCGAGGTCTCTTACGACCTCGACGCGGTCTTGCCTCAGTGCGATGTGGTAAATCTCCTTCGGGTGCAGAAGGAACGCCATCTCGTGGGGTACTTTCCCTCCACACGAGAGTACGCCAGGCTTTTCGGCATGAACTCGGGCCGGATGAAGCAGGCGAAGCCCGATGTCCTGATCATGCACCCGGGGCCGGTGAACCGGGGCGTCGAGATAACTCCGGAGGTCGTCGACGGGGATCGCTCCGTCGTCCTCGAGCAGGTCTCCAACGGCCTTGCGATCCGGATGGCGGTCCTGTTCCTCGTCTCGGGCAAGGGAAACGAGTGATATGAGGAGACTGCTGAGAGGCGGGAGGGTGGTGGACCCGAGCCAGGAGCTCGACGAGACAGCCGATGTCCTGATCGAGGACGGGAAGATCGCGCAGGTGGGTCCCAATCTCTCGGGAGCGGATGAGGTGATCGACTGCGGCGGTCTGGCCGTCACGCCAGGACTGATCGACATGCACGTGCACCTCCGGGAGCCGGGCAACGCGGAGGAGGAGACGATCGCATCGGGGTCGGCGGCGGCCGTCGCCGGCGGATTCACCAGCGTCGCTTGCATGCCCAACACCGAGCCGGCGATCGACAACGAGGCATCGGCCGAGTTCGTATTCCTCCAGGCCCAGAGAGCGGGGAAGGCCCGGGTCTATCCGATAGGCTCCATCACCAAGGAGAGAAAGGGCGAGGAGCTCTCGGAGATGGCAGGGCTGGCGCGAGCCGGTGCGGTGGCCTTCTCCGACGATGGCGAGACGGTACGGAACCCCGAGGTGATGCGCCGCGGGCTATTGTACGCCCGCATGTTCGACAAGCCGGTCATCGCACACTGTGAGGATCCGGACCTCGCCGGGACCGGAGTGATGAACCGCGGTGTCGTCTCGATGATGCTCGGGTTGCCCGGAAGGTCTCGGGAGTCGGAAGAGATTATCGTTCATCGAGATATGACTCTGGCCGAGATCACGGGATCGCGTCTGCACGTGGCTCACCTCAGCTCTGCCGGCTCGGTCGAGATCCTGCGCCGGGGCAGGGAGCGAGGTCTTGCCGTCACGGGGGAGGTAAGCCCGCACCATATCGTCCTGACCGAGGAGCATGTCCGGTCGTACGATCCGAATTTCCGGATGCGGCCCCCTCTGCGCACGGAGAAGGATCGGAAGGCCCTCATCGAGGGCCTGCGCGACGGCACGATAGGGGTGATCGCCTCCGATCACGCCCCGCACGCCCGGGAACGGAAGGAAGTGGAGTTCGCCTTCGCTCCGGACGGCGTGATCGGGATGGAAACGGTTCTCCCGCTGGCCGTCACCGAGCTCATTGGAAAGGGGATACTGACCCTATCCCAGCTTGTTCGGCTCCTCTCGACGACTCCGGCCGAGATCCTGGGCATTCCAGGTGGGTCGCTTCGCGTGGGAGGGCCGGCCGACGTGACGGTGATCGATCTGGACAGCGCCTGGAAGATCGAGAAGAGCCGATTCCGCTCGAAGAGCCGCAACTGCCCCTTCGATGGATGGGAGGTCAAGGGCCGCGCTGCATGGACGATCGTCGGGGGGGAGGTGGTCTTTTCGCTCGAGTGAGATCGGACGACGACCAAACATGAAGGTCCTGCTCACCAATGACGACGGCATCGGTTCTCCCGGGCTCATGGCCCTCTGGGAGGCGATCCATCCGGTCGCGGAGGTCACGATCGTGGCCCCCACTCGAGAGCGCAGCGGGGTGGGCCACGGGATCTCGATGCATGACCTGCACGTGTATCCCTGGCAGATGGATGCGGCCACCGGATACGCCGTTCACGGGACTCCCGCCGATTGCGTCAAGGTCGCTATCTTCGACCTGATGAAGGCCAAGCCCGATCTGGTGATCTCCGGGATCAATCGCGGTCTGAACTACGGAATCGACGCTTTCTATTCCGGCACGGTTGCGGCGGCGAGGGAGGCGGCGATCCGAGGGATCCCGGGACTCGCGCTCTCGGTCGAAGCCGAAGAATTTGCGCGAGCTGCCGGGTTCGCCGTCCTCCTGGCCCGGCAGATGGATTCCTTGGCTCGACCCGCCGGGATCATGCTGAACGTCAACGTCCCGAAGAATCCGACGATGGGGATCCGGATCACACGACAGAGCTTCGGTGGATTCCGCGAGGTGTACCACAAGGAGATTGACGAGCTGGGCAGGGCGACCTACAGCGTCCGGGGAGAGCACCCGTCGGCGTCCGATGAACTCGAATTCGACTATCCTGCGGTGCGAGCGGGATATGTCTCGGTTACCCCGATGCACTTCGACCTCACCCACTATCCATCTCTGAATCTTCTCCGCGAGATCCTCGAGGACGGAAAGGCCGTCAAGCGGGCATGATGGCCCTGTCACGAAGCGCCTGCCGGATCGCCCTCCTTCTCCTCGCCCCCGCCTGTGTCAGCCCATACACAACGTCCCGGAAGATGATGTCCGACGCGACTCGACTCCTTTCAATGGGGGAGGAGCTGGACGCTATCGAGCAGGCCCGGGCTGCCGTCGCCTGGGTCCCGTTCGATATCGAGGTCCATTGGCTCTACCAGGACTTGCTCCTGGCGAGCGGCCGGCGGAACGAGGCGATCGACGAGTACTTTCTCCGGGCTCGGAGCGCCCACGGGAATCGGGCCATGTCGATTCTCCTGGAAAGACTGGGCGGACCGCGAACGAAGAAGCTGGAGATGCTGAAGAGGCATCTGGCCGAGGCGAGGGAGGACCCGTGGGCGCGTCTCGCTCTCGCCGAGGCGAGCCTCGAGATGGGAGACCCATCAGGGGCGGAGGAATGGTTGCATGAGGCCGAGGGTGTCCCCGAGAGTAGGGCGGAATTGCCAATCCATCTGGTGAGCGCCCTTCGCGCGGGTAGGTTCGATGAGGCGAGGAGCCTGGCGAGACGGATCGTCTCCGATGAGGATCTCCTTCCTCCGCCCTCCGCTCCTCTCATCTACGCCCATCTCCTCGAAGGGAATCTGATAGAGGCCCTCCGGGTTGGCCGCCGCATCCATCCGGGCGAGGATCGGCCCGAGGCGTTCCGCGCCCTCGGCATCGCCCTGCTGCGATCTCGATCCTACGTGCCTTCCCTCATCGCCTTCGGCGAGGCGGAGCGAAGGGGAGGGGAGCCGGGCGATTCTCTCCTGTACCTGGCCTACAACGGGGCCATCCAGGCCCACCTGAGAGGGCACCGCCTCCAGGAAGCATCCCACCTCCTTGATCGAGCCCTCCGGCGATACCCGCGGTCGGCGCGAATTCGAGGGCTGCAGGCGCTCGTCCTGGATCGTCAAGGAGATCCGGAAGCAGCCCTCCGAACGATGCGGGTCGCACTGCAAGACGGTCGAGCCAGCGGCGGTCTCCTTCGCGAGGCCCGGCGCCTGTTCGTGGAGAGGGGCCGGCCGATGGAGGCCTACGAGATCTGGAGGAAGGGTATCCCCCCCGGGATCGAGTCAGCACCCGAGAACCGGCTCTCGAAGAGGTTTCTCGATCTGGAGCGGTGGAGCGGGGAGGCGGAGCGATCCCCCCGGGACGCCGGGATCGCCGCCGCCCTGGCAAGGAGCTACGCGCGGGCGGGATGGATTCGAGAAGCGGTCTCGGAGTACCGTCGCGCCCTTCGACTGGGTGCCGGTCCGGCTGCGGAGAGGGGGCTCAGGGACGCGCTCGGATATCGAGCCACGATGCAGTCGATCCGGGAGTACCTCGCCGATGAGGGCGAAGCTCCTCGCCGCATCGGTGACCTGGTCGAGCGGCTGGCGATGATCGTCGGGGAGGCGACCGGGGATTTGCCTCCGACGGACGGGCTGATCGAGTCCTATATGTTTTTTGGGAAGGAGATGAATCCCCTGGTCCGTCCCCGTTCCTCGCTGCTGGACTACTTCCTTCAATTCAATCACTACCTGGATCTCCGAGAGGCTGGAGGGAAGATCGAGCTCCGGTTGTCGGAGTTGGTCGGCTGGACGGATGAGGAGGAGCGGATCTACGGGGTCGAGTATCGTTGGCAACGGATCACCATCGATCGAACGGCGATCCGCCATCCGGCGAAGGGAAGCCTCTGGGTGGCGGGGAGCGCATCATGGTCGAGGAAGGGCTTCACCGTCGATCTCGAGACGATCCGCTCCACTCTTTTCCCGCCCGAGGAGGCCATCGCTGCCGCCGACGGGAAGGAGGAACCCTGGCGGTCTCTCCGGTATCCCCCGGGGCTCCGCCGTCGGCTGCTTGCCGGGGCCCTGGAGAGGGCGGGCTCCGTCCAGGCCCTCATCGCGGCGGAGGCGGAGAACGTTGCGCAGCACGAGTTGGGTCACGTGGTCGACTTCGCCGGCCTGATCCCTGGCGGCAGGCACCCCCTTCGCCATCTCGGAATATTGTTCTCCAATCTCTTCCGGACGGATGCAATAGCCTCCCGCTATCAAGCCGTGGCGGAGACGTTCGCCATCTCGCGGAGTGCGGATCCGAAATTGGCCTTGCTCACGAGCATCGAGTGGCTCCGCGCCGAGTCGAATCGGCCCGACTACTTGCTGCTACTGTATGGAGAGGAACCGACAGGAAGCGGGATCTACGTGCGGACGTCCCATCGTATTCTCGGGAGATTGATCGAGGAAGTGACAGAAGATGGAGAGAGGTATCCGTCGATCGATCGCTCGCGATCCATCCTCTCGCAGATCGACCGCCTCGATGATGATGCGATTCGTCGTATCGCTTCGATGCTGTATGTCGAGGCCGGTGGCCGGCGATAGATGGGCACATTCAACCGGATCGGGGACACACAGCCCTGGGCATCGACTGGGCATGCGAATGGCTCCGTGGCTTCGATCCCGGGCGCGTAGGCGAGTACGGCTTCTTGGGTGTATGTCCCCGAAACCAATCCAGGGCGGAAGCGATTAGGCGTGAAGATGGAGTGTGGGGGGAGTTAGATAACGCTTAGGTTCGTCCCAAGATGGCTCGCATGAAGGCCTCTTCCTCTTCCGTCAGGATGTCGTCGTCGCTTGCGATGATGTCCTTCTTGCGCTTGAACTTCGTCAGGTGGATACGGCTTCCCGTTCCCCCGTAGCGCAGGCGATCGACGCACTTCAGCATCAGGCGGATCCCGAGTCCCCCCGTGCCCCCCCCCAGGTATCGCTGCCGGGCAACCTCGACGGCCGAGCCTTCCTGACTCCGGTGAAGCTCAGCGAGAAAGTCGAACCCATCTCCCTCGTCCATGACGCTGAACGTGACCTTTTCGTCATCCTGGAAGATCAGCACGCGGATATCCTTGTTCTTCACCAGGCGATTCCCGTGCCTCTGAGCATTGTTGATCGCCTCCCGTATCGCCGTGACGAACTTCTCCTCGGACTCGCTGTCGAATCCGTAGCTCCGCACGGCCATCTCGCAGGTGCGGCAGGCCGATTCTATGATGTCATCCTCCGTGGGGAACACGAGGCCGAAGTCGCTGAGCAGCGTCAGCGACCGCATCTTCTTCTGGTTCGGATCGGCATCGATCAGACGAAAGATGTTCGCCTCCTTCACGATGCGTTCCTTGATCTGGAAGGTCATCTCGACAGGGCCGACCCGGATCATGTCCCCTTCGTCCAGCCGACACGCTGAAATGCGAACCCCGTTGACGGATGTCCCGTTCTCGCTGCGCAGGTCGTGAATGTGGAACAGATTCCCCTCCACCGAAAAGCGGGCATGAAAGCGGGAGACGGCCGGCGAGAGGACCTGGATGGAGCAGTTGCTATCTCGACCCACGGTGGTCCCATCATGGACCTCGTGGCTCCGCTCCAGCTTCTGCGTGAGCTGGACGTTTACTTTAGCGGGGAGCGTCCCCATGCCGATTCTCCCGGGTCGGAGTCCTCTGGCCGATCTCCTTGACCAGCGTCACTCCCCTGCCTCCGTTGCGGAACTCCAGATAGTCGGTGCACTTCACCATCAGGTGGATTCCCAAGCCTCCGAGCTGTCCCATCTTGTGACGCTCGCGAGCCGACTGGGTCGGAGACTTCGCCAGGGTCTCCTTGAGGAGGCCGCGGTGATCGAATCCCTCCCCCTCGTCATCGACGAGGAGGGCCAATCGAGCATGCCCGGCGGAGAAGCGGAGGTGAATCCGCTTCCGGTCGTCCGAGCCGTTTCCATGCCTCTCCGAGTTGGCCAAGGCTTCTTTGAATGCCACCAAGACGTTCGCGAGATCCTGGCCCTTCAATCCGTGCGCCCGGAGGAATCTTTCGGCGATGCCCTTGGCCATATTCAGGTAAATAGGTTTGGTGGGCAGCCGTAGGCGGAAGTCGTCCCGACGGGCTACAGATGATAGGTTGGACTCGCTGAACTCGAAGTGGGCGAGGTCTATCGCTTCCACTGCCCCCCAGGGGTACGATGACCGGCGATCCTTCCGGCGACAGCGAAGGTCGGAAGGTGATTGTCCAAATTTCCCTAACGGTCAAGTATAGACAGGGATCGGGCTGCAGGCAAGTTGCGGCCAAATCTCCCCGATCTGATCGTGGACCTCGCGCGACCTGGCCCACGCCTATCTTGTCGAAGGAGCCACGAGGGGATATAATCACCGCTCCTCGCCATCTTTCCGCACCGACACGCCGGGGCGTAGCTCAGCTTGGCAGAGCGCTTGGTTCGGGACCAAGAGGTCGCTGGTTCAAATCCAGTCGCCCCGACCACCCTCCGTCGCCCGCCGAAGGCGGGCTATGGCGGGCAGGCCCCGCTTTCCTTCTCCAAGGATACTTCCACACCACGAGAAGCATCTTCCCCTCGGAGCCGATAAGATAGTCGGCATCACGCTGCCGATGCCCTGGGCAACGAGTGAAAGGGGGTTCGATGTCCGTTCGCATGAGTCATCCTGGCGTCTCCGCAGGTCTCATTCTCCTGGTTCTCCTCATGGGTTCGCCTTCATCCTGGGCGGATACCGAGAAGGAGTCCGCGATGGAGAAAATCCAGTCCCTGATGCAGCAGGAGGACTGGAAGAAGGCGATCAAGGCGATAAAGACCTACCACCGCAAGCATGCGAAGACGGACGAGGAGAAGGCGGAGGTTTCCGATCTTCTGACAACGGCGGAGGGGCGCCTGGCGCTCGATGAGATCGAGACGTACTACAGGAAACGTCAGAAGATCCGGAAGCCGGTGCGGGACCTGAACAAGTTCATCGGTGAATTCGAGGAATTTCCCGAGCTTGTCGAGAAGGCCAAGGGCTTGCTTCAGGCCTTGCGCTCCCAGTTTGTCCACGTTCTGGAGGACTTCGAGGAGTGGGATGAGGATGACCCCACGCGAGCCGGCGGGAAGATGACTCCCGTGGAAGACGCAAAGCTCGTGAAGCACGGGGAGAAATCGGCTCGATGGAAGACCGGGACGGGCTGGTCGAGCCTTCTGATCGATTGCACCGGTCTGGACTGGGGGGAGTACGCATTCTTCTGCGCATGGATCTTCAACGAGAAGAAGTCCCCGAGACCGAGTTACATTCGATTCGATCCCACGTCCGGGATGGATCACTACTGGGCCTACAGGTTGGCGGTCGACTGGGTCGGCTGGAAGGAGATCCGGATGCCTCTATCGGGTCGGGGGAGCCTCTTCTCGAAGCACGGCAACCCGCAGTGGGACTCGATCGAGTACCTGCGGATCCGTCACGACGATGAGGCAGGGGGTCGCCTTGAAGTCATCCTGGATGACATCCGCCTGGAGAAGGCAGTGAAATAGGGGACTAAGTTGGGATCATCGGTCCCCCTTTGGGAATCCGGAACAGCTCTCGCCCACGATTTCGACCTCCCCTCGACTCCTTTCCGAAAAGGCTCAATCTCCGCAAATTGTTTGCGCCCGATTCCTTACATCCGATCTGGCCGTCCATGCTCGGGTCCGTGCGAGATCTGATTCGAACGGGTACGGGATTTGTGCGGGATGGGGGTGAATTCAATTTGAAAGGAGGCATTCTCGTGGCCGAGAGCCCGGTGGAGAAAAGGAGAAAGATCCTGATCGCGGACGATGATCGAAAGACCCTCTCGCTTCTCTCCGAGTGGCTGGAAAGGGAAGGCTATGAAGTGACCTCTGCTACGAGTGGGAAGGATGCCCTCCGGCAGGCCTCCAGCGAGGCGCCCGACTGCATGCTTCTCGACCTGAATATGCCCCAACTGGACGGATACTCGCTCCTGCTCAGGCTCAAGGAGAACGATCGCACCTCCCGGATTCCGATCGTCATCCTCTCGACCCAGCCGGAGGACGAGAACCAGGACATCTGCCGCACGTTCGGTCCCATCCAGTTCGTCGAAAAGCCGTTCCGCATCGCCGATGTCGCCTGCAAGGTGGCTCACGCACTTACCTGAACCTCCGCCCCAAAAAGTGGTTTCCCTTTCCCGAAAGGGGACGAAACCCCACCGATATCCGCTGCGTCCGCGGGAAGAGATCTTTCCTAAAGGCTTTCCTCCCCAAGAGTTTGAAGTCTTCTTCAGGCCAGACCGGATCTTGGTATGTCTGTTGCGGTTAGAAGGGTCGAGGGGAGGTGCCAGCCGAAATGGTCTGGGTGAGTCCAGAAAGGTCTAGGTTCGCATGGCCGAACGGGTCCTTGTCGTCGATGACGAATCCTCGGTTTGTCAGCTCATACAGGAGACCTTGGAGCATGAAGGCTACGAAGTCACCTCAGCAGACTCCGCGAAGAGGGCCCTGACGGAGATCCGGAAGGCCGAATTTTCGCTCCTCATCAGCGACATTCGAATGCCCGAGATGGACGGGATCGCCCTCCTCCAGAAGGTCAGGGAATGCTCGCCCGACACGGAGATCATCTTGCTTTCCGCTGTGGTAGAGGTGGATGTCGCCGTCTCCGCCTTGAAGCTGGGCGCCTTCGACTATATCGCCAAGCCCTTCAATCTGGACGAACTCATCGTAAAGACCAAGCAGGCCCTCGAGCATAGAAGGCTGGTCCATCAGAATCGCCAGCACCTGGTAGATCGAGAACAGACGATCCGCACCGAGGCGCAGCAATTCGGAGCGGCAGGGGCCTTCCTCTGGGGAATGCGCGGGCGGGAGAGAGGGTTCGACCGACTCTCCCCGATGGGGGTTTTGTCCGCGAGTGTGGCTCACGAGCTGAACAACCCACTCTCCGCGATTCTTGGCTTCTCCGACCTCATCCTGGCGGCCGGCCAAGGGGCGGATCAGACGAGGAAGAACGCCAAGTTGATCCGCGAGCAGGGCGAAAGGATCCGCCACGTTACCCAGCATCTCCTCGGTCTCTCGCGGGACTGGAGTTCGGAGAGGTTGGTCCAGGATCTGAATGAAGTCGCGGACGAGGCCCTTCTGCTCGCCGAGCCCCATCTCTTCACGTTTGGAAAGATCGAAGTCGTGAAGGACTTCTCCGCCGAGGACCTTTCCTGCCCGATCGATCGGGCGCAAGTACAGCAGGTCCTGCTGCAACTGATGATCAACGCGGCGCAAGCCATGAGCGAGGGAGGCAGGATCACGATCCGTACCTATTCGGAAGACCGATCGGAGGAAGGCCTCGGCATGGGCTTCTCCGTCTCGGACACCGGGCCGGGAATCCCCCTCGAGGATCAGGAACGTGTCTTCAAGCCGTTTGTGACGACCTGGCGGGGGAGGATGGGCCTCGGCCTGAAGATCTGCACCGACATCGTCCAGGCCCACGGAGGGACGATAGACCTGGTGAGGGACCCTGACGAGGGGGCATCGTTTCGAGTCTGGTTCCCGTGCCCCCGACCACGGACCACGCAGAAGGGTCGCTCACGGAGCATGGCATGTCCGTGACCCCGGAACGACGTGGTCCCCGGCCCCGGCCATCCCGAGAATCATCATGGTGGATGAAAAACACAACGTCTTGATCGTCGATGATGATGCGACCCACAGGGAACTGCTCGCCGGGCGCTTTCGCTCTGCGGGCTACCTCGTGACCGAGGCTCGAGAGGGCGCCGAGGCGCTGGAGGCCGCTCGGAGCGGGCCGGTCGATGTGGTCGTTTCCGACATTCAGATGCCTCGTGTCGGCGGCCTGGACCTTCTGGAGCGCCTCGGAGATCAGTATCCGGTGATCCTGATGTCGGGAGGGATGACGCCCGCGACCCGGGAGAGGGCCATCTCCGGAGGGGCTGCTGCAGTCTTCTCCAAGCCCATCGATTGGCCTGAACTCCTCGAAGCGGTGGAGGAGGCCTCACGGGAGTGTCCTCCGATACCCTCCGCCCTCGTCCTCGAAGGTCGTCCCGCTACTCGCATTTTCCTGGAGAGACTGTTGAGGCGGGAAGGATACCAGGTCGACTCCACATCCGATTCCCGTGAGGCGCTCGAGAGAGCGACCCAGGCCTCTCGGCCGTATACGATCTTCGTCGCGGATCTCCTCAGGTTGGACCCGAACGCGCCGTCCGTGAGGAGCACCTTGGAGACGATCCGGGCGCAAACGAAGATTGTTCTCACCGCAGGCGCCATGACGGCAGCTGCGGACGGCGGGAGCGTGGCCCAGGGTCAGGCAACCGTCTGGACGAAGCCGTTCGACCTCGAGGGGCTCATAACGGACCTACGAAACCTCAAGCGCGGAGTCGCGGACGGCGAGGATCCTGAAGTGCTTTCCTGGTGGTCTCGGGCTCTTCGAAGGCATGAACGCAGGAAAACGGCGATACGAGGGCTAGGGCTTTTGATGGTCCTGGGATTTGCTGTCGCTCTCCTCGTTTCCCGTGTCGGATAGATCCTCGCGTATCTTCGCGAGGCGCTCGAGGAGCTCCTTCTCCTGCTCGCGACGACTCTGCACGCTCTCCTCCAGCTCGCTCCATCTGCCGGATGCCGAGGACTTCTCATCCTCGATCGATCTTGACATCTCTTCCAGAGTCGATGCGATCTCCTCGGACTGGCCCTTGAGCGCGGTGAGCCGCTTCGATGTCGCCGCGTCGTCGTCTTTCGTATCCCGCAATCTCTCGAGGGAGTCCTCGATCCTCTGACCCTGGGAGATGACGCCTTCCGCGTACTTTCCCATCTCCTCGATCTGGGTCCGCAGCGCCGCCCCGTGGCGGCCGGATACGGAGCCCTCCTCGGAACTGGCTGAACTCGCGGAGGGGTTCTTTCGCGCCTCGTCCAGCTCTTTCTGGAGCGTGATCAGGCTCTCTCGCTCCACCATCGCCAGCGCCGTGATGTCCTCGACGTCCGAGCGCAGATGCTTCTCGGCCTCCGTCGCCGTCGAAATCTCCCTCTCCAGCGTCTTGACCCTGGACCGGAGCTTCCCTGTTTCCTCCTTGCGCTCTGACTCCTCGTTCAGGAGGGTGATCTCGAGCTCGAGGACGCGGCGCTCCGGATCGGAGACATCGTTCTTCCCCTGATACGCTTCGTGCCACTTCTCCGCCTCCGCCTTGAGCCGTTCCAGCTTCGGCTCCAGTTCCTTGCCCGGCCCCGCCGGGACGCCCTCGCCCTCCTCCAGCTCTGCGATGCGCTTCCGCAGCGCATCAGATTCCTTCTGAAGGGCATCCATATTCACGGCCGCCCCGTTGATCTCGCCCTCGAGGGCCTTGATCGTATCATCCTGCCGGTCTGCTCCGCCGGCCTGGCGCCGCAGGCGGTTCATCTCGCGAGCCTGTGCCTCGAGCGCCGTCTGCCGCGCCCGCAACGCGGCCTCGGCGTCACGGAGTTTCTTGGCGAGCTTCCCGTCCTCAGGCCCTGATTTCGCTTTCTGCTTCAGCTTGCCTTCGAGACGGCTCAGGTCCTTCCTCAGCCGGCCCAGCTCCGCCTCGCTCTCCTCCTTGGATTTTTCCAGGCGGGCTCGAGCCTCCTCGAGTAGGACCTCGCGCGCCTCGAGACCCTCGACGAGTTTTCCCTTCTCCTGGCCCAGGGCCTCGAGCTTCGACTGCGCGTCGAGGCGCTGGCTCTCCGCACCCTCTCCCTTCCTGGAGGAAGTCCGCTCCCTTTTCAGGGCCCGGGCGAGCTCGGTCTTGACCGACTTCACGGACTCTTCGAGACGGGTGACCTTGTTCTTGTAGGTCTTGCACTCCTTCTCCAGCTCCAGCTTCTCATCGTCGAGCGACGCTCGCAGATCCTTCCTCTCGTCCTCGGCGACGAGAAGATCCTTCCGCAGTACATCGACGTATCCTTCCAGGTCCTGGGCCTGGTGCGTCAGATGCTTCACATCCAGCGAGGTCGGAAGATCCTTGTCTTCGATTTCCTTGATGAGGAGCCGGCAGCGAGCGATCTCCTTGATGAGCTCTTGCGAGTCGGCCTCGGCAAACTCCCGCACGACCCCTTCCATCAAGGCCCGAACCTCTGGCTCGATCTTCGCCCTCCTGGATATGGTCGGTTTTTCAGGCACTGAAGATTCCCGTTGCCCTCTCGTCCGAGTCTCCCATCCGGCCCTCGGGGCCGGGGGGAAGCTCACGATCTATGGCCCTTGTTGGAGGTAGGCCCCGACTCCGGCGCGCGCGGCCGTGCCTGCAGCCCACGCCATTCTATTCGCAGAGGACCCTCCGGGCAAGGACCTGGAGGGATCGAGATTCGGGGCCTGGAGGCGTGGCCCGTCGAGGCGGCTATTTGCCAGACTTGCCTTTCGGCTTGGGCTTCGGCTTGGGCTTCGGTTTGGCGGAAGTCTTCTTCCGGGCGGCCTTTTTCTTCCTCTTCTCTTCTGCCTTCTTCTTCACTTCACGGCTGATCGTCTCGCCGAGCACGCGGCCCCGGATTCCCGCGTCGGCCCTGCGACGGAGGAAGTGACTCAGGTGACCCACGTTCAGGTCGTTGTCCACGATGATCTTCACCGTCTTGCAGGCGTCGGAGTGGGAGACGCCCTTCTTGATCAAGGTATCGTAAAACTGAATCTCCTGCTTCACCTTGCGGTTCTTCAGCTTGACCCATTTTTTGATGTCGCTGTGCGCCTTCTTCTTCTGCTGACCGGGAGCGGAGGCCGATTTTCCCTGATAGGCGTAGGCGGGACCGAAGACGAGTATCAACGAGACGAGGGCAGCGAGTGGAGCGGGGCGCATGGGACACCTCCTTGAATACGATTTCGGAGAGGGGTAGCATGAGCCCCTCGACGAGAGAGTATAACTCAGTCCTGTCCACCCGCCCAACGATCCGGAGAGTTCCAATGAGCAGGGGCCTTCGCGGACATCTCCTGGCAGCCCTCGCGCTCCTCGTAGCATCATCCGCCGCCGCCACGGCTCTCTCCGGAGCCGGGATCGGCGCGGAGGAGCATGGCCGACGACGGGAAGCCCTTGCCCGCAGCCTGGGGAAGGGGGTCATCGCTCTCATCGACGAGCCGATCTCGCGTCGGCGCGTGGAGGATGTGGACGACAACACGCCGAAGTACGATTTCTTCTACCTGACCGGGTGGGAGGCGAAGGGGAGCATTTTCCTGATGCGGCTGGATACGGGGGAGGCGGCCCTTTTCGTCAAGGGAAAGAAAAAACAGGCCAAGGCGCGGAGTGGGATCGAATCGGTCCTTCCCCGGAAGGCCTTTCCGAAGACCCTCCGTGAATGGGTCGCGAAGTCGGGGGCCCCCATCTGGACCAAGATGGCCTCCCGTGGGCGCGAAGACGCCTGGACCGCCCGACTGAGGGAGCTCGCGCCCCGAGCCGACCTGCGACAGGTGGGAGATCACCTCGTTCGACTCCGGCTGATCAAATCCAGCGCCGAGATGGAGACGATCCGAAGGGTGGCGGAGATCGGGGCGGCAGGTCTCCGCCGTGTGATCCCCCGCATCCGCCCGGGGATTCGCGAGGGTGATATCGCGCGGGCGATCGAGGAGCACTACTTCAAGAAGGGGAAGGCCCAGAGACTCTCGTTCCCATCGATCGTCGGCTCGGGCGCCAACGGAACGATTATCCATTACGTCAAGAACGCATCCGTGATGAAGGCGGGAGAGATCGTCGTCATCGACGTCGGGGCGGAGCTGGACCACTACGCGTCAGACATCAGTCGGACGATCCCGGTCTCGGGGAGATTCACCCGGCGTCAGAGACAGGTATACGAGGCCGTGCTGGACGCCCAGATGGCGGCGGAGAAGGTGTTGAAGCCTGGAGCGACGCTCAGGCAGCTTCACGAGGTGGCCGATCAGGTGATCCGTGAGAGGGGGTTTCCCGCGATCCCCCACTTCGTGGGCCACTTCGTGGGGCTCTCCGTCCACGATAGCGGCGTGGGCGACACCGTCTTCAAACCCGGCATGGTGGTCACGATCGAGCCTGGGATCTACCTGAGGGGGGAGGGGATCGGCGTGCGGATCGAAGACATGTATCTCGTCACCGAGGCTGGCTACGAGCGACTGAGCGGCGGCGTGCCCAGGACGGTGGACGAGATCGAGGGCCTGGTGAGGGGCAAGACGCCTGCCCCCAGAACAACGGGTGGGGAAGGGAAAGGCCCCTTCTGGCAAGATCCGTTCACGGGCGTGCAATCCTCCTGTTTCCATGATAGGAGGCCACAGACCCCCGCCTCTTCCTTGACAGGAAGGGCATCTCTGCTACCATGGCCAGGCCTGTGCATCCCTCCCGGAAGGGAGCGGAAGCAGGCGTCGACCCCAGAAGAGATTGGCCGAAACACCGGGTTTGAGGTAGCCGGATGGCAAATCCCCCATCCCCCCCGCCCAAGGTGCCTATAGGCAACCGGGCGGCTGACTACGTCCTGAAGATGTTGGCGAATGACCACCACATCTTCACGGACGATTTCCCTCCCACAATTGACAACGTGGCCTCCGTCGTCGGCGAGCTGAAGGGGTCCTCCGGGTGCTACCACCCGGCCACCAACACGTTCAATCTGGACAAGATCGCCGACTGGATCATCCGGCACCTGGAAAACTTCCGCCAGGGGCAGATCTCTCGATCCGACACCGTGAATCTCGGAGAGTCCCGGGCCCTGGTCGAAAAGGCCTTGGAGCCGCAGCCGGAGAAGACCAGCCACGAAAAAGAGGCCCCTCGTGCCCCGGTCTCCACCGCGCGGACCATCATCGCGCCACCGGTGCTGCCGCCCTCCGCCGCGAAGAGCAAGCCGGATTCCGGAGTCGCCGAGGAATCGGGGGCTGTACCGGCGAGACCCAAGGCGGTAGAGCAAGTCTCACCCCCGACGCCGAGACCCAAGGCGGTAGAGCAAGTCTCACCCCCGACGCCGAGACCCCAGGCGGTAGAGCAGGTCTCACCCCCGACGCCGAGACCCCAGGCGCCGGCTCCGCCGGATCCCTTCTCGTCCGCCTCTCCGCAGCCGGGCGCCCCGCCACGGCCGCCCTCCCAGCGAACGGAGCGTCGCCTGGTCGACATGGTCAAGAAGAGCCACGACCTCAAGAAGGAGGTGACGGGTCTCGAGGGTCAGGTGAAGCTCTATCAGGAGTCGTGGCTGATGCTCGCCCAGACGATGGACCTCGATGTGAAGGGAGAGGATCTCGTCGAGGCGGTAGTCGAGGGGGTGGCCAACCTCGTAACGAACCTGGATCAGTCCGAGCAGGATGAGGGAGAGCTGAAGGAGAGGATCAAGGAGCTCGCCAGCGCTCCTCGGCCCGAAGACCTTGGACCGATCCTCGACGTCTTCCCTCCCGATATTCTGGACTCGGTCGGCCCCGTCTCCGAGGGGGAGAGTCAGGCGGAGCGGGTCAAGAAAGCCGTCGGCGCTCTGCTGGGAAAGGTCGTCCTTGGATCGAAGGAGGCGAACCAGGTCCGGGAGGAGGCGAGGACGAGGGTGGCTGAGTTCGAGGCGGGGGAGAGACGGCTGCGGGAAGAGATCGCTCATATGTCAGCGGAGCTCGAGAGGGCCCGCAAGGAACGGGACGAAGCGAACGCCGGATCGAAGAAGGATGAGTTCGCTCAGATGACGGTGGAGCTCGAGAGGGCCCGCAAGGAACGGGACGAGGCGAACGCCGAATCGAAGAAGGATGAGTTCGCTCAAATGACGGTGAAGCTGGAGAGTGCTCGCAAGGAACGAGACGAAGCGAACGCCGGATCGAAGAAGAGCGAAGAGAAATCCGTCGCGAGCCTTCGCATGGTGGAGAAATTCCAGAGCAAGGTGGCCGAGCTGGAGGCGCAACTCGCTGAGGCCGGCAAAGAAATGTCGGAGGGCTCTTCGAACGGGAGTAGGGCGCGCGAGAAGGAGCACGACCATCTGTGGGACGTGCTCGGAGAGCTCGTCGGAAAAATCACGGGGAAGCTGAAGGAACTGGAGGCGATCCAGGGCGGCCTCGAGCAGGTCTCTCGGCGCTCCCCGGAGGGCGCTGCGCCTCCGACCCAGGTGCCCCAGCCGTCGGGCTCGATCCTGGATGAGAGCAACCCCGCCATCGGTCCCTACTCCAAGACCTCGCCCCGAGGGTCCGGCACGCCCGCACCGGATCAGCACACGGACAAGATTCCCTCCTAGCTCACTCTCTTTCCCCTAGGGATCCTCGCGGCGAGATGAAAGAACCTATCCCGAGCGACACGTCACCGATCATCTGGAAGCCTACCGGAGACTACCTCGAGCGCAGCAACGTCCGTCGATTCATGGACCGGCACAAGATCGAGTCCTACGAGGAGCTGATCCGACGGTCCACCGAGGATATCGAATGGTTCTGGGCCGCCGCCCTGGAGGACCTGGATCTCGAATGGTTCGAGCCATATGAGACGCTGCTCGACTCGTCCGAGGGGTTTCCCTGGGCCAGGTGGTTCGTCGGCGGTCGGTTGAACATCGTCCACAACTGCATCGATCGTCACATCCGGGACGGAGGGGGGGATCAGGAATTTCTTCTATGGGAGGGGGATGGCGGAGAGGCCCGAAAGTTGACCTATGCCGAGGCGGATGGGCAAATCCGCCGGGTCGCGGGCGCCCTCCGCTCCTTCGGAGTCCAGCAGGGCGATGCGGTAGGTCTGTACATGCCCATGGTCCCGGAGGTGGTGATCGCCTTCTTTGCTTGCCTGAAGATCGGCGCCGTGGCCGTCCCGGTCTTCTCCGGCTACGGCGAGGAGGCGCTCGCCACACGACTCAACGACGCGAAGGCTCGGGTCCTCTTCACCACGGATGGGGCCATCCGGCGCGGGAAGATCCTCGACGTCAAGGGTCGGGCGGATCGCGCTCTGGAGCGGGCGCCCACCGTGGAGACGGTGATAGTCTACCGGAGGACGGGTGAGGAAGTTCCGTGGAAGGATGGAAGGGATCATGACTGGGCCGAGATCGTGCGGGGAGATGCGCCCATCGCCGAGACCGCATCCCTCGAGGCAGAAGCCCGATCCCTGATCATCTATACCTCGGGGACCACGGGCCCTCCGAAGGGGACGGTGCACACCCACGCGGGTTGCCTGGCCCAGATGATGAAGGAGTTGGCCTACTACATGGATATCCGGCCGGGGGATAGATTCTTCTGGCTCAGTGACATCGGCTGGATGATGGGCCCGTGGGAGTTGATCGGGGTCAGCGCTCTCGGGGGAACGTTTCTGATCTACGAGGGTCTGCCGAATCATCCGGACCCGGGCCGGCTCTGGCGCATCGTCGAGAAATATCGATTGACCCATCTGGGCATCTCTCCCACGGCGATCCGCCTGCTGATGCGTTCCCCCTCCTCGTGGGTCGAGGAGCCCGACCTGTCCTCCCTGCGTATCCTTGCCTCGACCGGAGAGACCTGGGACTCCGATTCGTACCATTGGTTCTTCGAGCGGGTCGGGAAGAAGCGGTGCCCGATCATCAACATCTCGGGTGGGACCGAGATCGTCGGATGCCTTCTCTCCCCGCTGCCCATCACCGAGCTGAAGGCCTGCACGTTGAGGGGGCCCGGTCTCGGAATGGATGTGGACGTATTTGATGAGGACGGCAAGCCGATCCGGGAAGGCATCGGCCACCTCGTTTGCAAGAAGCCGGCTCCTTCGATGACGAAGGGCTTCCTGGGGGATCCGGAGAGATACATCGAGACGTACTTCTCACGGGGAAAGGACATCTGGTATCACGGCGACTGGGCTCGCGTGGACGCGGACGGCTTCTATTTTCTGCACGGTCGCGCGGACGATACGATCAAGGTGGCTGGCAAGAGAGTCGGGCCCGGGGAGATCGAGTCGGCGCTCCTGGATCATGCCGCCGTGTCGGAGGCGGCGGTCGTCGGCGTCCCCGACGATATCAAGGGACAGGTGATCGTGGCCTTTGTCGTGTCGGGGGAGGGAGTGAAGGAATCGGATGATCTTCGCGAGGAGCTGATGGGTCATGTCGCCGAAAAGCTGGGAAAGACCCTCCGTCCCTCCGACGTGCGATTCGTGGACGGGCTGCCGAAGACGAGATCCGCCAAGATCGTGCGGGGAGTGATACGGAAGAGATTTCTTGGCGAGGAGGTCGGGGATATCGCGTCGGTCGAGAATCCGGAAGCTATCGACGCGATCGGCCGGTCGCGGTGAGAGTTCCCTTGACATGGAAACCGTGGTCGAGGATGACATGACAGCAGACCATCAGAGAAGGAGAGAAAAATGAGAGGCATCGCCTGCTGCCTTGCAGCTCTGGGAGCGTTGGTGACTTTTTCCGTGGCGTGTCAGCCCTCGGCGGGCGCGGTCTCGGTTAGCGTCCCGACCGAGATTCGCGTCGCCAAACAATCGAGGTCCGCCCCGTTTCCCGAGGCAAGGCTGAAGATCTTGTCGCCAAAGGAGGGCGAGACGCTCGTCAGCCAGGAGGTTACCGTCACCCTGAGCCTCCAGGGGTTCGAGACGCAGGGACAAACGGAAGGGGCCGCCGAGAAGGGCCTCGCCAACTCGGCCAAGGGTCAGCACGTCCACATCATCGTGGACAATGGACCCTACATGGCCTGCTACGATCCGACCAAGCCCTTCCCGATCGGCACGCTGGAACAGGGGACCCATCTGATCCGCGCGTTCCCCAGCCGGTCGTACCACGAATCGGTCAAGACGGAGGGCGCCTTCGCGACGGTCACCTTCCACGTCGTGAAGGAGACAACGGCGCCGATCAAGACGACGGATCCGCTGCTCACCTACAGCCGTCCGAAGGGAGAGTACGCTGGCGCCGGGGCGAAGCAGATCATGGTCGATTTCTACCTGTCCGGGGTGACCATCTCCGAGGGCGGTAACCGGGTGCGGCTGACCGTCGACGGGGTCGAACAGATGCTCACTGAGTGGGTCCCGTACTACGTGACAGGTCTGGAGCCGGGGGAGCACGTCTTCAAACTCGAGCTTCTCGACAAGGACGACAAGCCGATCGCGGGGGCATTCAATTCCACGGAGCGGAAGATGACGGTCAAGGAAGGGTCCTGATCACTCCATGAAGCTGGCCAGCGCGCTATCCACCCTCCCGGAACTGCAGCCCTCTCTTGCGGAGGCCTGTGCCTCGGCCCGACAGGCACTCGGCGAGTCACCCGTCGACGTGGCGCTCGTCTTCGTCTCCTCGACCCACCTGGGCGAAGCCCTGGACCGCCTGCCCGGAATCGTCCGGGAGCTTACCGGGGCGAGGCACCTGCTCGGCTGCACGGCAGAAGGGATCATCGGCGGCGGACGCGAGGTGGAGCGGGAGCCGGCCGTCTCGGTTCTTCTCTGCCACATGCCTGGAGTGGAGATCCATCCCTTCACCGTTCATCAGAAAGATCTGGAGACCATCGAGGAAGCGGAAGATCTGATCTCGCGGCTCGGCGTCGGGTCGATGGAAGACCCGACTCTCCTCCTTCTGGGGGACCCGTACTCCATCGATGTGATGAGGATTATCTCAGGCTGTAACGAGGCCTTGCCTGGCTGTCCGATCATCGGTGGAATGGCCAGCGGCGGCATGGGCCCGGATCAGCAGCGGATATTCTTTCAAGATGAGACGCTCCACGAAGGAGCTGCCGGGCTTTCGCTCTCCGGGGATCTGCGAGTGGACACGATCGTCTCTCAGGGATGCCGGCCCGTCGGGACCCACAAGGTGATCACGAGGGTCAAGGACAACGTGATCTTCGAGATCGGCGGAAAGCCGGCCGCCGACGTCCTGAGTCAGACGCTGGCGGAGCTAGCAGACGAAGAGAGAGATCGAGCGAAGAACGGGCTTCACGTGGGTCGAGTGATCCGCGAGGAGCAGACCTCTTTCGGGCGCGGCGATTTCCTCATACGAAACCTGATGGGGATTGATCCGGACTCCGGGGCCATCGCCGTCGGGGATCACTTTCATCCGGGGCAGACGATCCAGTTTCACATCCGCGACGCCGAGGCGGCCCGCGAGGATCTCGAGCTGTTGCTCGGCGCCTACAAGGAGGGGGAGCGGAAACCGTCTGCGGGCGGCCTTCTCTTCTCCTGCAACGGTCGCGGAGAGCGCCTCTTCGGAGTCAAGGATCATGACTCCGGAGTGATCCGGGACGTGGTGGGTGAGGTCCCGATAGCCGGGTTTTTCTGCGCCGGCGAGATCGGCCCCATCGGCGGCCGCAACTTCCTGCACGGCTTCACCAACAGCATCGCCTTTTTTTCATAAGATTGATGCAAAGAGGCGACTGTCCCCATTCTGGGGCATAAAAAAAACCCCCCCTGGGAGGTTTCGAGTCGGCACGTATCGATGTGGTTTTCCCCTGCAGGTCCCCCGGCTCTTGGCTGAGGCGATAGCATTGTAAAGGAGACGGGGGATAGCCGTCAAAGCAATTCGGGAGAATCGCTGCAAGAAGGGGAACTTCGAGGGTAAGTGAGAATGCACTACAATAGGCGCGGGAACCTTCCCCGAGCGGAGGGAGTCGAATGAGTGACCGCAGCAGGAGTTTTATGAGAAATTCGGACTGAAGGGAGGCTTCACGACATGAGTCTGATCGGCAAGTCCGGGAGTGTCGCGCTGATCGTCTGGTTCGTCTCCGCTGCGTCGGGAGCGGGGGGGGGGACGGAACCGCCCGTCTTCGTCCTGAAGGACGGCGGCCGCATCTCGGGAGAATTCGAGGTGAAGGAACTGGAGGTCGAGACGGCCTATGGAAGTCTCACCGTCCCTCTGAAAGAGGTTCACAAGGTGATCTTCGGAATCATCTCGGATCC
>JAPUJT010000071.1 GCA_027296055.1 Planctomycetota bacterium | reverse complement strand
TGATCGTCGCGATGGGTTTCGTGGCCGGGACCGAGGTCAAGTTCGACATCCGCAACTTCTTCTTCGGTCAGAAAAAGATCCGGGGGACGATGTTCGGCGATCTGAAGGATTTCGAGTGGGGGATCGAGCAGGTCCGTGCGGGCCGGATTCGGCCCTTGCTCGACCGCACGCTCCCCCTGAGCCAGGCGGCCGAATCGCACCGTCTGATGTCTGAGGGTAAGGTTTCCGGCAACATCGTCCTTTCGCCATGGGCGGAGTGAGCCGGTGTGGCAAGGAGATCCTCCTGCTCCGCAAGAAAGAGACGGTTGTTCGCACATGCGGATATCTTGGGAGTTGTCAGCGGTTATTCTCGGTCCAGGTCGCGCCACTCTTGCCGGCATGGGCCGGCGGCTTTGATTGCACGCGCGATAATCGAGGAGTCGTCGACCCGTAGCCTCGGGTCAAAGGCGGAATCGGCGCCTACCCAGCTTCAACGACTCCGCCATGGACTCGACGTCGGCCTCGGCCAGGGTTTTGATCTCGGCGGCCACTCCCGTGAAGGCGGTCTGGAGCTGAGCCCTGACCCCGTCCACGGTCCGGACCTCTGCGGCAGTCATCCCCACGAGGGAGCCCTGTAGCTCCTTCAGAGCCTGGTCAAGCTGGACGTCTCCCAAAAAGTTTAAGTTCTTCACCCGGTCGCAGATCCGCCGGATGTTGTTCAGCGACCGCTCGTTGACCGACTCGCCCTTCTTCACCTTCTCCAGAACGAACGAGATCGGGCCCATGAGCTGCGCCCGGAGGTCCTTCGCCATGGAGGCGATCACCTCCCGGACCTCGGCCTCCTCGGAGGCGACTACCCGCCGGCGAATATCACTTCGGACCCGGTCTCGCTCCGTGGCCTCGACGGCGGACTCTTCCGTGAGCGTCCCGTTCCTCGGTGCGGTGATCGCGAAGAAGCGCCACCGAAAGCGGAACTTGCGGGATAGCTCCCGGGGATCCGGGTAGGCGGACTCGATGCGAGACAGGAACTGCTGCTCGAAAGCTTCCCGGCCAACCTCATTGGTCCCGTTGCCGTTGGCGATCGACCGCCACACCTCGTCCGCCGCCTCGACAAGAACGGGTCGGACTTCATCACGGAGTTGCGGGTACTCGAAGGCGAACTGCCGGGCACTGTCCTCGAACTCGGACCGCAGGGCGACAAGCCCCGCCCCGAGCTCGACCACCTTCTCGGTCGGTATGAACCGGGCCCCGGAGAGGGGGAAGGGCAGCGACGCGGCGTCGACGGCCTTGCGTGCGGCGTGCTCGACCTTCTGGAAAGAGACCATCTTCTCCTTGGGGATCAGTCGCTTTCTGCCGAGGGAGAAGACCCGCTCGGCGGCCGGGCCCAGCTCCAGGTTGAGATCCTCGGCGAGCAATTTGCGCTGCCCCCGCCACCAGGATATGTCCAGATCGATCAGGGAACCGTTCAGAAATAGGTCTTCCCACTTCATGAATCTGTCCTCGAAAGGGCTCTCGCGAAGTCGACGGGGATGGCGTTCGGATTCTCCTCCCAGCGGGAACAGGCGGACGTGAAAGGACATCCCGAGCACCACATCGACCCGTCGTTCGGATGAAAGACTCCGGCGGCTACTCCACGCTCCGCGGCCCTGACGAGCTCGAAGAGACGGGCGTCACCATCGCTGTCCCGAACAAACTCAATCTTCTGGATGCCCGGTCTCTTCGTCTTCACCAAGATCTGCCACTGCATCGGCACGGTGTCGACGCCATAGATGTGCCGGATCGCGTAACTGTAAATTGCGGCCTGAAGGTCCATGTCGAGCTGTGACGCGGAGTACTTGCGGGCGGAGGTCTTGAAGTCGATCACCAATGGGGAGGCGGAGCCCGGGACCTTCACGAGGAGATCGATGATCCCGGTGAGCTCCGCGTCGAGGATCTCCCCGGTCTTCGGATGCACCACCGGGACCGAGAACTCGTGCTCGGTGTCGATCACTTCCTGGTACACGGCCTTTGCCGCCCACGCGGTCAGGAGGGCCTTCCCCTGGTCCAGCAGACTCTCGGGGGTCTCGCCCTCCCTGAACTCGAGGATCGGGTCTTGCAGGCGGATCACGAGGTCGGCAGCGAACGCGGCCTGGGCGACCTCAAGGGGCACGGGCTCGCCGGACTTCCAGGATCGGTGGGCCGCCTCGAGGCCGGTGTGGATGGCGGAGCCGAAGGCGAGGCGGCTGGATGTGCGTTCGGGCTCAATCTTGGCGACGTAGCGGAAGTAGTACTGAAGGCTGCAGCGGGTGAGGTAGGCGGCGAGACGGGAGTACGACCACCGTGTGCCCTCCGTCACCGGCGCGCTCCCTGGCCCGACGTCATCCCGCGAAACTCCTCGATCAGCATGGATGCCTCGGCCTTCGAGAGGTCGTAGATGCCGCCGTTCCCGAAGCGGCTCTTCACGAAGGTCTCGAGCTCGGGCAAGCCCCAGTTCTTGGTCTTCCGGGCAAGCAATGTCAGGTAGTTGATCTGCCTCGGGGAGGCGCGGTCGTTGCCGTTCTCCGGGGCCTGGCCCTTGACCGCAGGGGGCATGGGGGCGGGGTTCCCGTTCGATTCCTGGATCTGCGCCTCCACCGCGCCCTGGAGGTCCCTCCAGAGGGAGCGGAGCTTCTGCTGGAGCTGATCGCCGTTCTTGGCGATCTCGTCGGCGACTTCTACCTCGAGGCTGGCGTGGAAAGACTTCGAGGAGTACGCGGATTCGGCCGGAATCTTTTTCGAGTAGGACGCGTGGAGCTTGATCAATCTGCACCTCCATGTGACAGGGAGGACTCTAGGTTCAGATGCGAAGAGAATTCGGGGGCGGATCGGTGGACTACTTCTTCGGGATCTTGCGGCGTAGGAGTAATGCGGCACTGATGGAGTCGAGGCCGATCGCCATGGCCGTCAGCATCACGTTGACAGCTACGTCGGCCCAGTCGATCTTCGAGTCGTCACTCATTGACCCTCCCCGGATGTGTGATCGAGCCTTCAGGTGGCAGGTGGGACGAGGTTGTCGGATATGGAGTCCGACCGGCGAAAGGACCGGGTTGACACGGAATGTTAGGGGAGATGACGGGAGGGATAGGAGGCTTGATGAAGGTCAAGCAAACGGGCCGCGAGGCCCTCAAACCCCCTCAGGAAGGTCGTTCAAGAGCGCGTTGGTACCTTCATCATAGTTATACGGGATTTTTGGGCCCTATGCGAGATCGAGGGCCTGGTGAACGAGAACAGGGAACGTCTACTCCGTTCATGGAACGAGGAAGCTCGAGAGGGGGCCTCGGCTTCGCCTCGGCCCAGGGACCTGGCGGGGGCTTCGATGGAGCGCTCGGCGGGCGCGGCGTAACCCAGGGGGGAGGAGCGATACGATGGCCTTCGGGCGCGGAGACTATAGAGACGGAGGACATGGACGGCGGCTCGAACTGACGGCTCCCCATCTGACGATTCGATTTCGCAGCGAGGGCCAAAGTCAGCCGGCGTTAGTCCGAAGCTACCTGGAGCCTATGGAACTCATCCACCGTCATCGAGGGAAATGCACTTAGACGGCTTTTCCGACTCAGATTGTAGACATCTACTCCCCGGTTGCGGGCCGCCTCCCCCAGCCTCCGATACTCCTCGTCAATTGAGGGCAGTTGACCAGCGAGGGAGTGCCTCCCCGTCTCGGCATAGAAATGGTTTTCGGTGAAGTCCACACCTATGAGACCAATTCGCGCGGCTCCCATATGCATTGCGAGACAAAGTGCCGGATAGGGAGAGTTCTGAGTGTAGTGCAACACGGGCGGATCGGAGAAGCTCGTTCCTCCGTAAGTGCCGAGCTTGACCTTGACCAATGCGGAGTGCTGGAGTTTCAAGTCCAAGTGCGTGAAGATGCTTCTGGATTGGGATCGCTCAATGTAGGGGAGACGCTCCGGCGAGAACTGGTGCAAGGGATTCAGTACGATCAAGTAATCCGGTTGAAACCGTCTCCCGATGTCGTTCACCCCTATCGTGACGAACCTCTCGGGCTGAACAAAATCATTGAGAGACTCCCCGCATCCGCAGACGACAATGGAAGCCCCCTCATGGATACCTATGAAGTCGACCAGCTTCATGGACTCAGTCTCTGTCGAACCCACACCTGCCTCCTTCGGAATCTCGGCAGAAGGAATCGGAAATGGGGAAGGCTAGCAGCGAGCATCCTCTCCGCGCGCTTCACATAGATAGAAAGCTGTCCACTGCCAGTCTACACAGGCGACTTTGAAGCCGGCATTTTCGAGAATCGGCCGAAGGATTGCTGGATGGTGCATTCCATGAGGCGATTTATCAGGATTTGGCGTGGAGAGAAAGAGGGCCTTCCTTGTTAGTTGCCCCGCCTTTCGCAAGAACGAGTGAACGCCATTGTCGAGATGTTCCAGTACCTCGATGCAGAATACGAAGTCAAATTCCCTATTCGCCTCCCAAGAGAGGAAATCTCCGCAGATAAGCTCGACGTTGCCGTCCCTATACCTCTCCTTCATATACTCGATGCACCTTTCGTCCCTATCGATTCCGACGTAGTGCCTCACCGCTTTCTTTCGAAGGAGGTGGTGTAACCCGAAGCCTGTCCCGCAACCAATATCGAGCACATCGGCAGGCACGGCCTCCAACAACTCAATGGCAGCCGTATACATTTTCTGGTGACCCAGTGAATAGGGCTGACACTTCCGCCGGACAAGATTCTCAAATTCTCCCATCGGCCATCCTCTCGAACGGCTGTCCCTCAATTTGGAATCCGGTCTCCACAGAATACATGAACTCCTAGCACCCGCCTAGAGGAAACACCTTCACTGGCAGAGGCTTTTCAAGGATCGGCCAGACCATATGAGTCGAGTGTTGCGACGCCTGAAATCCACGCTTCTCCAATAGCACTCTTTACAGTCTCAGATCGTCGAGCTTCCGAGAGGGCGTACCAGGCCGGGAAACCTCCTAATGAAGGAGAGGATGATTCGCAAGAGTCCGACGCCCCCTCGAATGCGTTCTTCATTTCCGTCGATCAGCTCGCCCGTGAGATTCCGGGAGTTGGGGACGTCTTCGGTGGCCTGCAAGGCAGGCCGGAGACGGATGAGGGGGGCCGGAAGAGGAGCAAGATGCCCACTCGAAAGGCCAGACTCCGGCGTCAACTCACCGTCAGGAGTCGGTTCTTCTCGGTTCGCGTGATCCCCGGGAAGCCATTCCTCTCCAAGGAATACTCGTTCATCCTGAAGCGTGGCCTAACACCCGACGTGCCCATCGCATTGCTTTTGTGGGAAGAGCGGGAGCTGCCTCCGAGCGGCGCACCCGATTCGATTGCAGTGGATTGAGGCGACCGCCTCCGCATGTTGATGCACAGCGCGACTTGACTCTGGTCGGAGATGTACGGATACTCCTGAGCAGAACCCTTCACGGAAACTAGGCAGAGCTAACGAAGGCTCATAAGAGGAAGCCGATTCCCCTCGCTATCCGCGCGGCCAGTTGTGCCGCGCGAGGCCGAGCAGTCTCCGCGGGGTCTGCCGCAGGTTCAACGCGCGGTCCGCCCTTCGGGACGGGACATGGGCAATGCGCGGGGACGGCGCTTCCGGGGTCCCACGTCTCGGAAGATGAACGATCGGAGCAGGCAATGCGTGTCACCCTCCTCATCGTCGGGGCCCCGAAGGCCTCGGGGCAATCCATCGAAAGGGCTCTGGCTGACCTGCATCTGGACATCGTGCGGGCGGCGACACGGAAGAGAGCCCGGCAGCTGTTGAGGGATCGCTCCTTCGATCTCCTTCTCGTCGACGCCGACCTCTCGGACGGATCCGGACTGGACCTGGTGGCCAAATCTACCGGCCTCGCAGGTGCAGGAATCCTGACCGTTCGCCGTGGGGATGTGAGGACGGCGGTCCGGGCAGTGAAAGAGGGGGTCCGAGAGGTCCTCGAGAAGCCCATCCGTCCCAAGCAACTTCGCCGGGTGGTCCAGGAGACGCTCAGGAGCCTTGGTCGCAAGAGTCGACGCGCTAAGGGTGCGGGGCGATCCAGGAAGGACGGGGACCAGGAGATTCTCGGGCAGAGTCCTGCCATCGAGCTCGTACGACGTGCTATACGGAAGGTCGGACCGGTGGACTCTCCCGTCCTCGTCTACGGGGAGACGGGAACGGGCAAGGAACTCGTCGCCAATTGGATCCATGGCTGCTCATCCCGCGCGACCCGTCCCCTGCTCAAGGTCAACTGCGGCAGGTTTACCGAGTCACTGCTGGAAAGCGAGCTTTTCGGGCATGAGAAGGGTGCGTTCACCGACGCGAAGAGTGCAACGGCGGGTCTCCTCGAGCAGGCCGACGGAGGGACTCTGCTCCTCGACGAGATCTCGACGATGAAACCGGATCTGCAGGTGAAGTTGCTCCGCGTGGTGGAAGGTCATGGGTTTCGCAGGATCGGCGCGTCTAGGGATATCCGGACCGATGTCCGGATCATTGCGGGCACGAATGGCAAACTCCACGAGGAGATTCAATCGGGTGCCTTCCGCAAGGATCTCTACTATCGCTTGAACGTCTTCGAGATTGACCTCCCTCCCCTCCGGGAGCGCGGCCAGGACATTCTTTCGCTGGCACGGCACTTCCTGCGGGAGTGCAGCCTCGAGACTCTCTCTCTCTCCGCGGAGTCAGAGGAAGCCCTCCTCGCCCACGACTGGCCGGGAAACGTCCGAGAGCTGAAGAATGCGATGACGAGGGCGGCCACCTTGACGGAATCGGAGGAGATCCGGTTGGAACACTTCCCCCGGGCGGTCCAGGTCTGGTCCCCCTTGGGGCCGCACATCGATGGAGCACCGGACTGCATCCGCCCCCTGGCTGAGATGGAGAAGGTGTACATCCAGCGCGTCCTGAGCTGGTG
>JAPUJT010000070.1 GCA_027296055.1 Planctomycetota bacterium | reverse complement strand
AGAGGGAATACTTAGAAGCGGGAGAGCCTGAGTCACCCAGCGCCCCGACAAACCACGCCCGCTTTGCCCCAACATACAGGATGCCAAGGCCGAGGGTCAGGAGTCCCAGCAGCCACACGCCTGGCCGGATTCTCGGGCGCTCGTCAAGAGTTGTCATCTCTGCGGGGACCATGCGCGGCATGTCAATCCAAGGAGTTGGGCAGAGCACGCTGTCTCTGCCCCGCTGGTCAGGTGCGGGGGTTGTTGGACAGCCTCCTCGGAAGTCTGTGGGAATTCAGCGCCTACCAACGCCTGCGGAGCCCACTCCAAAACCTATCCAATGTGGTCGCAGCCAATAAACCGAACAACAAAGCCACGCCTACTATGATGATCGGCTCTGGAATGGGGCTCTCGGAGAGGAAGTGGTCAGCAGAAACCTGGAGCCCGATAAAGAAACCGAACACCGCCCCGCACGCGAAATGGACTCCCGTCTTGAACCAGTCTCTAGGTTGCCCTTCTTGTCGTGCCATTTACACACTCAGTCGTCCTGAGGCAATTCCTTGCGAGTGCGCCTAACGCCTCGGGCGCTCGTTAGGTTAGTCTTGGTCACAGTCGGATTCCGCATGTGAGTCGCCGTACTCGGAAGGACGCGACCAGTTCCCAGACGATCTTGCGAGCTTCGATGGCGTGAGCTTCATCAACAAGAAGGCGGGGAGCTGTGGTGGTTCCTGGGGCCAACTCCCCTAGCGCGATCTGGAGAGGAAAGTTGTCCAACAGAACTCTGATTCCACGAGCCTCAAGGACGGACTTCATCAGATATGCCTGCGAAACGTCCTTCGCTGGATAAATGTCGATGAGTTTGCCCATGTCTAGTCTCCGGCCAGGCCGCGCAGCCCGCACCCCAAGATGATAGACGCCAGGAGCCTTGCAAGACAAGGCCAGCTACTCCTCCTCGACTGGCAACTTCTCGGCCGCTAGCGGGACGTCATCCCCCGCGATATCCACCCCGAACCAGCCGAGGAAGAAGTCGACGAACTCGCCGGGGCTGAAGCCGACTCGCGCACCCACGATCAACGCGTATGCACTGATCTCGATGTCGAAGACGTGAACTCGCGCCCACCGATCTTCGCGTCTGTCCGCTTCTTTGGACCAGAGCCAAGGTCCCGGGGGAATCGTGGATTCCAGGTCAGGGTATGGCGGCGGCGGCGCGGTCCAAGAGAACAGGCCAGGAAGCAAGCCATAACAATAGTGAGTCCCAGTTCCTCCTACGTGAAGGTACCAGTTTCCAGGAGCGAAGGGAGCGAAGGGCAAGCCGACGTCCCCCTCATGGTCGTGGATTTCAATTGGTCGCGGCCGAACGTCGCCATAGACGCAGCCAAGGCTTGCTCCCGGCAACATACTGCCCGCAAGAAGACCTGCATGAACTAGTCCTCCTACCTTTACATCTGCCCCAATGCCGAGTCCAAGGCCCGTCTGGAGCAAAAAGCACTCGCTCAAGTCCCGCCCGCGGTTGCCGAGGTAGTTCCCCACCGTCGTCTGGCAGCCGGTGGTCAATGAGATGAGCGATACGAGGGCGCAGGGGAGAATGAGCGGACTTCTGGGCACGTTGGAACTCCTGGCACGATCTAGACTCCTCCAGGCTACCCTGCCTGCCGAGAGGATCAATGGGCACCGTGACCGGGCACGAAAGCCCCGGCTCCTGCCTGGAGCGGCTGATTCCTGCTTGGTAGACTGGGCTCATGAACATAGATGTGGCTGGCATCTGCTTGATAGTCCTCTTCGTTGTTTTCCTCTCTTTGCCCCAGGCCATCTACATCCGGCTCAAAGCTCCTCTCTCGCTCCGCTACTTCATGAGCGGTGTCGTCGGAGCCGCGGCGCTTGCTCTCGTGGTGTTCGATCATTGGCGGGTTGCGGGCGTGATCGATCTTCGGGTGTTGAGTGTTCTCGCTTTCGATTATCCGGAGTGGGTTGTTCTCATTGGGATGGGTCTCCTCAGCCCTCTCTGGTTCTCGATTGGGGCGCGCCGTTCTCTAAGAGAGGTGGGGAGTCACAGAGCGAAGGTGTTGAGGTGGGCGAACGTAGTAGGATTCTCCCTCTCGGTGGGTTTCATCGCTGGGCTTCTAATGCACTACGCTCGGCGCGGGTATTATAGTCATCTGATTCCGCTAACCACTGCCGCGGTCGTCGTGCTTGCGTTCTCCAGACTTGTCCTTTGGCAGCGGCCTACGAGACTCCGGTGGGCTGGACTCCTGCCTGGATACCCCGCTATCCTTCTCATGCCCGCAGTGCTAGTTGCCTGGGCTATGCTCTGCACATACATTCGGTTCGAAGGGGTATTCGGCGACAGGCGCTTGCCAGGTGGGTTTGGGCATGGAATCCCGCTGCGCTTCTACGGAGTGTGGTGGGGACCCGACGGCTACTACAGTGGGCTTACGTTTCGACTCATCCCGTATCTCGTGGATCTGCTGTTGGCTGTGGTCGTAGCCTGGGTCCTCGCGTGGGGTACTGACCGGCGGGTGCTACTATGGGGGGTGCTGAGCACGACATTCCGGCGGGTGCTACGACTGACCCACTACCCCCTTCCAAAATGAGGGGAGTCAGAGGCACCGTAGCATCATGACCTCCGCAGACTTTCCAAAGTGACACCTCCAGCAGATCAGCCGAGAGTGCGCCCGAGCCTATGGGCCGTCATGATCATTTTGGGTGGCCTTGGCATTCTGTGGCAGGGCCACAACCTAGAGTGGTTTCTCGGCGCACTAGCAACAGCAGCGCTGCATAACCAGACCTACTTCCTCGCGTGGGCTTTCGTCGGCGTGGCGTACAGCACCTTCGCCGCACTCATATGGATACGATGCGTTCGCCGACCCGGCCGCTTCAGAACTGCCGCGGGATTCCTCATTCTCGCGGCCTTGATGATGGCGGGCAGCCAGGTGGTGGCTCGAAGAGTCATGCATTCACTCGGCGCGATCATCCCCGACATTGGGTGGGTCCGGGGTTCCCAGGAGTTCGCGGTCGTCGTAGTATCCATGAACGCTGCCGTTGCCGAATCGCTGATCCGGGGAGACTTACAGACCATCGTTTCTGTCGAGGGGCTTTGGTGGAGTCAATCTGAAGAGAAAACATCGCAACTGCCACTGGAGACTGAAGTGGAAGAGATCGCCATCGGCGCGCCCGATCTTCTGGGACAACGCCGAGGAACCCGCAATAGGACTTCTTTGCTCGTAGGCGCGCCAAGACACTTGGAAAGAGTCCGCTTGCCCTGGAAGCCGAGGGTGGTCGGGTCTCATATTGCCTATGTTGTTCGGGCGAACGCCGTGTTTGTGAATCGAGACGGAAAGAGAGTCGGTGGGGAATCGACCCGTTACATCGCGAGAGAGGGGCAGCCCCGGGGCGGATGGGACTTAGCCGATCCCCTTAACCCTCGCATGAATGAGTTCCTTGCAGAAGCGAGGGCTTGGTTGTCGGACCCCGAACGAAACCAGGCTCCATTTCGGGTGCGGCCACCGCCGCTGCCTGGTGTCGTCCGCGAGGACGTTCGCCCTGTCAAGAAATGATAGTGGCTCTGTTGATGTTGGCCTGGCTCGCGTGGTGCAACCCGGCGATTTTCTTGGGGAGTGATGTCTCTTCAGGTGCTGTCTTATTTTGGCGTTGACGGCGGAGGATAGGGAGGTGGGACCATGACCGCGAGGTGGTTCAGTCTGGTGTTCGCGGCGGTGGCCCTCTCCGCATGCACCAGCCCGGCCTGCCGGGATGAAAACCTCCCCGAGTACAAGGATCGGGCGACACCGGAACGGGCAATGCGGTTCTTTCGCTATGCTATCGCCAATGAGTGCGATCCCCATGCCTGGGACTGCTTCAATGCCCGGAGTCAGGAGCAGGTCAGCTACCCCGAGTTTAAGTTCCTATTCTGCACGATCGATTTCCCCAACACGGACATCTGTATCTGCGAGCTGATCAAGAAGGCCGAGATCGTCTGGCTTCGAGTCCGGGGCAGCCGGAGCATGGTGAAGGCCGTGTCCAATGACGTGCTTATAAGGGCCGTCCTCTGGGAGGAGGATGGGCAGTGGAAGATCGATTCGAAGGAGACGATGGAAGCTAACTGACTGGTGCGGAAGTATCCCCTCAAGAAAGCAGCCCCCAGATGTGGGGTGGCGCGTGCGGCAGGAGTGTATCAGTTGAGTGAGTAGGGAGGGCAGGTCCACTCGTCGGTGGATTTGCTCTTGGATTTGTGGAGCTGATTCGCACAGGCAAGGAGGGAGATCACAATTCCGCCGACCACCGAGATGACCAGAACGCGCATTGGTGGCTTGGCCAGGAAAATGACGATTACGAGGGCGGCCATAACGAGGATCGTCGGCAATGCCCCAACTGGCTTCCGAAGAACCCTCATCATCTTCCGAGTCACTTCCCCTTCCCTTCGCCGCTGGTCAGGTGCGGATGCCATTTAGACGGCCTTCGTGACCCTTCTCTTGACTAACTCATCAAGGACCCACTGAATGCTCTTGCCCATGAAAAGCGCGAGGGAAACACCCAGCAGGACCACGAAGAGAAGAACGGGGGACCACGGGTACGATGCGTCGAGGATCACCTTGAACCAGACCGCTATGACATAAAGCGAGATCAGTACAGCCGAGAAGCGTGGTAGGACCACGCGCAGGAGAGTGGATGGAAGTTGCCTTGGACGAGGGTGTAGCTTGCCTTCGACGACGTACGCAAAGCGAACGTAGAAGATGAAGGCAGATACTCCAAGGGCGAGAGCCAGAGT
>JAPUJT010000007.1 GCA_027296055.1 Planctomycetota bacterium | reverse complement strand
GTGGCTGCGCTCCGAGACCCCTCCCGGGATTCTCCCCCCATCACGGGACCCGCTGACGGTGGATCGCCGAACCCCTGTCCTCTAGGCTATGGGGCTGAGGTTTGCGCTGAAAATTTCCCCCGGAAGGAAGGTGGGCCATGTCGAGTCGAATCAGCCGTAGGGACTTTCTGATGGGCGCCGCAGCCGCGGGTATCGCCGCAAGTCTGCCCGGCGTAGCCCGCGCGGAGGGCGGAGCAGTCAAGACGGTGCCGATAGTCATTTCCACCTGGAAACACGGCGTGGCGGCCAACGAGGCGGCCTGGAAGATCCTCTCCGAGGGCGGCAACGCCCTCGATGCCGTGGAGGCGGGCGTCCGCGTCTCGGAGGGGGATCCGAACGTGGGCAGCGTGGGGTACGGAGGGCGGCCCAACGCGAACGGTGTCGTGGAGCTAGACGCGGGAATCATGAATGGCGTGACACGGCAGGCGGGGAGCGTGGGATCCATCCAGAAGATCAAGCATCCGATCTCCGTCGCTCGCCGCGTGATGGAGAAGACTCCACACGTGATGCTCGTAGGCGATGGGGCGAGGCGCTTCGCCGTGGCGGAGGGATTCCCCGAGGAGAACCTCCTCACCGAGAAGTCGAGGGAAGCCTATCAGAAGTGGAAGGCGAAGCCGAAGGGCGGCCCGGAAGGGAAAGACACGATCGGGATGGTCGCGGTCGACAAGGAGGGAGGGCTCTCCGCCGCCTGCACCACCAGCGGACTGGCCTGGAAGCTGCCCGGGCGGGTCGGAGATTCTCCGCTGATCGGCAGCGGACTCTACGCCGATGTCTCCGCCGGGGGAGCGTCCGCCACCGGAATCGGCGAGGAGGTGATCAAGGTCTGCGGCTCGTTCCTGATCGTTGAGGCGATGCGCCATGGGGCCTCCCCGCAGGATGCTTGCGAGACCGCCATCGCGCGCATCCTCGAAGGTCACCCGGAGAATCGTAAGCGGCAGGTGGCCTTCATCGCCCTCGGGCCCGACGGAGAGTTCGGAGCGGCGGCGATCTCCTCGGGCTTTCAGATCGCCGTGCATTCGGCCGAGGGCGCGCTTCTCATCCCTGGCAAGGCGATCGTCGAGTAGCGAGCGCGGGATAGAACCGAAGGGAGTCCCCCACCGTGACCGCCGATTTCGAGGTTCGTGAGGTCAAGACCCTCGACGATTTCTTCGCGATCGAGGAGATCCAGCGCGACGCCTGGGGCTTTGCCGACAAGGAACTCGTGCCACAGAGCATCCTCCTCGCGATAAGCAACGCATCGGGACTCGTTCTCGGGGGTTTCCTTCCCGATGGAACAATGGGCGGGTTCGCATTCTCCTTCCTCGCAGGCCAGGGGGGCGATTATCACCACCACTCCCACATGGCGGCTGTCCTCCGCCAGCACCGCGGGACCGGTCTCGCCCTCGCCATCAAGCGGGAGCAGCGACAGCAGGTCCTGGGGCGAGGTCTCGACCGGATCACCTGGACCTACGATCCGATCGAGGCGCGTAACGCCGCCTTCAACATGAGGAAGCTCGGGGTGGTGGCAGACCGGTACCTCGAGGACGTCTACGGTCTTTCCAGCGGCCCCGTCCACGGCGGCCTACCGACGGACCGTATCGCCGTCACCTGGAACCTCAAGTCCGCCAAGGTTCGCCGGCTGGCCGGGGACGACCCCCCGCCGGCCGAACCTCCTCCCGAGGATGCCAGGGCGTTCAATCGAACGGAGGTGGACGAGGCGGGGCGAAGGAAGCCGACCGCCTGGGAGTGGGACGTGGGGGATGCGCCGGCGCTCGTAGAAATCCCGGCAGACATCCAGGCCTTGAAGCTGGAGGCCAAGCCGCTCGCCAAGGCCTGGCGGATGCACATCCGCGAGGGGTTGGGTCGTCTGTTCCAGGAGGGATATCGAATCAACGGCTTCCACCTCAGGGATGACGCGGAGCGGAGGGCCTTCTACCGTCTCACGAAGGTCGCTTCCGGCCGTCGCTGATCGAGGTTCGAGGTTGCAGATAGACCGCATCGAGGTTCGCGAGATCTCCATCCCTCTCGTCCGCCCGTTCGAGACTTCGTTCGGTACGTGCGACGTCCGCCAGTCCCTCCTCATCCGCATCGAGGCGGACGGAGCGGAGGGCTGGGGCGAGGTCCCGGTGGAGGAGAAACCGGCCTTCGGACCGGAGACGACGAGTACCGCGTCCCGGATCATCCAGCAATGCCTCGGACCGCTCCTTCTGAAAGACTCGCTTCCGGAGGGCCCGAAGGGAATCCCTCCCAGGCTCTCTATCGTCCGCGGGCACCCGATGGCCAAGGCGGGCCTCGAGGCGGCGGTGTGGGACCTGGAGAGCGCACGCCAGGGCAAGAGTCTCGCTCGCCTCTATGGCTCCGATCGGACTGCTATCGCCGTCGGCATCAGCCTCGGTGTCCAGGATCGTGTCGAGACACTTCTGGAGAGGATCGGGGAGGCGCAGGATCTCGGGTACCGGCGGATCAAGATCAAGATCAAGCGTGGGTGGGACCTGGATGTTGTCCGGGAGGTCCGGAGGGTCTACCCGGACATTCCCCTGATGGTCGATGCCAACGGGGCTTACACTCTCGACGACGCCGCTCTGTTCCGATCGCTCGACGAGCTCGATCTGATGATGATCGAGCAGCCCTTACATCCGATGGACCTGGTAGATCACGCCCGCCTGCAGACTATGATGGAGACCCCTGTATGCCTCGACGAGAGCCTCCGCTGGCGGGGGGACGTCGAGGCGGCTCTCCGCCTGGGGGCTCTTCGAGTGGTGAACCTGAAGCCCGCGCGAGTGGGCGGTATCTCGGAGGCCCTGGCGATTCATGAGATCTGCCGGCGTCGAGGCGTGCCCCTGTGGTGCGGCGGCCTCCTCGAGACGGGCGTGGGGCGAATCCACAACCTGGCCCTGGCCAGTCTCCCCGGTTTCACATTGCCGGGCGACATTTCGGCCAGCGAGCGATATTACGAGAAGGACATCGTTGATCCGCCGATCCTCCTTGGTGAGAATGGGCGGATAGATGTTCCGCAGGAGACCGGTCTCCGTGGGAGGGTGGACGGTGGGGAGGTCGAGCGCCGCACCCTCGCGACCTTCGAGTTGAAGCGATGACACGGCGAGTAGCCATCACGGGCATCGGTCTGATCACCCCGATAGGGACGGGTATCGAGAAGTTCTGGGAGGCCGCTCGCAAGGGGTTGAGCGGTGTCCGACGGATAGAAGCGTACGACCCGAGTCCGTATCCCTCACAGATCGCCGGGGAGATCCGCGACTTCGACATCACGAATTATCCCCAGTTCGACAAGCCGAAACGCCTCTCCCGGGCGGCCCAGTTCACCCTCGCCTGCACGGTGATGGCCTTCGCCGACGCGGGGCTCTCTGCGAAGTCCCCCGAGGTGAGGGAGGCGGGGACTTTCATCGGCACGGGGCAGGGCGGAGCTCCCCAGGCGGAAGGGGCCTACGGGGCCTTCTTCACCCAGGGCTGGCGCAAGATCCCGGCCCTCACCATCACAAGGGCGATGCCCAACCAGATCGCGAACCATGTCGCGATCGAGTTCGGGCTCGGTGGGCCCAACGTCACGATCACCAACGCGTGCTCCTCTTCCGCCGAGGCGACCGGCCGCGCCTTCGAGCAGATCCAGGCGGGCAAGATGCCGTTGGCGATCACTGGCGGCACCGAGGCGATGATCTTCGAGGCGATCATGTCGGCCTGGTGCAAGCTTCGCGTCCTCTCGACGCGCAACGCCGAGCCGGAAGCCGCCTGTCGCCCCTTCGATGCGGATCGGGACGGGATGGTGATGTCGGAGGGCGCGGGCATCTTCGTCCTGGAGGACCTGGAGCGGGCGAAGGCCCGGGGAGCCAAGATCCACTCCGAGATCATCGGGTTCGGATCGTCCTGCGACGCCTACCACATCACGGCGCCCAGCGTGGAGGGTCAGGCGAGGGCCATCCGGCTCGCTCTCGACGACGCCGGCGTGAAGCCGGACGCGGTGGAGTACATCAATGCGCACGGCACATCCACGCCTCTCAACGACCTGGCAGAAACGAAATCGATCAAGGAGGTCTACGGGAAGAGGGCGTACCAGATCCCGATCTCCGCGCTGAAGTCGATGACGGGCCACGCCCTCGGCGCGGCCGGAGTCCTGGAGCTCGCCTCGACGGCCCTGACGACCCGCGACTCCATCATCCCCCCCACGATCAACCTGAACAACCCCGACCCCGGATGCGATCTCGACTACGTCCCCGGAGAATCTCGCAAGGCGGATGTCCGGATCGCCGTCTCGAACCACTTCGCCTTCGGGGGCGCGAACGCCGTCCTCGTCCTCCGCCGCTACGAATAACTCCCAAAGGTAGAAAAGGGGACAGTCACCTTTTCTGCTCAGTTCGTGTGACCCACCGGCAGACACCGAAAGGGTGACAGTCCCTGTTGGCGCCCAGGAGGCCGGGTGGCCTCATCCCGACATCATGGTGTACTCTTTCGAAGAATTCTGAGACTTCCGCGAGGACGGCCCGCGGTCACGGCGGCGGGATCCTCGATCTTTAGGAGCGAGTAGATGAAGACATCCAGAGTTTCGGGCCAGCGCGGCAGGCTCGTCGGTTGGGCGGTTATCGCCACCATCGCCGTGGCCATCCCGCTCGGCTGCGGGGGAGGCAGCAGCAGCAAGAAGAAAAGCTCGCCGGCCCTGCCTGTGATTCAGAACATCAACGGATCGAGCGATCCGGCCAGCCCCGCATCGACGGCGATCGAGATCAACGGCCTCGACTTCGGTTCCGCGCCAGGCGAGGTCCACTTCACCGACGCGACGGATCCATCCAACGTGGCGATCGAGATCCCGGTCGCCTCGGCCTGGAGCGACTTCGGTATCGTGGTGGTTGTCCCGGCCGCGGGCTGCGTCGGGAATTTTCCGATCCCGGGAACGGTCGCCGTGACCGTCGTCACCGCCGGGGGAACAAGCAACGGCATCGATCTCGATTTCGTGGACACGCCTTCCTTCAGCGTCAACACCGTGACCTGGATGACGACGACTCCGCTGCCGACTGCTCTCCGGGGCCTGGGCACATCCCCCGTCCGTGTGGATGATGTCTCGGCCTACGCCGTCATCGCTGGCGGCAACGATGGATCGGCGCATCTGGATCTGGTCTACACCTACCCGCTCTCTCCGGACGGTACGCTCGGCGCGTGGCGGCTGGAAGCCAGCTCGCTGCCTGCCCCGAGGGCTTACCATGGCATGGTCGAAGCGAATCCGGGCAACGCGCCGCTCATCAACTCGGCCGATCGGTTCGTCTACGTGCTGGGTGGCCAGCAGGATCCTCTGGATGCTCCAGGAGGAACCGACACGGCCTTCATGGCGCGGGTCGATCTCACAAACGGCAGCGTGGGGACCTGGTCTCAAACGACGACGCTCCCGGAGCCCCTGATCGGGCCCACCGTCACCATCTATAACGGACACGTCTATCTGATCGGTGGCCTCCGCTCGGACGGGACGCCGACCGATGCCGTCCATTCCGCCCGGATCCGCTCCAATGGCACCCTGGAGCCCTGGCTGCAGGCGACGGATCCGTACCCGGTGCCGATCTCCTTCGGTCGGGTCTTCGGGTTCGGGGCAAGCATCTACGTGGTCGGCGGCGATCCGAACGGATCGATGGATCCCTCCGAGCAGAGCGGGTCCGGGCAGAGCGACGTCTATTACGCTTCGGCTCGAAATGGAACCGTCGGGGCGTGGACCGCGGGGTCGTCCACGATCGCCCGGCGGAAGAAGCACATCCTCTGGTCCGCCTTCGGTCAGATGATCTCGGCGGAAGGAATCTACCAGGGCGGTCCCGGCTCTCAGGTCGCCGAGCGAAGCTCGATTCAACCGGACGGCACCATCTCGACGTGGAGGGGGATGACGGGCTCGAACATCTTGCCCATCGACGTCTTCAACGCGTCCGCTTTCGTGAGCCCGATCCGCGTCTTCGGGGGCGCGCCTCGATTCATGATGTTCGGAGGCGAGTTGCTAGCGTCTCCGGCGGGGCAGCTCAGCGACGCCGTCTATTACAACGACGCACCCTAGTCTGTCGCGACACGACTCGCGCCGAATTCTCCGGGCGCCCCGCAATAGCGGGGGGCCCGGTTCTCTTTCCGGCCTCTCGGCTATCTCGTGAAGAGCAGGAGGGAGAATGCAACGAGCCCTAGCGGAGGATACACCGCCACAAGGACCTGGCAGGCCCGTCTACGGGGAGACGTCTTCCAGGTCGGGTTCGTCGAGGACGCCTTTCGTATCGAATACCATCCCACCAGCCAGGAGATGAAGGAGAGGAAAAAGATCGGAAAGCCAAAACACGACATCAGCAGGGCCTCCGGGCTGAAGACCGGGCCCTCTTCCCCATCCGGGTAGTGAGCCCACCGGAGCACCAGGACCAGGGCGAACGACATCGCCAGGAGCAGTATCCCGCCCAGGCTTCCCCCCAGAGCGCGTCGTTCGTACGCGCTCGCTTCCGAGGCCACAGTTACCCCCCCGTCATCAATCGGTCATGAAAGGTTGTTATCGTGCAGCGGACAGCTCGAACTCCGCCACGCTCTCCCGCCGGAGGCGAATCCCGGCCTTCTTGCAGGCATCCGCGATTTCCTTGGCCTGGTGGCCGTGGCAGGTGAGGACGATCACCTGGCTCTTCTTGGAGAGCTTTACGATGGAACGGATTGCGTTCTTTCGGCGCTCCTCGTCGAAGCCGACGAACGTCTCATCCAGGATGAGCGGCAGAGATTCGCCGGATCGGCTGAGGATCCCTCCGATCGCCTGGCGGAGGACGAAGTAGACCTGGTCCTGGGTTCCGAGGCCGAGACTCCCCACGTCCATGGGCGGGTCACCCTTGCCGCCGCTCACTTTCAGGTTCATGTCACCATCGATGAACAGCTTGCGATACCGGCCACTGGTGATGTCCCGGAGGAACGGTGACGATACCTTGGCAAGCTCGGGGGCGAACTGCTTCATCAAAAAATCTTCCCGCATCTCTCGGAGAGTCTCCTCCGTCTCGTCGAGTACGGCCCGCTCTCCCTTCAGGAAGACGATGTTTCTCCCGACCTCCTCGATGTCGGATTCAATGTCGGCCAGGTGCCTTCCTTCTTTCGATGTCGACTCGATGCGGGAGTCGAGGATCGCGATCCGTCTTCGAATTTCTCTGACTTCCTGGCGCAGGCCCACCGCCGCCTTGCTGGCGGATGAATCTCCCGTCGAGGCCGAGATCAGTTGGTCCCGTTCCTCCTCCTTCGTCTCGTCCTCCTCTTCCTCTTCTTCCTCCCAGTCGGAGTCCGCCGGGATGGTGGCTCGTAAGGACTCCAATCTCTCCTGCAGTTCGAGAAAGGTCTCCTCCCCCAGGGTCGTGTCCAGGCGGTCCTTGATCCAGGCAAGCTCCCGCTCTGCGTCTCGAACCTGATCTTCTAACGCACATAGCTCCTCGAACTCGTCCGACGAACCGACGCCCGCATCCTCGAGGATCTGATCCTCTTCTCTCTTCAGCTCGACCACCTGCCCCTCGAGGGTCTCCAGTTCGCTGGCCTTGAGGGAGAAGAGTCCCGTCAGGACCTCTTTCTCTCGCCCGGAGTCGGCCACCTTTCCCATCTCCTTGGCGAATTCGTCGATCGCCGCCTCGGTCACCGGAGCCCCTTCATCGAGAGACCCGGTCTTCTGAAGCAGTTCGATGGCCTCGTCCTCTCGAGGATTGATCTCTGCCCTCGTCTTTCGGAGTCGGGCGCTCTCTCGCCTCAAGGCCTGTTCCAGGTCCGGCATCCTTCCCTCGAGGGCGCCGAACTTCTCGAAGCCCTTCCGAAACTCCTGCAGGGAGGAGACGCCGGCGCGCCGGTAGACCTCCTCCTTCAGTTGCATCACGCCCCCGAGGATCTCGATCTCATCTTTATTCTGACCGATCCTGCGCGCGAATCGTGCCAGTTCGCCGTCGAGCCGACGCACCCGCTGGGGAAAGAATCCGAACAGAATCACCCCTTTCCCGACCAGAAGGACAAGGATCGTGACGGCCAGGGTCGGGAGATCGTTGATCATGGCGATGATGGCGCCCACCCCCAGCAGGGCGCCCCCGACATAGCCGAGGATCATCCTCTTTCGCAAAGTCCGTAGCTTCAGCTGGGCCTCGGTCTCCTGGGCCTGACGCTGGCTCAGGACCCCCTTCAGGGTCTCCAGGTCGCGTTTGCGCTTCTGGCTCTCCACCAGATCCTCGAGGACCTGATCGATGTTCTCCCGGAACGGCTCGTACTTGCCCGCGAGGGCCTCGAGGTCCTCTCGGGCGACCTGCAGTTCCCGCTTTCGCTCGCGAAAGGCCTGCTCCTCATCTTGAATTCGCTGGCGACCAGAGCGCAGATAGTCCCGAAACCCAACCATGATCTCCTGGGCGTCATCCGGAAGGTTGGCAAACATCTCCTTCCCCTCCGTCGAGGCCCGGATCTGAAGCATCTTCACGTCCAGATCGCTCACCTCGGCTTCGACCCTCTCCAGCGATTCCTGGGCGGCCTTCCGTCTTCCCGCGGCATCCCTCAGCCCATCCCGATCGATGATCGGCAGGTCTCTACCCTGATCGGCGATCTTCCGGGCCTCCTCCGACTTCCGCTGCAGCGATCGGATTTCCGCCAGCTGTCTCTCCATCGTGACAACGTCCCTGCGGCTCCGCGAGGCCTCCACGTGGGCCAGTTTCCTCTCCGATCGTTGCAAGCTCGCCATCGCCTTCCGCCGCGCGAGGACGTCATCCTGACATTCCTGGCGTCGATAGACCGCCTCCTCCCTCTCCCGGATGAGGATGTCCAACCTCTCGAGGATCGAGTGGAGAGGACCCGTCTCCTCGGATCCGATTTCACGCTCACTCAGATCTCGAATCCTCTGGATCGCGAGGTCGACGCTCCCTTCCTGGGTCCCGGATTCGATAAGGTTCAGGAGTCGGCTGGAGACATCCCAGCTTCCGCGGATGGAAAACGACTCGCCCTGCCGGACAAGGCAAGTGCTCAAGAAGACGTTTCGATCGATGCCGAGGTGGGCGAGCCCCGGGAACTGATCCGCTCCCTTCTCCGGACTCAGACCGTTACCCCGGGCGCCGCCACCCGTCATCAAGATCGTCTGATTCGCGAAGTCGCGGGCCAGCGCGACCTCTCCCTTGGCCACCCCCTTCTCCAGATGATAGATGAGCTTCCCTCCGAATCCTTCGGAATCCCAGGGGAGGTAACGAGAGACCTGGTCATCCGCATCGGCGCCGTAGAGGATCGCCCAGACGAATTCCTGCAGGGTGCTCTTTCCCGATTCGTTCGGCCCTACGATGAGGTTGAGACCCCGGGAGAGGCGGATCGACAGATCATGAAGCTTGCCAAACCCTTCGATCTCGATTGTCTCGATCCACATTTTCGGGATTCCGTTCCGGTCAACCGCTGGGCGGCTTGCGGAGGCGGAGCTTGTCCTTTCCCAGCAGGGCCATGAGACCATAGCCCATGACCTTCTCGTGGCGGGCCGATTCCTTTCGATCCACCTTTTCTTGCATCGACCGGGCAAACTCTCCCGCCAGGGTGCTCTTCCGGTGGATGTCCGCCCAATCCGGCTCGGCTCCGGTTCGATCCTCTATCTGCAGGTGTCCAGGCACCCAGTGGACCCTCTGGATGAGCACGGGAGGATCGATGACGATGCCGGGGTCGGGTGTGCCGACGAGCCGCACCCGGATGAGAGATCCTCCGCGGTCCTGCCCCTTCAATGCCTTTGTCACCCGCCGAGCCAGCTTATCAGTCGCGGAGATGCCGCTGATATCGACATCCATCTCGTAGAAGACCAGACCGGAGATGTTGCGGGGGGATACCTGGACCTTTTCCCGGCTCACCTCGGCCAGGACGACGCACTTCTCTCCCAGTTCATCGAAGCCGGTGGGCTCGGGCATTCCGGAGTAGCAGGCGACCGTATTGCTTCCGAATCGCTGATAGGAGTGGTAGCCCCCCAGCGCCAGGTAATCGATCCCCGTCGACTTCACATCTTCGTCACTGAACGGGAAGGGCGTTTCCACTCCCGCCGGGACACGATCCACATTCGAGCCGAAAAGCATCCCGATCTGGATAGATTCATCCCCGTCGGCCCGAAGATTCTCCAGGAGGTTTGCCTCGATATGCTCCCGATCGGGAGCGATCCCGTGCACCTTGACCCCGAGGTCCGGTATCGAGACGGAGGAGAACTCGCTCGACTCGAAGATGTGGACGTTCTCTCCCCAATCGAACAGGGCGTACGGACTTTGCCTGTGGTGTGCGTCCACGAGTCCCGGTGCGATGAACACTTGCTTCGGATGGAATCGGCGGAACTCGTCGACCAGGTAGGAAATCGTCTCGAGCTGATAGGTCGTCTCGTCGAACAGATCACCGACGATGAGGATCAGATCGACGGATTCGCTACTCGCCAGGTTCACGATCCGACGGATGACCTGACAGTGCTCGCCGCGGCGGCGGGCCCTGACGGCCCGATCCGAGATCCCGACGAAACGACTGTCGAGGTGAAGATCGGAGGTGTGAAGAATCTTCACGGATCCCGGCACGCCCCCACTTGCCTCTTCCTCCCGGCGGCCGCCAGACGGGGACCCTTCACTTCTTTGACGTGCCATGATCCAATTATAGGAGGCCCTGCCTGAGCTTGCCAAGTCCGCGAGATGGAGCCCTGCACGAATTTTCGGGCGATCCGGTCGCCTCCCCTCTGGTATGCTTGGCCGCATCGTAAGCCCACCGGGCACTATCGGGGAGGTCTCCTTGCCAGCCGTCGTGGTCCTCAAGAGGGGTAAGGCCGGTTCCATTCTCCAGGGATTCCCCTGGGTCTTCGAGGGATGGATCTCCCGGATCAAGGGGGAGATCGAGAATGGGGAGGCGGTGGATGTCCTCGACTGGCGCGAGGCGTTCGTCGCCAGGGGGGTCTTCAACCGGGCGTCCAAGATTCGCCTCCGCATCTTCAGCCGGGAAAGGGACACGTCCTTCGATCGCAACCTCCTCGCCACACGACTCGACCGGGCCATCCGGTTACGTGAGGAACAGCTCGCCTTGCGCGAGCAATCGGATGCCTATCGGATCGTCCACAGCGATGGGGACGGCCTGCCGGGGCTGGTGGTGGATCGGTACGGCGATCTCATCGTGGCTCAGATCTCGTCGTTGGCGATCGAGCGCCTTCGTGCAGATCTGATCGAGATTCTTCAGGACCGTCTCTCTCCCGCCGCTCTACTCGAACGACAGGATGAGCGCGCTCGACGATGGGAGGGGCTCGCTCCATCCGAGGGGATGATCTCGGGCACCACTCCCGCCGGTCCCGTCGAGATCCATGAGGGTGGGGTCCGATTTCTCCTGGACCCGACCCGGGGTCAGAAGACCGGGTTCTTTCTGGATCAGAGAGACAACCGGGCAGCGGCCGCGCGATACGCCCGGGGCGCTCGGGTCCTGGATGGGTTTTGCTTCACCGGTGCGTTCGGCATCGTGGCGGCCGCCCGAGGGGGTGCGTCCAGTGTCTACGGGTTCGATTCCTCCGCGGGCGCCATTTCCCTCGCGCAGAGAAACGCGGCTCTGAACGGGATCGAATCAGCCGTCTTCGAGAAGAGAGATGCGTTCGATGAGCTTCGCCGACTGGCCGGTGCCGGGGAGCGCTTCGATATGGTGATCCTCGATCCGCCAAAATTCAGCCCCACCCGGAAGGACCGAGATGTGGCCGCCCGAGCGTACAGGGAGGTGAATCTTCAGGCCCTCCGCATGCTCTCTCCCGGTGGGATCCTCGTCACCTGCTCCTGCTCGGCCGCCATCGTCGACTATGCCCTCGAGGCGGTCGTCGCCTCGGCCGCACGGGACGCCGGCCGAGAGGTGCAGATCCTCGAGAGGCGCGGCCAGGGACCGGATCACCCCGTTCCGCCTGGGTTTCCGGAGGGTCGCTATCTCACCTGCCTGATCCTCCGGGCTCACTGAGCACAGATCGGGTCGTCCTGTTGATGGATATGATTTCTGTCCTGCGCGGAGCGCGGAAATGATCCGGACCAAGGGATTGACCATCCTGTACGGCAAGCTCGTCGCCGTGAGGAACCTCGATCTCGAGGTGCCCAAGGGAGAGATCTTCGGGCTGATAGGCCCCAACGGCGCGGGAAAGTCGAGTACCCTTCGCGCCCTGGCCACGATACAGGAGCTTTCCTGGGGCACGGCGACCATTGCAGGACTCGACATCGATAACGACTGGCGCGCCGTCCACAAGATCGTCGGGTTCATGCCCGACTTCTTCTCGCTCTACGACGAGCTTCAGGTGTGGGAGTACCTGGATCACTTCGCCTCCGCCTATCGGATTCCCCGGCGCCAGAGAAAGCGGTCGATCGATGAAGTCATCGAGCTGACCGACCTGCAGGTAAAGACGAACGCCCTGGTAGGGACCCTCTCCCGGGGGATGAAGCAGCGCCTTCTGCTGGCGAAGACTCTGATCCACGATCCGGAGGTCCTCCTGCTCGACGAACCCGCCTCCGGGTTGGATCCGAAGGCCCGGATCGAACTTCGCGGCATCGTCCGGACCCTCGCCCAGATGGGAAAGACGGTGGTGATCTCCTCCCACATCCTGACCGAGCTGTCGGAGATCTGTACCTCGGTCGGCATCATGGAGAAGGGAGAACTTCGGCTCGCTGGACGCGTCGACGAGATCACTCACATGCTGACGCCACACACGACAGTCGAAGTGGACCTGATCCAGAACCCTCCCGGACTCGAAGATCGGCTGCGGGAGAAGAAGTACGTTCTGGCGGTTCGCCTGCGAGGTGAAAAGCTGGAGATCGACCTGGACGGAGACCGTGAGGAACGGGCCGACCTGGCCCAGACGATTCTGGGCGCCGGAGGCCGCTTCGCGGCGTTCGAGGTGCGGAAGGAGAACCTGGAGGATCTCTTCATCCGGATCACCGGAGGCGGAGAGGTGTCTTGATCGCGAGCTTGGACAATCCGATCGTGACTCGAGCTCTCAGGGGGCGACTGCGGGGCGCCAGGATGTTCCTCTGGCCGGGGATCTACCTGTTCATCTTAATCTCGGCGCTCATGCTGATCCTGCTGCTCTTGCGCTACAAGGTGATCCGAGACTCGCAGGCCGCTTTCGAGTCGTATTTCTGGCTCGTGGTCGGCGTCGACCTCTTCGTCCTGACCCTGATTCCAGCTGTCAATACAGCGACCCTCTTCTCCCGTGAGAAGGAACAGGGGACGCTACAGTTCCTCCGCATCAGCCGACTCAGCGCGTTCCAGATCGCCGTCGGACATCTTCTAGGGGGCCTCGCCCTCCCGCTGATCCTCGCCGGATCATCCATCCCGTTGCTCCTGCTGGCCGCGGTGGGGGCGAATTTTTCCCTCGGGCGCATCCTCCTCACTGCAGCCGTGGTCGGGGTCTACACCCTCTTCGCATCATCTCTCGCCCTCGCGGTCGGGTCGATGATCAAGAAGAGCACGACGGCCGGGGGAGTAGCGGCGGCGCCCCTGGTGCTCATGGGGTTCCTGGGAATGATACCCAGCTTCCGGCTGAGTTCCGCCCTCTGGCATGCGCTCAACTTCCTGAGTCCGCTGAACTTCCTGATCCGGTTAGCCGTTCCGGGGGGGGGACGGGCGATGCCCCCCCTGATCGACATACCGATATACGGGTTCGAGGTGAACTCCTATCTCTTCAATCTGGGCCTGCTGGTCTTCTTTTCCGTCGTGATCATCACGGGCGTCTCCAGGAAGATCGAGAGGCGAAGCAATCCCTTCCTCTCACCGGGGCAGACACTATTGACCGTCTCGTTTCTCGCCTTCGTGGTGAGCGGGTTATTCTACAGCGCAATGAAAGGGCAACTCTCGTCAGTGTGGATGGCCCGAGGTTTCCCCGCCTGGCAGCTATCGATCCTCATTGCGATCTCCGTCGTCGCAATCGTCGTCAACACTCCCGGTCGCGAGCGTCTCCTTCGGAGCGCGCGCCTCGGAGGCCCCGGCCAGAGGATGCAAGAAACATGGATCCGTTCTCTCCTCTTCGCCGCGTGCCTGTTCGCCATCTGTACGGCACTGCTCCTCATCAACCTGCGGCTCCATCTGGACGCCGGGAGGACCGCCGTTGCCCCGGTAGGAGCTCTGCTCGCGTGCCTCTGGTTCTACACCGTGATCACGGAGGAGGCGAAGCTCTGCTTCGGCGAATCCTACAAGGCATGGACTTTAGGTACTTTGCCCCTCTTCTGGGTCCTCCTCCCTGCCATCGGATTGTGGACGGGGGCCGAAGATGCGGGCGGGGGGGTCAGCTGGATCCTCTATCTGGGGAGCCCCCCGATGATCTTCATGGCGACCCTGAACGCTTCCGACTCTCGCTTCCTGTTCGGAGCCGTTTCACCCGTGACATTCGTGCTCGTAGCCATCGCTGTCCATCTCGCGATCGCGGCGTTGTTGAGCCTACACCTCTCCAGGTTGAGGATGGCAATTGTCGCGGAGATGACGCTGGCCGCCCAGGGCACGGACATGGAGGCGCAGACATGAGCGGCGTGCTGGCCCGGACTCCGAACCGCATCGACCTCGCGGGTGGCACGCTCGACATCCAGCCCCTCGCGCAGATCTTCCCGGGCAGTCTCACGGTCAACCTCGCCGTCTCGATCGAGAGCGAGGCGGAAGTAGAGCTGGCGGACGGTCCGACGAAGATCACCTCGGAAGATCTGGGCCGAACCACGGAGCTGGAATCCCTCTCGGGCGGTGAGGTGGACCCGGAGTTCCGGCTGATCGTGGAGGCGGCGCGAGCCCTGTCGCCCCCAGGGGAGCTCTCCATCCGCACTCACAATCACGCCCCGCGTGGATCGGGGCTGGGCGCCTCCTCCGCCTTGACGATCTGCCTGCTGGGGGCGATCGCCCACCTCCTCAAACGGCCCCGCACGCTGGATGAGATGATCCAGATCGCCGTCTCCGTGGAGATGGGGGTGCTGGGGGTCCCGTCCGGGACGCAGGACCATTACGCGGCCGCCCTCGGCGGCGCGCTCGCCGTCCATCACCATCGCGGCAGTGTGCGGGCGGAGAGGCTCCCCGCGAGCGGCGACTTCAAGGATGCCCTCGAAGAGACAATTCTGCTCCACTACACCGGTGTCCCCCATGACTCGGGGGCGATGAACTGGGAGGTCGTCAGGTCCGCTCTCGATGGCAAGACGCGTACCTTGTCGGGATTGACCAAGATCAGAGATATCGCTATCGAGACGAGAGAGGCGTTTCTCGAGGGGAACATCCGACGGATCGGTAGGCTGGTGGCGGCGGAGAGCAAGGAGAGGCGCAAGCTCGCCCGCGGCGTCGTCCCTGCGGAAATCGACCGGGTGATGAAGGAAGCCCGGAGGGCTGGCGCCCTCGGTAGCAAACTCTCCGGCGCCGGAGGTGGCGGAACTCTCGTCACCGTCGTCCCGCCGGACAAGAAGCCGGCCGTGATGGGAGTGCTCGAGAGCGCCGGCTTCACCCTCCTCCCCTGGTCCGTCTCACCCACCGGCCTGCGGGTCACGAAGCCCTGATCTGGATGAATTTGGTCTGGTGGTCGCGCCGGATGAAGAGGACGATGTCCTGGCCAGCCGCCGCCCCCATGATCCGCCGGAAGTCCTTGATGTCCTCCACCGGTTCTCCGTTGACGGTCTTCACGATGTCCTCGACGCGGACCTGGGCCAGGCCGGCCGGGAGGGCGGGTTCTACGGACTGGACGATGACGCCGGATTGCCCCTCCTCCAGGGAGAGGTCGACAGTATCGAAGAAGGTGATCTCGCGGACGATGAGGCCAAGGTCACGAACACTGAATCGCTGGGCCTCCGCCGGAGATTTGGGCCGCTCCGCCAGGCTCACCGAGATCTCCAACTCCTTGCCATCCCTGTAGACCTTGAGGGGGATCTTCGTGCCCACCTCCTGCTCCCGGATCATGTTGATGAAGATCTGGGCATCTTCGGAGTCCTTGGAGGCCGGAATCTCCTCCCCCCCCATCTCGACGATGGTGTCGTCGACGATGATGCCGGCCTGGTCGGCGGGCATTCCCGGGTAAACGCGGCTCACCACGACGCCTCGCTCTCCCGGCATCCCCAGGACCTTGGCGAGCTTCTCGTTCAATACCTGGAAGGATATTCCGAGCCAGGCCTTGCTCTCTTTCTTCTCGTGCTCGGGCGGGTTCTCGAGAACCTTCATGAACGACTCGGCGGGCAACAGGAAGGACCGGGCCCCGCTGGAGCCACCGCGGGTGGTCGTGGAGACGAGCCCGACGGGGAGGCCCTGCAGCGTGAAGACAGGTCCTGCCACCGAATCGGAGACGTCGTCCATCAGGCTGAACAGTTTCTTCGGCCGGGTGACGGCCGCATTGACCCGGGTGAGCACGAACTTCCGCTCGAACTGGAAAATCCTCGGGAGGGCTCCGAAGACGACGACCTGATCTCCGACCTCGATCGAGGCGGCCCGGGAGAAATCGACGAAGGGATAGGGCTCGTCGCGGGGCTCCAGCACAAGAAAGGACAGGTCGCTCTCAACGTCCTTACCGAGGAATTGTGCGTCCACCGCCTCTCCCGAGGCTAGCGAGATGACGATGTTCTTCGGTTTGGAGAACCGCGGGTCCTCGAAGTAGATCGAGCCTTCCGTGACGACGATTCCCGTCGAGTCCACGATCACTCCGAAGTCGCTCCCCTCCACTTCACGAAGACGACCGCTTCGATCCTGGATCTGGATGATCGATTCGATCGTGACGAGGCTCGGCGCCACCTTCTCGAGGAGTTCCTTGAGACCCGGCGGCTTCGCCGTCTCGTCCTGGACCGCCGCGGGAGAGGCCGCTGCGAGCGCGCCCAGGAGGAGGCAAGCGACCGAGATGCTCTGGATTCGTGAGGTCATCCGCCGCCCTCCTGATCCTCGGTTCCTTCGTCCCCGAATTTCGGCTCGACGACGATGAGCTTCCAGACGGAGCCTCGCATCACCTTGACGAGGAACATCTCCTTCTTCTCCTTTTCCAGTTCCGCAAGTCTCTCCACCAGTTCCTTGATCTTCGAGACCGCCTTGCCGTCCACGACTCGAATCACGTCGCCACCCAGAAGCTTGGGCGTGGATGCATGGGCGCGACCGCCGACGACCACTCCGGTCACCAGGACTCCCTCGTTGCTGCGCAGTCTCCGCTCGCGAGCCATCTCTTCGGTCAGGCCCTGTACGGTGAGCCCCCAATCCTGAATCTCTTTCTCGTCGCCTAGGAGCTTGCCCATCTCGCGCGTCTCGATCTGAAATCGGATCTCGTTTCCCCCTCGCAAGGCCACGACGTCGACGACCTGACCCACAGCGACATCGGCCATGTCCTTGCACGCTGCGGGAAATTCCTCACGCGTCCGAGCCCGGAGAGGGATCCCCGCGTAGGACGTGATCAGATCCCCCGCCCGTACTCCCGCCTGATCTGCGGGGGAGCCGGCGACCACTCCAGACACGACGACCCCCATATCCGTGCCGTACATCTCGGCCAAGTCGCCGAGGGGCTGGCACTCGAGACCGATCGTTGACCGCGTCACCTTGCCGTGCTTCAGGATTTGATCCACCACCTCTTTCACCACATCGATCGGGATCGCGAATCCGAGATTGTTGGCAAAGAGGCTCGTCCGCGCGTTGATCCCGACGACGCGGCCTTCGAGATCCACCAGGGGGCCCCCGGAATTCCCTGGATTGATCGCCGCGGTCGTCTGGATCCATGTGTTGAAGAACCCCGTCCTCTGCCCCCCGCCGAGGCGGAGGTCCGCCCCGGGGAAGACTCTCTCGGTGTGGCTCACCGTCCCCTGGCTCATCGTGCGAGAGAATCCCAGGGGGCTGCCCATCGCCAGGACCCAGTGGCCCACCTCGAGCTTGGACGAATCGCCGAGAGTCGACCAGGCAAGAGTGACTCCCTCCCGCTCCAGTTGGTCCTTGTCGAGGCGGATCACGGCGATGTCGGTGAGGGGATCCCCGCCTATCAGTTTCGCCCGGATCTTCTTCTTGTCGGATAGCGTGCAGATCGATTCCTCTGCCTTTCCGGAGACGTGATAGTTCGTGATGACGTGGCCGGCCGGGTCTATGATCACGCCGCTACCCGTCGCGGTGCTGAGACGCATCCGGCCTCCGACGTACGTCTCCCGGATGGGTTGGACGTGAACGAGCGCCGGATAGACACGGTCGCGCGCCCCGGAGAAGATCTCGTTCATCTCGAGAGCCGAGATTCCTTTGGATTCGACCTCGAGCGGTCCCTGACTGGCCGTCTGGCACCCTGCCAGGAAGACCAGGCTCGCCACCGCCGAGAGGACAGGCGTGATTTTCATACTCTTTATCTCCTTGGAACGGATTATAAGGAGGAAACCACCCCGATCAACTTGCAAACAGTCCCGGCCCGCGTAAGATTGGAATCGAAAGCGGATCATTCGGCTCTTGCAGGAGGTCGATATGCCGAAGCCATCCGGCATCTTCTTGATTCTTGGATGCATCCTCGCCCTGGCGCCCCCGCTTCGTGCGGACCTGCTGATCTTGAAGGACGGATCCGAAGTCACGGGCACCGTCACCGAGTCGAACGACGAATCGATCGTGATCCTCACGCCCAACGGCGCGCGAACCATCTCCCGTGATGCGATACAGGAGATCTTGAGAGAAGATGATCTACGCCGGGTCTACCGGAAGAAGCTCACGGATACCCGGCTCTCCGATCCCGAAGCCCAGTTCGACCTCGCCGAATGGCTCCAGGCGGTCGGACTTCGGGATGAGGCTTCCGCCCGATGGAGCGCCGTTCTCTCTCTCGACCCGGATCACGCGGGCGCCCGTGCCCGACTCGGGTACGTTCGAAAGAAAGATCAATGGGTGCTGGAGGGGGAGGTTCGCAGAAAGAAGAAGAAGGGGAAGACGCAGCGTCTCCCCGCCGACGTGGCAGCGATCGCCTCACTCACTCTCAGCGAGAGCGCCTGGGAGCGATCCCTGGCGTACAGGCGACTCAACGGAATCCTGAAGGCAGAACGCGAGAGGCAGATCGATGCCCTTCAGGATCCAGCGACAACCGAAGACGTCGATGAGCAGATACGGAGGACCCTGGTCTCTCCCCTCGAGTCGTTCCTGTCGAAAGAAATGTTCGACATTGCCAGGAAGCTCGAAGGCGACTACCGAAAGGTCCGGTCGCTGATCCCGACGCTGTCCTCCAAGCGCGTCTCGTCTCGCCGAGATCGATTGATGAGCCAGGTCCGCGAGGTGCGAAAGTCCGCCCTGGAGGCGATCTACGACACGGAAAGTTATCACAAGAGCGCTCAAGGCGTGGTCACGGGTCAGAGGTGGGTCGATGAGAAGGTGCAGGGCCTGAAAGAGGTCTGGCTGGAGCTCGACAAGCAAATCTCGTCCGACCTGTCGCGTCTGCTCGAGCTCTCGACGGATGGGGCGGCGGAGTGGCTCGGTCTGATCACACGTCGAGTCGATCAGTTCTCGGAGCTGCAATCCTTCATCAAGGCGCTGCAGGGGTTCGCTGGAGTGGACTCGATGACTACGCCACCCCAGGGGACCCTGTGTCTCCTCTTCTACCGCGCCGGGAAGATCGGGATCGCAAGAGACATGCAAGAGGAGGGGATCCCGGAGTGGGAGGAGGTCCTGCTGGAGAGGCTCAAGAACCTGAGAATCCTCGAGGCGAACGAGTCTCTGGCGAATACCGAGCCCGGATCAGGCCTGGCTCCCAACCCGAGGGAGCTGAGGCAGAGCATGATCTTGAACGAGTATCGAATGATGCTGGGGCGGGGCGCCCTGGAGATCAACGCCAACCTGACCGCATGCGCGCACGGCCACTCCGAGGAGATGTCTCGGCTCGGCTACTTCGGACACGACTCCCCGATACCCGAGCGCAAGACGCCGTCGATGCGGGCGAAGCTCGCCGGCTACAACGGCTCTGTCTCGGAAAACATCCACATGAGCGGGGGGGCCAGCCCCGAGGGTGCCCACGACGGCTGGTACCACAGCCCACCCCACCACCGGAACATGGTCTCCGACGCCTGGTTTTGCATCGGCGTCGGACAACATGGCGCCCACTTCACCCAGAACTTCGGCACGTTGAAGAAGATCAAGAGCTAAGAAAAGGGGACAGTCACCTTTTACTCCAGCTTCTTCAGGAAGAACTGGAGCTGGGCGTGGCCATCGATCTCGAAGTGCTCGAGGAGGAAGGTATGGGTCCCTTCGGTCAGCTGGATCGTCGCTACGTCCTCGGTGGGTCCGTGCCACGTCCAGTTTTCGATCACCTTCCTCCCGGCCACAGTGAGGCGAACCCCGTCATCGGAGACGGTGCGAACCTCGTACTTCCCTCCGGAGAGAGGAATCCTGGCAAAGGCGAGCGTCGCGAAATAATTGGCAGGGACCTTCTTCGACGGGGCCTCGCTGCCCCAGACGAAATCGATGCGATCCGACTCGGTCTCCTCGATGACCTCCTGGTTCAGCACCTTCTTCCAGTCGGCGGGACCTTCGCGCGGTCCCCGCGGCGCCCAACGGTAGTATCGGACGTGCCATTCCGCCCCCAGAAGCGTTCCCGTCGTCTCGAGGGTCTGGCCCCCTGCGCGAACCTTGACGGTGAAATCGTGGAGGCCCGGCCCCCTTGGCCGTACTCGCAGGATGGCGGGGATGGTCCCCGAGGCCGGCGTCACCTCTACCCCCGTAGCGGTCGCATCATAATTCCCTTCCGGGCCGAAGAGATAGATGGACGCTCCCCCGGAGCCGACGACCTGTGAAGGAAAAAGCTGCAGCATCGACGGGTCCACCGGCCCCCATTCATCGATCATCATCGTCCGCCGTCCCCGGCGTCCGCCCGGAGGCTGGATGGCATTCATCTTACCCCGCACCGTAGGGGCCGGGAAGATGGCCGCGGGCCCGGGTGGGCTCTCCTCCCGGAGAATCTCCTTGCAGCCCTCCTTCTCGACCACCTCCTCGCCGCATTTCTGGAACGTGTTCCCCGCGATCCGGACGAGGGAGGTCTTCTCCAGACGGATGCCCTGCTTGCATCGCTCGAACGAATTCCGGAATATCCGGTAGCTTTGCGAATCGGTATTATGGATCTTTCCGAACGGGCCCTCGATGAACTCCTTGTCCATGTCCCACCAAAGCCAGATCCCCCGATTGTCCCTGTCGAAGGTGTTCCCCGCGATGAGATTGTCATGTCCGTGCTCGATCGCGATTCCGGCGCTGAGGGATCGGGAGATCTTGTTCCCGAGAAACTGGCTGTAATACGAGTAACCCGCCCAGATCCCGTAGTCGCATTCGTCCAGAATATTGTCGATGAAGAGGTTGGTCGTCGAGAACGTCGCCTCGATTCCGTTGGCCACGGCGTGGGAGAAATCGTTGCCGTACACGATGTTCCGGGTGCAACCCCCCTGCCCGGTCTCCCGGGTCGTCTCGTGGCCCGCATAGAGGAAGAAGCCATCCCCCCCATGGGTGGCGCTGTTGTAGGCGAACACGTTGTCGCTGCACTGCTCGAAGACGAGGATTCCCGCCGAGTCCTGACCGCGGTGATAGACGCCATGGCTGTAGCCGCGGACGCAATAGTCGAACCGGTTGTTCGACACCTCGCATCCGTTCGATCGCCACATCGCCAGACCCCACCCCGAATGGTAGGAGAAGTCATTGTCGAAGACGGCTGACCGTTCGGTGCGAGTGAGGATGATCCCGTTCTGCTGGTCGCGGCCCCGGTTCCGGACCACGGTGGCCTCGGTGCACCGATCCAGGTAGATCGCCGCCCCGTAGTTCTTCATCCACTCGTTTTCATCGTTCTTGTGAGGCCAGAGCCAATCGTTCGAGTCCTCTCTTTCGGGAGTGCTGCCGAGCCGCTGGCGAAAGTTCCGCGTCACCTCGCACCCCTCTATCTTCAGACCATCGCTCTCTTTCGCGTAGATTCCGACCTTGAATCCCCGAATCGTCCCGTTGCGAATCGTGATGTTCTTTCCTCCCATGACCCAGATGCCAACTCCGGTGTAGAGGTCGGGCGCCGCTCCGGGACTGCTCCCATCCAGCACCGCCCCGTTGAGATCGATCGTGAGATCGTCGCCCTTGATGATGAGGACGCCGTTTCCTGTCGCGTCGGCGACACGGTACTCGCCCGGCTTGACCACCACGCTCTCCTCGATGAGAAGATCGTCCGAGTCCAGGGTGATCTCCCGTGGAGATCCCTGGCCCCCGACAGCCCCTGTCAGGAGGAACATCACGACGGCGAACAGGATCGGTCTGAAAGATCGAGGGGACATCAACGGTCTCCCTTCACGG
>JAPUJT010000069.1 GCA_027296055.1 Planctomycetota bacterium | reverse complement strand
GCTGCGATCCTCGCCGCTGCCGGGGTCGCGGACGCCTTCGACGCTATCGTCTCGGGGGAGTCTCCGCAGGTGGCACGCGGCAAGCCGGCCCCCGACATCTATGTCGAGGCGAGTCGCTTGCTGGCGTTGCGCCCGGCCGAGTGCATCGCGATCGAAGACTCCGAAAACGGGGTGCGCTCCGCTCACCTTGCGGGCTGCTACGTGGTGGCACTTCCCGGCATCGAGACGGCGTCCCAGGATTTCACGATGGCCCAGAAGGTCCTGGGGGGCCTCTCGGAGTTCGATTTCGACCTGCTCGGTCGGGAATGGACGATATGAGCATCCAGGCGGGCGACCCGCCCGCTCCCCGCGGATGGCTCCAAACTCCATAGACTGTTTGCCCGCCTTGGCTTGAGCCGCACCTGAGAGATCGAGATTCCCCTTGGCCGAGATTTTGCAAACAGGGCCTACGGAGCCCAGAGTGCCGGGTTGACACCCCGGGGGCCTTAGGTCAGAATTGCGCTCTCATTCCGCCCCAGGGGGCATCGCAGAGGCGGTTGCGTCGCCGGATCCTGCCTCGGAGACATTTACTTGTACGAGAATTTCGCCTTCGTCATCGCCTTCACAGCCTTCGGGATAGCCTTCGTGATACTCAACGTGTCCATCCTGAGCCGGTTCCTCCGTCCAACGGTGAAGGACCCCGTGAAGGAGACGATCTATGAATGCGGTGAGCCGGCGATCGGCTCGTCCTGGATCCGCTTCGACATCCGTTTCTACGTCGTCGCCATCGTCTTCCTCCTATTCGAGGTGGAGGTCGCCTTTCTCTTTCCCTGGGCCGTCGTCTTCAAGGATCTGAAGGGGGCAGGGCCCATGGTGATTGGCATGCCGTTCGTCTTCGTGGAAGCGGCAGTCTTCCTGCTTATCCTCGGTGTGGCTTTGGTCTATGTCTGGGCCAAGGGAGACCTGGACTGGGTCAAGGCCATTTCCTCCAAACCCAAGCCCGCGGACCCGCTTTCGACGTCCGCCAACGCCGGCCCATCCGAAGAGAAGCCTGCGGAAGTGGTCGCTCCGAGCGAATAGGGCCAGGGTTTCTGTCCGGCCCCCGAGAGAACGATGGAAGCGAAGGAAATCTTCGACACCCTGAGAGAGAAGTTCGGAGACCGGATCGGCGATGCCGATCTGGAGGGGAGGGAGCCGTCGCTGAAGATCGAGACCGACGCGATCGCCGACGTATGCCTCTTCCTGAAGGATGAACCTGCTCTGAAATTCAATATTCTCCTGTGCGTCTCGGGCGTGGATTACAAGACCAGCCTCGGCGTCGTCTACCACATGACATCGATCGAGCACAAGCACCTGATCTGTCTGAAGGTGGAGATTGATAGGGAGGATCCGAAAGTCCCGACCCTGACCCGAGTGTGGCCGACGGCTGACTGGCACGAGCGGGAGGCGTTCGATCTCTTCGGGATCAAATTCCTCGATCATCCGAACCTGACACGCATCCTGTGCGCCGAGGACTGGGTGGGGCACCCTCTGAGGAAGGACTACGTGTTTCCCACGGAGTACCACGGGGTTCCCTGCGAGATCGAGTATCTGGATTTCTTCGGGGAGCAAAAGCGATGGCAGTGAGCGACGTCAAGACGGAGGAGATGCTGCTCAACATGGGTCCGCAGCACCCTTCCACGCATGGCGTGCTCCGCATCGTGCTGCGCACCGATGGGGAGGTCATCCTCGATTCCGAGGCGCACATCGGTTACCTGCATCGCTGTTACGAGAAGATCGCCGAGAGTGTCCCTTACCTCCAGGTCACCCCGTACACCGATCGGATCGACTACCTCACATCGATGGGGAGCAACCTCTCCTTCTCCATAGCCGTGGAGAAGCTGATGGACGTCGAGATTCCCGAGCGGGCCGAGTACATCCGCGTCATCATGGCCGAGCTGAACCGGATAGCGAGCCACCTCGTCTCCTTCGGCACCTACGGTCTCGACATGGGCGCGATCACGCCGTTCCTCTACGCCTTCCGCGAGAGGGAGGCGATCCTGAGGCTGTTCGAGATCGTCTGCGGACAGAGGCTCAACTACAACTACATACGGATCGGCGGCGTCGCCTACGATCTGCCGGAGAACTACCTCGAGAAGGTCACCGACTTCATCGACTACTTCGAGCCGAGGATCAAGGAGTACAACGATCTCCTCTCCTATAACGGGATCTTCATCCGCAGGACCTCCAATGTGGGGATCCTCTCGAAGGAGATCGCCTTCGGCTACGGGGCAAGCGGCCCGGTGCTGCGCGGCTCCGGCGTCCAGTGGGACCTCCGGAAGGATCGGCCCTACGGCATCTACGACCGCTTCGATTTTGACGTGCCGGTGGGAAGCGGGGAGATGGGCACCCTGGGAGACTGCTGGGACCGTTACATAGTCCGGATCCGGGAGATGGAGGAAAGCGTCAAGATCGTGAGGCAGGCGGTGAAGCAGATCCCAAAGGAGGGGCCGTTCATGGCCAAGATCGGAAAGGTGTTACGCCCCCCCAAGGGAGAGGCCTACACCGCCATCGAGAACTCGCGCGGCGAGCTCGGCTTCTACGTGATCAGTGACGGAAGCGGAACCGCCTACCGGATGAAGTGCCGATCTCCCGCCTTCAGCAACCTCTCGCTTCTCCACGAGATCTCCAGGGGATGCATGGTGGCGGACATGGTGGCGATCATCGGCAGCCTGGACATCGTGATGGGGGAGATCGACAGGTAATCATGGCCGAGAGTTACCGCGCAGCCTTCGACCGGGTTCGCCCGCTCATCAACCCAACCTCCACGTACGGGTGGAGGAAGGGGAACTACCTCTTCCTCTTTCTCGTCGCCTGTGGCTTCGTGCCAGGGACAGCGGCGGGGATGTTCGTGGGCCAGAGCTTCCTGCTCACCCAGCTCGCAAAGGTGGAGTGGCTGCAGCCATGGATGCTTCCGATCAGGATCGCCGTCGCCCTGGGAATCGTGATCGGTTTCATCACGGTCTTCGGGCTCTTCGCCATCTGGATGGAGAGGAAGGTTTCCGCGCGCATCCACGGACGCCTGGGCCCGATGGAAGTCGGCCTCTTCCATGGCTGGCTGCAGACCCTGGCCGATGGCGTCAAGCTCCTGGCGAAGGAGGACCTGATACCGGCGTCGGCGGATCGGGTGCTCTTCATCCTCGCCCCGATCGCCGCTTTCGCGGGCGTCTTCCTCACTTACCTCGTCGTGCCGTTCCATGGGGAGGCCGGGGGGATCGTGGCGGATCTCAGCGTCGGGCTCTTCTTCTTCACGGCGGTGGGGGCGGTGGAGGCGATCGGCGTGATCATGGCGGGGTGGGCGTCGAACAGCAAGTGGGCCCTCTTCGGGGCGATGCGCACCGCCACGCAGGTCGTCTCGTACGAGCTTCCATTGGGCCTCGTCTACCTCACGGTCGCCGTCGTCGCGGGCAGCCTCCGTCTCTCCGAGATCGTCGCGGGACAGGAAGGGTGGTTCGTCCACTGGTACGTCTTCAAAAGCCCGTTCGTCGCCCTCGCCTTCATCATCTATATGATCGCGTCCCTTGCCGAGACGAAGCGGGCGCCGTTCGACCTCCCCGAGGCCGAGTCCGAGCTCGTGGCGGGCTACCACACCGAATACTCGAGCATGAGGTTCTCGATATTCTTCCTCGCCGAGTATGCGGCGATGTACGTGGTGGCCGCGCTGGCCGCCGCCATGTTCCTCGGCGGGTGGTACACGGGCGTAGCACCGATCGACAGCTACCTGTTCGGGACCCTGGCAGGAGCGGATACCTGGTGGGGGCCCCTGGTAGCGGTGGGGGCGGGGACAACCGTCTCGGTGAGCAAGGCGATGCTGATCGTCTTCCTGCAGATGTGGGTCCGCTGGACGCTTCCTCGCGTCCGGCTGGATCAGGTGATGTTTCTCTGTCTCAGGGTGCTCCTGCCGTTCGGCATGATCGCCCTCCTGGGGGCGACGTTCTGGGAAGCGATGCTCCCGGACGGCAGCTTCTTCGGCATCTTTTCTCGCGGCTAGGTAGGGCTACATGAGCAGCGCGTTTGGACAGTACTTCAAGTCGATCTGGAGCAATGCGCGGTCGATCTTCATCGGCCTCGGCGTGACGATCCGGTACTTCTTCCGGCCTCACACCGTGATCACGCTCCAGTACCCCCGGGAGATGGACAAGCTCCCCGAGCGCCACCGGGGGATCCACTTCCTCGAGACCGAGAAATGCATCATGTGCTACATCTGCGCCAAGGCCTGTCCCGTCGACTGCATCTACATCGAGGGAACCCGGGACGGAGATATCGAGGGGGCCTACCAGGGGAACAAGGCGGTCATGACGATGTTCGTGATCGATTACTCCCTCTGCATCATGTGCAACCTCTGCTGCGAGCCCTGCCCCAAGGACTGCATCCATATGGGTCAGGAGTTTCACTTCACGGGCACGGAGCGAAACGAGATGTACAAGAACCTGCTCGAGGATCGTCGCTACACCAAGGACGACGACGCCTGGGTGAAGTCGAAGCGACCGGACATCGTGCGGCTGGCAGAGGAGAAGAAGCAGAAGAAGCTGGCCGTCATGGAGGCGAAGAAGAAGGCTGCGGCTGAGGCGAAGGCGAAGACGCAGTCCGCCGAAGCTTCCGCTTCGGAAGCGAAGGCGGACCCTGAGCCCAAGCCGAAGGAGTCGGAAGCGAAGGAGGACAAACCGGCCCCGCCGACGCCCGGGGGCGAAGGAGACAAGGCGTGACCGAATCCCACTTCCTCGCCATCGGGTTCTGGGCGTTCGCCATACTGGCGGCCGTCCCCGGGATCTTCATCCTCACGACGAAGAACATCATCCACGCGGCCTTCTGGCTGCTGGCCTCCTTGCTCGGATTCGCCGGGCTCTATCTCATCATAGGGGCCGACTTTCTCGCCTTCACCCAGGTGCTGGTCTATGTCGGTGGGATCCTCATCCTGATCCTCTTCGGCGTGATGCTGACCCACAAGGAACCCGTCCTCATTGGCCGGACGCCGCATCACTCGAACCTCTTCGCCGGCGGGGTCGTCAGTGTCTTCGTGCTCGCCGGCACCGTGTACATGGCGGCGAAGACCACCTGGATCGGAGAAGAGGCGACACCGGCGCCCGCCACCGCGCTGATCGGCGACTTCCTGATGACCAAGTACATCCTCCCCTTCGAGGTCGTCTCGGTCCTGCTCCTGGCCGCCCTGGTGGGTGCAGCCTACATAGCCCGCGGGAAGGAGGCGGTCGAGTGAGCCCCCTCTTCGAAATAGGTCTGAAGCACTACCTGATCCTGGCGGCCGTCACATTCAGCCTGGGTTTCGCGATCATCGTGACTCGCCGGAGCGCGATCGCCGTCTTGATGGGGCTGGAGCTGGTCCTGAACTCAGCGGCTCTGAATTTCGTCGCCTTCTCCCGCTACGTCGCGGGAGGGGTGGAAGGGCACGTCGTGACGATTTTCATCATCATGCTCGCCGCGGCAGAGGCCGCCGTGGCGCTGGCGATCGTGCTGAACATATTCAACAACACGAGCTCCATCCAGATTGACGAGGCGGATTCTCTGAAGGAGTGACCGGGGGGGGGAAATCGGCTCCACGCGGGGCTAGGGGATAGGTCATGCCGTCCGAAGTTCAACTTTGTCTGATTGTACTCGCCCTGCCGATGGCGGCCTTCATCGTGCAGGTCGCGGTCGGTCGATGGCTACCGCGCGGCGGCGACTACGTCCCCACCGGAGCGATGGCGGGCGCGTTGGCCATCTCCCTGTACCTCTTCGCCGGAATCCTCGGCGCGGAGGGGGGGATGGACCCGAAGACCTGGGAGGTGAGCTGGGTCAAGATCGGCACCGAGGCGAAGGACCTCTCGCTCTCGTTCGGCATCCTGGTCGACAACCTCACCGTGATCATGCTCGTGGTGGTGACGTCGGTCTCGTTCCTCGTCCACCTCTACTCGATGGGATACATGCGCGGCGAGGACCGGTACCCCCGGTTCTTCGCCTACCTGGCCCTCTTCTCCTTCTCGATGCTCGGCCTCATCATCGTCGACAATCTGCTGTTTCTTCTGGTCTTCTGGGAGCTGGTGGGTCTCTGCTCGTACTTCCTGATCGGGTTCTATTTCCAGAAGCCTTCGGCCGCCAAGGCGAGCATGAAGGCCTTCATCACCACACGGGTGGGAGACGTCGGGTTCTTCCTCGGGGTGATCATCGTCCTCGGCACGATCGGGTCCCTCAGCTATGCGGACCTGTTCGCCTCGGTGAAGGGGGGACTGGGGCCCTGGTCGCAGGGGCTGCTGACGGCAGCGGGGATCCTGCTCTTCTTCGGGGCCGTGGGAAAATCGGCCCAGATTCCACTTCACGTCTGGCTCCCCGACGCGATGGAAGGCCCGACGCCCGTCTCGGCGCTGATCCACGCGGCCACGATGGTCGCGGCAGGCGTCTACATGGTGGCGAGGCTGTTCCCGTTCCTCGCCGGGCCCGGCTATTTCGATGGAGATTTCTGGCACAGCGACGCCCTCGTCTACGTGGCTTATACGGGGGCGATCACGGCGTTCCTCGCCGCCACGATCGCCGTGGCCCAGACAGACATCAAGAAGGTCCTCGCCTACTCGACGATCAGCCAGCTCGGCTACATGGTGATGGGGGTGGGGGTAGGGGCGTTCGCCGCGGGGATGTTCCACCTCTTCACGCATGCCTTCTTCAAGGCCTTGCTCTTCCTCGGGGCAGGCTCCGTGATCCACGCGACACACACCAACGAGATGTCCGAGATGGGGGGCCTGAAGAAGAAGTTGCCGATCACTTACATCACGTTCCTGATCGGCACCGCCGCTCTCGCCGGAGTGCCGTTCCTCTCGGGGTTCGCATCCAAGGAGGGGATCCTGACGCAGGCCATGGCCTTCGGGTTCCTGAGGGGCGGGGTGCACCTCTTTCCCTTCATCCTCGGGATGGCCTCGGCCTGTCTCACCGCGTTCTACATGGGGCGGGTGATGTTCCTCACGTTCTGGGGGGAGCCCAGAGACAAGGAGAAGTTCGATCATGCCCACGAGTCTCCGTGGACGATGACCGTCCCCCTCTGCACGCTGGCAGTCGCCGCCGTCATCGCGGGCGGCCTCGGAGCGATCCCTTTCTTCTTCGAGCAGGAGTGGTTCGATCAGCGCATCAGCAAGGAGAGGATCGTCGATCCTTACATGGAGATGAAGGTCGGCAAGGGTCAGAGTGGAGAAGATGGTGAATTACTCCTCGCCTCGACCGGGTCGCTGCCCACGGAGGACGAGGACCGCGGCTCAGCCTCCAGTGGAGTCGTGAAGGAGCATGCCGACGCCGAGCATTCGGCCCATTACCCGACGCTCTTCCTCTCGCTCGGGATGCTCTTTTTGGGCGCGGGTGGCTCGTGGTACGTCTTCGCCGGCCCCTGGAGGAAGCGGGACCTTCCCAGGGAAGTCCCCCTGATCGGCAAGTGCAAGAAGGTCCTCACGAACCTCTACTACTTCGACAAGTTCTACTACAAGGTCTTCGTCGGGGGTCTCCTTAGCATCCGGACGCTCGTCTACCTTTTCGACAAGTGGATCATCGACGGGATCGTCAATCTCTCGGGACTCATCTTGCGCGGCGTGTCCGCCCTCTCCGGATGGTTCGACAATGTGTTCGTCGATGGCGCGGTCCGCGAGGTCTCGGATGGGATCCTCGACTGGGGAAAGAGCGTCCGGAAGATCCAGACGGGCAAGCTTCAGGAATATGTGGCGTTATCGATCATCCTCTTCGGCGGAATGTTAGTGTTCTTCATCATCATCAACAAGTTGTAGCGCGAGGCAGAAGGAGAGAAGGACGATGGTATCGTGGTGCACCTTTCTACCACTTCTCACGGCGGTCGTGGTGGCGTTCCTTCCCGGGCGCAACAAGCTGCTCGTGAAGTCTGTCGCCCTCGCGGGCGCCATCATCACCTTGATCATCGCCATCGGCCTGATCACCAGCTTCGACTCGCCGGGGAACCAGAGACTCGACGATTTCTGCGTCGAGAAGAAGGAGGAGCTCCTCAAGCCGCTCAGCGACGAGAGAAGGGGGAGGGTGACGGCCGCGTTGCAGTTCCTCGAGAACCGCACCGCAGATTCAGCCGACAAGGGCGTATACGATCTCACCGTGAAGGGACTACAGGACGCGGGGCTCTATACTCTCTTCACCGAGGTGCGCGATCTCGAGTACGCCGCCCAGGCGCTCACGGCAAAGCACATCCGGTCGGTCGAGTACTATCGCTGGATCCCCACGTTCGGCATCCACTATTTCATGGGAATCGACGGGCTCTCCCTCCCCCTCGTGGCGCTCACGGCTCTCCTGGGGGTGATCTGCCTCGTCTATTCCTGGAACATCGAGAAGGCGACGAAGGGGTACTTCGCCCTCTTCCTCCTCCTCGAGACGGGCCTCATCGGAGTCTTCTGCGCCCTCGATTTCTTCCTCTTCTACGTTTTCTGGGAGATCGTCCTCCTGCCGATGTATTTCTTGATCGGCATCTGGGGCGGCCCGCGAAGGATCTACGCCTCGATCAAGTTCTTCATTTACACGCTCGTCGGATCGGTCTTCATGTTGATCGCCATGCTGGCCCTCTATTTCCAGCTCGAGCCTCACACATTCAACTTCTTCACGCTGATCACGCTGATTCCGGATACGCCGCTGAGCTTCCAGATGTGGATCTTCGCCTTCCTCTTCATCGGGTTCGCGATCAAGGTTCCGATCTGGCCGTTCCACACGTGGCTCCCCGACGCGCACGTGGAGGCGCCGACGGCGGTCAGCGTCATCCTCGCCGGCGTTCTCCTCAAGATGGGGGCCTACGGTTTCTTCAGGATCTCGTTCCCGATGATGCCGGCGGCGGCGATGTCCACCACCTTCGTCACGCTGTTCGTCGCTCTCGGGCTGATCAACATGATCTACGGGGCCCTCTGCGCGATGGCCCAGAAGGACTTCAAGAGCCTCGTCGCCTACTCGAGCATCAGCCATATGGGATACGTCCTGCTCGGTCTGGTGGCCATCACCAACGCGGGCGTCCAGGGAGCGGCCCTGCAGATGTTCAACCATGGGGTCTCTTCCGCGATGCTCTTCCTGATCGTCGGCGTGGTCTATGAGCGCGCTCACCACAGAAACCTGGGCGAGTTCGGGGGGCTTGGGCTCCAGATGCCCTACTATACCGCCATCGCTATGGTCGGGTTCTTCGCATCCCTCGGCCTACCCGGGCTCAACGGCTTCATCAGCGAGGTCTTCGTCTTCCTCGGTGCGTACCAGGCGCCCACCTTCGACAAGTGGGTCGTCTTTGCGGCGATCCCGACGGTCGTGCTGACCGCCGCCTACATCCTCTGGACCATCCAGAGGGTCTTCTTCGGACCGATTCGCCAGGAGAAGTACAAGAGTTTCCCCGACCTCTCCGGCCGCGAGTGGTTCTGCCTGGTCCCGCTGGCGGTGCTCTGTATCGTCGTGGGGATCTTCCCCATGACGGTCCTCGGATACATGGACGAATCACTGAACGCCATCGTCGAGATCTGCCGGCCTCACGTCAGGTAGAGTGGAGCCCCAAGGACGGATCGCCATGCTGCAATCGAAGCTGACACCTTCTGAATTCTCCGAGATCGCCGCCGAGATCATCCCCGGCGTCGCTCATCTTCTCCCCGAGCTGATCCTCACCGTGGTCGCCTGCGCCCTGATCGTGAGCGACCTGCTGATCAAGCGGAACGACTCCCGCTTCACGATGGGCATCCTTGCCCTTTCCGGTCTCGTCGCCGCCTTCTTCTACGCCATCGACGGGTTCGGAGAGTCGCAACTGATCTTCGGTGGGATGGTGACGATCGACCCGTTCAGCGCTTTCTTCAAGGCGATCTTCATCGGCTCCACGGCGATCGTCGTGATCTTCTCCATGCTGTACGAGCCATTTCGTGGGAGGCGGATGGGGGAGTATTTCGCCATCCTTCTCTGCGCCGTGGTCGGCATGTGCCTGATGGCGTCGGCGTCCAACTTGCTGATGTTCTACCTCTCCCTCGAGATGGTGAGCATCCTTTCCTACATCCTCGTCGTCTTCCTGCGGCAGAGCCGAGCCGGTTCCGAGGCCTCGCTGAAGTACGTGATTTACGGCTCCGTCGCCTCAGGACTGATGATCTTCGGTCTCAGCATCTTCTACGGCCTGACCGGGAGCACGGATCTGGCGGCGATCGGCATGGCCTTCGAGACCAGCACGGATCTCTTCACCCTCTCGATCGCATCCGTTCTGGTGCTCGCGGGGTTTGCCTACAAGATGTCGGTCGTGCCGATGCACTTCTGGTGCCCCGACGTCTACGAGGGGGCCCCGACGCCCATTACCGCCTGGCTCTCCGTCGCGTCCAAGGCCGCTGGGTTCGCTATGTTCGTCCGGTTCCTCGTCGTAGGCTTCTCCGGACCCATTCAATCGGCCGGGGTCTCTCTCGATATCGAGTGGACGAGCCTGGTCGCCGGGCTCTCCTTCGCCACGATGACCCTCGGCAACCTCGCCGCGCTGTGGCAGGAAAGCGCCAAGAGGCTCTTGGCCTACTCGAGCATCGCCCACGCCGGATACTTGATGATGGGTGTCGCGCTCTTTCAGCAGGAGGGCTTCCCTGGCTTCCAGCCCGTCGCCTTCTACTTCCTCGTCTATCTCTTCATGAACCTGGGAGCCTTCGGCGTGGTGATCTTCGTGGAGAATCGCCTCGGAACGGATCGCCTGGAGGATTACAAGGGGCTCGGCTACCGTGCGCCGTTCCTCGCTTTCATGCTGACGATCTTTCTCATCTCCCTCATCGGCCTCCCGCCTACGGGCGGTTTCACCGGCAAGTTCCAGCTCATTGCCGCGGCCGTGAACGGAGACCTTCTCTGGCTTGCCATCGCCGCGGGAGTCAACACGGCGATCTCGCTCTGGTACTATGCGCGGATCATCCGGAGGATGTACCTCGAATCCATGGACGATGTCTCGCCACTTCACATTCCCTTGTCGGCCAAGGTCATGACGGCCCTCCTCGCCATCCCCGTGATCTACCTGGGTATCTTCTTCGAGGGGGCGGCGAAGATCACGCAGGGCCTCACCATCTTCGGGGCCCCTTGATGGAGGCCGAGGCGTTGATCGCTTCGCTGAACCGGGCTATTTCGCTCGAGGTCCGGTCCTTCATCCTCTACATCCTGGATGTCGCGAACCCCGTCCTCGGCCAAGAGGATCTGGACGCCTGGGAGCTTCTCGGCCGGATCGCCGAGGAGGAGAAGGGATTCGCCGGCATGATCGCTGACCTGATCGAGGAGGCCGGAGGGAATGCGGATCCCGCCAGCTTCGATATGGAGTCCGCCACCTACCACTACGTGACACTCGACTACCTCCTGAAGATCTGCGTCCAGAGGATGCAGACGAGCCTGGAATCCTTCCGCGGGGTGATGGAGGAGGTCGAGGACGACCCGGGGGTCCGCGAGGTCCTCTCCTGGATCGCCGACGCCAAGGTCCGCCACCTGGCCGAGGTAACAGAAGTAATCAGGTGAGTGTCTCGTCCTTCAAGGCGCCGGCTCTCGTCGCGGCGGCAGTCATCGTCGCCCACCTGAACATCCTCGGGGGCGAGTTCGTCTTCGACGACATCCCCATCGTCCGGAACAATCCACGAATTCGATCTCTCGACCGGATCGGCGAGATATTCTCCACGACCTACTGGGGGGATGAGATCGAGGCCGGGCTCTACCGCCCGATCACGCTCACCACCTACCTGATCGATTACCAGATCTGGGGGGATCGGGCCTGGGGTTACAGGCTGGGCAACCTCCTCCTTCATCTGGCCAACAGCCTGGTGGTCCTGCTCTTCCTCAATCGCATCGGTCTGGGCCGGACACCGGGATTGATCGGCGCTCTGATCTTCGCCGTTCACCCCACTCACGCCGAGGCCGTGACCGCGGTGGTTGGGCGGGCCGACCTCCTCGCCACTCTCCTCGTCCTCGTCTCCCTCATCCTGCTGATCCGCTACAGGAGCTCGGCCGGGGGCTCGGGGTGTCTACTCGGTATCGGCTCCTGCTTCCTGGGCGGACTGCTCTGCAAGGAGGTGACGATCTGTCTGCCGCTCCTCTTCATTGCCTGTGACCTGTTCGTCGATCGCGGCGACACAAAACGAGTGCCCGGAGGCCGCCGGGCCCGGCCTTACGTAGTCCTCGCGGCCGTGCTCGCCATCTACCTGCCGGTAAGGATGGGAATCCTCGGCGCCCTGGGCCCGCAGGGCGAGAACACCGTCTTCTTCGGGGAGTCGTTGATCGATCGCTGGGGCACGATGCTCGGCGTTCTCTTCGACTATGTCGCCATGTTCCTCTTTCCGGTGAACCTCGCTGCAGAATTTCCCTACCTTCCGGGGAGCGTGCCTGGCTTCGACATTCGATCCTTCCTCGGGTTGGGGATCCTCGGCGCCCTTGGCGTCGGCGCCTTCCGGTGGGGGCGAGCCCGGGGGGTCGCTATATCCCTCTTTCTCTTCGGTCTCGCGCCGGTCTCCAACGTCGTGATCGTGACAGGCGTCGTGAAGGCGGCGCGGCTCCTCTATCTGCCGTCCGTCGGGCTGGCGGCGATCGCCGGGTGGATCATCTGGAGGGCAGGCGCGGCGCAAGGCCGGCGCTCGATGATCCTTGCATTGGCTCTCGTCCTGCTGGCATGCCTCAACCTCCAGACGAGCTCCTACTGGCTCAACAACGAGACGCTGTGGAGAAGGACGCTCCGGATCGAGCCCGACTCCACCAAGGGCCTCTACAATCTCGGCGCTATCCTCGCCACGCGGGGAGAGACCGAAGAAGCGGAGCGGTTGTGGAAACGCGCGCGACAGATCAACGCCAGGGACAGCGGAATCCCTCTGGCCCTCGGCCGGCTCTATCTGGGGGAGGAGAGGTACCCCGAAGCGGAGGCAAGTTTCTACCAGACGCTGAGACTGAATCCACCCAGGCGAAGGGCGATCGACGCCTTCCTGGGTCTTGCAGAAGTCTTCGCCGGCTCCGGAGACCCGGACACGGCCGCCGCCCGGATCGACGAACTGGTGGCCGCCTACCCGGACGCCCCGGAGGGATACTCCGCGCGGGGCATGTGGCTGGCCCGGGCAGGCCGGTGGGGGGAGGCGATGGTATCGTTCACGCGTGCGCTTCACCTCGATCCCGGGAGGCCCTGGGATCAGGTGCAGATCGGCCTCTGCCTCTACCAGATGGATCGCCCTGCCGACGCTCTCGTCGAGTACGAGAAGGCGAGGTCCCTGCTCGATGGAACCGAGCTGGGCGATCTCCTGGTCAAGATGGGAGACGGCCACCTCGCGCAGGGTGATCGGGAAACTGCCATCGACCTCTATCGCGAGGCGACCGAGATCGATCCCGGTTCCGGCCCTGCCTGGAATAACCTTGGCCAGGTCCTGTTCATGCTGAAACGAAACGCCGAGGCGAAGGCGGCCCTCTCGAGGACGAAGGAGATCCTGCCGGGCAGGACGATCATCGACTTGAGGCTTGGAGAGCTGGCCATCCGCGAGAAGGAGTGGGGGGCGGCGAGACGCCACCTGGAGGCAGTCCTGGCGAGCCAACGACCCGAAGACTCGGCGCTCAGAACCCAGGCTCGGCAATGGATCGATTCGCTACCCTGACGGGATGTCCTCGTCCATGCGGAGGACACGCAGCTTCAAGTCGCCGGCCCGCTTCCGGGCCGAATCCAGGCACGCCTCCGCGATACCCTTGATCTTCTTCTGATGCTCCGGCTGCGTGTGGAGGTAGACGGCATCCTCTTCCAGGTTCATCTCCACGAAGGTGTCTTCCATCGCGATCTGGTAGATCTCCTGCTTCGGTGAGAGCAGCTTCACCGTGAAGCCCTCGTCCTCGAAGCCAGAGATGATGCTCGCCACGACGAGTCGCCGAAGGCTGGCATCGAGGTCGGGCACGGCGAACACTCTCTCGAGAGGTGGACGGCCCGAGCCCGGCTTCCCCTTCTTCCGCAGACCACTCCTCGGATTCTTGAACGATTGAACCAGGATGGGCGGGGCAATGAGGGTCGTGACCACCGTCATCAGGATCGCCACGCCGAAGAGCTTCTCGTTGACCAGGCCGTTGGCGAGTCCAATCCCCGCCATGATGAGGGCGACCTCACCCCGGGGGAGCATCCCGATGCCCACGCGCCAGGCGCCGAGGAGATTGAACCCCACGGCGAGCACGGGCAGGCCGCCGCCCAGGACCTTTCCCACGATGGCGGCCGCCGTATAGATCGCGCCAAAGGTGAGGAGGCCTCCCATCTTGGAGAAGTCCACCAACATGCCCATGACGGCGAAGAATATCGGAACCAGAATGTGGTAGACGGGCGCCAGCTCGCGCTCGAGATCGTGTGAAATATCTTCCTTCGAGAGGGAGAGACCCATCACATAGGCCCCGATGATCATCGCCAGGCCGGCGGATTCGGCGAGCCCGGCGAGGAACAGGGCGAACCCGAAACCCAGCGCCACCGTGGCGCCTGTCGAGGGGACCCACTTCAGGAATCTGGCGATCGGTCGGGCGAGGAGAAGCCCGGCGACCGTGGCGACTATCCAGAATCCGAAGGCGACGGCGGCGATCCTGCCGATATCCGCCCAGCGAGTCGGATCTCCACTCTTATGGGCATCGGCGATCCCGAGGACCACGGCGAGGATGATGATTCCCAGGACGTCGTCGATGACGGCTCCCGCCAGGATCGTCGTTCCCTCTTCCGAGTCGAGCTTCTTCATGTCCGAGAGGACCCTCGCCGTGATCCCGACCGATGTGGCCGTGGAAATCGTCCCCATGAAGAGGGCCCGATAGTCCATGAAGCCGATCGTCTCGCCGAAGAGGTCAACGGAGAAATAAACGGTGAGAAGATCGCCGAGAAAGAACGAGCCGACGACACCGCCTATCCCCACGACCGTGCCCGGCAGGAAGAAGCGAAAGAATTTCTTGAAGTCCGTCTCGAGACCGATCAGGAAGAGAAGGACGATCGACCCGAGAGTCGCGATTCCCCACAGCTCGTGAGAGATGGGGAAGTCGGCCCCTTCCGGGAGGGGAAACAGCGGGCCGATCCCAGGCAACGGGAGGGCCCCGAGGACGTATGGACCTATTCCCATCCCCGCGGCAAGCTCACCGAGCACGCTGGGCATCCTCAACACCTTGTCGAAGAAGGCGCCGAGGAGCTTGGCGGCGAACAATATCACGGCGAGCTGAAGGACCAGCATCATCATGCTGTGCGTGATGGAGCCTCCGCCGGCGGCGTAGGCGGGAGGGGCAAGGATGGCAAGCCCCAGGAGGACGATTCCGATCCTGCAGATGATCTTCATGGGTTCTCTTTACGGATCGGACCGGGATGGTAGAAGCTCGGGGTCCGAGCCCCTCTTGCCGATCCAGGGCTGGGGTCGCGGGGGAATCTCACCCGGGCCGTACGCGTCTTCCATGAGGGCGTATTCCCCGGGTCCCAGGACCCAGGGTGAGGTCTGACCGGAAAGCCAGCGGAAACCTGTGAACGGGATCGGGCCGCAGTCGCCGGCCAGCACGAAGCCCATGAGCCCGAAAGCAAGCCGCCAGGGGATCCAGACGGCGTTCCGGACGGCAGTGCCCACACCCACGGAGAGGGTCATCGGAGGCCCTTCTACCGGTGCAGGAGCATCCAGCCCCTCGGCCTGCAGCAGCACGCCGCGGTAGCCTCTCTGGTCGTCACCCACGTCGGCAAATCGGCTCGGGCCACCTGCACAGCCGGCGATCAGGCCCGCGATCAGCAGCAGGGACGGCGATACTCCTCGCCATCTGGATCTCTCTCGAGGCATGCCAGGACCCAGCAATTTGACTATCCGAAAGGGCCGCTTCACTAGCCCGGGAACTTCTTCTCCAGATCCGGCTTCAGGGTCTCGAAGACCAGCTCGGCCTTCTTCAGGGCGTTCATCGCGTGCGTCTCCCCGTACTCCCGGGAAGGGATCCAGATGGGGAGATCGCCCCTACGGTAGAGTGGGAAGCGGGCCCGCGCCCCATACTGCTCGAGAGAGTCGATCGCCGCCACGAGCTTGTCCATCTCGGGCATCTCCTGGGAGTAAACGGCCGAAAAGAGAGAGGAGATGTGGTGATCCGTGGTGAAGATCCCCTTGGCGGCCAGGGCCCCCTTGACGATCTTCTCCATGCACTGCTGTGCGGAGAAGATCGTACGACAGTAGATCTTGTTTTCGAACGTGACCTTGGCGACCTGTAGATCGACCTCGCTCTCGATCATGAAAGCCCGAGCGACCTCGGCTGGCTTGTGCATTCCTTCCCCCTTTCGGTGTAGGCCGTCCGGAAGTATACATCACCCCGTTCCCGAAGCAACTCTCCGCCCGACGAATCACCATTCCCCACATCGATCGTACTCCCATATGCACAGTCGAATCAGGACGGGCAGGAGCAAGGCCCACAGGACGATATACCAGATACAGATCGGCACCTTCCCGGCCACGTGTAGATCGAGCACATCGTAACCCCCGAAGAGCGCTGCCGCCGAGCAGAGCGCAGCCACGGGACTCGGAATCGCGATCGCTCGCAGATCCGCATACTCCATACCCATCAGGGGGCCTATCAATCGAATGGCGATGATCGGGAGCACGACGAAGATCGCCAGGCTGATATAGAGGGTGAGCATCGCTCGTAGTGACGTCCTGGAGCGTATCGAGATCCAGATGGCGAGGAAGGTGATGGCCACACCCGTGAGGATCAAGATGCCGAACTGGAGGATCAGACCGATGGCCCAGCTCGCTCGACCCGCGAACCCCAATGGCCTCATCAAGATGTAGAAAAAGAAGGGGAAGGCGATCAGGAAAGTGATTCCGAGTGTCCCCCGGAGAGACGCGAGGGCCTTCGCCCAGACCACGGCCCGCGCAGGCAGCGGGGTCAACGCCAACGAGTCGAGCGTCTTCCTCTCGCGCTCGGCGGAAAAGGCGGTGGCGGAGAATGCCGAGGCGCAGAGCAGCACGAAGCCCAGGAGAAAGAGGGGGTAGATGATCATCTGCGGCTCCTGGCCGGCGAGCGCATCGACATTGGACGGGAGCAGGTCGGGCAGAATGAAGGGGGGCAGGAACAGGAGAGGTAGACTCAGGAGCATTCCTCCCTGCAGCAGGATCGATATCATACGGCCGCTTCGGCCGGGCGCCTCCAGACGCAGGTCCTTCTCGAAGACAGGGTTCACCCCGTCCGGAATGGGGGCATTCCGTCGAGCAGGCCAGACGATCGAATCGGGAAAAACCCTTCGATCGAGGATCATCCCGGCATGCACCGCCACGTCCTCGAAGCTGTCCGACTCGATCTCCGACTCCTCTCTCGTCTCGAGGATCCTGTGCGACGCCTCCCAGAGGGCCAGGCCGATCCCCGCCCCGAGGAAACCGAGCATCCCGATGCTCAGGTGATTCTGCGCCGCCTCCCCGATGTAGAAGGCGGCCGCGATCAGGGCTCCCACCGGGATCATGATCAGGTAAGTCACCGCCAGGGAAGCCTGGGTATGCCGAAACATCACGGAGGCCGTCACTCCAACGGCGCCGCAGGCCAGGACGAGGACCAGCAGGGCTACCGTAGCTCCCAGGACAGCCGACGGACGGATCCCTCCCAGAAGAATGGAGAGAGCGGTGAGGGGGGTCGAGGTCAGAAGCAGCAGGATGAAGAAGACCACCGAAGCCAGGTATTTCTCCAGCAGCAGTCTGCGAGCACCGATCGGCGTCGTCCGGAGCAGGTCGAGGGTGTCTCGCTCTCTCTCCAGGGTGATCGCCCCGCTGGAGAGCGCGGGGGCCAGGAGAGTTACGAGGACGAGCTGCGCCATGGAGAGGATCAGAAACACCCTGCGACCGATATCGGCCCGCGCGAGGGGCGTCTCGTGGGCCCATCTCCAGCCCAGAAGTACCGCCGCCGCCATGCAAGCATTGAAGCCGAGCATGATGGCGAACGCCTTCGGCGACCTGAGGGTGGTCACCAGCTCGCGGACCAGCACTGGGCCCGAGAGACGGGTCACGAGACGATACCCTTGGTGATCTTCAGGAACGCTTCCTCCAGGTCGGCCTCTACCTCCTTCGCCCAGAGGATCCGGGCGCCGGCGTCGCCCAGCTCATCCTGGAGCTTGACGACCTCATCCAGATCGCCGGCGAACTCGAAACGAAACGTCCCCTCGACTCTCTCGAGCTGGCTCACCGCGGAGTGGGAGTTAAGCACCCTCTCCGCCTCGTTGGAACCGCTCAGGACGTCGATCTGGATCAGCCGCCTCTCGCGCACCTCCTTGAGGATGTCCTCCACGCTCCCCGCGGCGATCAGGTCACCCCGCTCGATCACGCCGATCGTCGTGCAGATCTGCGCCAGCTCCGAGAGGATGTGGCTCGAGATGAGGATCGTCTTCCCCATCCGGCGAAGCTCCTTGAGGAGCTCGCGGATCTCGATCCGGGCGCGCGGATCCAGTCCCGATGCCGGCTCGTCGAGCAGGAGAACAGGAGGGTCGTGGACGAGGGTTTTCGCGAGGCAGAGACGTTGCCTCACCCCCAGGGAGAGGTCCTGGGCAGGCGTGTTCGCCATCGGCGAGAGATCCACGAGCTCGAGGACATCCCGTATGACCGCCTTGCGCTGCTTGTACGGGATCCCGTAGGCGAGGGCGAAGAAATCCAGGTACTCCCAGACCCGCATCCCTTCGTAGACGCCGAACCGATCCGGCATGTACCCGATCGCCCTTCGTACACCGACCGGGTCCCGCAGGACGGACCTTCCCGCCACCCAGCCCTCTCCCCACGTCGGCTTCAGGAGCGTGGCGAGAAATCGTATCGTGGTCGTCTTTCCCGCCCCGTTCGGGCCGACGAATCCGAAGACCTCCCCTTTGCCGATCTTGAGGGTCAGATCCTTCACGGCATATCCATTTCCGTACTTCTTGGTGAATCCAACCAGGCGTATCAATCGCCCTCCTCTTGGGTAGGGAATAGAGATCGAATCAGAGCTTCGGTCTTTCTGTCCTTCAGGTTGATTCGTACTCGAACCACACCCGTTTCAGGATCGACATAGGGGGCGAAAGGTAGATTGAACCCGCTGCCCTTCGGGCTGGAAGTGAACACCCTGCCTCCGGGGGAATCCCACCCTTCCGTCTCGAAGTTGAACAGGCGCACGGTCAGGTCATCCGAGAAGTACGACGTCGGTGGAATCAGGCGGCTCCGGGCGACTAGGCGGAGGCGCAGGCCCTCCAACTCTCCCGGGCGCAGCGGACGAGTGGGAATGAACTCGAGATCGGACAAGATCCGCCTGTCGGAATCGTCCGGGGACGCCATGGATCCGACTCTCGGAATCCACCTCAGAGATCGCTTCTCGTCGCTGGCGGCAGGCGGCGCGTAATCCAGGATGGCGACCTGTAGCCTCTCCAATGTCGCCGTCGAGTCCGACGGCCTGAGCTGGCCGCCGGTCGACATCCTCCAGAAGACGAACTGGGCCTTGACCTCCTCGCGCATCCCCCCGGACTCGATCTCACTCACCGCTTTCCCCAGAAGCTCGAGGAGGACCGGCCGCCACGACCCCAGCGAGCACACGGAGCGATCCAGCTCCCGCGACCTCAGCCATTCGTCCAGAACAGGGCTCATCCGATCCCATCGGCCTATACGGCCTTCGGGGTGAAACTCCGTGAGGAATTGATCGACGGATACGTTCGAGACCACGGAGTCTTCGACCGGGATCGGAACCCATCCATAGCCGTTGATGAGGATTCCTCCGTCCGGTGGTCCCTTCCAGTCGAGATGGATCTCTGCTCGGGCCCGCTCCGGGTCATGGGCCGGGGCCGAGGATGGGCCGTTCTGATCGGCTGACGGTCGTAAATTTATCCTCTCCGAGAAGAGGTAGTGATACGACCTGCGACGCATCTCGTACCCCGGCAGGCCGGGGTCCTCGGCGATCGAGAGCGTCGGGGCCTGACTCCACTCCCCGAGGAGAGCCCCTTTGACTTCCCGCGGCTTTATCCGCACTCCGGGCGCTACGGCCAGATCGATCCTCCTCTTGCTCGGGGACGTGAGGGCGAATCGGGTGCGGTGATGACGGACGGGCGCCCCGACCAGACCCCTCTCCAGGTCCAGCTCCCAGATGCGAACCGGCGGCTGCCCCTTTGTCATGCCCCAAGCGACGACACCGCCGGTCGACAGCACGGCCAGCAGGACCGCCGTGATCCAGGCCCATTCCAGGCGGCGACGGACCCGCCAGAAGATGTAATTGACCGGCACGATCAAGATCAGGTAGCCCAGCACCAAGCTGAGAATCTTGGCTGTCGGCGGGATCGCCGGGAGGGCCTCCTCGAGGACCGGCTCCAGAGACGGCAGATGACGGAGGCTCGCGGAGGTGAGATGCAGCCTCGATCTGCCGACGCGGCCCGGCCGGCCCCCTCCCCTCACCGGGTCCGGGTCCGCCTCGGCCGTTTTGGGCAACGTCTTGTGATGGTCAAGCTGCCATTCGACGGGCGCATTCATGAAAGCGAGAGACGGGCTCCGAAAGGTGAGGGACCGCCTCCTACTGTCGAACGCTGTCGACCAGGCCGCTGTCACCAGGTCCCGGTTGGCCTTTGGCATCATGGGCAAGGCTTCGCGACCGAGGACCAGCCATTCGATGAACGAGTCCATGGAGGACCATTTGGGCATCGCCCCCCGAACCAGATCGAAGGCGATGACGACCACTCTTCCTCGGCCCAGACGGCGCTCCACCCAGACAGGACTCTGGCTCTCTTCGATGACGAAATCTGCGCTTGGCTTGACGTCGAGGGTCTGGATCGCGATCGGTCCCGGTACGGATTCCCCGTCCCCGAAAATGAGGGAGAGACGCTTCCAGGCCTCCAGTTGGGTATACGAGGTGGGGATGGCGGGGAGGACGTCGTCCAGCAGGGTCGGCTGATGGGGGATTCCGCTCCTGGATGTGGCCAGGATGAGGTTCCCCCCCGACAGGGCATACGCGATCAGAGCTTCCTGCTGCTCGGCGGTCAGGCTCCACAAGGCAATTCGACTGAGGATGATCGCGTCCAAACTCTTCAGGGCGAGCTTGTCGCTGGGCAGGCCTTCAGGGCGAGCGTAGACGACCATCGCTCCCTTGGTCGAACCGAACCGGGACTGGCGCCGCCGCATCAGGTAGCCGAATCCGGAGTCCCCCTCCGGTGGGCTGACGACGAGATACAGCCGATCCGCCTTGATCCTGTCTATCGGAATGAGAGTGCGTGTCCTCACCGGCATCCCCGAGACACCCTCGAACCCCACGCGAAGGGTGGCCTCTCCATGATTCGGGGAGACATCCACGTAGATCGGAACACGGTATCGCCGCCTCGACTGGGGCGGCATCTGGACGGGGGAAATGTACGTCTGGAGCTTGACCCGCTCCCGATGAGGCATCGGGACCTCGACGGTCAGATTGCCCTCGATCGCTTCGGGGGTGGGGTTGTCGACGAGGATTTCCAGGACGGCCCACCCGCCGTCCTTGCAGAGCCCGACCTCGCCCCGTTCGATCAGGAAATGGATGGAGAGGTCACGTTTCGGCGGAACGGGCGCCTGCCCCAGGAAGGCTCCCGTGAGGATGAGGACCAGGATCGACATGCATACCTGCGATGGGGGGATAGCCGTTCTGAGTCTATCGAGGCCATGCCGGCCAGGCAACCCGGCGCAAGGGCCGGGGCGACTCGAGGCGTGCAAGTATGGGGGACCTCACGAAGAGGCAAGAAGATAGCGCGGCGGGATGATAAAGGGACGGAGGAAAGAGTATCTACGCCGGTGATTTCCCCTCCAGAGCTTTCAAGCCGGAACCTGGCTGGTCCGTAGACGTCGCCGTCGGAGGACCCTCCTCTCATGGGGTTGCTCGCCCTTCCAGGGCCGATAGAGGGAGTGGGTAGGGCATCAATGGTTCAGCCCAACCCCCTTGACCTTCCAGCGATGGCCTCCGGGGCCTTCCCTACTCCCCTTTGCGCCGCCGGGACGAATCCCGAAACGCGCAGCCCTCTTAGGGTTTAGCTCCCCTTCAGAGTATTCTCCAGGTCACAGCCGCCCGTTAAGGGCTTACTCTCCTGGGGTTTCCCTCCCTATGACACCTGTAGGTCGAGCAGGCCCGTTGAGTCACCGGGGCTACCTCCCCGGTGCGATCCACTTTCAGGGTTTGGTTACCCTCTTAGCGGTTTGCTTCCTGCAAGACTTACCGGCCGTATTGCAGACCGGAGCGCCTTTGGGATTATCCCTTCAGAGCTTTTCCCTCCCGGAAAGCCCACCCCTCTCTCGAGGTTAGGTGCCCTCTTGGCGTTTCAGATCCTTTCTCCCTTCTCTTCTGAGGAACAGAAGGCAAAAAGGTTGACCACCTTCAGGGCGTTGATCCTCCCGGAAATTCGCCACCGGATGATGGCGGGATGATCAGTCCCACCGGCCGGCCGATGCTCTCCTGGGCTTCGGCCCCTCTGGAGCTTTCTCCCTCACGGCAATGGGAAGGCCTTCGCCCACCCTTCTCTTTTGCGCTTCGGTCCGCGCCACTCCTGAGTTCTGGCCTCGGACCCGCGCTACAGAGCGTTGCTTGACCGCAAGAGCGGCTTTTCCCTCTCGGGAGTGCCGGCTCCTATGGGGTCTCTCACCTTTCGCTTTATCAGGGCCTTCAAAGGTGCCCGGGCTCGGGATTATGTATTCTCCTCGGGGAACAGGTCGCATCGCTGCCCCTTGATCCCCGATGGAAGCCCTGGTGCCCTCTTACCGGAGCGGTTCCTGACAAAGCTTTCGGTGTCACTGGCGAAGGTCTTACCTCCGCCCACTCAGTAGCCTATTAATCAAACACCGAGAAAGCGTTCAAGATGATGGTCGGGCAATTCGATGAAACAGGACAACTTCAGTCAAAAAAAGAACGGCTGGGACGGATCGAGCCGCCGCGAACCGTTTCCCGCGTCTGACCCACATGCATGGAGGATAAAGATTTGCGCCGCGACCACGGATACTGCTTTCCCGGCGCGGCGATCCGCGGCGCGGATAGGACCCAGGAAAAATTAGCGGCCAGGAAAACCGGCGCCGGGTTCACCGCGCGCATCGGCGAATGCCATCCTTGAATCTCCAGAAGGGACGATGACGTCGCAACCTCTTTGTCTCCGGGAGGATCGGCCACGAAACCGCACTCCATTGCCGCCACGGAACTCGGGAAATCTGGTCGAAGAGACGTACCGTCAAACGCTTAGCTTCTCCAACTTGACGATTATCCACACGACCTGTGGAGAAGCGCTGTCACTCCCTGTGCGGGAGCATCGCGCATCTACGGATAGGACAGTTGACACATGGAGCAACACGAATAAGATAAGGGGCCGTCCCTCTATCGTCGGCTCCAGAAAGGCGAGCCCTTGCCAGCCTCCCGGGTATTACTCGCTGTCATCCTCATGGCGTCCTCGATCGGTTGCGCGTCTCTCTCGGCGGAGCAGTCGACGTTTTTCCGCCAGTACAGTCGCTTCATGAGCGAGCCTGCGAGGCGCCTGTATCTCGACAGTGAGAAGGCGCGCCCGGAGGTGGAGCGCGTGGCCCGCAAGCTCGCGTCCGAGGAGATTCGGATGGAATTCCTGGTTCCGGTGATCGAGGGGAGAATCATCAGAGGAATGAACGAAAAGGAGGTGCGGTACTCCATCGGACCCGCCCGGCGTAGCACCTTGGCGAGCACGGGGGGCCATAGGCAAGACGTGTGGGTCTACGAGGACGAGGAAGGTGAAGGACAGACCCTCCTCTTCGAGGACGGGATCCTGGAAGGGATCGGCCCGTCCGGGGCCGGGCCCATGGTCGCTCCCGAGATAGGGGTGAGGCCGCGGTGAGGCCCCCGGACCCCGTTCATTCCGAGGGCAAGCGCGCTGACATCTCCAAGACCGAGCGAGTACTGAACCTCGTCTCCTTCCTGCTCAAGAGCCGGGTGGCCGTTTCCTGGAGCGAGATCCGCGACAAGGTCATAGGTTACGGGGATCGGGCGGACGAGAAGACCCTCGAGCGTCGATTCGAGCGCGACAAGAAGGAGCTCCGAAGGATCGGGATTCCGATCCGGTACGTTGCCGACGATGGTTTCGGCAACGCGGGGTACGGAATCCCGAAGGACCAGTACTTCCTTCCGCCTGTGCGACTCTCTCCCGAGGAGGCCCATCTCCTCCATTACCTCTCCGTCACCGCCCTCTCGGAGGAGACGGGGCCGGTCGCGGAGTATCTTGCCTCGGCCCTGTTGAAGTTCACCTACGACTCTCTGGATCGAAACGACGCCGCCGATCCTTCCCGGGTACTCGGGAGAGTCCCGGAGGCCCCCAAGCGCCGCCGGGGACGCTCCGGGAGGCTCGAGTCGAATCTGAGAAACCTCTCCGACGCCGTCCTGACGAACACCTGCGTCTCGTTTTCCTACTACACCTTCTCCCGGAACAGTCTGGGCCATCGGAAGGTCGATCCGTACGGGATGGCCCTGGTCCAGGGGGCCTGGTATATCGTCGGCTACTCGTACGAGAGGAAGGAGGTCCGATCGTTCCGCGTGGATCGGGTTCAAGGGGAGGTGAAGGTCTTCCGCAAGAAGCACACTTTCACTCCCCCGGAGGGATTTCGCATCGAGCGTTTCGTCCGCAAGCGGCCCTGGGAGATGGCGGAAGGGAAGCCGGTGAAGGCGGTGATTCGATTTCATCCAGACATCGCCTGGATGATCCGGGGCGAGCTAGGGCATCACGAACCATTGAAAGAGGATGGCGACGGGTGGGGGAGGCTCCACCTGGATGTGTACGCCCCCGAGAGGTTGTTCACGTGGGTCCTGCAGTACGGAGACCAGGCCGAGATCGTCTCACCCGCTCCCCTCCGCCGATCGATGCTCGAGATGCTCCAGGCCACCCGCGCCAAGTATGGAAGATAGAGGGCAAGGGCTTCCGCTCTGAAATGATCATCCGCCCCTGAAAGGACGAACGAGCGTTGGCGATCACCGAAGAGATGCGGGGGGTTCTGAATCTGATCTCCTACCTCCGGAAACGCCCCGGGGCGGAACTCGGGGAGATCGCGCGCTTCCTCCGCTGCACCGAGAAGGAGGTGGAGCAGTACCTCCGCCGGGTCATTCTCTGCGGAGTGCCTCCCTACTACCCGCACGACTACATCGGAGTCCATCGCGACGGAGAGAAGATCACTCTGTCCTTCGGGGCTCATTTTCGTCGCCCCCTTCGGTTGACGCTGCCCGAGGCCCTCAGCCTGGCAGCGGTTCTCCAGCAGCACCTCGCTCGGTCCAGCGCGCCGCACGAGGAGGCGATCCAGAGCCTGCTGGATAAGCTGGAGGACATGCTCTCGTCGGGAGATCAAGCGACCCTCAAGAGCCTCGTCCGCCGTGTCGCCGTCCAGGAGGGTCGAGGAATGGTCGGGCCCCGCATCGAGCAGATCGAGAAGGCGATCGCTGAGACCAAGGTCCTGGAGCTGGAGTACTACTCGCCGAGGTCTCGCGCTCTGAGTAGGCGGAAGCTGAGGCCCTACTCGGTGATCTACCAGGGGGGGGACTGGTACCTGGCCGCTCACGACGTGCGGAAGAGGCAGGTCCAATCGTTTCGGGTGGACCGGATCAAGTCGATCCAGGTGCTGGAAGAGACCTTCACCGTGCCGGAGGACTTCCGTCCCGAGGACTACCGCCCTCGGGACCTCTACGAGCCCTTGAAGCGACGCGTGAAGGCGGAGGTGCGTTTCTCGCCGTCGATAGCCCCATGGATTCGAGAGGGGACCCCCGAGAGAAACCTGAAGGAGCAAAAGGACGGATCCGTGATCGTGACCATCTATGCGGAGACCACCGAGTTCCTCATCTCCTGGGTGCTGCAGTACGGTGACGCCGCCGAGATCCTCCAACCGACGGAGCTTCGCCGTTGCCTGGCCGAACAACTGGAAGGCCTCATCGCGTCGTACGCCGCTCGCTGATCCCGCAGGGGTCCAGTGCGATCTGGAACAGGCTCGCCCTTGGCGTTAGGATACTCGCCGCGAGAATGGGAAGAGCATGACAGCAGACAAGCGACGATTTCGACGCCTGGACATTCGAATTGCGGCGAAGATCGCGGCCTTGGAGGCCGAGGTCCTGCCCCTGGATACAACGATCGTCAACCTGGGCCCCGACGGAGTCTTCTGTGAAGCCGCCGCCTGCCTGCCCCAGGGCACCCTCGTCCGGGTCTTCTTCGATCTGACCGATCCCCCGGACCTGGCGGATGTCGTGGGGGTGGATGCCGTGGGAGAGATACGGTGGGTGACGGAGCAGGGTAAGAAGAAGGGAATGGGAGTCCAGTTCACCCGAATCTCCAAGGACGAAAAGGACGCCATCTACCGATTCATCCTGCTCAAGCTCGCCGAGGCCCGCGGGATGACGTAGAGGAAATTCGCCGGAACGCGCCACGGGGGACTCCTCGATGCAAGCCTACATGTTCGCATTCACGATCGGATGGTGGATCTGGCCCGCCATCATCTTCTTCTTCATCTTCGTCACCGCCGCGGGGCTCAGGGGTCTTCCCTATTACCGACACCTGCAGACCGGGATGCAATTCCTCAAAAGCCAAGATTTCGAATCAGCGGTTTACTGCTTCCAGAAGGCACGCGACCTCCAACCCTATCGCTGGATGCCTCGAGACCATATGGCGAGGGCCTACCTCGGGCAGGGGAACATCGAGGCGGCGATCCGCTCCTTCCAGGAGGCGGTCGAGATCGACCCGAGAAGGATGCGGTCCCAGCTAGGACTCGGGATGTGCCTGCTCAAGCAGGGTGATTTTCAGAAGTCGGTCGACGTCCTGCACAAGGTCGTCGAAGCCCTGCCGAGACATCGGGATGCCCACCTCGCCCTGGGGGAGGCGTATCTTTCTTTGGGGAATTTCGACGAAGCGCAGGACGCCTATATGAAAGGAGCGCCGAGCGGCCAGTCGATTCCCGAGATCCTCTATGGGCTCGCCGTGATCTCCCTCGGAAAAGGGGAGAAGAAGCTGGCGAAGCAGCAACTCAACGAGATCCTCGTCCAGGACACCATGAACAAGGACGCGCGCCTCACCCTGGCCGCCATCGCCAGGGACGAGGGAGATCACGCGGAATCGCTCCGCCTGTGTGAGGAGGCGCTCGAGAATGAGCCGGAATCATCCGAAACGCAGCTGGCCGTGGGGATCTCGAAGGCCGCCCTGGGGCGCTGGAAGGATGCGAGAGAACACATCGAGAAGGCAATCCGGATCGATCCTGGCCTCGGAGGCGCAGACTATCACCTCGCCCGCGCACACTCCCAGCTCGGAGAGCCCGCCCGGGCCATCGAATCTCTGCGCAAATCCGTAGAGCGTGGATTCGCCAGCCGCATCATGATCCAGGAGGAACCTGCCTTCACTCCGCTCCGTGATGTCGATGGATTCGAGAGCATCATCGAGAAGGCCCGCACCTGAAATAGTTTCATGACGCGCACCAAACTCGGCACTCGCCGGGGGGGTTGGTGCGCGACACTAAACTCTTCTTGGTGATTAAAGTCCGGGGTTTCCGACGGTTACCTTGAGGGTGGAGAGGACATCCTTGAGGCGCTCCTCGATGTAGTTCACGCGGGGTACGCTCTCGAGGACGATGGCGCGAGGCTCCACGGGCGGCTGGATCACCAGCCGACCCGCCCCCAGGAGCATGAACTCGAAGACGTCGTCCACCTCCTTGGTGATCCGGAGCCCCGGAGCCGGATAGCGGTCGACGTCGCCCAGGAAGCCGTGGTGGTGGAGAAGCTCGTTGTGAGTGAGCTCCCAGTAGTCGAAGCGCGTCTGGATGAAGACCCCGAGATAGATCGCGACCATTAGGGCGAAGAACCAGAAATAGAAAGGTGACGTGGCGGCGATCTGCCTCTCGCCGAGGAAACCGAAGACGGGGGTCCAGGCCTTCAGGACGGCCATGAGGATGACGAGGAGCACGAGGACGACGAAGGTGAGCCGCGAAAAATTGAAGGCGACGACGGGCAGGTTCAGGGCGAGCGTAAGAAAGAAGATCAGGCCGAACGTGGAGCTCAGCTCAGTCGGTCCCCCGGCCCCCTGCCCGACAAAGCAAACGAGCGCGGCGATCGCGGTCGGATAGAGAAAGACGATCTTGGGGAGAGGACGGATGAAGACCCGGGAGTCTCTCGCCGCCCTGTCGGCCTCTCGTTTATTATCTTCCGGCGCTTTGCTTGTTTCTTCAGGCACGTCGATTCTCCCATCTGACGCGGTCTAGCTAATCAACGGAATGGGGTCTTGTCAATTCTCTGCGGCGAAGGGCAGATACGTCTGACCCTTCACGCCGGGGCGTCGAAAGGTGGCGGGAGCGGGTTCGGAAGGTGCATCGTCGTAGCCCAACTTTCGTCGCCACACCTCGAAGACGGATTCGATCCCCGCCCAGTATTTCCCCTGGCCCCGCATGCGGCTCCCGAAGCGTGGGTCGTACAGCCGTCCCCCTCGCATCTCCCGGATGCGGGCCTCGACCCTCTTCGCCCGATCCGGCATCGCCTGACGCAGCCGACCGAGAAAGACGCCCTCGACGTTGCCCGGCAGCCGCAGGGCCACGATCCCCGCCCGGGTAGCCCCGGCCTCGCGGGCGGCCTTCAGCACGGCGGGTATCTCCCTGTCGCTGAGGCCCGGGATAACGGGAGCGATCAACACACCGACCTCGACCCCGGCGTCATGAACGGCCTTCATCGCGCGGAGCCGTAGCCGCGGGGACGGGGCGTACGATTCGATCGCCCGGGCGGATTCCTCGTCCAGGAAAGGGATGCTGAACATCACGCTGCAGGACGCTTCACGGGAGATCCGACCGAGGAGATCCGCATCGCGTTCCACGAGGGCGCTCTTGGTGACCACGCCGATCGGATTGCGATACTCCAGGCAGACTTCGAGGCATCTCTTCGTCAGCTCCAGCGACGCCTCCAGGGGCTGGTAGCAATCGGTGTCACCGGAAAAGGCGATCAGCTCACCCTTCCATGACGGTCGCTCGAAGGCGCGGCGAAGGAGCCCCGGTGCCTTCCGCTTGACGACTATCTTTCGCTCGAAATCGGTGCCGGAGCCGAAGCCCAGATACTCGTGAGACGGCCGGGCGTAGCAGTAGGCGCATCCGTGATAGCAGCCGCGATACGGATTGACCGACCAACGAAAGGGGACGTCCGGACTCTCGTTCCTCGAGAGGATCTCGCGAGTCTCGTCTTCGAAGACCTCGAGGGAGGCGCGAGGAGCCTCGCCCAGATACTCCACGAAGGAGGACGCCCACGGATTGGGTGGGTTCTCGACCCTGAGAATCGCCATTGGAAGCAAGCCTATTGTACATCGGGGTCCGACATCCGTAGGGGGGGTCCGACATCCATTCGGCGACGACGGCCGATCTACGCAACGTGCTGTCGGAGTCGCATGTTAGGCTTACTCAGGTAACGAGGAAAAGGATTCCCCCTGACCCCAGTCATCTGTCCGAAGGGTGATCCCCCGGAAGGGTCATCTCTCCGCCCTCGGCGAGGTGAGCTTCGAGATGGGCGCCTCCTCCATGTCCGTAGACGGACTGATTGACAAACTGCGATCTTCTTCCAGCGTGATGGAGAACATCACTCACTGGAAGGTGCTGCCCGGATCGGAAGGAGACTGGTCCCCATTCCCGGAGGATCTCCATCCCGATCTGCAGGAGGCGCTGCGCTCCGGTGGGATCGAACGGCTCTACTCCCATCAGGCGGATGCATGGCGGTCGATACGGCAGGGCAAGGGAACGACGATCGTCACGCCCACCGCGTCGGGAAAGACGCTCTGCTACAACCTCCCTGTTCTTCACGACATCCTGACCGAGCCCGGAACGACGGCTCTCTATCTCTTTCCCACCAAGGCCCTCTCCAGAGATCAGGTGGACGAACTGAACGGGCTGATCAATCGACTCGTCGGGCGACCCGACGGGAAACTGGAAGGGCGGCTCGACCGGGAGATTCCGTGTTACACCTACGACGGCGACACCCCGGGCGGCACTCGCCGGGCCCTCCGGGAGCGGGGCCAGATCATCGTCACCAATCCCTACATGCTGCACACGGGGATCCTCCCGAACCATCCCAAGTGGACCAAACTGTTCCAGTCGCTGCGTTATGTCGTCATAGACGAAATTCATTCTTACAGCGGCGTCTTCGGCAGCCACGTGGCCAATGTGATTCGCCGCCTCCGGCGCGTGGCGTCTCACTATGGGGCCGAGCCGCAGTTCATCACCTGCTCCGCCACGATCGCGAATCCGAAATCCCTCTCCGAGGAGCTCGTCGGGCTCCCCATGGAGCTGATCCAGCGCAGCGGCGCCCCCCGCGGCGACAAGGATTTCATCCTGTACAACCCTCCGATGGTGGAGCCGTCGATCGGCCTGAGGGCGAATCATCTCGAGGAGGTGCGCCGTCTCGCCGGCACATTCGCCGACCTGGGGCTCCAGACGATCTTCTTCGTCCGGACGCGAAGCCAGGTGGAGGTCCTCACGAGGTATCTCAAGGAACTGTACGAGCGGAAGGGATGGCCGCCGGATCGAGTCCGCGGCTACCGGGGAGGGTACCTCCCCAACTTACGGCGTGAGATCGAGTCGGGTCTCCGCGACGGGACGGTTCTTGCCGTGGTCTCAACCAACGCCCTCGAGCTGGGCATCGATATCGGTTCTCTCGACGTCTGCGTCCTGGGAGGTTATCCGGGAAGCCTCTCGAGCCTCTGGCAACAGGCGGGCCGCGCGGGGCGGAGATCGGGCCGGTCCCTCGTCCTGATGGTCGGCAAATCGAACGCCATCGATCAGTACATCATGTCCCACCCGGAGTACATCTTCGATGGGACGCCCGAGGAAGTTCGGATCCATGCGAACAACCCCCTGATCCTGACCAACCACTTGAAGTGCTCCGCCTTCGAGCTGCCATTCCGGAAGGGGGAGCCGTTCGGTGATCTCCCCCCCGAGGAGGTGTCCGAGATCGTACGCTATCTGGAACGCACGGCGCGTATCCTGACGGAACGAGGAGGCGTCCATTACTGGACGGCGCCGTTCTACCCGGCGGAAGGGGTCAGCCTCGAAGCGACGGACCTCGACAACTTCGTCGTTCACGACGCCGAGACCGGAGCGGCCATCGGGACGGTGGATCGTCCCAGCGCACCCTTCCTCTGCCATGAGGGGGCGATCTACGGGGTCCAGGGCGAGATCTATCAGATCGAGTCGCTCGATTACGATTCCCGCGTGGCGCGGGGTCGCCGGACCGATGTGGATTACTACACCGAGGCGGAGGGGTCCACCGAGATCCAGATCCTTCATGAGGACCGCGAGGCTCGGGGAGATTCCGTCGTCTTCTACCAGGGCGAGGTCTTCGTCTCCACGCAGGCGATCCTTTACAAGAAGATCCGCTTCTACACGCGAGAGAACCTTGGCGCCGCTCCGATACGTCTTCCTCCTGAGGAGATGGACACGACCGCGTTCTGGATCGTGATCCCTCGCCTCGTGGCGGCGCGAGTCGGGCTCTACGACTCGCACGGCGGGGGGGCGCTCCTGGGGGTGGGCCACCTGCTCCGGCGCTGTGTGCCCCTCTTCCTTCGGACCGATCCGGCGGACGTTCGCCTCGCGACCGAAATCGTCTCCAAGAAGTACGACTCGCCCTGCATCTATCTCTACGACAGATACCCGAGCGGGGTCGGTCTGGCAGAGAAGGCCTTCGAGGTGCGCGGGGCCATCCTGGAGGTTTGCCGGCAAATCGTAGCGGAATGCCCTTGCAAGTCGGGCTGCCCTGCCTGCACCGGGACACCGATGGAAGTGGGCCCGAGGGGCAAGGCGCTTTCCCGATCGCTGATCGAGACGCTCATCTGATGGCTCTGGGCAACCGGCTACGCCATCTCGACGGGTCCGGCGGACGCTTCTGGCCGAGAAGGGCCGCGCAGGAACACCCCGGAGAAATGCTCGAGGGGGACGCTCCATCCCGGGCCCGTCACGGTTCCGACACGGCCGGGATCAGCCCGTCGGGTGCGGGCGGCAACGGGAAGCTCCCCGCCCTCGAGGAGCGCGAAACAAGCCGAGGGGTCGCTTACGTCCGACAGGTCTCGTTTCCCCTCTCCCGGCGGCACGGCCGAGTGCCTCTTGGAGATCTCCGATGGGTTCAATCCGGCGGGCTTTCCCTCCTCGCCCGGGACCCGGCCGTCCAGCCGATGCGCCCTGCGGGAGACGCTCTTCCTCGATATCGAGACCACAGGTCTCATGACGGGCGCGGGTCTCCTCGTCTTCCTGGTGGGGCTTGGATATATTCGAGGGAACCGGTTCGTCGTCGAGCAGCACTTCCTCAAGGATCCGGCAAACGAGCCGGCCTTCCTGGAGGCGATCCTGGACCGCTGGCAGGCCTTCGGCGGGATCGTAACGTACAACGGGAGGCGGTTCGACCGGCCGCGCATCCTCGATCGAATCCAGTTCCAGAGGTTGAATCGATCGGTGCCGGATGGGTATCATCTGGACCTCTTCTCGCTCGCCAGGAGGGTGTGGCGGGGCGAGTTCGAGTCTCTCGCCCTCGTCGACCTGGAGGTAGGGCTCCTGGGACATGTCCGAGAGGACGACATGCCCGGTGCCCTGTGTCCGGCCGCGTATGCCGCTTATCTCCGGGGGGAAGAGGGGCCGATCCGGGACGTCTTCCGTCATAATCTGGAAGACATCCTCTCCCTGGCCGTCCTGCTGATCCGCGCGGATCGGGTTTCACACTCGCCGTCCGGCCCCTTCGAAGAGGCGGCCCTGGCGATGGGACTCGAGGACGCGGGAAAGGTCTCGGACGCCCTTGCCCTTTACGGTTCCGCCCTGAGACAGCTTCCTTCAGGGCTGTCGACGAGGGGCCATCGCAGACGCGCAGCGGCGCTGTATCGCCGGTGCGGGGACTTCAGCCGGGCGAGCGAGATATGGGATGAGCTCTGGAAGGAAGGTGACGTAAGGTCGGCGAGGCGACTCGCCATTGTCCTCGAACATCGATTCGGCAATTTGAAGCGGGCGGAGCAGATCGCCCGGGAAGCCCTGCGGTTCATGCAGAACGGTGCAGCGTGGGGGAGTCGAGCGCTGAGGGACTGGGAAAAAAGGCTGGCCCGGATTCGCAACAAGAGAGCAGCGCTGCGCCAGGGGCCGGCCAGGGGGAGATCGAGGTGAAAACTATACTGGGATGGGCCTTGCCGATATTCGTCTGGTCTCTGACGTCCGGCTGCGCCTACGAGTTCAGCCATCGGTATGTCGTCGAACACGTGAGATTCAGTCGAAACGTCACGAACGCCATTGACGACTTCCACGACCTCGAGAAGGTGGAGAAGGGAGAATCCCTGATGCTCATCTTCCGAGATCAGGTTCCCGGATATACCGTAGGCGCCATGAACACCGTCAAATTCGGAATCGAGATCGCCGGGGGGTACACGGTGGGAGTTCCGATAGAGGTCGATTCGCCCCGCGTCACCGTCCGCTTCAGTGATCTGGATGGCAACCCGCCCAGGGACGGGATCATCGGGACCGAAGCCACAGGGATCGTAACCATTCTCTCGATGAACAAGAAAGGGTGCGTGGTCCTCATAGACATCGCGATCCTGGCCTCGGGCATCATGCAGGGCGGTCAGGAAGAGGTCACGATCGACGACCGGTTCGGTTGCAGATGGCTCGAACCCGACCCCGATCTACTGCCCCCGTACCTCGGCGGGACGCTGGAAGATCCGAGGAACAGACCTTCACCTTCTCCGAAGAACGAGTGACCTGCGACGAAGTTGAACTCAAGTCTTCGCAACCCATCTGACTTCTTCGTCGAGGAGGTACCCCTCTACGAACCCTCGGGATCGGGAGACCACTGTCTCTTCTGGATCGAGAAGTCGGGGATCTCCACTCCGGAGGCAATCCGCCGCCTGGCCCGCGCCCTCGGGCGGCGTGACGCCGACTTCGGATACGCCGGCCTGAAAGACGCCGCGTCGACATCCCGTCAGGCCATCTCCCTGAAGGACCTGACTCCCGCCGTTGCCCTCTCTTTGGACGTTTCAGGCCTGAAGGTCCTCCGCGCCGATATGCACTCGAACAAGGTCCGGGTGGGCCACCTCGCAGGAAACCGTTTCCGCATCCGGATCGGCAAGCGAACAGACCTGGAGCGAAAGGAGCTCACTGAGCGCCTGGAACAGCTACAGCGTGACGGACTGCCCAACACCTACGGCGTGCAACGCTTCGGCCAGGGGGGGGCCAACCCCATCCTCGGCAAGGCGATCCTCCAGGCGGATTGGGACCGGTTCGTGGCGATCCTTCTCGGGGAGGGCACGGATGCCGATTCACCGCGAACGGCGGATGCGAGAGAGGCCGCGCGAGGAGGTGACTACGGCAGGGCCCATACAGCCTTTCCTCCCTCGCTCGTCCCGGAGAGGGCCGCTTCGAAGGCCCTGGCCCGGGGCGCGGATCCGCAGATCGCGGTACGGGCGATCCCCCGAAGATTTCGGCAGTTCTATTTATCCGCGCTACAAAGCCTACTCTTCAACCGCCTCCTCGAGCTGCGGCTCCCACAGGTCAACGATCCCCTCGAGGGAGACCTGGCCTACCTCCACAGGAACGGCGCCTGCTTCGTCATCCAGGATCCGGGCGCCGAGCGCCCCCGCATCGAATCGTTCGAGATCAGCATCTCCGGGCCGATCTACGGGTACAAGATGAAATGGCCGGAAGGAAAGGCGCGGGAGATGGAGGAGCAGGTCCTCTCCGACGAGCATCTGGAGGCGGAGGGCTTTCGAATCGGAGGGGGACTCTCCCAGAAGGGATCCCGGCGATCGCTCCGGGCGCCGGTGGAGGAGGCGGCCCTGTTCGAAGAGGGGGGGGAGTGGCACCTCCGGTTCCGCCTCCCCAAAGGCTCCTACGCGACCAGCCTGCTGGAAGCCCTCGGCCTCCCGGCCGGGTGAGAGGATCCACGCTGGACATCTCATGGAATCGTCCCTATGATTTCTTTCTTCCCATTCGAAACCTCTATTACTCCACCAGACAGTGAGCCAAGAAACACCTGCCGAACAACCCAGGAGAGCCCTCCGACTCTTCGAAAGCCATCCCCAGATGGCAGGCATCGTTATGGCCGTAGTGATCGGTCTTCTCGGTGGGCTGGGGGCGGTCGGATTCCGGTACCTCATCGCGTGGTTTCAGAGCGTCTTCTTCGGTGATGGAGCAGACCTTCTCGCCCGGGCACAAGCTCTTGCCTGGTGGAAGCTCATCCTCATTCCCGCCGCCGGCGGTCTCCTCGTGGGACCCATCGTCTACTTCTTCGCGCGCGAGGCTAGAGGCCACGGCGTCCCGGAGGTGATGGAGGCCGTCGCCCTCCGGGGGGGACGCATCCGGAAGCGCGTGGCGGTGATCAAGGCGCTGGCCTCATCCATCTGTATCGGCTCAGGAGGATCGGTGGGGCGGGAGGGCCCGATCGTTCAGATCGGCTCCGCCATCGGCTCAGCAGCGGGCCAGCTCCTCCGGGTCTCCGAGTCCCGGCTGAAGACGCTCGTCGGCTGCGGGGCCGCGGCGGGGATCGCAGCGACCTTCAACGCGCCGATCGCCGGGGCCATGTTCGCCATCGAGGTGATCGTCGGAGAATTCGGCTTCATCACATTCAGTCCGATCGTGATCTCTTCGGTGATCGCCACGGCGGTATCGAGGCACATGCTGGAGAACACCCCCGCCTTCCCATCTCTGCCGGCGTACGACCTGATACACCCGATCGAGATCCCTCTCTACGCCGTCCTCGGGATCGTGGCGGCCCTGCTCGCCACGGGCTTCTCGTGGATTCTGTACAGGGGCGAGGACTTCTTCGAGCGACGTAAGAAAATCCCCCCGTATCTGATGGCCTCGGTTGGTGGGTTGATCCTGGGTGTGATAGGGATCTGGTTTCCGCAGGTTTTCGGCAACGGCTATGAGGCGATCACACTGGCCTTGAACGAGCAGACGGGGCTGGGGTTGCTCCTCATACTCGTGGTGATGAAGACGCTCGCCACATCGGTCACGCTTGGAAGCGGGGGCTCCGGAGGCGTGTTCGCTCCATCCCTCTTCATCGGAGCGATGGGAGGTGGGGCCTTCGGCATCCTGGTGGGCCGGATACCGGGGCTCGAGGGAATGGTGGCATCTCCGGGCGCCTACACCCTCGTCGGGATGGGAGCGGTCGTCGCCGGGACGACGCATGCCCCGATCAGCGCGATCATCATCCTGTTCGAGATGACGGGGGACTACCGGATCATCCTCCCGCTGATGCTGGCCTGTGTGATCAGCACGCTTCTGTCCAACCACATCCTGAAGGAATCGATCTACACACTGAAGCTGGTCCGGCGAGGGCTAAACATCCGGGCGGGACGCGACGTGGACCTCCTCCGTTCGATCCGGGTCGAAGATGTGATGGAGAAAGACGTGCAGACCCTGGGAGAGAACATTCCTATCCACGAGGTCCTGGACCATTTCGAGGAGTCGCGGCACCTTACCTACCCGGTCGTCGATTCGAAGGGTCGTCTCAGCGGGATCGTCTCCTACCATGACTACGCAGAGGCCCTCCGGGATGAGGCCCTTCAGAACCTCGTGCTGGTGGGGGAGGTAGCGACGAGGACAGTGATCACCGTTCATCCTGAGGACGATCTCTCGCATGCCCTTCACGTGATCGGTAACCGGCACATCGAGACCCTGCCCGTCGTGGACGCGGCAGACCCGCGCCGGCTCGTCGGCATCCTCAACCAGCAGGACATCCTGTTTGCCTACCAGAAAGCCCTGGCTCGAAAATCTCTTCCCGGTCGATGAGCATCCCGAGCGGGCCGTATAATAGCCTCTGATGCGAAAGTTCGAGATCCGTACGCCATTTCAACCCGCAGGAGATCAGCCGGGGGCGATTCGCGCCCTTACCGACGGGCTACGGGACGGGAAGAGCCATCAGGTCCTCCTCGGCGTCACCGGTTCGGGCAAGACCTTCACGATGGCCAAGGTCATCGAGGCGCTGAACCGACCGGCGCTCGTGATCGCACACAACAAGACTCTCGCCGCCCAGCTGTTCGGTGAGTTCCGGGGCCTCTTCCCGAAGAACGCGGTGGAGTACTTTGTCTCCTACTACGACTACTACCAGCCGGAGGCCTACATCCCGAAGACCGATACGTTCATCGAAAAGGACGCCATGCGGAACGACCGTATCGATCGGATGCGACTGAGCGCGACGAAGAGCCTGCTGGAGCGGAGGGACGTGATCATCGTCGCAAGCGTTTCCTGTATCTACGGCCTTGGATCTCCGGAGTCGTACCACGGGATGGTCGCTCGGCTCGCCAAGGGGCAGACGATCGAACGGGAGGAGATCCTGAGGCAGCTCACCGCGATCCAGTACCGTCGCAACGAGATAGGTTTCGGCCGTGGAGATTTCCGCGTGCGGGGCGATGTGATCGACGTTCACCCTGCCGACCAGGAGTCACAGGCGATCCGCGTCGAGCTGTTCGGGGATGAGGTGGAGTCGATCACCGAATTCGATCCCCTGACCGGGGAGGTCCTTACCAGCCGGGACGAGGTCTCGATCTACCCCAAGACCCACTACGTGGCCCCCGAGGACGCCGTGGCGAGGGCCGTCGAGACGATCGAGGCGGAGAAGGTGGAGCACCTCAGGAAGCTCCGGGCGAGTGGAAGCCTGGTCGAGGCACAGAGACTCGAGCAGCGGACGAACTACGACCTGGAACTCCTCCGTGAAGTCGGGGTCTGTCCGGGGATCGAGAACTACTCCCGCCATCTCACGGGTCGCGTGGAGGGAGAGCCTCCCCCCACGCTCCTCGACTATTTTCCCGAGAAGTCCCTGATACTCATCGACGAGAGTCACGCCACGGTGCCCCAGATAGGCGCGATGTACAAAGGGGATCGTTCCAGGAAGGAGACGCTGGTCAAGTTCGGGTTCCGCCTCCCTTCCGCTCTGGACAATCGTCCCCTCCGCTTCGACGAGTTCCAGGAGTCCGCCCATCGGGCCGGGCGGCAAATGATCTACGTGAGCGCGACGCCGGCGCAGTACGAGCTCGACAAGAGCGGCGGAGCGAGGGTGGAGCAGATCGTCAGGCCGACCGGGTTGCTGGACCCCGAGATCGACGTGCGTCCTGCCCAGAATCAGGTCAAGGACCTCCTGGGAGAGATCCGGAAGACGGTGAAGATGGGAGATCGGGTCCTTGTCACGACACTGACCAAGCGAATGGCGGAGGACCTGACGGACCATTACCTGGAAGAGGACGTACGGGTGAAGTACCTCCACTCCGACATCGACACGATCGAGCGGACCGAGATACTGCGGGAGCTGAGGTCGGGGGTCTTCGACGTCCTGGTGGGAATCAACCTCCTCAGGGAGGGACTCGACATGCCCGAGGTCTCGCTCGTCGCGATCCTGGATGCCGACAAGGAGGGGTTCCTGAGAAGCGAGCGCTCTTTGATCCAGACCTGCGGCCGAGCCTCCCGGAACCTTCGTGGAAGAGTGATCCTGTACGCGGACAGGATGACGGCTTCGATGGAGGCCGCCATCAGCGAGACGGACCGGCGACGGAAGCTTCAGGAGGCGTACAACCGGAAGAACAACATCACGCCTCGGTCGATCCAGAAGGGGATCGGAGATTCTCTCGGCGCGATCTACGACTCGGACTACACGACGATCGAGCTCGATGACACCGTCAAGGACAGTATCCGCAAGGTCCGAGACATCCCCGCGGCGATCGTGGAGCGGACCCGCATGATGAACGAGGCGGCCAAGGAGATGAAATACGAGAAGGCGGCCGAGTACCGGGACGAGATCCGTGCCCTCGAACGCCTCGAACTGGGTCATCGATAGGTGGGCATCTCAAAGCAAGTGCTCGATCGTCTGCCTACCTCGCCGGGGGTCTACCGCTTCCTCGACGAGAGGGGCAAGGTGATCTATATCGGCAAGGCGAAGTCCATCCGCGCGCGGGTCCGCTCCTACTTCCGGGGCTCCGACGATGGTCGTCTGTTCTTCCCGTTCATCGTGCGGAAGACGCACGGTCTCGACTTCTTCGTCACCGACAACGAGAAGGAGGCCCTCCTTCTCGAGAACAACCTGATCAAGAAAGATCACCCCCGCTACAACATCAACCTGCGGGACGACAAGACCTATCTCTCGCTGAAGGTGACCAAGGACGAGTCCTTTCCGCGTGTTGTGGTCGTCCGCCGGGTGAAGAAGGACGGGGGGAAGTACTTCGGCCCCTATGCCAGCGCTTCCGCCGTGCGCTCCACGCTGAAGATGGTCCGCAAGACGTTTCCCCTCCGAACCTGCTCGAACGCCAACTTCCGCAACCGGTCCCGGCCCTGCCTCCAGTACCAGATTCACAGGTGCGGCGCCCCCTGCGTCGGCCTCCAATCCGAGGAGGAGTACGATCGAATTGTCGACGAGATGATCCTCTTCCTGCGGGGGCGAAACACGGCCGTCCTCGATCGGCTGCGGAAGAGAATGGAACTAGAGGCGAGCGGCCTCCATTTCGAGGCGGCAGCTCGCATCCGGGATCAGATTCGCGATCTGAACAAGACGATCGAGCGTCAACGGGTCTCGCGCGCCGACCTGATGGATCGAGATGTGTTCGGATTCGCGCGGGATGGAGATCTGACGCTGTTCCAGGCGGTCTTCATCCGTGAGGGAAAGATCAACGCCTCCCGGAACTTTCGATTTCGGAGCCAGCTCCCGACCAATGAAATCATGAACTCCCTCCTCGGCCAGTACTACACTCCGGAGCGCGAGGTCCCCAAGGAAATCCTCTGCCCGGTGGCCCCCCAGGACCGTTCGATGCTGGAGGAGATCCTCACCGAGAGGAGGGGAAACCGGGTACGGATCCTGATCCCCCAGAGGGGAGAGAAACGGTCCCTGGTGGAACTGGCGACGAAGAACGCGCAGGTGGTCGTCGAGCAGGGTGAAGCGAAGGACCAGGCGGCCGACGAACTTCTCCGATCCTTGCGGGAGCGACTCGGCCTGCGCTCGATCCCTCAGAGAATCGAGTGCTTCGACATCTCGCACATTCAGGGCGCCTATACGGTCGGAGGGATGGTCAGCTTTCAGCGGGCCGAGCCGCACAAGTCGGGGTATCGCAAGTTTCGCATCCGGACGGTCGAGGGCCCGGACGACTTCGCCAGCCTCCGCGAAGTGATCACGCGCCGATACAAGAGGGCCATCGAGCAGGGGGAGCTTCCCGACCTCGTGGTGATCGACGGCGGGAAGGGACAACTCTCCTCATCGCTGGCCGCGCTGACCGAACTGGGCCTCGAGGAGATGGACATCGTTGCCCTGGCCAAGGCCCGGACTCGCGGAGGAAGGACCACACCCGAACGCGTCTACAAGCCGGGACGCGCGATGCCGATCGTCCTGCCTCAGGATTCCGGGGAGGTCTACCTGCTCGCTCGAATTCGAGACGAGGCCCATCGGTTCGCCATCAGCTATCATCGGACGCTCCGTCGGAAGGAAACCCTACGAGCGAAGTAATCCGCTCGAATGTCGGCGCGGATCCCATGAGCACGAATGTCTCCGCCAATGATAAGATCCGGATACCCGCGGGGGAGTCCGGACGTCGATTGGACCGGTTTCTCCGGCGTCGTTTTCCCCTCGCCTCCCTCCCGGACATCTATTCCCAGATCCGGACGGGACGAGTCAGGCTGAACGGGAAAAAGTGCCGGCCGGCCCACCGCGTCCACGAGGGGGATCTCCTGACACTCCCCGGATCGCTCGTCTCGGAGGGGGGCCGTCGATCACCCCCTCTGGCCTCACGGGTCGACATCCGACTCGAGTACCAGGACTCCGACCTGATCGTGGTGGACAAGCCACCGGGACTCGTGGTCCACCCGGGTTCCCGGCACACATCCAACACCCTCGTGGGCCAGGCGGGGCTCCTCCTCCGTCGCGCCGGGAAGGAGGCGGACGTTCATCTCGTTCACCGCCTGGACCGAAATACATCAGGTCTCCTGGTGCTCGCCCGATCACCCCGGATCGCCCGCGCCCTGTCGGAGATGTTCCGGGCAGGGGGAATCTCGAAGGAGTACACCGCCCTCGTCGCCGGACAGACCCCCCAGCGAGGCTCCATCCGTGTCCCGCTCGCCAAGAAATCGCAATCTGCCGGGCGCCGAGTCCAGCCCGGACCCGGGGGCCTTTCCGCCTCGACCTCGTACGTTCGCCTCGCCTCGAAGAAGGGATTCTCTCTGCTCGGGGTGACCCTCCAGACAGGCCGAACACACCAGATCCGGGCGCATCTCCGTTACATCGGTCATCCGATTCTTGGAGACCCGCGCTATGGCCAGGGGGACACGAATCGCAAGTTCCGTCTACGATACGGACTGGATCGGCAGTTCCTGCACGCGAGCCGACTCGGGTTCGCCCACCCTTCTACCGGCAAGTCGATCCGGATCCGGTCGTCCCTTCCGGCAGACCTGAAATCTGTCCTCCAACGCGTCGGAATTCCCGGGCCGACTTGAGCCGCGGCCCCCCGCGCCCGGTTTCAATCTGCCGAACCTCTTTGGAGATGAGGAGATAAGTCGACCCCTCTGGTAAGCGACTGCCCCTGTGCTATAATGCCCGCCCGGCCAATGTCTTGGGAGGATCCGCCAGGCCCCATGCAGAGTCATCTAAGGAAATCTCTGACGATACTGGTCCGGCGGGGGGACTACCCTGAGTCCCAGCATCGGATCCGGGCTGCGGTCACCCGCGGCGGGACCTTGGAGCGCGCCTTCGGAGACGTCGACGCTCCTGTGTTCGCGCGATCGTCGGCCAAGCCGCTTCAAGCCGTTCCCCTGATTCTGTCCGGGGCGGCGGACGCCTTCGGCCTCGACGATACCGAGATCGCCATCGCCTGCGCATCTCACAGCGGCACGGACCAGCACTGTCGGACCGTGGAAGGAATGCTCCGGAAGGGCGACCTGAAGTCCTCGGACCTCCAGTGCGGGATCCACGCCCCCTTCGACATCAAGTCGGCGGAGGCCACCCTCCGGGAGGGGGCTCCGTTCGATGTGCTACAGAACAACTGCTCCGGGAAACATGCCGGCATGCTCCTGCTCGCCCGTCACCTGGGAGCGCCGATCGAATCCTACCGGGACCCGAGGCACCGCGTGCAGACAGAGATCCTCCGGGCGATATCCCGCTTGACGGACTCCCCGGAATCAGAGATCGGGATCGCGATCGATGGCTGCGGCGTCCCAGTCCACGCCTTTCCCCTCTGGAGGCTCGCCCTCGCCTACGAGCGTCTCACGGCCCCCGACTCGCTCGAATCTGACCTGGCCGGAGCTGCCCGTCGGATCGTCGCCGCGATCCGAGCGCATCCCTTCATCTTCGCTGGCCCTGATCGACTATGCAGCCGACTCGTCGAGGTGCTGGGGGAGCGCGTCACACCAAAGGCGGGCGCAGAGGGGGTCTACGCCCTCGGGATCGGAGAGTCTTCCATCGGAATCGCTATCAAGTGCGAAGATGGAAGCGCACGAGGGAGTCGGGCCGCCGTGCTCCATCTGCTCAGCCGGCTAAAACTCATCACGCCGGAGGAGGTCGAGCGGATTCGATCCCTCGCCGCTCCTGCTGTTCGCAACTTTCACGGCGTAGTGACGGGAGGCCTGGATTGGAACGGGACGGAGACCGCGCCGGGAGAAGAGGGTTGAGGCTACCTATCATCTCGTCGCTGGCTTTGATGCTGCTCATCACAGGTGGCCGGGCACGCGCGGACAAAGTCCTCCTGAGGAGCGGGGAGGAGGTCGTGGCCCACCTCGAATGGTCTGACGCCGAGGAGACCTACTGCCTCATCCTCGAGGACGGATCCGAGCGCCGCGTGGCGGTCGAGGATGTCGTCACGATCCTGGAAGAGTCCTCGCTGCCTCTCCTCGACTCTCTGGAGAATCTGGAAAGGAGAGTAAGCCAGGGGCAGGACGATGAGGTCTTCGACAAGATCACCGACTTTCGTACCCAGTACCCCAAGTCAGGAGAGAGAGTCCGGGGTCGGCTCGCGGCCATGCTGAGAGCGCTCGGAGCACGACGCCTGGAAGGTGGGAACACCGACAAGGCCTGGGAGGCATATTACGCCGCCCTGCAGATCCTACCGGGCGACAAGAAGGCCCTGCTGAAGATCGAAGAGCTACGTCCACAAGCAGGAAGAGCGCACAATCTCACCGCTCGAAGCTACTTCCCTATCCAGGAGGGCGCTCGCTGGGTCTATCAGCTGGATGGGGTGGATCGCCTCGTGCGAATCATCTCCGTGAAGGCGGAGTTGAAGGGCGTGATCGAGGCCGTCGTGGAGGAAGGACCGGAGATGCCGGGGCCGGCGAATCGAAAGAAGTATCGGATCGTTCTGGATTCGGATGGGCTCTGGCGCATCGATTCGCGCCGGAAGCGACTTCTTGGGGAACCGATCCAGGTCGGAACCCGCTGGACGGAGCAGGAGCCGCTCGTTCTACGCACCTGGGAGTATGTGGCCATCGGCGAAAGGGTGAAGCTCGGCGACAAGACCTACTCGGACTGTCTCAAGGTGAAGATCACCACTACAGCCGTTCCGCTCCCCGTCGATCCCGTGATCGTCTACCGTTACTACGCGCGTGGGGTCGGCTTGATCAAGACGGAGTGGGACCTGGGCACTATGGAAGAGCTGATAGACTACCGCATAGAAAAGTAGCCATCTCGGCGGTTCCCCACAATCATCCCTCACTCTTCCGGACAAGGACGCCTCCCATGCTCTCGATTGTCATTCCCGTACGCGACGAGGAGGAGGCCATCCTGGAGGTCTTGCGAAAGGCGGCGGCCCTCGATCTGGATCACGAGATCCTCGTGATCGATGATGGATCAAGAGATAAGACCGCCGTGATCGCTGAAGAGTCAGGGGCCCGTGTGATCCGTCATCCGGATCCCGCGGGCAACGGGGCGGCGATCAAGACCGGCATACGAGCCGCCCGCGGGGATGTCATCGTCTTCATGGATGGAGACGGGCAGCACGATCCGGCGGAGATCCCTGCCCTCATCGAGGCCCTCGATGGATACGACATGGTCGTGGGAGCGAGAGATCTGGGGACGGCCTCCGCGCCGGGCCGTCGCTGGGCGAACCGGTTCTTCAACCTCTTCGCATCCTATCTCGCTGGCCGACACATCCCGGATCTCACCTCGGGATTTCGCGCCACGCGTCGAGAGCGAGTCACGCCGTTCCTGCCCCTGATCCCCAACTCGTTCTCGTACACCACGACACTGACCCTGTCCTACCTTCGGGCAGGTTACTTCGTGAAGTACGTGCCGATCAGCGCCTCCCGGCGAATCGGGGTGAGCAAGGTACGACCCTGGCTCGACGCCCTCAGATTCGTCGCCATCATCCTGGTCACCTCGACACTCCACGCGCCGCTCCGGGTCTTCTTTCCTCTCTCCGTCCTTTCGTTCGGCCTCGGTACCGCCTACTACTTCTACACCTGGATGACGGATCGGGGCGTCCTCGGCTTCTCGATCGTCCTCTGGACGACCTCCGTGATCATCCTCCTCCTGGGACTCCTCTCGGAGCAGCTTGCGCGCCTCTCCCTCGAGCGCCTCCGCGATCCGGAAAAAGGGTCAGGCCTTCTTTAGCTGAAACAGATAATCCATGTAGTAGGAGATCCTGGAGGGTCCGCGCTCTCGAAGACTCAGCTCCCATCGCGCCACCCTCTCCAGAAGTGACGATGGGACGAGGCCATACCGGATCAGGTAGAGCAGCCACCATCTCCCTTTGCGCACGGGGCGCCTGCGCTCGAGGACGAGTCCTGCCAGGGCGCACGCCTCGGTGACCTGATCGGCCGTCCTCCACGGACGCCCTGCGGCGTCCGAGACCTGATCGAGCAGATAGAGTCTTCCCCCCCGCTCGATGCATCGACCCGCCTCTCTCAGCAGGGAGACATAGGCGTCGTCTCCCGGGATGTCCTGGAGTACGCCCACAGCCACGACCGCCTGGAACGTCTCATCGGCGAAGGGGAGGGACTGACCGTCGTACAGCACAAATTCTCCTCCCGGCAGACGGTGGCGCGCCGATCGGAGCATCCCCCCGGATATTTCCGTCCCGATAACCTGACGGGAACGGTGGGAGATCCATTCCGTGAACCTTCCTGTTCCGCAACCAAGGTCCAGGACCCGCCCCTCGGCCTCGTACCACTCCGAGAGGGCCATCTTCTGGACGATGTCTATGTATCGATTTTTCTTCCCCAGGCGATCTCGATGGTCGAGGACCGCGCGGATCGGCTCCCATCCACTCCTGCCATCCCAGTAGGCCCGATCGTAAGTAGGCTCCGTCATGGCTATTGGCGGCGACGTGTGGCGCTCCCCCTTTCTGGCGACCATAATGCAGCCCGTTCGGCGCATTCACAAGGCGACTCCGTCAGGCCCGCCGCGGCCAGGATCGCCGGGGAGGAACGATTGTCTTCCTTGCGGCTCGAGACCGTTCCGCCGGAGGCGTGGGACCGATTCGCCGAAAGGGCTCGTGTCCCTCTCTTCTCCCGTTCCATCTGGGGAGAGGTCTGCCGGGAGGGGTTCGGCGCCCAGACCCGATACCTGCTGCTCCAGGATGCAGACGGCTCTTCGTGTGCCGGGATCGCGGGCATCGTCCTGCGCATCCTGGGCGTCCGTCTCTTCCAATCCGCCTTCCCGTACGGCGGTCCGGTGGGGGACAGCCATCTCTTTGCAGAGTTGATCCGACGCTCGGAGAAAGCCTTGAAAGCGCAAGGGATCCACTCGGTTCGCATCGCCCTTCCTCCCGGAGCGGATTCGACGTATCCTGGACATCGGATCACCCGCCTGTTCCATCACTCGCTGCCCCTGAGGGGGAAAAAGATGATCGATCAGTATCGATCTCACACCCGTCGAGACGTTCGGCGAGCCTCGCGTTCGGGAGCAACGGTGGAACCGCTGACCGGGCCGGGCGGTGTGGACGAGTTCTATCGCCTCTACCTGCGATCGATGGAGATGAACCGAGCGCCTGCCAAGCTCCCGATCTCCTTGTTCCGGGCCATCGAGAGCCGGCTGGCCCCCTCAGAGCAGGCCGCCTTCTTCGCCACCCGGGTCGAGGGCCGGGCCGTCTCGGCCATCTGTCTCGTCTACGCAGGAGGCGTCGCCCATGCACTCAGTCAGGGATCCGATTCAACCTATCGGAGCCACCGCCCGACGGACCTCCTGATCCATACGTGCCTGGAGGACGCGGCGAGACGGGGCATGGAGTCGTTCGACTTCATGGCCAGCCCTCCACAGGACGAGTCCCTGCACCGATACAAGGAGAAGTGGGGCGCCCGATCGGGCCTGGTCCTGACCCTGGATAGAAGCCTCCATCCTGTGATCGGCACGGCGCTGGAAGTCGCTCGCAGGCTCATCCGGCTTCCTCCCCTCGCCAGACTCACCCGCGCCGTCCGCCGACGTGCATCATGATCAAGGGCCCGATCCTCATCGCGCTCGTCTGCCTCCTTGTCGGGATACCGTTCCTCGGACAGGCCTATACGATCGACGGACCTACCTTCGTGGCCGTGGCCATGCATCTCCGCCACAACCCGACCGCTATCCTGTCATTCTCCTACGACCATCTGGGAGAGCGGGTGGACGGTTACATCCTCGAGATGACTCATCCCCCACTCTGGCCCTACTTGCTGGCCGGGACGTACGCCCTGGCGGGGAGCGACTCCGAGGTAGCCGCCCATCTCCTCACGCTCCTCTTCGCGGTTCTCGCGGGAGTCTCGCTCTTCTTCATCGCCGAGAGGTTCCGTCTACCGTCCCTGGTCGCCGGTCTCCTCCTCATCGCCGCGCCGCCATTTCTCGTCCTCTCCCACACGGTGATGGCGGAGGTTCCCGCGCTGGGCTTCTCCCTCCTCGGCACGTGGCTCTTTCTCCGCTACAAGGAGCGCCCCACGTGGGGTCGGGGGGCCCTGGCATCCATCCCGCTCGCGTGCGCCATCGGTGTCGCCTACCAGGCGATCCCCGTTCTGATCGTGCTCGCTCTCTTCAGTCCCAGGAGCCGCTGGATCCCTCTCCTCCTCCCGGCGGCAGCCATCCTGGCGTGGTGGATCCTTCCCTGGCTCGCGGGGGCAGGTTCTCCTCTCGCATCCGGTCTCTTTCCTTATGCCTCGACCGTCGGATCCAATCCATGGACCTGGATCCCGATCAAGGCGGCGTGCCTGTTCGCCTACCTCGGGCTCTGCCCCGCGTTCCTGGTCGCAGCCGCCTCGCGGCTCAACTCACGCAGCGGGATCATCGTGGCGCTCCTTCTCCTGGGCATGGGGGCAGGGATCTACCATTGGGCCGAGCCGACCCCCGGCGCCCTGGGGACGTTCATCTTCGCCATCCTCTTCGCCGGCGGTGGGGGAGCGACGATCCTGGTAAGCCTTCCCGCCAGAGAGCAGGATCCATGGCCGAACTTTCCCCGTCGCCTGTTCCTCGGATGGTTCTGGGGCTATGTGCTCTTCAACATGTTCGTCCTGAATTTCGCCGCCGCACGTCACGCCGTCATATTGATCCCACCGATGATCCTGCTGCTCCTGCGCCGCGCCCCCGGTCCCCTTTCCCATCCGGGTACCGTCGCCGCCTCCCTCGTCGTCGGCCTCTTGCTCAGCACGGCCGACTACAGATTTGCCCGGGGAAGCGCAACTCTCCCGCCCGGATCGACGGCCCCATCTCCATGGACCGGTAAGCCTCCCTACTTTTCCGGCGAGTGGAGCTTCCGACACTACCGGGAAAAGGAGGGCTTCAAATACCTCCTTCCCGAAGTGGAGGCGCCAGAGGCAGGAGATCGGGTAGTCGTTCCCCTAGAGACGGGGCACATTTCTCTGCCGCAAGAGCTTCTCCCCAGGCTTACCCTGGTGGATGAGATCCCGATCCCCGACCCCTTTCCGTTACGGATCAACCACTCCCAGGCTCGAGCCGGCTTTTACAATCACGCGTGGGGCCTGTTGCCCTTCGCGATCTCAACCGAACCCCTGGAGACACTCCGGGTCTACGAGGTGAACTGGTTTCTCTCGAATCTCGATCGGGCACGGATCCCCAGGGAGAACGGGACCAACGCGATTGCGCCGAGACAGGTCTACGTCGAGGTCGGCGGGAGGCCTCGCTGGGGAATCCTCATCCATCCGCCCGGCGAGATCGGCTTTACCTTCGTGCCGCCAAGCGGGGCGCGGCTCGAGTTTGCCGCAGGCATAGCCGATGAGGCCTCGCGGCAGGGCGGAGACGGGGCCGAGATCCGTATCGAGGTTCACCGGCGAGGGAAACGGATCGGAGAGGTCTTCAAGAAAACGATCGAGCTCCGACCCGGGGAGGAGAGAGTTGGCTGGACGGAATCGGAAGCGGATCTCTCCCCGTGGGCAGGAGAGGAGATCGAGCTGGTCTTCAAGACCGCCGGAGGGGCGGCGGGAGATCTGGCCCTGGACTGGATCGTCGTGGCCGATCTTCGCCTGCATGCCCCGCTCGTGGGAGAAGACGGGGGCAGAGAATCTTCGGACGATTAAAAGGTGAAAATGTAGAGCCCGGTATTCAGGTCACTGACGTAAACATAGGGACGAGTGAACGGATACACTCCCCACGCCCCCGCGAACCCATCGCTGTCCCGGCAGGTCCCGCAGGTATAGGTGTCGAAGTTGGCGACCCTGGTTATGTTCGAAGGGTCGGAGATGTCGACGATGTGCAGCCCCTCCACGTAGTAGGAGATGTAGGCGTACTGCCCGTCGACCACCGCGTTGTGGATGATGATGTTCGGTATAGCCTCGTAGGATCCGACCTGTTGGATATTTGCCAGATCCGAGATGTCGAAGGCCTTCAGGTGGCCACCGACGACCTCGTCCGTGGTGAAGACGTGTCTCCCGTCATCCGACGGCCAGACGCTGTGTGTGAAGTTGCCCGGGTACGTGTGATTCCTCAACACCACGGGCGCCGACGGGGTGGAGACGTCGGCGATCGTGAAACCGCCGCCCAGGAACGCGATGTAGCATATGCCTCCCCTCACCATCATGTCATGGGCCTGCCCTCCGCCCGGCCTCGGGATGCGGCCGATTTCCATCGGCGCCGCCAGATTCCGCACGTCGATCACGTGGATGTCCGCCGTGTTGTCGCTTGCGACATAGGCGTAGTCTCCGTCCACAAAGACATTGTGTAGGTTCTCCAGGCCCGGCGAGCTCAGGGTCCCGAGCAACATCGGCATCGCTGGATTGGAGACCTCGTAGATCCAGAGACCCACGGGACCTCCCGCCTCGTTCGTGACGTAGAGGATTCCGTTCTGCGCCTTGACGTCCTGGGGAAACCCGAGACCCGTAACCGTCCCGACGAGCGTCGGAAGATCCGGGTCCGAGGCGTCAACGATGTAGACCTCCCCGGCGAACCGCCCCGCCAGATAGATCGTCGTCCCCTCCGCCCAGATATCCCCCAGCGTATTGAAGGGGACCATCCCGTTGGTCTGGAGCGTTGGCGGCGGTCTATTGACGGAGCTGCTCGTGCTGCCACCGCAGGCGCAGAGCACTGCAAGAAGAGCCGCGATAGGCCAACAAAGGTATGTGCTGGGCGATGTGCGGGTGAGTGTGTGAGTCATCGTCCCTCCTGAATTGTAGCGCTGATTGCACCCCGGAAGCAGACAAGGATAGCCCGACGGGGGGTCCGATTTCAACAGATCACTTTCGCGCACGAACCGTCCTCCAGTCCCGTCTCGAGGTCTCTTCCCGTCTCTTGACATCCCGGAAATCACCCGATAGCCTTCCCCCTTCATCAGAAGAAGAGGATCGAGACCCATGAGCAGCGTATGCAACGAGAAGCACCGGTACGCATCCGCGTCGGCCGTCAAGCCTTCTCCAAGTGCGGCGCGGATCGTGCTGACTTCGATCGTCTTGGCGATCGGTCTCCTGGCCAGCGCCGCAACGACAGAGGAGGATTCCGACTTGGGGAAGGAACTCGAGACCCTGGCGGAGGAGTACTTCGAGGGCTACTTCGCCTTCCGTCCTTCCTGGGCGACGGGCACGGGGATCCACGACTTCGACGAGCGACTCGAGGACTGGAGCCCGGCAGCGGTTGCACAGGAGGTGGACCGGCTCCATACCTTCGAGAAGAGGCTCGAGGGGATCGATGTGACGAAGCTCGGCTTCGATGCCCGCCTGGACCATGCGATCCTCTCCTCCCACATCCAGGCGGAGCTGTTCGAATGGCTGGAGATGCGTTCCCATGAGCGAGACCCGATGGAGTACAACTCCCGGCTCAGCTGGAGCATCGAAGACCTCCTCGGGAAGAACTTCGCTCCGCTCGAGATTCGCCTCCAGAAGATCATCCGGCGAGAGAGCCAGTTCGGACGCTTTCTCGCGTCCGCCAGGAAGAACCTGAAGAACCCGCCGAAGATCTATACGAAGAAGGCGATCGAGCTGGTCGCGGGAACGATCAAGTTCCTTCGCGAAACCCTTCCCGAAGCCGTCAAGACCGTCGATGACGAGGAGCTTCTCGTCCGGTTTCGCAAGCAGAACGACGAAGCGATCCAGGAGGTCCAGGCATTTCGAAAGTTTCTCGAGGAGGAGTTGCTCCCGAAATCGAATGGCGTCTTCGCGATCGGTCCGGAGCGATTCAGCAAGAAACTCTTGCTCGAGGAGATGATCGATCTCCCCCTGGCAGAGCTGAAGTCCATCGGGCTCAAGGCCCTCCGGGATACCCAGAAGCGCTTCGTTGCGACGGCCAAGGAGATTGACCCCGAGGCGACTCCTCGTGAGGTGTTCGCCTCCTTGAAGGAGGATCATCCTCTGGCCGATCAGCTCGTCTCCGACACCGCGGGCAGCCTCGAGGAGATGCGCCAGTTCCTGATAGACAAGAAGATCGTGACTCTGCCCTCCGACGAGCGCTGCAAGGTGGTCCCGATGCCCCCGTTCATGTGGGGATTCGCCGCGATGAACTCGCCCGGGCCGCTCGAGAAGGTGGCAACCGATGCCTATTACTACGTCGACACCGTGGACGACGACTGGTCCGAGGAGAAGAAGAAGGAGCATCTCCGGGACTTCAACCGTCCCGTGATGCGCATCGTGAGCATCCACGAGGCCTATCCGGGACACTTCATCCACGGCCTCTATCTGCGCAACGTCCCGTCCCTCACGAGAAAGCTCCTCTGGTCCTACACATACGGTGAGGGGTGGGCGCACTACTGTGAGCAGATGATGATCGAAGAGGGCTACGGTGGCGACAATCCACGTCTTCGTCTTGCTCAGCTTTCCGATGCCCTCGTCAGGCTTTGCCGCTATCACTCGGCCCTGGGACTTCACACGGAGGGCATGACGGTCGAGCAGGCCGTCAAGTTCTTCGAGGAGGAAGGATTCCAGGACTCGTACACGGCCCGCCGTGAGGCGGAACGCGGAACCTTCGATCCGCTCTATCTCTGCTACACACTGGGTAAGCTCAAGATCCTCGAACTGAGAGGGGAGTACGAGGAGAAGATGGGGGAGGAGTATTCCCTCCAGAAGTTCCACGATCGCTTCCTCTCCGTGGGATCCGTGCCGATTCCAATGGCCCGCCGGGTGCTCCTTGGCCTGGGGGGCGCGCCGGTCCGGTAGCCGCACGGCCGGTCAATGAGGATCCTCCTCGCCACAAGCTCTTACCCGCTGCATCCCGGTGACGGGACGGCCGCCGCCGGACTGTTCTGCAGAGATCTGGCGTGCCTTCTTCGTGATCGCGGATTGGAAGTAACCGTCTTCACGCAACGGCGCCCCGGACTCGTCCGCGACGATGAGCGTCTGACGGTGATCCGATTTCCATGGTGGGGGAGGGGGAGACCTGTCGGTTCCCTCGATGCGAGAAGGCCGGCAGATCTGATCCTGGGAGCTGGACTTCTCGCCCTGGGTGCGGGGTACTTGATCCCGGCCATTCGCAAGCACCGCATCGAGCGAGTCCTTGCCTTCTGGGCGCTTCCGGCAGGAGCGTGGGCGAGGGTGGCAAGGAAGCTCACCGGCGTCCCCTATGACTGCTGGGTGCTCGGCTCGGATGTGTGGAGGGGTGGCTCGAGCGTGATCGTACGACCTCTCCTCCGGAGCATTCTCCGCGACGCGGGCCATGTTTACGCCGACGGGGAGGAATTGCGCGTAAGAGCATCGGAGCTTGCCGAACGTCCGGCGGAGCTGCTCCACTCGGTGCGCCAGGGACCCATCCCGACTCCCTCTGCCCGACGAATCCGGAATCGATTCGTCTTCATCGGCCGGTGGGCTCACGCCAAGGGCGCCGACCTGCTGCCGGCTGCGGCGGACATCCTCCGACAGGCCGGGTGGGAGTTCGAGCTTGTGATGAGGGGCGATGGACCGCTCGCAGGGAAGATCCGATCCGACATACGGCGTTTCGATCTGGGCTCTCGCGTCCGGATAGGAGGGCCTGCCTCCACGGAGGAGGCGTCTCACCTCATCGGATCCGCAGGCTGGGTCTTGATTCCGTCCCGGCGCGAGAGCATTCCGCTGATCCTCTGGGACGCTCTTCGGGCCGATCGACCCGTCGTGGCGACCGACGTCGGGGACCTCGGCAACGCGGTCCGGGAGAGAGGGGCCGGCATTCTCGCGCGCGTGGCGTCGGCTCCCGCTCTCGCCGAGGCGATGGCGCGGGCCCTGGGTTCCGATCGCTTCGCGGTCCCATTTCTCGGGCGGGAAGGAATTCCGCGGCTAGAACGATCTGCGGACCGTATCGTCGAAGCGTTCCGTGGGGTCAAAAGTTGAGATCTCACGGTTCGCTTCGGCGATCTTCTGGATCAGCATCTTGATCCTATCCGAGGAGAGGGGCTGCCGGCCGGGGGGCGGGTAGGGCGGCGGCGGCGCTGGATCCGTCGTCATGGGGGCACCCCCGACGACAGGTCGGTCGCAGGCCGGAAACGCGCCGTGGCGGGAGATCAGGAAGGTCAGGATCCTCTCCTTGATCCGGAGCCGCCACCTGACCGGAGACGAGAGATCCCCGTGAAGTCGGGATCGCACGATCTTGAGCCGCTCGGGCCAGCGGGTGCCAAGTTTGGGCATCGACCGGGTCATGACTCAGATCCTGTCCAGCTTCTCCTGGGTGATGTCCGTCCGGACGTTTCCCGTGTTCAGGGTCGACTTCGGTTCGATCAAGATCGCGTGGACTTCTTCATCCGCGAAAGGTTGGTGCTCGACACCTCTTGGCACGATGAAGAACTCGCCCGCCTCCAGGACGACTTCCGCATCCTCCAGCTTGATCCGCAGCCGACCCTTGAGGACGAGGAACATCTCGTCCTCCCCTTCGTGATGATGGCGGGGAAACTCTCCCTTGAACTTGGCGACCTTGACGTACTGGCCGTTCAGCTCCCCCACTATCTTGGGACTCCAGTATTCATCGAAGAGGGAGAGCTTGTCCGCGAGATTTACCTTCTCCATTTCCGGCCTCCCGTCGAGTCTACCGGCCGACCGTTCCTTGCCGGAGGAGGCCATAGGTAGACTCGAAGAATCGTGGTCAGGATCTTGTAGCCCGCGCCGATCGTTCCCAGGACCGTGCCCGAAATCTTCGAGCGCCCGATTCTCTTGCGATACCGGACAGGCACCTCCGAGACTCGAAGACCCCGGACGGTGGCGAGAGCCTGCATCTCGGTGGTCCAGCCGTATCCACGGTCGCGAATATCCAGACCCACAAGCGCGTCGTAGCGCGCCGCTCGAAAGGGACCGAGATCCGTATAGCGGCCTCCCAGGAGGACTCGAAGGAGCAAGACGGCCAGCCTCGTCCCCAGACGAGCATGGGTCGGGATCGCGCTCTGCCGCACGCCCCCCGCCAGACGCGATCCGATCACGAGATCGCTCTCTCCCTTGAGGATTGGCGCCACCACCTGTGGCAGATCATCGGGATAATCACTGTAATCCCCGTCGAGGAACACGACCACGTCCGGATCCGTCGCCTCCCTGAGGCCCCGGTAACAGGCCGCCCCGTACCCCCGGGCAGGCTCCTGCACCACGCGCGCGCCCGCTCGACGGGCCGCGCCCGCCGTCCCATCGGAGGATCCGTTGTCGACGACAACGATCTCCGAGACGAGATGCTCAGGAAGATCGGCTATCACCTTGGGGATCGCGTCCTCCTCGTTCAGGACCGGGATCACCACCGAGATCCGGGGCCGCCTGGAATCGGCGGCCTCCTTCGAAAGTCTAGAATGGTCCCACGTCTTCCGCCGCGTCATTTCCCGGTCTCCCGGGCCTTCCGAAGAAACCCTTCGAACACCTCCCGCTCCCCGGAAGAGACCCTCCTCAGGTAGTCACGCGACCGGGCAGGATCCGTGATCGGCCAGAGATAGAGAGCGTCCTCACGCTCCTGCAGGAACGCCTTCATCGCCTCGGCACGGAACTTCCTGTCCTTCTCCACCTCGTTCTTCCACCGGCGATGCAGTCGACCGGCCTCCTCATCCTTGACGCGATCATCCAGTCCGATCAGGGCTTCCAGAGCGGCCATCTCGATCTTCTCCGCCTCCCTCAGGATCTCGAATTCGTCGACGCTCTTTCTCCACTGCGCTCCCATCCACAGCACCGTCTCCAACAGCTTTCTCGCGTCCGCCGCCTTCCCCTCACCCTCGACATGCTGGGCGAAGGCGATCAGCCCCTGGGCGGACTGCGCCAGGTAGGGGGCGAAGGGGGAGGTCGAGTCTCCCCAGGCCGCCGCCGCCCGGAAATAGGGATCGTAGCTCAACTCGGCCAGCACTCGCCTCCTCAGGCGCGCCTCCCTCGCCCTGTGGGTCAAGACGAAGTGTCGCCCTAGCGACTCGGCGATCCGATCCAGGGCGAGGATCGTCAGACCCTCCTCCATCTGGATCGACGCCGTCAGGTAGCCGTAGATCGCATTCGTGGGATCCAGATCGTTTCCCGTGCGGAGCGCGGAAAGCAAGGTTTTCGACGCAACCGCGTCTCGCTTCGGCAGGCGCATCAAGATGGCCGCGAGCTGCAGGTACGTATCCGGACGCGTCGGGTCCTGTCGAATGACCCCCTGGACGATCGGCACCGCCTCCTCCACCGGGAGGAAGAGGGCCGCTCCAGCACGAAGCTCCGGGTCGTCCGATTTCGCCAGCTCCCGCATCTTCTCCAGCGGGATCTCACGGCGTCGATCCAGGGCAATCTGGATTCGCTTGGCCGTCCCGTCCCGATCCTCCAAGAAATCGCGCATCATCGTGGCCGTGTCGGTCTCGCATACGCTCGCCATGTAGCCGAGGAGCCTGTCCACCTCCTCCTCTTCCATGCGGAGCTTCTTCGCCTCCTCCTTGACGAGCTGGGCGAGGATCTGCGAGGCGAAATCCCTCTCCTCCGCAGTGAGCGGGGGGCGCTCCCTCTCCGCTGTCGCGCTCCGAGGAAGGACGAGGCGAAGGTTTCCGTCCGGATCGAAGGTGACGACAGGGGGGTCCTTGCCCTCCTCGGATGGATAGCAGGATCGGATCAAGGAGGCTGCCTCCCCCGTTCGCCTCTGCTTCCCTCGCACGAGACCGAGGAGGAATCTTGCCTCGACCGAGTCGGCGTCAACCTCCCGGGCCTTCTCTGCAAGATCAGACGCCTCTTCGAATCGCGCCGTCTGGAAGAAGACTCGCCCCAAGGTGAGAAGAGTCGAGAGATGCCTGGGTCGCTCCTCGAGGATCGCCAAGAGGATCCGGATCGCATCGTCTAGCCGACCCTGGAGAGCGAGGAGGTCCGCCTCGGCGCGGCGGTATTCTGGTTGGTCCGGCCGGAGCGAGGCGGCCTTCCTCGACGCCGTGAGGGCCTCGGCGAGCGAACCGCCGTCGCGAAGGACGGCAGAGAGCCGCGCCCATGCGACGGCGTTCTCCGGATCTTCCCTCGTTGCCTCCCTGGCGATCCCCAGGCGGCTCCGATAACGCGGGTCCAGGACGGGCCCGGATGGGTGCCGTCGCAATCGCAGGCGCATCTTCTCCCGTCTTTCCGGAGGACCCGGGAAACGGATCTCGCGCTCGACTTCCACGAAGGCCCCCAGATCGGATGAGTAATACGCCTTTCCGTCCATCTCCCTCCGGGTCTCGGCGGAGGAGGCCTCGAACTGGATCTCGACGCAGGAGATCCCCTCCAGACGCACGCGCTTCCCGAACCGCCCCTGCCCGATGAGCCGATCCCCCTGGCTTGGAAGCCGGATCTCCCAGGGCTTCCCATCGTCCGCGGCGCCCGCGGGAGGGAACGGGAAGATGGAGGCGATGATCGTTGTCACGGCCTCCTCCTCCTCTCCCGACAGACCCGCCTCTTTCGGGACGCCGCCGCCCGGACCGATCGGGATCATGATTCTCATCCAGCTGAGCTCCGTCGCCGTCGCCGCGACCGGGGCCGCGTCACCCTCTTGCTGCATGAGAGATTTGATCTGCCTGTCCAGGATTGCCGCCGTGGGGGACTGGACCCGGAGGGTCACCTCGCCCTCCAGGATGGAGGTCAGCGTCCCCTCCACGACCTCCGCCTCCATACGATAGGAAAAGATGTCCCCTTTCTTCCAACGGAACCTCACTTCTTCCGGGGGAGGCAAAAGACCAAGGGGTATCAGGAAGAGAAGCGGACCCACCGCTGCCAGGGTTCGACGACTGTGGGAAAGAGGCAACATACAAACTTCCTACCGGGAGACATCTCCCCGCACGACCTCGGAGATCTTCACGAGCTGGGCCAACAACGCCGGCACCGAGTCGAGCGTGATGGAGTTCGGCCCATCCGATAGGGCCCGATCTGGATCAGGGTGGACCTCCATGAAGACGCCGTGGCACCCCGCAGCAACGGCGGCCTTCGCCAGAGTCGGGGCGTACTTCCGCTCGCCGCCGGACCGATCCCCCAGGCCACCGGGGGCCTGGACGCTGTGTGTGGCGTCGAAGATCACCGGATAGCCGAGGAGCGAGAGGATCGGGATCGCCCGCATGTCGTTGACCAGTGTGTTGTAACCGAAGGAGGTCCCCCTCTCGGTCAGCAGGATCTGCTCATTGCCCGTCGATACGATCTTTTCCACGACGTATCTGAGATCCCACGGGGCCATGAACTGTGCCTTCTTGATATTGACGGGCTTTCCCGTCTCGCCCACGGCCACGACCAGATCGGTCTGGCGGCAGAGGAAGGCGGGAATCTGAAGGATGTCCACGACCTCGGCCGCGGACGCAGCCTCGTCCCGCTGATGGACGTCGGAGAGGACTGGCACTCCCACATCCTGCTTCACCTGCTGCAGGACCTTCAGCCCTTCATCGATTCCAGGGCCACGAAAGGAGCGGAGCGAGCTTCGATTCGCCTTGTCATACGATGCCTTGAAGACGTACGGAATGCCCATCTCGGAGCAGACCTGCTTCAGGCGACCCGCGACCTCGACGCATGTCTCCACGCTCTCGATCACGCACGGTCCCGCGATCAGGAAGAGACGATCCGACCCGAGCTTCGTCCCGGCGGCATCGATGCTTCGGATTGCGCTCATTCGTCGCCTCCTCCCTCTCGTCAAGCGACGAGAAGTGTCGCCTCCAGCGGCAAGACGCGGAACCGGGCGGGCAAAGTCCCGCCGGGATCGCCATCCAGCTCGACGGGGATCTCGCCCCCTTCCGTCGCCTCCACGAGAACCTCTTTGCCCCGCAGGTATCTCACGTCGGGGTAGGCAAGGTGCAGCCCGAAGGGCAGGGCGGCGGCATATCGTAGCAGGTCCGTCCGCTTTCTCCCGCCAAAGATACATACATCGATGAGGCCGTCATCGGGCCTCGCTCGAGGCGCTACTCGCAAGATGCCGCCATAGTTCCAGACGTTTCCCAGGATCACCATTCCGAAATTCTCCCCGATCGTTCGGGAATCGACCCGCACCCGGATCGCCGGAAACCGATACCGCGCCATCGCCCTCAATATGGGCACGGCGTAGCTCCACTTTCGTATGTTTCCCGAGCGATGGCGGGAAAGCTCCTCGACGACGTACGCGTCGAAACCGATCCCTGCCACCGAGGCGAATCGACGTCCGTCCCTCTCGACAAGATCTATCTGGCGCGTCCTCTTTCCCCGGACCGCGTCGACCAGCTCGGCTGGACTGCGCGGAAGACGGAGGGCGGTGGAAAGAACATTGCCCGTCCCGAACGGGATCAGCCCGATCGGCACGCCTCGGGGAACGGGACCGTTCATCACGTCGTTGATCGTCCCGTCTCCACCGATGATGAGGATGGCCCGGCAGTGTTCCGGATCGGCCGCCCGTGCGACAGCGGCGCCGTCCCCCGGTCCGCCCGTCTCGGTCACCTGATAGGGCATCCCGAAGGCCGAGAGACGGTCCGTCAGATCACGGAGGGCCACGCGTCCCGCGCCGAGGCCCGACACGGGATTGAATACCACAGAGATCGTCCGACTATCCGAATCCTCGCCGCTCATCGCGTGCGTTGGATCCTATCGGTGGGCCCGGAGCAAGTCAACGTGACCCCGTTCCGTGCCTCCTTGCGTAGAACAGCCACTCGTGGATCTCATCCCGGCGCCTTCCCTCGAGGACCCGATAGGACCTCCCGGGGCCGCGGTGGGCGTCGCTCCGGAACCGCCGATAGCGAATCTCCCGGAACTGCCGATCAAAGTCGAACGCAGGATTCCCCAGCTCCTCCGAGAGGGCGCGAGCGATCGTCTCCAGCGAGAGGATCCCCTCCTCGTTGTAGGAGACGATGATGTGGCGGCAACGAGACGATCGGATCAGATCACGGAAGGCGATCTCGCAGCGTGACAGTCGACTGTCTTCCCCTCTCTGTCGCAGGCAGTACTCGGATCGTTGCTCGTCGTACGGCTTGAGCCCCGTCTTGCCGTACAGTCGCGCCTCGTAAGCGTCCAGATCCTTGACGTCGGCAGCCTCGGCCAGAACCTCCAGGACATGATAGTTCGCGGCGTACTGCCGTCGGTTGTAGGGGGGATCCACGTAGAGGACGTCGGCCTTGATTCGACGGACGAGACGGTTGGCGTCCTCCCGATAAGCGCGATGGCCGCGCCCGCGTGTCGAGATCTCCGGCGACCTGAGGGCGAGGGGTTTCTTGGCGCTCACGTCCCAGTGTTTCAGGTACGCCCCGTAGACCCCCGAGATGTTGGCCACCCGATCCGCCGCCTCTATGAGAGAAGCGAGGAGGACGAAGTATTCCGCCTGCCGGAGCACCTTCCGCCGTCTCCACACCCTGAGTGATTCAAGGATGCCATCGATCCGGCGACCGTTCTCGGGGGTGAAGAACTGCCGCCCCGACAACCCTCCTGGAGTGAACTGTCGGAAGACAATTCCCTCGACCTGCTGGACCTCGCGATTGAGATACTCGACCACGCCGTCGATCCGACTCGACCCCGACCTGGACTTCAGAAACTTGCCCACTCCGCGCACCTTCCGTAGGCCGAGGAAGGCGGGCACGCGCGTCGGTTCGACGTACGCCTTCTGCAGGACGTAACTGTACATCATGTTGTCATTCGAATAGACCCGGTAACCCCTCTCCTTGAAACGCCTCGCGACGGCGGCCGTGCCGGCGAAGACGTCGAGGACACTCCTCCCTGTGGCGCCCATATCCTCGGCAAAAGCCTCGATATCGCCGAGGAGTCGGGTCTTGTTCCCTATGTAACGCATGAGTTCATGCGCTCCAGAAGAGGCTGCGAGGGGGGCACGTGGCTGCCAATCCGGCAGACTGGTGCGCTGTCGCTTTGGCGGCTAACTCGGAGGATAAGTCACGTAACTCATTGATATAAAGTACTTTCAGCACTCTGGCCCCATAGAACGGCATCGGCGGTTTATGGCCCGATTCTTGCTCTAACTATAGTCGTGTCACAGACAAAGCCAGAAGGAGACCCCTTATGCGATTCGACAAATTCACTGTAAAAAGCCAGGAGGCCTTGCAGGAGGCACAGCACCTCAGCGAAGGCCGCAAAAGCCCCGAGGTCAGCCCGGAGCATCTCGGCCTCGCGCTCCTCTCCCTATCGGATGGCGTGACGATTCCCATCCTGCAGAAGATAGGAGTCCACCCCGACGCGGTGCGGTCCGCTCTCGAGACCGAGCTGGACAAGCTCCCCTCCGTCCAGGGCGCCGTCCCGCAGCCCGGGCTCTCCCCGCGCCTTCAGGATGTCCTCGAGCGCGCGTTCAAGGAGGCCGAGAAGCTTCACGACGAGTACGTCAGCGTCGAGCACCTCCTTCTCGCCATGGTCGAGGAGCGAGGGCAGGAAGTGTGGAAGAGCGCGGGCATCAACAGGAAACTCCTCCTGAAGGCCCTCGAAGAGATCCGAGGAGGCGAGCGGGTAACCGACGCCACACCGGAGGGGCGTTATCAGGCCCTCCAGAAGTATGGCCGGGATCTTACCGAGATGGCGCGTCAGGGAAAGCTGGACCCCGTGATCGGACGAGACACCGAGATCCGTCGCGTGATGCAGGTCCTCTCGCGACGCACCAAGAACAATCCGGTTCTCATAGGAGACCCGGGAGTAGGCAAGACGGCGATCGCCGAAGGGCTCGCCCGGCGCATCATCGCAGGGGACGTGCCCGAGGGCCTGAAGAACAAGCGCGTGGTCGCCCTGGACATGGGGTCCCTCGTCGCCGGCGCCAAGTTCCGCGGTGACTTCGAGGAACGCCTCAAGGCGGTGATCCGGGAGATCACCCGTAGCGACGGAGGAATCATCCTCTTCATCGACGAGATGCACACCGTCGTCGGAGCGGGGAGGGCGGAGGGGTCCCAGGACGCCGCCAACATATTGAAGCCGGCGCTCGCCCGGGGGGAGCTGCGCTGCATCGGCGCCACGACCCTCGACGAGTACAGGCAGTACGTCGAGAAGGACGCCGCCCTCGAGCGACGCTTTCAGCCCGTCTTCATATGCGAGCCCACCGTGGAGGACACGATCGGCATCCTCCGAGGGCTGAAGGAGAGGTACGAGGTGCACCATGGCGTCCGGATCCAGGATGCAGCCCTCGTGGCGGCGGGGACCCTCTCGGACCGGTACATCTCGGACCGATTTCTGCCCGACAAGGCGATCGACCTGATCGATGAGGCGGCGAGTCATCTCCGCCTCGAGATCGACAGCATGCCGTCGGAGCTCGATTCGATCCAGCGACGCATCACTCAGCTGGAGATCGAGCGATCCGCACTCAAGAAGGAGAAGGACCGCCCCTCCAAGGAGAGGTTGAAAGATCTCAAGAAAGAGCTGGCGGGTCTCGAGGAGGAGCGGTCTACGCTCAAGGCGCGCTGGGAGAACGAGAAGGCGTCGATCCAGAAGATGCGCGATCTGAAGGCGAGGATGGACGACGCCAGGGCGCAGTCCGAAAAGCTGCAGAGAGATGGAAACCTGGAGAAGGTGTCGGAGATTCAGTACGGCACGATCCCTTCCCTTCAGCAGGAGCTGGAGGAGGCGAGGGCTCACCTCGAATCACTCCAGAAGGACGGCGCCCTCCTCCAGGAGGAGGTGGGACCCGAGGAGATCTCGCAGGTCGTCTCTCACTGGACGGGCGTGCCGGTCAGCCGGATGCTCGAAGGGGAGAAGGAGAAACTCCTCCACATGGAAGAGCGGATCCACCAGAGGGTGATCGGTCAGGACCGCGCGGTGACGGCCGTATCCAACGCCGTCCGTCGCGCCCGATCCGGCATCCAGGAGGAGGGTCGCCCCCTCGGATCGTTCATCTTCCTCGGTCCGACCGGCGTGGGAAAGACCGAGCTGGCCAGGACCCTCGCCGAGTTCCTGTTCGATGATGAGCAGGCAATAGTTCGGCTCGACATGTCCGAGTTCATGGAGAAGCACTCCGTCTCCCGCCTGATCGGGGCGCCCCCTGGATACGTCGGCTACGAGCAGGGGGGGTACCTGACGGAGAAGATCCGCCGGAGGCCCTACGCCGTGATCCTCCTGGACGAGATCGAGAAGGCCCACCCGGACGTACTCGGCGTCCTGTTGCAGATACTGGAGGACGGAAGGCTCACCGACAGCCACGGGAAGACCGCGGATTTCTCCAATGCGATCGTGATCCTCACGAGCAACCTGGGAAGCGAGCACATCAGTTCAGCCCTGGAACCCGAGGAAATGCAGAGCCGGGTCCTCCAGGCCCTGCGCGCCGCCTTCCGGCCGGAGCTGCTCAACCGCATTGACGACATCGTGATCTTCGACAGGCTGACGGAGGATCGGATCGCCCGGATCGTGGAGATCCAGGTGGAGCGGCTCACGAAGCGTCTCCGGGCCAAGAAGATTGGAATCCGGCTGAGCGACGAAGCGAAGAGCCTTCTCGCCGCGGAGGGATACGACCCGGACTACGGCGCCAGGCCCCTGAAGCGGGTGATCCAGAAGCGGCTCCTCGACCCCCTCGCGGTGAAGATCCTGCAGGGGGAGCTCGGGGAAGGAGAATCCATTCTCGTCTCGATGAAGGACGGGGAGATCCTTCTCCAGCCGGATCGGTCCGATGCAGCGTAAGCCCCTTGACGTCTGGGCCGATCACTGTTATTCATCCCCTCCATCTGGCGGATGATGGATGCGGGAGAGCCCGCCTCCCCTCGTGGGGAGGTGGCGCCGAAGGGGCAAGCCGGTTTCCGGCGAAACTCTCAGGCAAAGGGACCGCATCAGGACGCCTCTCTGGATCCTCCACCCGGGTCGGGGGGGGGGGACGACAGGGATAGGAGAATTCCTATCCCTTTTTTGTTTGCGAGAGATATGCTTCGCACTCCTCTGCACCACGTACACAAGAGACTGGGCGCCAAGCTCGTCGAATTCGGCGGCTGGGAGATGCCGGTTCAGTACACATCGATCACCGAAGAGCACGTCGCCACCCGGACAAACGCAGGGCTGTTCGATCTCTCTCACATGGGACGGCTCGAGCTGACAGGGAAGGACCGGACGAAATTCCTCTCGAGGATGACGACCGCAGGGGTCGAAGGGCTCCCCCCGGGGAAGGGGAAGTATTCCTTCCTCTGCGATCCGGAGGGCGGGGTGATAGACGACATCGTCATCTACTCCTTCGCCGACTTCATCCGTCTCGTGGTCAACGCCGGCAATCGGATCCAGGTTCTGGCCTGGCTCGAGGACCATAAGCAATCGGATGATGTGGAGATCGAAGACCTGACGAGCTCGGTCTCGATGATCGCCATCCAGGGACCCAGTGCCGGATCGATCCTGCAGAGACTCGTCGAGATCCCCCTCCCCGATCTTCCGTATTACTGGGCCCGGGCGGGGGAGATTGCGGGAGATATGGGAATGATCTCGCGTACCGGATACACGGGGGAGGACGGATTCGAGCTCTACGTCCAGACGGACAGGTGCGAGCGCACATGGAGCCTCCTCTCGGACGTCGGCGCGAGGGCGGGACTCGTTCCGTCGGGCCTCGGCGCCCGTGATACCCTGCGCCTGGAAGCGGGGATGCCGCTCTATGGCCATGAGCTATCGCGGGATTTGAACCCGATCCAGGCGGGCCTTCATCGGTTCGTCGATCTGGAAAAGGAGTTCATCGGTCGCGATGCCCTCGTCCTCGCCAAGGCAAACCAGAAGATGAGGAGACTCGTTGGCCTGGAAGTGGAGGGGAGGAGGATTCCACGCCAGGGGGCGGACGTCTACCGTGACAACCGAAAGACGGGGGTGGTGACGAGCGGCACGCACTCCCCGACGTTGCAGAGGACGATTGCGATGGCGTACGTGGAGGGCGGCGCCCCGATCGACTCTCTCTGCGAGGTGGACATCCGCGGCAAGAGGCACGCGGCAAGAGTCACGGCGATTCCTTTCTACAAGAGGGGGAAATAAAGATGCGACCGGCGGATCTTCGCTACACAGAGTCACACGAGTGGATCCGGGTGGAGGGAGAGGTGGCCACCGTCGGGATCACGGATTTCGCGGTGGCTCAACTCACCGACATCGTCTATATCGAACTGCCCGCGGTCGGGACGAATTGCGAGAAGGGAAAGGCCCTCGGCGAGATCGAGTCGGTCAAGGCCGTCTCCGACCTGTTCGCTCCCTGCTCCGGCACCGTCGAGGAGGTGCACGAGGCCCTGCCAGACAACCTCGACAAGCTCTCCTCGTCGCCGTTCGGGGAAGGTTGGCTGGTGAAGATCAAGATGACCAACCCCAGCGACGTCGAGTCGCTCCTCACCGCCGAGGCGTACGAAGAAATTGTGAAGGCGGAAGATCACTGATGGACGGGTAGAGCTCGAGCAATGGCTTACACGCAGAACACTCCGGAAGAGATCCGAGAGATGCTCGAACGGATCGGAGCGGACTCGATCGACGAGCTCTTCGCCCCGATCCCGAAGTCGGTCCGCTTCAGGGGCGATCTGAACCTCGAAAGGGCTCTTTCCGAGCCCGAGATTCTTCGGAAGATGGGGGAGGCGGCGAAACTCAATTCTATCCCGGGAGAGATGCCCTCATTCCTCGGAGCGGGCGCCTACCGCCACCACATACCATCCCTCGTCGATAACCTCGCCGGCCGATCCGAGTTCGCCACCTCGTACACTCCCTATCAGCCGGAGGCGAGCCAGGGAAACCTGCAGGCGACGTACGAGTATCAGACCATGATCTGCGAGATCACCGGGATGGACGTCTCCAACGCCTCCCACTACGACGGGGCGACCTCCGCGGCCGAGGCGGCCCTGATGGCCCTGGGGAGCACGGGACGCAACCGCGTCTTGATTCCCGGGACGCTCCACCCGGACACCCGAGCCGTGCTGCACACTTACCTCGTTAACCGCGATGCAGAGCCGGTCGACATCCCCCTGAAGGACGGGCGCACCGACCTGGACGCCCTTCGAGAACGCGCCACGCCCGAAGTCGCCGCGATCATCCTGCAAACTCCCAACTTCCTCGGCCTGATCGAAGAGGCAGCGGAGGTAAGCCAGATCGCCCACTCGGCAGGCGCCCTGATGATCGCAGCAGTGGATCCGATCTCCCTCGGTCTGCTGGCCCCTCCGGGGGACTACGACGCCGACATCGCGGTGGGGGAAGGGCAGCCGCTGGGCAATCCCGTCTCCTTCGGAGGTCCCTGGTTCGGGTTCCTCGCCGCCCGTCAGAAATACGTCCGGAGGATGCCGGGGAGGATCGTGGGCGAGACGTTGGACGCTGACGGCCGGCGCGCGTACGTCCTTACATTGCAGGCCCGCGAGCAGCACATCCGAAGGGCAAGGGCGACGAGCAACATTTGCACGAACCAGGGCCTGTGTGCCCTTCGGGGAGCGATCTATCTCACGACCATCGGCAAGGAGGGATTCCGGCATGTGGCCGAGCTGTGCCTCCAGAAGGCCCACTACGCCGCCGATGCGATCCAGGCGAAGACACCGTTTCGACCCCGGTTCGAGGGCCCCTTCTTTCGGGAGTTCTCCATCCATGGACCGGTATCCGCGAAGGAATGTAACCAGCGGCTGTTCGACAAGGGGATCATCGGCGGGTTCGACCTCGGAAGGGTCTTCCCGCAGGAGGAGAGCAGCCTCCTCCTCTCCTTCACGGAGATGAACACGCGCGAGGAGATCGATTTCCTCGTGTGGGGACTCTCGGAGATATCCTGAGATGAGTATGGGCGACCTGGACGACACTTCATCAGAGACCCCCCTGATCTTCGAGATCGGCCGTCCCGGCCGTCGAGGGAGCACGCTGCCGGAACCCGACGTCCCGGAGAAGCGCGTGGACGCGATGGTACCGAAGCGCTTCCTCCGGGAGTCTCCCGCGGACCTGCCGGAGGTCTCGGAGCTGCAGACGGCCCGACACTACGTCTGGCTCTCCCGGAAGAACTTCTCGATCGACAGCCACTTCTACCCGCTCGGCTCCTGCACGATGAAATACAACCCCAAGGTGAACGAAGCGGTCGCCAACCTACCCGGATTCCGCGATACGCACCCTCTGCAGGACCCGGCCCAGGTCCAGGGCGTCCTCCAGATCTTTTGGGAGCTCGAGAGGATCCTGTCGGAGATTTCCGGGCTCCCACACATCACGCTCCAGCCAGCGGCCGGCGCCCACGGCGAGCTGACGAGCCTGATGATCCTTCGCGCCTACTACCGTGACCGAGGGGAGAAACGGGACACGGTGCTGATCCCCGATTCGGCCCATGGAACCAATCCCGCCTCCTGCAGCATTGTCGGCTTCCGCACTCTCGAAGTGCGCTCGGGCAAGGACGGGCTCGTCGATCTGGACGACTTCCGCAAGAAGGTGGATCGGCGCACGGTGGCCTTGATGATCACGAACCCGAACACGCTCGGTCTCTTCGAGCGAAATATCGAAGAGATCGCCAAGATCCTCCACGGAGAAGGGGCGATGCTCTACATGGATGGAGCCAATCTGAATGCTCTCCTGGGGATCGCTCGACCGGGAGACTTCGGTGTTGACGTGATGCACTTCAACCTCCACAAGACGTTCTCGACCCCGCACGGAGGGGGCGGCCCGGGTTGCGGCCCGGTGGGCGTGATCGACGCCCTCGCGCCCTTCCTCCCCGTGCCCCTGATCGAGAAGGAGGATGAGGAATTCCGGCTGAACTTCGATCGGCCCTCGACCATCGGCAAGGTGAAGTCTCACTACGGTCACACCGGCATGGTCGTCCGAGCCTACACGTACATCCGCAGCCACTCGCCGGAGACCTTGAGGGAGATATCCCGTCAGGCGGTCCTGAACGCCAATTATCTCCTGAGCCTTCTGCGGGAGAGCTACGACGCCCCCTTCGAAGGACCCTGCATGCACGAGGCGGTCTTCAGCGCCTCCCGCCAGAAGGAGAAGGGCGTGCGCGCCCTCGACATCGCCAAGCGGCTCCTGGATCTCGGATTCCATCCCCCGACGATTTACTTCCCGTTGATCGTCCCCGAGTGCCTGATGATCGAGCCGACGGAGACGGAAGGGAAGGAGACGCTCGATCTTTTTGCCAAGGCGATGATCCAGATCGCGGATGAGTCGCAGAAGCGGCCCGAGCTCGTGATGGGGGCCCCCAGGAGGATGCCGATCTCGCGGCCCGACGAGGTCGCCGCGGCCCGCAATCCTCGCCTTCGCTGGAGACGATCCTCATGATCGAATCGGGCTCGGCCTGGAGGATCATCCGCGACGGACCGGGTGACCCGTTCTGGAACATGGCCGTGGACGAAGTGCTTCTGCGCGGGATCGATCCTCGCCCGACGCTTCGACTCTACCAGTGGGCGCCTCCCGCTATCTCCCTCGGTCGCTTCCAGCGCGCCGTCCCGCCAGGTCTGCCGGAAGATGCCCCCTGCGTTCGTCGTTGCACGGGAGGCGGAGCGATCTACCACCACATCGAGCTGACCTTCGCCGTGGCCTTCTCTCTCGAGCTCGGAGCCTTCGAACGAAATCCACTCATCCCTTACGAGACGATCCAGCGGGCGATTGCCTTCGGCCTTCGTGGGCTCGGGGTGGAGACCCGACCCTGGAACGGTCCACCGATCGAGTCGGAAGGAATCTGTTACGAGGCCCGATGCGGCTCGGATCTGATGCATGGGGGGAGCAAGCTGGTCGGGATGGCGCAGAGGAGAAAGAGGGGCCGCGTGCTCGTCCATGGCGTCCTTCCTCTCGAACCCCATCCCTACGCGCCCACCGGAACGACTCTCCGTGATGCTCTCGGACGCACCGTCTCGGTCGACGAAGCCGCTCATGGATTGATTGCAGGGTTCACCGAAGGACTGGGCATGAAAGGCGACGCCGCGGTGCTCACCGATGAGGAATGGCGAGCCGCCGAGGAGAGATGCCAGACGGCGAGGCCCGAAACCGAACTTCTTCCACGCTAACCACGGGAAAGGGGGGATAGGGGAGCATGGTTCCCGATGGAACGCCGAAGGAGACGGCCGTCTCGGATTCGATCGAGGCGAGGCTGCGATCGCTCATCGCCACCGATCTCTCCTTTGTTGGCATTCCCGGCGACTACGCGACGCATTCTCTCCATCCCTTTCCCGCCAGGTTTCCCCCCCAGATCCCCGCCCTCTTCATCGAAGGTCTCACGGAACCGGGCGAAACCGTCCTGGATCCTCTGGTCGGGTCCGGCACGGTTCTCGTGGAGGCGATCCAGAGGGGCCGTACGGGGATTGGCTCCGATCTGGATCCGCTCGCGGTACTGATCTCCAGCGCCAAGGCGACCCCTCTCGACCCTGATCAGGTCCAGTCGGTGTACGAAGAGGTCATGGAACGCGCCGAGAAGTCGGCCCCACCCGACGTCTCCGATGAGAAGTTGAGGGAGTTCCGGGAGTACTGGTTCCTTCCCGAGACGGCAAACGATCTGGCGGGTCTCATTGCCGCCATCCAGCCGGTGGCGGACCCGGCCATCCGACGATTCCTTCAGGTCGTCTTTTCCTCGACCATCGTGGCCAAGAGCGCGGGCGTATCCCTCGCCCGAGATCTGGCCCACTCCCGTCCTCATCGAGATCGGGCCAAGAAAGTGCGTCCCGTCCGGCAGGAATTCGAGCGAAAATTCCGAAAGGCGAGGGAGATCCTCGAATCGATCTTCCACTCCAAGGGAGAGGCGATGATCTTCCGCGCGGATGCGCGAAATCTGCCGATCCGATCGAACAGCGTCGATCTGATTCTCACGTCGCCACCTTATTCCAGCGCCGTCGACTACGTACGTGCGCACAAGTTCACGCTCAACTGGCTCGGCTACGGTCTCGACTTTCTCACACGTCTTCGCCGGACCTATCTTGGCGCCGAGACGATAGGGGAGGAAACGGAACCTCCGCCCGGCGCCTCGGCGGACTCCGTGGAGAGAGTCGCCAAGGTGGATCGGCGCCGATCGCTCCACATGGCCCGCTACTTCAAGGATCTCCAGAGGGTCCTCGGAGAGTGCCACAGGGTGCTCCGGCCCGGGCGGGCCATCGTCTGGGTCGTCGGCAGCTCCCGCGTGCGCGGGGTCGACGTGGACACGCCCCGGGTCGTCACCGAACTGGCCTGTTCGATAGGATTCCGTTCCGTCGGCTCCAGGGAAAGGCACCTCGATCGAGACAAGAGGGTGCTGCCCCTGGGACGATCGTCCCGAGGAGAGGGGATCGAGGCGCGAGTGAAGACGGAGGCCGTGATCGGGCTCATCAAGCCCGCCTGATTGACTACGGGGATCTGTCCCGATTAGAATGGTCCCCCGTCAAGATGAGGGAGAGACCCATCAAGAACCTGAAGGCCATGGCCATAGTCCGAATTGTCCCGATTGTCGCCGCTCTCGCCGGGCTTCTGATCTCCATCGGCCTGGGAAGCTGCAACAAGTCCAGCGGTAGAAGGCAGCAGACACCGCTGCCCGTCGTGCCAGAGGCGACGATCACTTCCCCCGGCGGGGGCACCTACTCGGGCAACGTGTACATCACGTACCTGCTCGTGGAATGGACGTCCGAACCGGCATTCATCGAGGTCTCCTTCTCCACCGATGGCGGGGGCACCTACCAGCCCGCAACCGAGTTCCCCACCGCCGCGAGCGAGGGAGTCAACTCCCTCACGACCTCGCCGCCCCCTGGCGTGCCCCACACATTCGTCTGGGATTCCGTGGCCGATCTCGGCTTGCAGCAGTACTCCGGCGTGATCGTGAGAGTCCTGCCCTTCGATGCCTCCGCGGGGATCCCGGGCATCTCTTCGCCCTTTTTCCTCGACAACCTGAATCTTCCCCCGCACGAGGTGATCTCGGTCACCGACTCCTACTACAACGCAACCAACAACGAGGTCGTATTCCGGTTTGCACAGTCCCTCCTCCCCACGAGCATCATTCACCAGGGTACCAGCTCGGATACGTTCGCTGTCTTCCGGGATCGGAACCGACACATGGGACCGACCTACACGCAGGAGGCAGGGACGATCGTCCTTTCCGATGCGGACAGGACTCTTCGCTACACGCCCCCGTCCCCGTTCACCTGGGACCTGGAAATGCGATTCGTCCTGAGGTCCGGGATTCTCGACATCTACGGACAGGTCTTGTCCCCCGGGTCGTCCTTCCCATCCGCTCCGCTCTCGTTCACCTCCATCTATTCCGACCAGGTCTTCGAGTATCGGTTCGTCCCCGGCGCCGGCCCGGTGACGGGCCGTTTCCGCCCGGATCTCGATAGCGATATCTGGTTCATCGACTTCGACACGTTTGGCACGTTCAACTCCGACCTCGGAGCCCATGGTCTGCGCGGATCCGACCCGACGGTGGCTCGATACTCCCGAGACCTGGTCATCGGACGGCTCCTCGGGCATACGGGCAAGAAGTACCTGCGCGATCCGGGATACGGATCCCCCGTATCGGGCGCTTACAAGATCTCCTTCGTGGCCATCCGTCCGCCGGGCGCCATCAGGGTATCCATCAGTCGGATGTGCATTGGGCTCACTCACCCGTTGTACTGGGGCGCCGCCTGGTACGATCTTGGGAACGCGAACCGGGAAGACGACTGCAGCATCGGGGTTCCCCTCGGAGTCTTCAGCGGCGGGATCTACGGGCTAAACTCCTATCTCACGCCCGGTCTGGGTTCGGCGGATCTACCCTACGTGGACGGGACGTATGTCCTGGGGACGGACCCGACGCAAGATAGCCGGTTCCTCTGGGTAAGAAACGTGCTGGAGGACTGGGCCCATGCACTGGCCGTCGTGAACTCCCACGAGGTTGGCCACTCGGTCGGGCTGCCTCACGATGACTCCAGCAGCCTCAACATCATGAGGTCCTGGTCATCCCTCGACTGGGCCTCGAACCTCGCCGTCCGATTCTCCAGCGCGAACCTATCGCGCCTGAACGGCAACCTCGGTCGCGTCCCGTAAGCACGCCTTCGACATCGAGGCTGGAGTCTTCGTCCTCCTAGCGGGCGCTCGCGCAGGCTTCAGCCCAGGCGAGTTCGTCGATTTCTTCCTCGGCTGGTTCGGGGTGGATATCGCGGGGGATGACCGGTCGCTTACAGGCGAAGAGCCGAAGAAGCCACAGGAGGAACGCCTCGAATTGCCTGTCTGGGGGGATGAGGATTGGTAGCCTCTACCTCTCTGAGATCCGTGCCGCGCACCAAACCCCCAGCTTCGTGGTGAGCTTGGTGCGCGTCATGACCCTCCCCTGAGGCAACTCCCCGACCCTTGAAGTTATCATCCATGGCGGTATAGAATCGGGACCGTCCCCGGTTCCAATTAGTTACTTCGTCACAGCGGTGAGGAGTCCCTGTCCGTGAGCCCACCCACCACGGGAGACCGAATAGGACCCTACGTTCTGGAGGAGAAGATCGGCCATGGCGGCTTCGGACAGGTCTGGCGCGCGCGGCACGTAGACCTGAAGGAAAAGGTCGTCGCGGCGAAGATACCGACGGACCAATGCTTCATCGATCGCCTGCGGCGGGAAGGAGTCCTGCAATACAACCTGAAGTCTCCATCAATCGTCCAGGTCATCGATCTCGATGTGGATCACGATCCGCCCTACCTCCTCATGGAGTACGTCGAGGGCGAAGATCTGAGGAACTACATCACTCGCGAAGCGCCAATTCCGCCGGAGAGGGCGCTGGAACTGGGGATCGGTATCGTCGCGGCGTTGCGATTCGCGCATGAGGCCAGCGTGGTCCACAGGGACCTGAAGCCGGAAAATGTCCTCCTGCCAAAGAAAGGCGGAGTGAAGGTTGCCGACTTTGGACTGGGAAAGGTAGCAGATGACTCACGCGCTCACCTTCTCTTGTCGCAGACGATGCAAACCGAAGAGATTGCGTCTGCTGCCGGCACACTTGCCTACATGTCGCCGGAGCAACGGAGTGGTGAAAAGGACATCGACGCCCGAGCGGATATATTCGCCTTCGGGGTCCTCTTCTTCGAGATGCTGACAGGGAAGCTGCCCGTGGGGGTGGCCGTCCCGAGCGACCTCACCATAGGTCTCGACGCAGAATTGGATGTGATCTATCGGGCGTGTTGTGCCCACCTGGGACGGAGATATGCGTCGGCGACCGATCTCCACTCCGCCCTGGATTCAGCCAGGCGGGCGTTACGTTTTCGTGCCGCGGCGGTTGCCGATGCCGAGCAGCGCAGGATGGAGACGCCCCCCAGAACCGCCCCAATGGAATCCCCTTCCACGCGCGCAGGGCACATTGATGCCGGCCCTCGGATGGTACAGGGCTTCGCTCCGGCGGTGAAGCGAGGCCTGAGGGAAAAAATTGGCGTATGGGGGCGAAGCCAACTGCCAGAGGCCATCTTCCTCATGGTAGTTGGACTTCTGCTGATCGGTGGATCCATCTACGTTGGCTTCACTGGCCATTGGGGAAACGCCTGGAACAGGGTGGCCATCGCGGTTCTGGTCACAGAACTCTTTCTCGCCTTCATCTTTTCCTCCGTCATTACAATCTGGGACGCGGAAAAGGGTCCCATCGTCTTCTCAGTTCTATTTGGATCTGGGCAATTCCTTCTTCTACTTCTGGTCCCCGCGTTCGAGACCAATTTCTCAGATTGGTGGATAGTGATCTTGGGGTTCACGTCTTTGTTGGCGGGAATGTGCACCTATTCGATCGGGCTAGGAATCTTCGATGATTTTAGGAAGGAAATGCGCGACCGGTGAGATTGGTCAATGCCGGCTCAGGCGGTCTCCCGACCACCCCCACCCATCCCAAAATACTGATCTAGGTTTTGGCAGGCGGCCACGAAGGTAGAACGCCGATTCTGGTGCAACCCAACTGCGGGAGCCGGCCATATACCTAGTACGCCCCCCAGGCCGGCTCAGGGGCTCCTGTGAAAGATTCCCCGTCTCACCCTCTCCGGGCTGCTCAAGCACGGCCTGGCTCCCGTCTACTCGTCCGAAAGCAATCTCACCCGACGTTCATGATCCAGCTGCTGAAGTCGGTGCAAGTCAGGCGAAACTGGGATCGCGTCTACAACCTTGAACTTAGGCTCCGGCTCGGGTTCGCCCAGCTCCTCGCGCCTCTTTCTTTGCTCGCTCTCGAGAAGCGGGCAGGGTTTACCGTCTGACTCGTCGCCTTCAACCCTGACATATTCTCCTCGCTCGATCGCCTTCAGAGCCTCCGAAGCAAGAGCTCGCTTGGCGGCCGAGTTCCGGGCCCCCTTCTGAGCTTGCTCACGAGTGAGCGGTCGTAGATTCCCGTTCCCATCTCGCCGCTTTAGCTTCTTACTCACCGCTCTCCTCCTCCATCTGTCAAACGACCCGCCCAGGCCGCAGCGGGCAGCCGTCAAGCATAGTATGGCCCAAATCTCCGACCCGTGAAGCAGTTTCCCACAAGGCGCTACTTCCAGAAGAAAAAGTGGGCGCATCGGAATCCAGATTGACTATTAGATGTCGCGCGCGGGCGAAGGTCCCCCGGCGCGCCCTTTTCAAGATCCCCCGCGAGGATCGCTCCTCCCTCTCTTTTTTGCGCGTCGCGGCTGCCGGTATGACACCGATCCGACGTCGCCATCTGCCATCCCGTCTCGACTCGACTCCATCATTAATGGCAACGTGCACGCGCGGCGCGAGGGAAGAGCTATTTATATTTTCCCCTTGACAATTCCCCGCAGTGCAGGGATACTGGCAGTCAGTAGGCTAGCGTATTGGTTCGCTGGCCACTGCATTCCTTAACCCCTCTTCCTAAACGGAGGGAACCATGGGAACCAAGTCGAAGGTGGATCGCGTCAAGGAAACCCTTGATGCGGTAGTCGATCTGTTTCTATCCGGGGACGTCCCCGCGACGGTCCAGAAAGCGGTATTCCCCGCGCCCAACATCCCCATAGCGAAATGGAGTCTCCGCAATCGGGTGCTCGCCGCGCTAGCCGAGACTATTCATGATGCATCGCGATCGGGTCAGGATCTACGGCGACGGAGCCAAAGACCGACCGTTCTCGCGGGTTTCGTGGGCGGCGGTCGGTCGCGAGCGTTTGGGGGAGGCGGCAGAGGAGGATGGAGCCA
>JAPUJT010000068.1 GCA_027296055.1 Planctomycetota bacterium | reverse complement strand
TCCGCGCGGCGGACGAGGCCCTCTACGATGCCAAACGCCTCGGGCGAAACCTCGTGTGCACCGCCGGCGGGTAATTCCCTCTCCGTATCGACCCATCGTGATAAAGACAGCCTAGGCGTCCGTATCTGACGGAGTTTCTTCTTCTTCAGGGTCAGGATCGGTTTCCGGGGGGAGGACGTCGCTCAGGATCTGCGAGATGCGGATGCTCTGCTCGATCCCCTTGTCTTGGTGGAAGGTGAGAATCGGTGTCTGTCGGGTGTGAAGGCGGCGAGCGACCCCCGATTGGATGAATCCCTTCGCGTGCTCCAGGGCCTTCATCACCCTGGACTGTGCGGACCGCTCTCCCATGACCGACACCCAGACCTTGGCGAACTTCAGATCACGGGTCAGATCGATCCGGGTGATCGAGGCGAACGCGACCCGCGGATCGTTCATTTCTCTGTGAATGATGTCGCTGATATCGCGCTGGATCTTGCGCGAGAGCTTCTCGATCTTGTACCCCATCATCCCACTCCTCGGGGCGGTTCTACAGCAGAATCTCGATGTTGTGATCCACCATCTCGGCACCGCGGAAGGCTCGCGCGTAGTCGACCACTTTCGACAGGACAGACGTGATGAAACGACCGTCAGTGCCCGCCATCGCCACGCCGATCACAGCCCTCTGCCATGAATCCTGACTGTCGACCTCGGCCACCGAGACCTCGAACCGGTTTCGGATCCGCTCCTTGAGCGCCTTGAGGACACGCCGCTTTTCCTTCAGGGATTGGGCGCCCCGGATGACGAGCACGATCTCGAGTGCACCGACTTGCATTGGGAAACTGACGGATCGTCAGCGAGGAACGGGGGGCTTAACTGAGACTGCGGGCAATCTCCTGGATCTCGTAGGTCTCGATGACGTCACTGACCTTTATGTCATCGTAGCCCGAGATCCTGACGCCACAGTCGAAGCCTTCTCGGACCTCCTTGACGTCCTCCTTGAAGCGGCGGAGCGTGTCTATCCTGCCCTCGTAGATCACGACGCTGTCCCGGAGCAGGCGGACGAGTCCACCCCGCTCGACGTTCCCGTCCAGGACATGACAGCCCGCGATGCGACCCACTTTGGACGCCCGGAAGACCTCCCGGATCTCCAGGTGGCCCTTGACATTTTCTCTCCTCTCCGGGTCGAGGAGTCCCTCGAGCGCCTTTCGCACTTCGTCGGTCGCCTCGTAGATCACTCGATACAGCCGGACGTCGACGGACCGCTCCTCGGCAAGGCTGCGGGCCTTCTCGTCGGGGACGACATGGAAGCCGATGAGAACGGCGTCGGAGGCATCGGCGAGCATCACGTCGGACTCGGAGATCCCTCCCACGTCCGCGTGGATGATCTTCACCTTCACCTCGTCCGTGCCGAGCTTGGTCAGCTCCTGCTTGAGAGGCTGGAGAGAGCCTTTCACGTCTGCCTTGATAATCACCCGGACCTCCTTCGCCTTCCCTTCCTCGAGCTTGGAGAAGAGGTTGTCGAGTGTGACATGCCGCCGATCGGCCAGGTTGGCGTCGCGGCGCCTTCGGAGTCTCCGCTGGGCGTACCGGGATGCTTCCTTCAGGTCCTTCATCCGGATAAGACGATCTCCGGCTTCAGGAACCTCGGAGAGGCCGGTGATCTCGACCGGGGTGCTGGGGCCTGCCGTCTCGATGGCGGGTCCCTTGTCGCTGTAAAGAGCCTTCACCTTGCCATAGCCGGGACCGCAGAGGACGACGTCGCCTCTGTGAAGCGTTCCGTTCTCGATCAGAACGTGAGCCACGTTTCCCCGCCCCTCGGAGATATGGGCTTCCAGCACGGTTCCCATCGCGGGCCGATTCGGATTGGCCTTCAGATCCAGGATCTCCGCCTCGAGACTCAAGGTCTCCAGGAGATCGTCGATCCCTTCACCGGTCGTTGCCGAAACCTTGACGAACTCGATGTCTCCTCCCCACTCGACCGGGTTGAGCCCCTGCGCGGCGAGCTGCTGCATCGTCTTCTGGACGTTCGCGTTCGGCTTGTCGATCTTGTTGACGGCCACGCAGATCTTCACTTCGGCGGCCCGGGCGTGATTGATAGCTTCCACTGTCTGGGGCATCACTCCGTCGTCCGCCGCCACCACGAGTACCACCACATCGGTGACGTCGGCGCCCCGCGCGCGCATGTCCGTGAATGCCTCATGGCCCGGGGTGTCGAGGAAGACGACGTGTTTCTCTCCCTGGTCGACGCGGTAGGCGCCGATATGCTGAGTGATCCCTCCCGCCTCGCCCTCGGCGACCTGGCTCTCCCGGATGCGATCGAGCAGCGAGGTCTTTCCGTGATCCACGTGACCGAGGAAGGCGACGACGGGAGCGCGCTGGCCTACATCCTCCGGGCTTTCCTCGAACTCGAGCTCGGGGACGTCCTCCTCGACGTCCGCCGCCTGGAGCACTTCGATCTCACACTCATGCTCGAGGCCGATGGCGATGATCGTGTCCTCGTCGAGAGGATCGTTGATCGTTATCCTCTTCCCCTCGCTCAGAAACAGCTTCCGGATGATGTCGTTCGCTTTGATGCCGAGGGCCAGGGATAGCTCCTTGACCGAAACAGGCAGGGTAACCTCGAGCTTCTCGGGGCGCTTGAACTCAACAACATGACGCTCCGCCTGGTGCAGCTGGCGTTCCCTCTGCTCCCGCTTCTTCTTCTTGACCTCCCGGCGCTCCTTGCGGAGCTTCTCCTCTGCGATGTATCGCTGGACGCGAAGTCGGATCTTCTCCCGCTCTACCGCATCCGAAGCTTCCCGCTCCGCTTCTTCCCGGGTCTTTACCTGAGGCTTCGGCGCCGCGGCTTCCGGGACGGCCGCCTTTGGTGCAGCCTTTGGCAGCGGCTTCAGTGCCGCCTTGGGCTTGACCGCCTTCCCCGCAGCCTTCGGCTGCGGCTTGGGTTTAGGAGCCGTTTTGGGTTTGGCTACCGCCTTCGTCGTGGTCTTTGGCGGCGCTACGGGCTTCGCCTTTGGTTTGGCCGCGGCCGCCTTCGCCCCAGCCTTCGGCTGTGGCTTCAGCGCCCCTGCGGGCTTCGCCCTTGGCTTCGGCGCCCCTTTGGGTTTGGTGGGCTTCTTTGTCGCCGCAGGAGTCGCCGATGACGATTTACCTGCCGGGGCGGCGGCGATGGCGTTGCGGGCCTTCTCGAGATCCTCATCCTTGAGGACATTGAGGCCAGACTTTACCTGGATACCTAGCTTCTGGAGCTTCGGGACCAGCTCCTTGCTCGGCACGCCTAGCTCTTTCGCCAACTGATGGACACGAGTGCCCAAGCCTGGCCTCCCTACTCCTTCGACTCGGTCTCCGGGGCGTCCGCTGACTCGTCCGGAGTGTCCGTTGATTCGTCCGGGGCGTCAGTTGATTCGTCCGGTTCTGCGGCCGCCTTCGCCTCCGGCTTCGGCGCCTCCGTCTCTGTCGTCGGTTCTTCGGCCGCCTTCGCCTCCGGCTCTGCCTTCGGGGCGGGTCCCATCCCGATGGACGCCGCGGCGGCGGCCTGTGCCGCCGCTTCTGCCTTCACCTTCGCGACCGCGTCCTCCTTCGCCTTCTTGGCGGTGGCCGCCTCCTGTTCGCGAATCCGCGTGTCGAGGATCGTCAGGGCCTGGTTGTAGATCTCCAGGGCCTTGACCTCGCCAATCCCCTTCGCTTGGCTGAGACCCTCTACACCCTTCTCGACGACATCACCGAGGGTGGCGAGACCCACTTCGCGCAGGGCCTCGGCCATCTTCTCTCCGATGCCAGGGATCTCCACGACGTCAGCGGTGCCCACCTCCTCCGCGGCGGCCTCTTCCGCCTGCTCTTTGGCCAGCATCTCCTCGAGCCGAGACTGCGTGACGAGGTCGAGCTCCCAGCCGGTCAGCTTCGAGGCCAGGCGAACATTCTGACCCTTTCTCCCGATAGCGAGCGATAGCTGATCTTCGGGAACCAGGACGGATGCCTTCTTCTCTTCGAAGTCCATCTCGATGCTGGATATCTCGGCCGGCTTGAGGGAGTTCATGATCAGGACCTCGGTCGAATCGTTCCACCGGACGATGTCTATCTTCTCACCGTTGAGCTCGTCGACGATGTTCTTGATCCGAGAGCCACGGACCCCGACGCAGGCTCCGACGGCATCGACCTTGCTGTCGATCGAAGAGACCGCGATCTTGGTCCTGTGGCCAGGCTCACGAGCGATCCCCATCACCTGGATCGTATGGTCGGCAACCTCGGGGACCTCGAAGGCGAAGAGCTTCTTGATCAGATCGGAATGTGTTCGCGAAAGCACGATCTTCACCTTCTGACCCACCTTCTTGACTTCCTGGATGTAGAACTTCAGGCGCTCCCCAGGCTGATACGTCTCCCCGTAGACCTGCTCCTTGCGGGGAACGATCCCCTCCGCCCGGCCGAGGTTTACGATCACATAGGGCCCTTCGTGCCGCTGAACCGTTCCCGTGACGATCGTTCCTACTTTCAGCTCGTACTCGTCGAAGATGACGTCGCGCTCCGCCTCGCGAATTTTCTGCATCATGACCTGCTTCGCTGTCAGCGCGGCGATCCGGCCCAGCTCATTCGGGTCCATCTCCTTATCCCCGTGGCGGGCGGTGATCTTCCCCGTTTCGCGATCCACGTTCACCGTGACGTCCTCCGTCATTCCGAACCGCTTCTTGGCGGCGGAGAGGAGGCCGGCTTCGATCCCGTCGAAGATTACCTCCTTGGCGATCGCTTTGTCGCGGTGGAGGGTGTCTACGATGCGCAGTAGTTCTCCGTTCATCTTTTTTCCCGCGCCTAACTTGCGTTGAGGTATGAGGTATGAGTACCCAAAGAAAAGAGTGGGAGGTCATCCCACTCTCCCAGGAAGCAGTCGCTCCCCCCTACGGAGAATCATTGTATCGCGGGCCCCATCACTGTCAAGCGATTTCCATTCCCTCCGATCGCTTGAAAACCCTTTCAGTTCATGGACTTGAATGATTCGGGTCCCCACTTGAAGGGCCCGCGCACGCCCGTATAATCCCAGTGGCCCTACCATGTCCGACACAAGGCAGAACCAACCGCTTCTGGACACCGCCCTGATCGTTCTGGCGAGAGAGCCGGCCCCGGGTCGGGTCAAGTCGCGCCTGGCGCGTGACGTCTCGGAAGATCGGGCGGCGGCTCTCTACCGGGCCTTCATTCTCGACACGCTGGAGTTGTGCGAGGGCGCAGCCGCCGGGAGCCGCTGGATCGCTCACACCCCAGATGAAGCCGGGGGGATATTCGCTGCCCTTAGCGGCCCCGGATGGGGCCTCATCCCGCAGGGAGATGGGGACCTGGGGGACCGGCTGCGACGCCTATTCGATCAGCTGTTCCAGCACCCCTACCGCCGGATCATCGCCTTGGGCTCCGATGCCCCCACGCTGCCATCGGGTATCGTCAAGGACGCCTTCCGCGCCCTCGAGGAGAAGGATGTCGTCGTCGGCCCCTCGCTGGACGGGGGGTACTACCTCATCGGTCTCTCCCGGCCGGCGCCCGCACTCCTGGAGGGAATCTCCTGGGGAACGGACGCCGTTCTTTCCCAGACGGTGGATCGGATAGAACGGGCGGGTCTCTCCCTCGCGATGCTTCCACCCTGGTACGACGTGGACACGATAATCGAGCTGAATCTTCTCAAGGCGCAACTGGAGGGCCTACGGCTCTCGGGTGAGACCCAGCTACCCCGCCATACGTATGCTCTCCTTCAGGGAATGGAAATGATATGAGTGAACCGGCGAGCGACGGAGAGGGATTCTTGCGGAGCGCAAAAATCCCAGGTTCGCAAGGGGTTTTTTCGACGGCACCATCGATCTCGCAACACTTTGCTCCTGCTCGACTTGACTTGATTCTTGGAGGGTGCTAGTATCGCGGTAGACGACGCGAGGGCTGTTGTTGGCCGGCCGGTCAACCTCCGGCAGTCGCGCCGGGAGTTATTCAGGAGTTATTGATGTATTGCGGCCTTGTTGATCCTCTTACTCCGGTCGAGCCGAGATGAAGTGCGAGTCCTGCCACAACAAGACCGCTCGAGTGCATCTCACCGAGATCGGCAGCAAGATGAAGAGGGAGATTCATCTCTGCGACGAATGTGCCCGCGAGCACGAAGCGAGCCTGCCGCATACCGTTGGCCCCTCCTCTCATCACCCGGCGCCTGGAACTCCCGATCTGGATCTAGCAGGCTCGGGAGCGGAAGTGGAGACAGCGGCTGTCTGTGCCGTTTGCGGAATGACCTTTCCAGACTTTCGATCCACCGGACGGTTCGGCTGCCCGGAGGATTACCAGGTATTCAGGAAGAGCCTGACCCCCATCCTTGAGAGAATTCACAGCTCCACGCAGCATCGAGGGAAGGTCCCCCCTCAGGCGGGGGAACCGACTCGACGTCAGCGCGAGCTCCGAAAGCTATCCGACCAGCTCGATCGGGCCGTCAAGAGCGAGAAGTACGAGGAAGCGGCTAGCCTCCGGGACAAGCTCCATGACTTGAGGGAGAAGTCGGATGCAGATTAGCGACCTTAGCAGCCAGGCAGGCGAGTGGCTCTCCGGCTCGGGACCCGAGACGGACGTCGTGATCTCCTCCCGGATTCGGCTAGCGCGCAACATTGCGGGCTTCCCCTTCATTTCTAAGGCATCCGAGAGTCAACGGGCCCAGGTACAGCTGCTCCTCCGTAAGGAGATCTCCCGCGCCCGCCTGGAGAAGGGGCTCTTTTACCTCGATCTGCAAGACACCGACTCCCTCGATCGCCTCCTCCTCGTGGAACGGCATCTGATCAGCCACGAGCTGGCGCGCGGTTCCGGGGATCGAGGCGTCGCTCTCGGGCGGCAGGAGATCCTCAGCATCATGGTGAACGAGGAGGATCACCTGAGATTGCAGGTCCTGCAGTCAGGATTCCAGCTGGATCAGGCCTGGTCCGTGATCAATAAAGTCGATGACATGCTGGGGAAGAGAGTCGAATACGCTTTCCACGGCGATCTCGGTTACCTGACGGCGTGTCCGACCAACGTGGGCACGGGTCTCCGGGTCTCCGTGATGCTCCACCTCCCGGCCCTGGTGATCACGAAACAGATCGAGAAAGTCTTCCGCGCGGTCTCCAAGATCAATCTTGCCGTGCGGGGTCTCTACGGAGAAGGGACGCAGGCCTCGGGAGACTTCTACCAGATCTCGAATCAGGTGACGCTGGGCCAGTCGGAAGAGGACATCATCTACGCGATGAAAGAGGTCGTCCCCCAGGTAATCAAGTTCGAGCGGGAGGTGCGACAGTCCCTATTTACCCAGAGCCTCAAGGGTCTGGAGGATCGGATCTGGCGCGCCTACGGCCAGCTCAAGTGCGCCCGCGTGATATCCTCCGAAGAGACGATGAACCTGCTCTCCTCCCTCAGGATGGGGGTCAACCTGGGCATCGTCACTGATGTCCCCGTGACCACGATCAACGAGATATTCCTCCTCACCCAGCCCGCCCATCTCCAGAAGCTGGAGGGGCGGAAGCTGGATGGGGGCGAGCGAGACGTTGCCCGCGCCACATTCATCCGGAACCGTATTAATTAGAGTAGGTTACAGTCCTCCTGCCCTCGCATGCCCCTCCCCGGAGCCATTTCCGAGTTGCCTTGTCGGGCCGGAAAAAATATAATAACGTAGGATAAGGAGGGCGAGAGACCCATCACCTCATTGATCCCCCCTCGTTTCCGCTCGGGGACCACGGGTTAGCCCCACTCACAGGAGTCCAGCGCATGTTCGATCGATTCACAGACAGGGCGAGGAAGGTCATGGGCCTGGCCCGCCAGGAGGCCCAGCGCTTCAACCACGAATACATCGGCACCGAGCACATCCTTCTGGGACTCGTCCAGGAGGGGAGTGGAGTCGCAGCCCAGGTCCTGCGGAATCTCAGCGTCGAGCTGAACAAGATCCGGGCGGAGGTGGAAAAGATCGTCCAGCACGGCCCATCGATGGTGGCCATGGGAAACCTCCCCTTCACCCCCCGGGCAAAGAAGGTGCTGGAGCTAGCGGTCGAAGAGGCCTCCAATCTCGGTCACAACTACATCGGGACGGAACACCTCCTGCTCGGTCTGATCCGGGAGAACGACGGGGTCGCGGCCCAGGTCCTCCAGAATCTGGGGCTGAAGCTGGAAGAGGTCCGTGAGGAGGTGCTGGAGCTGCTCGGAGCGGATGTCCCCGCCGATGTGAGTCCGCAGACCGCCCGGAAGGGGAAGTCGAAGACCCCCGCCCTCGACGCCTTCGGGAGGGATCTGACCGATCTCGCCCGCGAAGGGAAGCTCGACCCGGTGATCGGTCGCATGAACGAGATCGAGCGGGTCGTCCAGATTCTCTCCCGCCGCACAAAGAACAATCCGGTGCTCCTCGGAGAGCCGGGTGTCGGAAAGACGGCAATCGTCGAGGGGCTGGCCCAGGACGTGGTGAAGGGGGACGTGCCCGAGCTTCTCCGGGAACGCCGGATCGTCGTGCTCGATCTGGCGATGATGGTCGCAGGGACCAAGTACCGGGGACAGTTCGAGGAGCGGATCAAGGCCGTCATGACCGAGGTCCGCAGGGCGAAGAACGTCATCCTCTTCATCGACGAGCTGCACACCCTCGTGGGAGCGGGCGGCGCCGAAGGGGCGATCGATGCGTCCAACGTCCTCAAGCCGGCGCTTTCCCGGGGAGAGGTCCAGTGCATCGGCGCCACGACGCTGGATGAGTACCGGAAGTACATCGAGAAGGACGGCGCCCTGGAGCGGCGGTTCCAGACGATCATGGTCGACCCGCCGACGAAGGATGAGACCCTCGAGATCCTTCGGGGTCTGCGCGACAAGTATGAGGCCCACCACCGGGTGCAGTACAGCGATGAGGCGCTCGAGACGGCGGTGGAGCTCTCCACCCGCTATATCACCGGCCGATTTCTCCCGGACAAGGCGATCGACGTGATCGACGAGGCCGGAGCGCGCCTCCGGATGAAGACGATGACGCGGCCTCCTGACCTGAAGGACCTGGAGACGGAGATCCGAACGCTCGAGAAGGAAAAGGAAGAGGCCGTCGCAGGCCAGGACTTCGAGCGGGCGGCCCGTCTGCGCGATAAGGCGGACAGGCAGAAGAAGCGGAAGGACCAGATCCGCAAGGAATGGAAGGAGAGCGCCCAGGAGAGTGGCGGCCTGGTCGATCAGGACGTGATCGCCGAGACCGTCTCGAAGATGACCGGTGTCCCCCTCACTCGACTCGAAAAGGGTGAGAGTGATCGGCTTCTCCAGATGGAGGACGAGCTGCACCAGATGGTCGTCTCCCAGCACGAGGCGATCCACGCGATCGCCAAGTCGGTCCGTCGCTCCCGATCCGGTCTGAAGGACCCGAAACGTCCGATGGGCTCGTTCATCTTCCTCGGCCCCACCGGCGTGGGGAAGACGCTGCTCGCCAAGGCCCTCGCCAAGTTCATGTTTGGCGAGGAAGACGCCCTCATCCAGATCGACATGTCGGAATACATGGAGAAGCACAACGTCTCCCGTCTCGTCGGAGCCCCTCCGGGCTATGTAGGGTTCGAGGAGGGGGGCCAGCTCACGGAAAAGATCCGTCGAAGGCCTTACGCTGTCGTTCTCCTCGACGAGATCGAGAAGGCCCACAGCGACGTCTTCAACATGCTCCTCCAGATCATGGAGGAGGGTGTTCTGACC
>JAPUJT010000067.1 GCA_027296055.1 Planctomycetota bacterium | reverse complement strand
GACGCTGCTCCTCGACGGTCGGGTGTTGATCGTCGCGGGCACGGCCGCGACCGCGGAGCTGTACGACCCCGTGGTGGGCGGCTTTTCCGTTACGGGGACTCCGGCCGTGTCGCACGGCCTAGGAGCCACGGCCACCCGTCTCGCCAATGGCCGCGTGCTCGTCGTGGGCGGAGAGTCGAGCCCCACGACGGCCGAGATTTTCGATCCGACCAGCCAGATGTTCACCGCGACCGGCGGCACGAGTAGCCCCCATTGGCGTCATACGGCGACGACTCTCCCGAATGGGAGCATCCTCGTCGCCGCGGGGGAGGATCCGGTGAGCGACCTGACGATCGCTGAGTCGGAGCTGTATGATCCCGGGACGGGGACATTCTCGCCGACCGGCAGCGTAAATATCGATCGGGCGTGGGCCACGGCCACGGCATTGCCCGGCGGCGAGGTGCTCCTGGCTGGAGGCTTCCAGTCGCTGGGGCCTTTTATCGCGCTTATCCTCGGGGACTCAGAGCTCTACGATCCTATCCTGGGGACATTTTCCCTCACCGGCGTGATGTCGTCGGGTCGAGAAACGCATACGGCCACGCTCCTCCTGGATGGGACGGTCCTGGTGACGGGGGGGATAGTGTTTACGGGGTTCGGGTCGGAGGCGGAAATCTACGACCCCGGCACGGGCACGTTCAGCCCAACGGCGGGGGCCGCGTTCGTAAGGGAATTCAACCACACCGCGACTCTCCTTGCGAACGGTAGGGTGCTTCTGGCGGGGGGGTGGGTCGGTGGCGCGAACACCAATATCTCGGAGCTGTATGATCCCACAACCGGCACGTTCGCCCCCACGGCGAGCATGGCGGAAAACCGCGAGCAGCACACGGCCACTCTACTCCTGGACAACCGGGTGCTCATCGTCGGGGGATCGAGCGACGGGTTCGCGGACTTGGCCACGGCGGAGGTGTACCGGCCGGAATCCTGATCCGACGCCGGACCCGTCTCCCTCCGAGGTAGGCTTCACCCCCTGTCGACCGACCGCGTTCTCGGAAAAAGGGCCGGAGCGTAGCACATGGTTCGCTCCGGCCCCTCGTCGTCGTAACTGGTGGGCGATACTGGTTCATACGTCATCAAGGCATTGACAGTTGCATACGTGAGCATTCCGGTTTCAGACATAGGTTGCCGTCTAGCAACCCCCTTCAGAAGAGATCAAGTTCTCATCTCATTTCGCCGATTCCTCGCTAGTCCCCCCAAGAAAACAGAAGCCCCAGCCACGATCTCCAGCCGTCCCCATCCCAAAATGCTGATCTAGGTTTTGGCAGGGGGGTTCTGAGTTAGAAGGATCTCACCGGGGACTTGCCAGTCGAGGAGGAGTAGCTGGGCTTGTCTGGGAAGGCTGCTGGGGGATATCATCTTGGGTAGCGAGCCAGGCGTCGCGAATGTGCTTATGGAGTTTCACCGAATCCCTGTTACGTAGACCTCCGTTTCTAATGCTATGTATCATCCTGAAACAAGCTTGAACTCTGCGGACCGCTCCACGAAGCGCCGTCTGCTCACACCTGCGAGGCTGGTGCTGTACCCAACTCTGGCGGTAATTCTTCTCTGTGCCTGGGGCATACACAGCATGTTCTACTGGCAGGGCAAGATCGGCGGTCCTCTAGAAGAAGACCTGGGGTTTCGCATGAGAGGTCGCTACATCCAGGTTGATGGCAAAAGGGTCGAGGCACTCACGATCACCTCGGTACGGTCTGGAGGCGTCTTCGAGCAGGCGGGCTTCCGTCCAGGTGACATCATCGTAGACGATCTGGACTTCTGTCAATTCTACAAGAAACTTGAGCGTGCACGCGGCACTCGGTGCAGACTGAACGTGGTCTCCTGGCAGGACTCAGGAGACCCGGGGGCGAGGGCTGCGCGCTTGATCGAATTCTCAGTCCCTGAACGGAGTTGAACGCTAGCAGCTCACTTGAGACCCTCCGCACCTGACCAGCGGCGTGGGTAGGATGGAAAGCAGGGACTTGAAGGAATGATAAGCGCCGCCGTCGGCTGAGCGGCGAGACGTTTGACCAAAAGCAGCGCAGCTATCTCTGAGGTCAACTATGCCAGAGGAGAACCGACCAATCCTGTCGACGGTCTTCCCGGCCCTTCGTCGGGTGTTCAAGACGGGTCGCTTCAAGACGTTTCCCGAGGAGTTGAGAAAGGAGCGGGCGGAATATTTCCGACAGAGGCTCGCCAAGAGGGAGGTAAGCGTCAAGATTGACCGTGGGTGGGCCTGGATCTGCCGTTCACCGCTCGCGGTCATTCCTAGGGCATTTTCGGGCGTATCATTCTCGTTCGCGCCCTACTTCCTCTATCTGTACGGGCAAGGCCGGACGCCACTTGGACCGGTTCTACCGGGCATGGTCATCTGCTGGGCAACGATCGCTGTTCCCCTATTGTTCTACATGGGTCTCGGCAACCAAGTCATCGAGTGGCTCAAGCACTCTCGCGAGCAGAGTAGCGAGAGTTCAGCCTAACAAGCCCCCGCACCTGACCAGCGGGGCGGGAGCAAGGGAGATGAGTAGGACGCGGAAAATGAAGCCGACTCGATCTCCTACCATGCTCCTTGTATTACTTACGGTAGCGCTCGGCTGCGGTGAGCCCACGGCCCAAGAGGTGATCGAAAAGGTCCAGGCGACGTACCGCGACCTGGAGACGTACGAGACAGAAGGGAGGGTCGTGTCAAACTTGATCCTGGACGGAGTCGAGGAGAAGAAGGAAACCTCGTTCCACATTCGGCTCAAGAAGCCCGACCTCTACCTGATCTCATGGACAGAGAAGTCCAGCGAGAAGCCGGGTAAGTCGATGACCCGCGCCGTCTGGAAGGATGGGAAGCAGGCTTTTGAGTACTCGAGCTTGAGGAACGCCTACGCGAAGGCTGAGGACGACGGTATGGCCTTCTCCGGCATCCACTACGAGGTCCCCCCTCTCTTCTTCCCGGACCTAGACCTCGGTTTCCCGGACCTTCCCCGGATGAAGGATGCTCGGATCGTCCGCACCGAGGTCGTCGCGGGGGAGGAGTGCTACGTCATCACGGGAGCGACCGAGCCCCGCGGGGGATTAACCTTCTGGATCTCCAAGTCGCGGCACTTCATCGTGCAGCGCTCTGAAGACATAGCCAATCTGAAAGTCGACTTTGACCTGGCCCTGCGGTACCACGAGGCGATGAAGGGGCGCGTACCCGACGAGCTCTGGGAGTTCAACAAGAAGGCGACGGAGGAAGCCAAGAAGTTCTTCGAGACACACGAGATCGGTGGCCTCTCGACCGAGACGCACACCCGGACTTCCACCCCCGACCTGAGCGAGGAGGACTTCCGGTTCGCTCTGCCCAAGGACGCAGCACTGGAGTCTCGCCGGGAAGTACGGGAGAAGTTCATAAGGGATTACCTCTCTGGAGATAAGCCCCGGCTGTTCCCGGAGGGTAAGTAGCCCCTCAGACATGAGGTGGCGTCTAACCTTCCGCTGCACCTGACCAGCGGCGCAGGGAGGTCTGGAGCCACGAGTTTGAAGGAAAGGTGAGCGCCGCCCGCAGGTGAGCGGCCGAGCCGCTAGGCATCCCTTGAATGCAAACGCCCAGTGATTCACATTCTACGAGAACCGGATTGAGAGGAGCGTTCTGGGGCTGCTTCACTGCCGCGTTGGTCGTCTCTCTGCTCTCGTGCCTTGCCTTAGCCTTCGGGGCAAAGAAATTCGTCAATTGGGGGATTGCCAGCGACCTCTCCGAGCACATTCAACTGGTCACCGTGACAGACATCGACCGAGACCAGAGAATCGTTTTAGTCATGCGTCTCCAAGAGTTGCGCGAGCGCGCACGACGGGGAGAGCATGTCGGATTCTGGCGGTGGCTCGATCACGACGAACTCATCAGAGCCCTTCTTGACGATCGTGTTCTCACAGACGACGAACTCGAGCTGCTCTCACGGGAACTTGAAACTCTACGTGAACACTGACGGACTGGCCAACAACCCCCAGCACCAGACCAGCGGCGCAGGGAGGGGAAGTAGACGAGATGGCAGGCAACGGGTGGTTCTATATTGAGGGCGTTGGGATGCTTTTCTTGGGGGTCTACATGCTCCTAGATCAAGTCAAACAGCGGCGAGGGAAGGGGAAGTGAAAGTATCTCGGAAGCCAGTAGGGGTATCGGATGCAGTCCTCTTGATTGCCGCCCTCGTGATCGTAATGGTTCTGGCCCAACCACCTGTACGGGTTCTCGTCATTTCGTTGGGGGGTGCTGCTGTAATTCTCTCTCTCAACTGGGCGGACGAGCACTTCAAGTCCCAGCGTAGACGCAAGGACTCAGGATCAAACTCGCCCCGCCCCCCCAGTTAGGGTGCCCGTCCAGTTCGGTCGTACACCAGACCTCGCCCCTGCTTTCTTAAAGGGATGCTTCCGAAGAAAACAGAACCCCCAGCCAGGATCTCCAGCCGTCCCCAGCCCAAAAGTCTGATCTAGGTATTGGCAGGTTACCGAAGGGCATTTGGATCGAGGCATTCCTTCTCGGTCACGGTGCCCATTGATCCTCTCGGCAGGCAGGGTAGCCTGGAAGAGACTCGATAGTGCCAGGAGCAAAACCATGTTCTGGACTCGGCCTCTCCAGCCCTTGACCCTCATTGCGATCCTCATGGTGGCCACCGGCTGCCAGACGACGGTGGGGAACTACCTCGCCAACCGCGGGCGCGACTTCGGTGAGTCCTTTCGGGTTCAGGTGGGAGCGGGTCCTGGCATTGGTGTGAGCGTGGCCGGCGCGGGTCTGGCGCACGTGGGCCTTTCAGTTGCGATGGTTCCGAGAGTTGCAGGGATCGGCTGGGCGTACGGCGAGGGTTACTCGTTTGGCCTAGGGGCAGCAGGGAATACGTGGGACACGGAAGTGGACTATTCTGTAATCGTGCCCGCCTTTGTGGCGGCCGTTGCCGCTGTTGTCTCGAAGGGCAAGGGACATGGGGGCACGAGACTCGTCTGGTACCCGATTCCTACCACGCGGAGGGGCCGGATCTCCGGGACTTCCGCGCGGGGGGGCCGGATCTCCGGGACTTCCGCATTCCACTGGCAGCAGGAAGCGGTCTCGCAGCCGTCTCTGAATGGTAGGCTCTCCGATCATTCCTGTTACTGCATCCTCCCTTGCGTGTTATCTCGCGTGTCCCGAAAGGCCCGCCCCAAGGCAGGAGTCCACGCCTTCGACGTCGAGACCCGTGTGTACGCGGGCATCGTCTACGCAAAGGCCGGCTTCAGCCCCGGCGAATTCCTCGACTTCTTCCTCGGCTGGTTCGGGGTGGATATCGCGGGGGATGATCGAGGGCTCGAACAGAATGAGAGGCAGGGTGGGGGTGTCGGCGAGGACTAGTCTCAGCATGGGAGGGAGGCCGCGCCGCAGCTCGCCCCGAAATCTTCCCCTGCCCAGCCTCGATCCCGTGTCTTATGAGGATGGAGGGCTTGCGTGCCCGCCTGACCGCGCGGTCAGGTGAGCAGCGTCATTTCCTTGGGCGAAGTGCTCGGAAGGAGGGTTCCATGACGGTTGAGGAACGGCTACATGAGGTGGAACGGAAGCTGGCCGAGGGGGAAAGCCGGCGGAGCCGGTTCTCCCTTGTGGGAGCCGGCCTGATCGTTGTCCTGCTGTGGGTGTCGCTGCCTTGGACTGCTTCTCAAGCCGGGGCGAGTCCCGGCGGTCCAGCGTTTGTGAGTACACAGGTTCAGGACGAGATCCGCGCCCGCAAGTTTGTGCTGGTCAACAAGAAGGGTGAGGTCCGCGCCTTGCTGGCCATGGTAGGGGGCCAGCCCTTGCTAACCCTGCGCGACGAGAAGGGCAACCCCCGCGTATGGCTGCACGTTGATGAGGGGGGGCCGGCCCTGCAGCTTTCCGACGAGAAGGGTGAGGTCCGCGCGCTGCTGGCCGTGATGGAGGAGGGGCCTGGGCTGGCCCTGACCGACGAGAAGGGTAGGGACCGCGCGCTGCTGGCCGTAATGGAGGATGGCTCGGGGCTGACCCTGCGCGACGAGAAGGGTAACGCCCGCGTGAGGCTGGACGTGAAGGAGGGGGGGGGGCTGTCTCTGGTCGATGAGAAGGGTATCCTCCGCGCGTCGCTGGGTGTGGACAAGGAGGGGCCTTCGCTGCTCCTGGCCGATGAGAAGGGTAATAAGGTCCGCTGGCGCGCGCCCTGACCGAAATCAGCCTAAGTAAACATCAAGCTCAGTCTACTCCACCGCTTGCTTCTGTAATTGGTTGCTCCCGAACATTGCTTCCAATGACCTCCAAGCCTCTCTCCTCCCCGTCCGTACCACGGCCGCCGGTTGAACCTCGAAATGAGATCGAGTATCTGCCGGCTCCTCGCTTCCTCGCTGATCCCCAAGAACACAGAAGCCCCATCCAGCATCTCCATCCGTCCCCATCCCAAAATTCTGATCTAGGTTTTGGCAGGGGGGTCTAAGCTAGAAGGATCTGACCGGGGAGTCGCCAGTCGAGGAGGATTAGCTGGCCTTGTCTTGCAAGGCTCCTGGCGTCTATCATCTCGGGCGGCGAGCTAGGCGTCGCGCAATGAGTTAGGGAGTTCCATCGAATGCCTGTGAGGCGTCCCGAACAAGGATAACGACGAGGCTGTCTCTCCCGCATGGCGGACCTCATGCAAACCAGTTGGTAGGAACATGAGTCGCAAGTGGATCGACAGGGGCATTGGCTTTCTTTTCGGGGCCGAGGTCCTCTTATTTCCCTTGGGTATCTCCCTCGGGGTTATCGCCCACACGGGCTCCGGGCACATCTTCGCAATTATCTTCTTCGTCTCCGCTCTGAGTGCCGCAGGTGTCGGGGTTGTTCTCATCATCTTTGGGCTGGTCCTGCCGAGGTCGCGCAAGACCGATGACATGATGAGACCGGGTGAAGCCGGAGGGTGAACGCCCTATTCGGTAGGTTGACTAGTATCTGAGGTATTACATTTGACTCTCGCCAAGACTCACCGGACCGCGGCGTACTTCTTCTACGCTGCTGCGGCAGTAATGATCGCCGCGGGCCTTGTCTTTTACTTGGGAGGCTCTGCCCAGGCGATGTGGGGTGAGTTCGGGTTTGCTCAGTACGGGTTTGCTCTGAGCACGGGGTGCGGGGCAGTCATGTCCCTCCTATATGCCAGACTGGGCGCAGGTGACAATCCCCCTTTGCTATGGCGTTTCGTGATAGTTGGTTGCTTTCTCGCGGCCACGGTGGTGATGACCTCTTCGGCGATCATGGAAGCTTTAGAGTGAGTGACCAGCCAACAACCCCCCGCACCTGACCAGCGGGGCTGGGAGTCACCAGTCGAGGAGGAGTAGCTGGCCTTGTGATGGAAGGCTGCTGGCGTCTATCATCCCAGGCAGCGGGCCACTGCAAGCAGGTGAGCGGCCCTTCCGATAGGCCCACAAGGACGATGACGCGCTTATTGGCGGTAACGTTTCTAGGATCAGGTGTCGGCATCCTTCTCTGTGGGGTCCTGGTTCTACTGGTCGAGGCAGATCGGCTTCCTCTTGATGAGATGCCGATCCACTACGCGCAGGTGGCCCTCACAGCAACCTGTTTCGCAGCTAGCCTTGCCTATTTGGGAGCGAACTCACCCGACGAAAGTAAGACCGTCCGAACCTTGGCGATCACTGCAGTAGTGCTCTCTGGCCTCTGGATAGTTGTCCTCTTCATCGCATTCTCATTACCGAAGGGTTAGCATCTTGGGGCTTGGCGAATCGCACCTGACCAGCGGCGGGGGCAGGTGAGCGTCCGATCCGTTAGGTGGTTATGAAAATACTGATACGCCCTATGATCATAGCCCGCTTTCTCTTGGCGATTAACCTCGCACTTCTTGGGGCCTGTGCGTGCCCGCCAACGGTAGATCCTCCCACCCCGCCTCCTCCAATCGAAGTGAGCCCTTCGCTAGATACTGCCACCCGACAACTTCTTATCGAAGGCAGCCCCTTATTTGTCAAGCACGTTCAGAGTGCACTCGACCTCCTCAAGACCAAGTCACCTCAGGCCTATCAGATGGTCAACGCGTACGTCGGCAAGATTCGATCAAGTTTCCGCTCCGGCATGTTGGGCTTCGAGAATCCCCCAACGCTCGACTTGGGCCGTGGGACCCTTTATCACTCGGTGACGTGGTGTGCTGGGTCCATCGTGCTTGAGCCGCTTGATCGTCGCGTCCTTGAGCGCTTCCTCGTCCTTAGGACTCGAACGCAAGGCGTTCTCGGCCGCGGCGAGGAAGCGCTCCTACGACTCCTCCACCTCCGAACCGTCAATCCCGGAGCTACGAGATCCGATCTCGCCGCACGAAGTTGAAGAGTTAATATCGATCAAAGCCCTAAGGGACGCAGGTTCGCGGGCCTGGCCTTGGAAGACCTTTG
>JAPUJT010000066.1 GCA_027296055.1 Planctomycetota bacterium | reverse complement strand
CTGCACCATCTTCTTTCTGGCCATCGGCTCGTAGGCCTCGTACAGGATCTTCTCGACCGCCTTGCCGGCGTTCTCGTTCCGGACGACGCCGGCGAACGTGGCGACGGCGCCGCAGGCCGGGTCCTCCACCGAGCGGGCGATGGCCCCGAGGTCGAGCGCTTCCTTCCCGATACGGATCATCTCTATCCTCCGCTCATCGGCGGGATGACGGCGACCTCATCGCCAGGCTGGATCTCGTAGCTTCGATCCACGAACTCCTCGTTGACGGCGAGCTTGATCCGATCGGCGAGTCCCTCCAGGGCGGGGATCTTCTCCCGAAGGCGATCCAGGAGATCGCCTGCAGTGGTTCCATCGGGGACGTCGATCCGGATCTCGTCCCCGCCGGCGGACTGGCGCACCGACGCGAACAGAAGCACGCGAACTTCCACGATTCCTCCCGTTTCTAGATGCCGCTGGAGTTTGCTAGTAGCCTTCCACGAGGCGCGCGCCGAGGCGGTTGTCCAGTTCCGGGATCGCCTCGATCTTCTCCTTCGTGAGCTTGAAGTCGTAGGGTACCCGGTGGAACGTGACGGTGGACCCGTCGAACTCCACGTAGCAGGAGCGGCTATCGCCGTCTCTCGGCTGGCCGATCGAGCCGACGTTGATGATCGCCTTCTTGTCCCCCAGTTTGTACTTGTGATCAATTTCCGAGGCCTTGAAGGCGTTGAGGTCCTCCTCGATCACGCAGGGGAGGTGAGTGTGGCCCACGAAGAGGGCCCTCGGGACGGCGCCGAATATCTGGTTCCACTTTTCCGAGGGGCCGTGGGCCGCCTCGGCCTCGAAGATGTATTCTGTAGTCGGCTCCCTTGGGGAGCCGTGGACGAAGAGGAAGTCTTCCTCCTCCTGCCGTGTGGGGAGGTGCTCCAGGTAATCCCAACGGACCTGCATCTCGTCACGATTGAACAGAGTCACCTTCATCGCCGACTTGGTCCAATCGATCGCTCCTCGGGCGATCGTGCTGAACCCCGTAGGCCCTTTGATCATCGCCTCGTCATGGTTGCCCATGATCGTGAAGCGGCATTTCTCCTTCACGATGTCGATCACCTCGATCGGGTTGGGTCCGTATCCCACCACGTCTCCAAGGCAAATGATGTCATCGATCCCTCGACCGGCGATATGATCCAAGGTCCTGTTCAGGGCTTCTATGTTGCTGTGTAGATCCGAGATCATCGCTAGCTTCATCGGGATTCCTCGATCTGTGGCAGCGAAGGCCTCGACGTGTCGAGGCGGAAGTCCATATTGGGCCCGAAACTTGCGACGGACTCGCCGGACCGGTAACCTTCCCCCTCTGACTCCTCAGACCTCTTTGAAGGAGATCCGTTGGCGGCCACACTTACATTCTGGGCTCTGCTCACTCGCACGGCCATCGGAATCTTTGCCCTGCAGATCCTGCTCGACCGGGAGCTGTTGGGCAAGCTCTTCTTCAGGGTCAACACCTGGGTCGCCATCGGCCTCCTGGCAGTGGGCCTCGCCTTTCGACTGCCCGGGGTCCTGAACGCGAGCGAATCGATATCGCCGGGCGTCGGGCAGGCCTGGCTGAGCCTTCTCCTCTATTTCGGCTGCCTCGTCCTGTTTCTTGCCTATCTTCTTTCGCTGAAAAGGGCTCGGTCGTCCTGGGCGAACAGGGTGCAGGTCCTCTTCCTCCCTCTGGGGGTCGCCAGCCTGGTCGTGGATTCCCTCACGGGGCTCCAGGAGCCCACTCCCGTGGCGATGGCCCTCGTACCCCTCTCCGCCCTCACATCTTCGTTTCTCCTCGGCAGCGCGATGCTGGCCATGATGCTGGGGCACTGGTATCTGGTCCTCGCCAATTTGTCGATCCGACTGCTTGCCAGGGCCACGATTGCCTTCATCCTGGCCTCTCTGGTCCGGGCAGGGGCCCTGGGGGCGACTCTCATGCTCTACCCGCTGCCGGAGGCAGTCTCCCTCGAGGGCCCGGCCGGAATCTTCCTCGTGGTCCGCGTGCTATTCGGTATCCTGGGCCCGATCGTGATATCCGTCCTCATCTGGAAGACAGTGAAGCTTCGCTCGACGCAGTCGGCCACCGGACTTCTATACGTGGCCGTCGCCTTCGTGCTGGTCGGCGAGATGGTAGCCAGTTACCTCCTCTTCGTGGACGGCGTCCCGGTTTAAGCGGCGTTGCAGGAAAGGCTCCCCCCCAGATGGAAGTGACGGTTTTCTGTCCCTCTTGTGGCGCTCCACAGGACCTGGGGCCTGCCGAAGCGGCGAAGCCCTGCGCGGGCTGCAGCCAGGAGGTCCCCTTCAAGGTCGACGAGGCGCCGGGTCCGGTCGTGAGCTGCCCTGTCTGCGGATTCGATAAACTCTATGCCCGCAAGGACTTCCCGAGGAGGCTCGGATGTCTGATCGTCGCGATCGGAGCCGCCCTGAGCTACCCCACTCACTTCATCAGTCTGGCCGCTGTGCTAGTCCTCGAGCTGATCGTCTACCCTTTCGTGCCCTTCGTGACGGCCTGCTATCGCTGTGGCTCCCAGATCCGGGGCATTGCCAGAAACCCGGCCCATGGCAGCTTCGTGCACAAGACGGCCCTGGAGCACGAAAAGTGGAAGCCCACGTGAAAGCCCCCGACAAGGCCCCTCAGCCGTCCCGGGAGGTGTCCAGGGCCAGAATTGAGCGGGGGGATTTGCTGGAAGTCCTGGCAACGGGCCGGTTAGAATACCCCCCTATTTCCCCCAGGCCGGGATAGGCGGCCTGGGCGACGGGGTCGTTGCTGCAGGCAAGCTCGACCTCTCTACACCAATTTCGAGGATTCCATGAAGGTCGTTTTCTGGGGAGTCCGCGGATCTACGCCCTCGCCGGGTGAATCCACGGTACGGTACGGTGGGAACACCTCCTGCATGGAGTTGCGTCTGGGAGGCGGAGAGCTCGTCATCTGTGACGCCGGCACCGGGATTCGTCCCCTGGGCCTGAAGCTGCTCCGTGAGGGGGAGGGGGAGCCCACCAAGGGCTACATCTTCTTCAGTCACTTTCATTGGGATCACATCCAGGGCTTCCCCTTCTTCCGGCCCGCCTTTGTGAAGGGGAACGAGTTCACCCTGATCGGGGCTCCCCCGGGCGACGAGACGATTCAGGAGATCCTCGTCAGGCAGATGAACAGCGTGAATTTCCCCGTGAACTTCGAGTACCTGAGCGCCGACTTTCATTACCAGCCTGTCTCCAACAATGTGTCGATGGAGATAGGCGCCACTCACGTCCGGTTCATCGAGGTGAACCACACGTCCCGGTGCGCCGCCGTGAGGTTCGAGGAGAAGGGGAAGACGCTCGTCTACATGACGGACAACGAGCTGGAGAGGAGCTCGCCCACCCCTTTTCGGAATTTCGTGAACTTCTGCAACGGGGCGGACGTGCTGATTCATGACGCGCAGTACACGCCGGAGACCTATGGAGGACACGAGGGGTGGGGACACTCTTCGTGGAAGAGCGTGATTCGGCTCGCGATGGAGGCGGGCGTCAAGCGGCTATACCTGTATCACCACGACCCGGAATCGGACGACTCGGAGGTCGACGAGATACTCGTGCGGGCCAAGAGCTCCGCCGGGGACCGTGGGCTCGAGATCTTCGCGGCCCACGAGCGCATGGAAATCTCCATATAGTCCACCGTGTCTGATCCGACCACGCTCGATCTAATCTCCTCCTGGCTTCACATCGTCAGCGCCTGCATCTTCCTTGGCGGTCTCGTGGCATGGTTTGCCATCGTCTCGCCGGGTCTGGCGCGGGTCGCGGACACGGGGGCTCGCGCAGCGGCCGAGGGGCGGGCACGGACCTGTCTGCGACTGGTCGTCGCGCACGGCCTGGTCTTGCTGATGATCACCGGATTCTATCAACTGGTGAGATTCGTGGAGACGCAGGAAGGCGTGCTGCAGCGTCGTGAGGGGCTTGTCCTGATGGTAAAGATCATGGTGGCGGTCCTCGCCTTTCTGCTCTTCCTGTTCGCTCCCTATCCGAAGGAAGGGTCAGAAGGCCGCCGGACCGCGGCGAAACTATTCTACGCCGGAGCCGCCCTCATGGCGGCCGTGGTGATCCTGCTTTCGAGGTACGTTCGATGAGCCACATCGTCGATGAATCTGTCGAGAATTATCTGCAAGGCCTCATCCCGGACCGTGACGAGGTCCTCCGGGAAATGGAGGAGCAAGCGGCGAAGGAGAAGATCCCGATCGTCGGGCCCCTCGTCGGTCGCTTACTCTGGCAGCTCTGCCGTGTCGCGGGTGCGCGAAGGGTGCTCGAGCTCGGGTCCGCTATAGGTTACTCGACGATCTGGCTGGCGCGTGGCGTCGGCGAGGAAGGGAGCGTGATCTTCACCGATTGGGGGGAAGAGAACGCCCGCACGGCGAAGGGGTACTTCGAGCGGGCCGGTCTCCTCGGTCGAATCGATGTGCGCACGGGGGACTCCCTCGAGATCCTGGATCAACTCGATGGAGAGTTCGATCTGATCTTCAACGACGTCGACAAGCAGTTCTACCCGACCGTTTTCGAGAAGGCGGTCCCCCGCCTCCGTCGCGGAGGGCTGCTCGTCTGCGACAATGTGCTCTGGAGCGGGAAGGTCACCGAGGCGGGTGCAGATGAATGGACGGAGGCCATCCGGAAGTACAACCGGCTGATCCATGAGACGCCTGGGGTCTTCTCCACCATCCTGCCCCTGCGGGACGGCATCGGAATCACCATGAAGGAGGCGTAAAGGGGGGGAGTCCCCGCTATCGGCCAAACATCTCGAGGTTGGAGCCCTGCATCGTTCGGGCTTCATCGGAGAGGAGGAAGAGGACCGCCTTCGCCACGTCGTCCGGGCTGATGTCGGCCTCCTCGCTGGAATTCTGCTCCCACATCCGGGTCTGGACCGCCCCGGGGCTGATGGAGTTCACGCGGATCCCGTGTAGCTTTCCCTCCACGGACAGGACCTCGGTGAAGAGGTTCACCCCCCCCTTGGATGCGCAATAGGCGGCCGAGCCGGACCATTTCTCGATCCCCGCGACCCCCGCAATGGATGAAATGTTGATGATGCTCCCCTGCTTTCTCGGGATCATCTGCCGCATCGCTTCCCGGGCACACAGAAACGACCCCCGCAGGTTCACACCCAGCACGCGGTCCCATGTCTCGACGTCCATCTCATGAACGGGCATCCGCTCCAGGATTCCGGCGTTGTTGATGAGGATCTCCACCGGACCGAATTCTCTCTTCGCCTCGGCGAATAGATGGACGACATCCTCTTCCGTCGCCACGTCCGTTCTGACGGACAGGACTCGCCCCCCTCCCTCTTCGATCTGGCGGCGCATCTCTTCGAGCTCGCCGGGAGTGCGCGCGGCGAGGACCACCCGGCAACCCTCCCCGGCGAGCAGACGAGCCGTGGCGGCTCCTATGCCGCGACCCCCTCCCGTGATAATCGCAACCTTGTCTGTCAGATGGCCCATGGGCCGCGCCCCTCTTCGATTCGGTGTCCCCGGTGAGCGAGCGAGACAAGCCCGAGATTACCGGGCGAGGAGATTCAGGAACTCGGTGCGGGTGCGCGGGTCTATCTTGAACCGCCCGAGCATGCAGGAGGTCACCGCCTCCGAGTTCTGCTTTTGAACACCGCGCATCATCATGCAAAGATGTTGCGCCTCGATCACGACTCCCACTCCCTTGGGATGGAGCGCATCCTCGAGGGCCTCGGCGATCAAGTTGGTCAGTCGCTCCTGTACTTGCAGGCGGCGGCTGAAGACGTCCACGATTCTCGGAAGCTTGCTGAGACCGATGATCCGGCCGTCCGGGATGTACGCGATGTGGCATTTGCCGAAGAACGGAAGGAGATGGTGCTCGCAGAGACTGTAGATCTCGATGTCCTTCACCAGGACCATCTCGTCCACGTCCTCCTCGAAGATCGCGCTGCTGAGGATCTCCTTGGCGTCCATGCGGTACCCGGAGGTGAGAAACTCCAGGGCCTCGGTCATTCTCTTCGGGGTGCGTCGCAGCCCCTCACGCTTCGGGTCCTCCCCGATGTAGAGAAGGATTGCCTTCAGCGCCTCGCGGACGTCTATCGACTGCGTCTCTCTGTCCCTGAACCTGGCCTCTACGTTCATCGACTCTCTCCCTCGGGAATCCGCGGCACGGTCCGATCCCCCTCTCCCAGGTACTCGACGAAGATGTCCTGAGTCTCATAAACCCGCAACCGGTGGAGCTTGCAGCCTTTGATCTCCGGCTCCAGGATATTCCAGAAGACGACGGCGAGGTTTTCGGCGGTCGGAATGACGCCCTCCAGGATCTCGACGTCGATGTTCAAGTGCTTGTGATCCACCCGGGAGTGCACCTCATCCTTCATGATCTTCATCAACTGGTTGATATCCATCACGACCCCGGTCTGTGGGTCCGCCTTCCCGCGAACCGTCACTTCGAGAAAGTAGTTGTGGCCGTGTCCGTGCTCCCCGGCACACTCCCCGTAGGCAATGAAGTTGTCCTCCGGGGAAAGGTTGGGGTTGTAGAGTCGGTGGGCAGCGGAGAACTCCAGCCTACCGGTCAGATAGAACATGCTTCCTCTCCTTTCTAACTCTCTTCGCCTTCGGTCCCTTCGATGATCGGAGTCTCCTCAGAAGAGTGAGGTTCCTGCGGTCGGAATCTTTCTCATCCTTCGGCGTCTCCAGGACCATGGGGATCGACCAGAATCGTTTGTCGCGCATCAGACGACCGAATGCGGCGGATCCGATCTCTCCCCTCCCGATGTGTTCGTGGCGGTCGAGTCGCCCGCCGGGCTTGCCCTTGCTATCGTTCAGGTGGAACGCCTTCAGCATCTTCAGGCCGATCTCTTGATCGAATTCGTCCCACATCGCCTCGTACCCCTCCTGGGTGCGCCAGTCGTACCCCGCGGCGAACACGTGGCACGTGTCCAGGCAGACTCCGGTCCGATCCGGGAGCCCAACGCGGTCCAGCATCTCTCCAAGTTGCTCGAATCGATGTCCGATCGACGTGCCCTGCCCGGCGGTCGTCTCGAGGAGGAGGCTCACCTTCCAGTCGCTCGTCTCCCGGAGGATCGATCGTATCGCCATGCTGATCCTCTTCAAACCGAACCGCTCCCCGGCGCCCGTGTGGGCCCCCGGATGGGCGACCACGTACGGTATGCCGAGCCGTTCCGCCCTCTGTAGCTCTATGCGTAGAGAGGAGCAGGACTTCTTCCAGAGACGCGCCTGGGGGCTGCCCAGGTTGATCAGGTACGAGTCGTGCGCCATCGCGGGAAAGACTCCCGTCGCCTTGCGGGCCTCATGGAAGGCTCTCACGGCGTCCTTGGTCAGCGGCATGGCTCGCCACTGGTTGGAGGACTTCGTGAAGACCTGGATCACCCTGGAGTTGTGCTCTTTTCCTCGCTCCAGCGATTTCCAGATGCCGCCGGCGATCGACATATGTGCGCCGAGATTCACTTCGCCGCCTCCGTGCCGAGCGCCGCCTCGATCTCCCCACGCACCATTGAGTCGTCCTCGCGCTCCAGTGCGCCGGCGAGGGCTCGAGCCGCCTCTTCCCCTCCGAGTCGGCCGAGCGCCCAGGCCGCATGGGCTCGCAAGATGGGATCGTCGCCTTCGATCGTCGCCGCCAGCGCGGGGACGCAGGCTCGGTCGTTGGTGTTACCGAGGGCGACCGCCGCGTTCCGGCGCATCCCTCTCCACCCCGCCCTCTTGATCGCGCTTTGCCGGAAACGATTCCGCCACTCATCCTCCGTCATCTCGAGAAGGCCGATCAGTTCGGCCCGAGGGACGCCGTCCCGGGGGCGGAACGCGTCCTCCTCTGTCTCGGGAGCCTTGCGATTCCAGGGACAGACGTCCTGACAGATGTCGCACCCGAAGACCCAGTCGCCCGTCGGCTCCCGATACTCCCGTGGGATCACGCCGCGGTACTCGATCGTCAGGTAGGAGATGCATGCGTTCGAGTCGAGGAGGTATGGTTCGAGAATCGCACCGGTGGGGCAGGCTTCGATGCATCGCACGCAGGTCCCGCACCGATCCGGCACGGGATCGTCAGCCTCCAGCTCGACGTCGGTCAGGATCTCGCCGATCAGGAACCAGGATCCGAGACCCTCGCGGATCAGGTTGGTGTTCTTGCCGAACCATCCGATCCCGGCCCGGGCGGCGTACTCCCTCTCGAGAACGGGGCCCGTGTCGACATAAGCCCTCGCCCCTCCATCCCCGGATTCTCGAACGAAACCTGCCAGCTCCTTCAGCTTCTTTCCCATCACGCGGTGATAGTCCTCGCCCCACGCGTATCGCGCCACACGGCCCGCCGGCCCGGATGGGACGGTCTCGGGCTCCTCGGCAAAGTAGTTCATCCCGACACAAATGATCGAGCGGGCCCCGGGGAGGAGCTGCTGCGGGTCGGCCCGCTCGCGCTCCCGACGAGCGAGGTACTCCATCTCGCCGTGATAGCCGGCGCCGAGCCATTCATGGAAGAACTCGCCGGTCGACGCGGGCGTCGCCTGTGTCACGCCGAAGAGGTCGAATCCGAGCGCTCGCGACCTTCTTCTCAGCGCCTCCTTGAGATCAGACAAACTCGGACCTCCAGTTCTCCACGCGGACAGACTCGACATCTCGTGAATCCAGCGAACGTTGCCGTCGAAGGGCGGATATTATATCAATTGAGGCCATTCCGGGTGATCACTTTGGAAGGGGCCGGGGCGCCATGCAGATCCTCCTCCTCACGATTCAACTCGCCCTGATCGGCCAGGTCGGCCAGATCGGACCAGGGGGACGGCAAGCCCCGGACAGCCCTATCTTCATCGACAGTGACCGGGAAGCGGCGAGACTCCTCAGACGCGCCGCGCAGCTCGAGGAGGAAGAACGTTGGGATCAGGTCGCTCGCCTCTACGACGAGCTCCTGGGCCATCCACGTTCGGTCGAGCTCCTCTTCGAGGTCGGGGAGGGTCACTATCGAGGGGTACGGGAATTCTGCAGGCAGACGATCCTCGCGCTGCCTCCGGAGGGTCTGGCCGCGTATCGAGCGCGGATCGATCCGGATGCCCGGGCCGTTCTGGCGCGAGCCAGAGAAGAGGGTGACCTGGGGGGGGCGAGACAGGTTGTGGATCGGTACCCCGGCTCCACCATGATCCCGGAGGCCCTCGCCTGGATCTCGGCTTACGCTACGGATCACGGTCGCTTCGTGGATGCGGCGTGGGCGATCTCGAGGCAACTTCAGGCGGAGGGCCTGCCTTCAGAGGAGCGCTCCTCTCTTTCGCTGCGTCTGGGACTCTGCTTCGTCCATCTCGGAGATCGGCCCGCGTGCCGGGCCATCCGCGACAGGCTGCGGAAGGAAGGAACCGGTCCGATCCGGTTCGGGGGAGATGAGATCGATCCGGTCGAATGGCTGGATTCCATCCTCGGGCCCGCTCCCACCGGGGAGAGAGAGCTGCGAGGTGGTCCCCCCCCCGGGGCAGGCTCCTGGAAGCTCCTCTGGGCTCACGAAATCAGCGACTACTACAAGAAGGGCGACCGGTCGCCCCCGCCTCTGATCCATCCGATCGTCCGAGAGGGGAGTGTCTTCTTCCACGACGGGAACCACGCCTTCCGCCTGGAGCAAGGGACGGGTCGACTTCGCTGGAAGCTGCAGGTGCGGCCCGGCTCCTTCTCCTACAGGCTCCCTGCATCGGAGTGCACGATCGCGTACGGAGATGGGCGCCTCTTCACCAATCCCCAGGGGAATGCGATCGTCGCGATCGATGAAGAGTCAGGGGATTTCTTGTGGCGAAAGGAGGTCGAGGAGATCCGCGAGGAGCTGGATATCGGATCTCCCGTCAAGCTCTCCGGCTCGATGGCCACCTTCGAGGGAACGGTCTATTCGGCAGCCACCTCGATGCATGCCGAAAAGGAGGTCTACCTGATCGCCCTGGACGGAGCCACGGGCAAAGCGCTCTGGTCACGGTTCATCGCGGCGCGCACGGCATCGAAAAAGGTAGGGGCGAACCTGTTCCAGTCCGGTATGCGCCTCTATCTGGTCTCCGACATCGGTATCGCCGCCGCGATCGATCTCCCCGGAGGGAATCTTCGCTGGCTGCGCACCCGGGATCGGTCGTTGGGACGGCCATCCATCATCGTCTCGGCTTCGCGGGTGCATCTCCTGTTTCCCCGGTCCTCCATGCGGCAGGAAGCGGATCACGCCTCGGGAGAGATTCGCCACAAGAGTCCTGTGGGGGATGTCGACCGGTTGGTGGGACTCCTGGGGGACAAGCTGTGCGCCCTGGGCCCGCGCGGACTCTATTTGCTGGACACCCTGCGCCCTCGCCATCTCTGGTCCGCGGAGGGGGTAGGGACCCTGCAATGCGTGTTCGACGATGGAGGCGCCGTCGTTCCCGCCGCGATCGGTCTCGTCAGGGTGGACGCACTCGGAAAGACGGACGTCCTCACCGGATGGAGTCGGGGAGAGCTGGGCAACCTGGTCGCGTCGGATCAGATGGTCATCAGCTCCACCTCCCGTGGCATCTTTGCCTACGGGGTGGGGGGAGGGGCGACCGAGGCCCTCCCGGAGGGCCTGGCGATCGATGAGCTGGTGTCCACTCTCGGGGATCCATCGTGGGAAAGGAGGGACGAGGCGGATCGGAGATTGCGCGAGATGAGGCCCGGGGCGATCCCGGAGATTGCCTCTGGCAGGGATTCATCCAGCGCGGAGACCCGGTGGAGGGCCGGCGAGATCACCTACACGATCGCGAGACGCCTGCGCATCGCCGCGTGGCAGGAGAGATTGCACGCGACGCTGATGGAAAGGGAACCGGAGATCCTCCTGCAGCTCACGCACCGGGACCCGGCCGTGCGGATGGAGGGTCTGGAGACGCTCTCCTCCGAAGGGGGCACGCAGGTGGTTCCCGTCCTTCGAGACCTGCTGGCGGATCGGGACGCGGAGATCCGCTTCGGCGCCGCCCGGGGACTTCTGCTGCAGAAAGACCGCTCGGGGATGGAAGTCATCCGAAGGAACCTCGCCTCGGTAGCCCCCGAGCAGCGGCGACTGGCCCTGGAGACCCTGGACGACTATGGCCAGAGGGACGACGGGACTCTGATCCGTCCGTTGCTTTCGGACAATGTCGATCGGGTCCGGCTCGCCGCCGTGCGCGCCTACATCGCTCGTCTCGGAAAAGATGCGATCGAGGTGGAGGGGATGGCGCTGCTGGACGATTCGTACGAGTCGATCCGGATGGAGGTGATCGTCAAGGCTCGGGAGCTGGGCGGGCGTAATGTCGCGGAGCTCCATCGGAAGGCGATGGCCGACAAGAGCGACGCCGTACGAGCGGAGGCCTTCGTCGGGTTGGAGAAGTACTTCGATGCCGACACGGCGGAGCTCGTGGGGCGGGCGCTCATGGATGATTCTCCCACGATCTCGAACCGAGCGGCGGAGTTGCTTCACCGCATGGTCACGAAGTACCCCAACAGGGTCGGCCTGATCCCCATCGATCCGCTCCGCAGGGCGATCGAGTCGGACAGCGAACAGCTCCGCTTCGAGGTCGTCCAGATCCTCGAGAGGATGCGAAGCGGGGTGGCGACGCGCGCCCTGGCTGCTGCAGCTCGCGACGAGAACTCCCAGATCCGGCGGCGCGCCCTGCGGGCGCTGAGGGATCTGGCCTACGACAAAAAGGTTGCGCGTGAGGACGTCCCGGTCCTCTGTGAGCTGATGGATCTGGAGACCGGCGAGGCGCGCCATTCCGTTCTTCGCATCCTCTATGAGTTTCCCGGCCCCGCCGTCGACCGGGTGTTTGTCGAGACGATGGGGGATCCGGACATACGCCTCCGCAAGGTCGCTCGACAGGGCGTCGTCGGCCGGATCAAGCCGGGATTGGTGGTGATGCTCCTCGAGGCATCCCTCGTGGAGGGCGACCCGGCGGCCGAGCCTGCAAGAGACCTGCTCGGCTCCCTGTCAAACAAGGTCGGCATACCCGGTCTGATCCGGGGCCTCGAGAGCGGTGGGCTGGAGATCCGATCCGAGGCGGTAAGGCTCCTGCGGGAGAAGGCGCGCACGGAAATGGGGTTCGATCCCGCTGCGGAGGATCGCTCGGGGGCCTTGCGGAAATGGAAGTCCTGGGCGTTCCAGTGGAGAAACCCCGGGGTGAGCGTCGAGAAGATCCTGCAAGGGTTGGGTGATCCGAAGCCCCGAGGGCGGTATCAAGCGGCCAGACAGGCAGCAGAAATCGTGGACGATCGGCTCGTTGGCGCTTTGATTCAGAGGCTCGGAGAAGAGAGAGTCCGGTGGGTCCTCGACATGCAGGTCGAGGCCCTGCGCAAGGCCTCCGGCCAGAGCTTCGGCTACGACAGAAAGTCATCTCGGGAGGAGAGAGCAGCGGCGATCGCCCGATGGGTCGCCTGGTGGGATGAACAGCAACCCTGAACCCGAGGTCAGAGATGCAGGATCGAATTCAAGACTTCCTCTCCACCAAGAGCATCGCCCTGGTCGGCGCCACACCGCGGACCCACAAGTGGGGTTACAAGGTCTTTCGCTGCCTCATCGGGCACGGTTACGAAACGCACCCGATCCATCCGATAGCGGTGTCGATCGACGGCGTCCCCTGCAAGAGGAGGCTGGCTGATGTCGGCCTCCCGATCGACGGGGTGAGCATCGTCGTCCCGCCCGCCCAGGGCGTCGAAGTGTGCCGGGAGGCACATCGGCTCGACATATCCCGCGTCTGGTTTCAGCCCGGGGCCGAATCGGAGGAGGCGATCGAGTACTGCGAGGCCCAAGGCATGGCGGTGATCCACAACGCCTGCGTGCTCAGGGAGCTTGGCTGCTAGCCACCGATCGCGTTCATGGAGAAGTTGCGCTGGAATGTGTGCCGTTCGGGCTTTTCCACTATGGCCCGACGTATCGCGCCGACGAGGTCGTCGTCGGTTCCTCCCCCCCGGAGGATCGGTTTGAGATCGAGATACTGCTCGATCAGGAGGCAGGACTTGATCATCCCGCGTGAGGTCAGTCGGATCCGGTTGCAACGTTCGCAGAACGGATTGAAGACGGGAGAGATCACGCCAAACGTTCCCTTCCAGCCCTGGATCCGATAGTACCGGGCTGGGCCGTAGCCCCGAGGGCCCTCGTCTCCCTCGAATGGATGGAGCGCGGCAATTCCCTCCAGGATCTCCTCGCAGGAGATCTTCTTGGCCACTTCCTCCTCGGACCAATCGCCGTGCGGCATGTATTCGATGAAGCGGACGTGGACGTTTCGGTTGCGAGTGAGCTGCACAAATCGAGGGATCTCGTCGTCGTTGATCCCTCGCATCGCGACCATGTTCAACTTGATCGTCTTGAAGGGGGCATCCATCGCCTCCTCGATTCCGCGCATCACCTTGTCGAAGCAGTCGCTCCCCGTGATCGAGGTAAATCGGTCCCGCTCGAAGGTGTCGAGACTCAGGTTCATTCCTTCGACGCCCGCACGGATGAGCGAGTCCGTCTTCCCCTTGAGGAGGACGGCGTTGGTGGTGACTGCCAGGCTCTCCACGCCGGGGATCTTTCGAAGGCGGCCGAGGAACTCGATCAGCCCCGGTCGGACGAAAGGCTCACCACCCGTCACTCGAAAGTTTCGGATTCCGAGGCGGGCGGCCGCGCGGGCCACCCGGAGGATCTCATCCAGGGAGAGGAGCTCGGATTTGGGGGCGAACTCCCCGATCCCCCCCGGCATGCAATAGAAGCACTTGAGATTGCACCGGTCGGTGACCGAGATGCGTATGTTCGTGATCTCTCTGCCGAAGCTGTCTTTCATCGCGCCGATCCTGTAAACCTGTGGGTCTGCGTATTCTATCTTCGCGGCTATCCATCGGTCAAGGTTGCAGCCGACCCCACGCACGGATAGATTATCGTCAAATAGGAGATCATGCGCAAATGGGGGCGGCACGGAACGACACGTACGTCGAGCACCTACGTCATCCGAGAAACCTCGGGGACATCGATGATCCGGACGGGGAGTCGGTGGTGCGGGACGAAGTCTGCGGGGATCTCCTCCGGCTGACGCTGAGGATCAGGGAGCATCGAGTCGAGAAGGCGAAGTTTCGCGCCTTTGGCTGTGGGGCGACCGTGGCGGCGAGTTCGATGATGACCGAGATGCTGCAGGGCATGACGGTCGAGGAGGCGCTCGCATTCCGGGAGGACGACGTGGCGCGAGCCCTCGTGGGCCTTCCGCGCCACCGGCTGCATTCCACGGGGCTCGCCCAGCGGGCGGCGCTGCAGGCAATACAGGACTATCAACGACGACGGAGAGAAAAATGAGCTCTGAATCCGGGGAGACGGCTCCGGATCCTAAAGGGGATCCGAAAGAGTCCAGAGAGAAAAAGTTCACCGTCAACCAAGCCAACGGTACCCTTCCACTGGTCAGGAGAATTGTCACGGACATCGTCGAGGGGCACAAGGGCTTCCATTCCGCTCGGCGGCGGTTCGACGAGATCAAGGGAGGAATTTCGGGTACGCCTACATCCGAGGAAGGCACCGAATTGCGACATCTCGAGGAGGAGGCGGAGAGCAGGCAGAAAAAGGTCGAGACCTGCCTGGAGGAGCTGGAGATGGTCGGTTGCCAGCTCAAGGACTTCGAGATGGGCCTGATTGATTTCCCGTCCGAGAAAGACGGCAAGCCGGTCCTCCTCTGCTGGAAGCTGGGGGAGGAGAAGGTCTCGTTCTGGCATCCTGTGGCGGGCGGGTATTCCGGCCGACAGCCGCTGCCGATCTGAGATCGGAGGCAAGAGGAAAAGATCCGTGAACTGTTCCGCCCATGCCGAAAAGGCGGCGGTGCGCGATTGCACCGCATGCGGGAAGCCGTTCTGCGAGGACTGCCTCTCTCGTTCCCTGGACCGCACTCAGTGCGAGGCCTGCGTCGTGGGGGCGGCCGCGGGGGCCAAGAAAGGGATCCCCGTCTGGGCCATCGTCCTCATGGCCGTCGGGGGTGCCGGCTGTCTGATAATCGTTCCCATCATCTTGTTCGCCGCCATCGCGATCCCCAACATGGTCGGGTCCCGGATGACCGGCAACGAGACAGCGGCCATCGGAGGATTGAGGACCATCGCATCGGTCCAGTGGCAGTTTCGCGAGACGGACGCCGAGGGTGACGGAAACCCAGACTTTGCCACCTCGTTGTCGGAGCTCGTGGCCGCGGGCCTGATCGATCCCGCTCTCGGCACGGGAACGAGGAGTGGGTACGTCTTCTCGCTCTCCGGCAGCACCTTCGAGTGGAACTGCTCCGCGACGCCCGTGAGCCCGAGGACCGGCACGCTCAACTTCGCCGTCTGCACGGACGGTGTGGTTCGCTTCAGCGGCCAGGGGGCCGCGGACTGCATGTCCGCAGCGATCCAGTAGAATACAGCCGCCACGCCGACAAGAGCGGAAACCCATGTCTCTCGAACGGGCGCCTGTCACCCGGCCGAGATTCACCCCTGCCTAGAGAATGAAACGCAAGAAGCGGTACATCCTGGCTTCGGTCTTCCTCCTGCTTGTGGGCGGCGCCCTCTATCTGGCGCGGGGACCACTCCTCTACAAGCCGTTGGAGAAAGTGATCGAGAAGAAAGTGGCGGAGATGATCGGGATCAACGCCGAGATCACGGAAGTCAGCGGAGACCTGCTCACCGGAATCAAGCTTTCGGATGTCGAGATCGTCGACATCGTGGATCTCCCCCCCGGCTCTACCCTTCGCTTCGAGTCCCTCGAGGTGAGCTACGACTCCATAGCGCTCGCACTGGGTCGGGAGGGTTGGCTGGAACGTATCGATCTCGTTCGCCCGGAGGCGCGAATCGACCTGCGGGGGGAGACCCGCAAGGCCCCTCGGCTCGCGCGCGAGGCGGATCGTGAAAAGGCGGAGGCGTTGAGCGTCCCCGACGTCTCTATACGGGACGGCCAGGTAAAACTGATCCTCACGATGGGAGAGATCGATGTTTTCGGGCTCGATCTCGAGATCGAATCGACCGGTGTAGCCTTTGCCGGAACTCTGCGGGCCTCCGAGATCCGGCTCCGGAGCCAGGGGAGCACCCGCTCTCTCCACGGACTCCGGATCGCCTTCATCTCCGATGGCGCGAGCGTCGAAATAAACGATCTATCCGTCGAGGATCTCCCGTACCGTTTGCGAGCGGTGATCGACCTCACGCGCGGAAGGGAAAAGCTCTTGTCGTTCCTGCTGGCCGGTCTCGGTGGGGGCACCCTCGAAGGAGAGGTCCGATGGGACGAAGGTCCGCCGAGCTACTCTGCCCGACTGCAAGTCCCCCGATTCGACCTGGGCCCGCTCCTCGGGTTCGCCCTGGGGACCGGCTCTGCCGCCGGAACCCTCGAGGCCAACGGGAACATCAGGGGTGTGGGAAGTCGCCTCGAAGGCGACCTCTCCTTCGGGATGGCCGCGAGCAGGGCGGACTTCTCGGCGACGGCGTCGGGCTCCGTAGAATTCCACGGGAGCGAGCTGATCATCGACGAGATCCGGCTCACGGTCCCGGAGGGCAGCGTGAGGCTTCGGGGTCAGATCGCCGGGCCCCTCGACTCACCCCGGTTCTCCGGAGAGATCGATTTTGCCGGAGGGGTGCCGGGCCGGATTCCCCCGTTCGATGGTCGTGCGGTGCTCGGATTCGCCGAGGGGGTCCTGGCCTTCGAGGAAGCGAGGATACGAAGCGGGCGCAGCGACCTCCGGCTGAACGGCTCGTTGCGCTGGGAGCAGGAGGTGACGTTTCTCTGCCATTTCTCAGGCGTGGCGGAGGCCTTCTCCGACTGGTGGCCCTGGTTCGGCGAAGGGAGTGCGCCGCTCGATGGCAAGATCTCCATGGAAGGCGCCGTGGCCGGAACGCCAGCTCGTCCCGGGGTGTGGGCCAGCCTGCGACTGGAAGCGGGGAGACTGGGCAAGCTCCCGCTGGACGATCTGGTGGCTCGTATTCGCTATGAGGAAGGCCGTCTCTCGCTGGACGGCCTCGAGGCGAAGCTCCAGGGCGGTCGTGGCGGGGCCTCGTTGGCCGGGGAGGCGGAGTGGTTCCCGGCGGGGGCCGTCGTCGGACAGTTTCGCCTCCTGGACCTTCGATGGGACGATGCCACCTTGTCGGCAAGTTCACCCCTGGAGTTCCGGTCGGAGCGAGGAGCGGTCGAGATCGGCGAGTGGGTCTTCGACTCCTCCTCCGGCCCCATGCGGCTGACCGGGCATCGCGGGGCCGACGGAACGATCGATCTCTCCGTCGACGCCCCGCGCATCAATCTGGAGCCCGCCCTCCGCCTGCTCGGCATGGAGGATCCCCCGAAGGGCGAGGTGGGAATTTCCGGCAGATTGACGTCAGGCGCCGAAGCGCTTTCGCTGGAGGCGGATGCGAAGTTCCGGGGCATCACCTGGCAAGGCATCTCCGCGACGTCTGGAGAGGTCAAAGTCGCTGTAGACGGGGAGAGGATCATCATCCACACCGCCCGCCTGCGCGGCGTTGCGGGGGGCGAGATCTGGGCGAGAGGAGAGATCCCTCTCGGCAGCCCACCCGAACCGATTCGTTTACTGCTCGATGCGCGAGATCTCGATCTGACGCGCCTGCTCGATCCGATCGAGTCGATTCGCCTGCCGAAGGGAACGCTCCGGGCCCAGCTACTGGCGACCGGAACCTGGGACGACCCCTACCTGCACGGATACGTCCGTGTCGAGGACGGGGCCGCTCGGTTTCCCCGTCCCGTCCCGGCTCTCGAGGGATTCTCGGGGACGATTCGATTCGGTGGCCGCCGCCACCAGCTCGAAGCCGTCGCTCTCCTGGGCAGCGAGAAGGCGAAGCTCTCGGGGGAGGTGGTGATGAAGGGCCTCGAGCCCGAATCGATCGACTTCACGATCCAGGGGAAAAACCTCCTCATCGCGCACAGCCGCGACCTGCGCGCCCGATCCGATGTCGATCTCCGACTTCATGGCATTCCGGGCGAGCTGAGGCTCTCCGGGGACGTGCACCTCCGGCGAGCGCGCTATTACCGTGACCTGGAGCAGGCAGGGGAGGCCTCGGGCTCAGGCCCCGGAGACGAGGGCGCGCTGGCCGGCGTGGCCCCGATCCTTCTCGATGTCCGGATCGATTCCGAGGACGACGTATGGATCGACAACCGGGAGTCTCTGTCTCAATACCGGCTGGATATACAGCTGGGGGGAACCACCCACAACCCTGGCGTTCGAGGAGTCGTTAGTTGTCTCGGAGGGAAGTACCGGTATTACGGCCGAACGTTCCGGATCAATTCGGCCCTCGTCGATTTCGATGAAGATGACCTCGAGAACCCTCGGGTCGACATCGCGGCGACGACGCGGGTGGCCGGCGTGGACATCTATCTCGTCGTCAGAGGCCGTCTGAAGTCGCCGCAGATCGATCTCGCATCGGATCCCCCCTATCCCGACGCGGACATCCTCTCTCTTCTCTCCCTGGGATACACCCGGGAGGGCGCTGTGGGAGCGGGCGGGGTATCCCTGGCCTTCACCCAGGCGGCCCATTGGCTCGTAGGGTTCATCGGCGAGATCTTTCGGACTCGGGACAGGGAGGTCACGTTCGTCGATCGAATCACGGTCGAGGGATCTCTTGGAGAAGGAATCCAGTCGTCCCAGTTGAAGGTGATCTATGAGGTCACCGATCAGGTGGCGATACAGTCGGAGCGTGATGAATACGGATATTTCAATTTCGATGTCTTCTTCCTCCGGCTCCGATTCTGATGCTCCTTGAGACCGACCCCCCACGCTTCTCCTGTTGCCTGCCTCTCCTCCTTGCCCTGACGCTTGTCCTCGGCGCCTCTTTCCAGGAGGAGCCGGTCGTCTCTCCGGTCCGGATGGAGGACGCGGATATCAGCGTCCATGGAAACGAGTCGTTCTGGACCCGGACGATCGAGAGCTTTCTCGCGGCTTACGATACGGAGGAGATCTCCCCCGGACTGCTGGACGACATATCCCTGGATCTGGTGAGTTTCTATTCCGAGGATGGCTTCCCCTTTGCCTCGGTCCGGGTGAAAGTGAGAGACAGGAGGGGCAAGACGCGCGTCTCGATCTATATCCAGGAAGGCCCGCGCGTCCGGGTGCAGAAGATCAAGTTCACCGGACTTTCTTCCGTTCCGGAAGAAGAGCTGCGGGACGCCATCTCGACCAAGATCCACAGCTTCTTCAAGGGCGCCTATTTCGACCGGGATCAGGTGAGGGCCGACTCCCTTGCGATCGCGGCGAGCATTCGAAGGCAGGGGCATCTGGACGTGAAGGTCTCCGAAGCGATCCACTTCATCGACGATCGCACCGGCGTGATCATCACCTTTCGGATCGAGGAGGGAAAGCGAATCGGCGTCCGGGAGATCCGGTTCATAGGTGAGGACGCGATTCCACGGGACCGGCTACTCCGCGCAATCGCATTCAGCGCGAACGCCGCGTTCTCCCGCGCGGGGACGGAGACCTGGAGGAGGCGCGTACTCGATCTGTACGCGGATCGGGGGTACGCCTACGCGGAGGTCGTCGCCGACCCGGCGGATGTCGATCTCGAGCGGGGAGAGGCGGTTCTCACGTTCCGGATCAAGGAAGGGGCTCGCCAACGGGTCGGTGACATCCGGTTCGTGGGTCAAGATACCACGACCGACGCGCTGCTCTCGCACCAGCTCGTCTTCGGGGAGGGAGACTGGTACAGCCGGAAGGCGGTGCGATCTACCGTGGACCGTCTCTACCGCCTGGGGATCTTCGAGTTCGTTCGCACGGAAGTGGCGCCGCGCAGGGAAGGCGAGGTGACGGTGACCTTCCGGGTCAAGGAGAGGAAGCCAGGCAGCGCGAGGCTCGGACTCGGTTACGGATCGTTCGAGCGCCTGAGGGGTACAGTGATCGTCTCCTACAAGAACCTGTTCGGCTGGGCGAAACGGGCGGAGGCCGAGGCTCGAGCGTCGGGCGCCGGTTACCGGGTGGCGTTACGCTACATAGACCCGAGCGTGTTTCAAACCAGATGGAAGTCCATCGCCGAGGTCTTCTACGAGGATCGGGAAAACCCGAACTTCGACGTGTTGCGATATGGAGGCAACCTCGCTTTCCGCCACCTCCTGGTGGAGAAAGTCCATCTGGCTGTAAGAGGCCGCCTCGAGAAATCCGAGGTATCCAACCTGGCCACGGGGCTGCTCAGCGCCGATGAGAGCATCGATCTGAGGAGTCTGGCTTTCATTCTCAGCCGCGATGCTCGAGACAGCCCGGTGAATCCTTCCCGAGGCACACTCCTCAAGGTGGGGCTGGAATCGGCGGGAGGACTTCTGGGTGGCGGGGCGGACTTCGACAAGCTGACGGCGGGGGCGACGGCCTATGCGACGCTCCTCCCGGAACAGTTCATTCTCGCGCTCTCCGTGCGAGGCGGCTGGATCTATCCTCACGACAAGGTGGAGGGGGTCCCGGTGCAGGAGCAGTTTTACACGGGAGGGGAGGGGACCGTCCGGGGGTTCCAGGAGAAGGAGATTCTCCCTCTGGACAGTTTCGGCCTTCCCACAGGGACGGGCGGCAACAGCCTGCTCGTGGCCAACGCCGAGCTCCGGTTCCGGATCTGGAAGGCGATCTGGGGGGCCATCTTCTGGGACGCGGGAAATGTCTGGGAGGATGCCGACGGGATCGATCTGGCCGATCTGAGACACTCCCCGGGGGTCGGCCTACGCCTCGTCACTCCGATCGGGCCCATCCGCCTGGACTGGGCTCACAAGATCGATCGGCAAGACGGTGAAGACCCGTGGGAGATCCACTTCAGTGTCGGATTTGCTTTCTGAGACGCGAGGCAGTCAGACACTCGCGCGGCTGGCCGCCGGGGGGGGCATGGACCCACGCACTACCTCCACAGGCCGAAACGGACGGAGCGTTAGGCCTCTTGCCATCTCTGTGCCCGTCCTGAGTGCGTGTCACCCGGAACGGGCCGCAGCGGCCCCCAATGCAAGCTGACGGTACGTAGTGCGGCTGTCGGACTGCTCCGAATCTCGGTCCTTCATTTAGCCGCCGAGGAAGATGTGAACCGCTGCCTGAACTACTCCGTCGCCCTGGCACGCTACCGAAATGTCGGCAATCCCGTCATTGTTGAAATCGTTTACCGACAGAACTCGGCCCGCGGTCGAGAGCGCGAAAGGGCTGCCCGCCATCGCGGTGAAGGTGCCGTTGCCGTTCCCCGTGAGGACGTGAAGCTGGGCAGCGCCGCCCGCGTTCGACGCGACGATGTCGGGTATCCCATCACCATTGAAGTCTCCGGTGCCCGAGTATTCCGCCAGGGCGCCGATCGACGGGCGAGCTGGCGCCTCGATGAAGTCGCCGGTTCCGTCCCCCAGCCAGATCGTGAAGACCGCCGCGAGCTCGAAGTGGGGAATCGCCACGTCGAGCCTGCCGTCCCGGTTGAAGTCGGCCAGGCTCGGCTGGGATGGGCTGGGCACCGGGGTCGTGACGGGCGACGGCGTCTGGGTGAACGTTCCCGCGCTGTTCCTCCCCGTCCCATCATCGTCCCCGAGGAAGACGAGCATGGCGGCATCGGAGATGTTCACGGCCACGATGTCGGGGATATCGTCTCCGTTGACGTCGCCGATCGCCACGTGGACCGGATCGCCCCCCGCGGTGGAGGCTTGGATTGGGCTCTGGGATGATTGCGCGAACGCCCCCGCCCCGTCCCCGAGAAGAACGTACATGTTCCCGGGCCCCGTGGCGCCTCCCGTCACCAGGTCCGCGTTCCCATCCTCGTCGAGGTCCGCGGTGGTGATGTGGAAGACGTCGTCGGTGACTGTGAAGTCGATGAAGCCCGGTGCGTAGTTCGTGAAGGTCCCGTCCGCCGGGCCCCCGGAAACGTCGCCGAGCCAGATGTGCAGGTCCGCGTCCGGGCGCGCGATGATGGCGACATCCGGGACGGAGTCGTTGTTGAAATCGCCGATCGCCAGGTGGCGGGGAATCGGGTCGGCGGATGCTCCCACGAGGCTGTAAGGGCTCTCCACGGACATCATGAAGGTGCCATTGCCGATGCCTCCTCCCACGTCGTTCCCGATGCCGATCACCAGCCCCGCCGTGGCGGCGTCCCCATCGACCGTGGCGACATCGATGATCCCGTCGCCATCGAAATCCGCCGACGCAAGACCCCAGCCCATCGTCCCGTAGCTGTAGTTCGGCAGCGCCTCGGTGAGGGTGCCCGTCCCGTTCCCGGTCACGTCAACCTGGACCACCTGGCTCGTCGGCGCAGTGATCCCATCGGATGCCGAGAAGATCACGTAAAACGAGCCCGACTGCACGAAGTCCGGGTTGAAATCGAAGGTCCCCATGCCTCCGCCGCCATCCGTGAAGGTGCTATTGGTCGGCAGGCGCGAGGCCGAGAGGGTGATCGGGTCCAGGTCCGGATCGGTGGCCATCACGTTGATCGTGAGGTTTCCAGCCTGGGCGACCGCCTGTGGGGACGGGATAATGGTCAGGACGGGCGGCAAATTGGGCGCGACCACGTCGATGTCCACCATCTGGGTGACGGCTGGGTTCGTCCCATCATCGGCCCCGAACGTGATGGTGAACGTCATCCCCACCTGCGTCAGGTCGGGGAAGAAGGTGAAATCGCCCGTGCCATTCAGGTTGTCGACGAACCCGGCGCCGGTCGGCACGTTCATCGCGGTCATCGTGAGCGGGTCCATCTCGGGATCTGTCGCAGACACGGTGAACATGTGCACCGTTTGGGCCGGAGCGATCCTCGGGCTCGTGATCGGGTTCAGCGTGGGCGGCTGGTTCGTGACGTCGATCTGGACGACCTGATTCACCAGCGGGTTGATCCCATCGTCCGCCGAGAAGTTCACGAGGAAGCTCATCCCTGCCTGTGTGGGGTCTGGTGTGAAGTCGAAGTCCCCCGTGCCATTGCCGTTATCCGTGAACATCGAGTTCGTCGGGAGGTTTATCGCCATGAGGATGATCGGATCCAGTTCGGGATCCGTCGCCGAGATCTGAAAGAGGAGGGTGTTGGGCACCGCGACCATCTGCGGGCTGGGAGGAACGGTCAGCGTCGGAGGTAGGTTCGGCGCGGCACTGACGATGAAGTCCACGGCCTGGGTCACGACGGGATTGCTGGAGTCATCGGCCCCGAACGTGACCGTCACCGTCGTCCCGACCTGCGAGGGAGTCGGTGTGAAGTCGAAGTCACCTGTCCCGTTTCCGTTGTCGACGAACGATGCCGTCGGGGGCAGGGGAGATGCCGTGAGGACGATCGGATCCATTTCGTTATCCGTTGCGGTGACGGTGAAGCTCACCGATACGTTCTCCGTGACCATCTGAGGCGTCGTGATGGCCGCCAGGTTCGGGGCTGTGTTCCCCTTGCTCCGACTGCTTCCTCCGCCTCCACAGCCGATCGCTACGCACAGAAAGATGCCGCCCACCAGAATCGGTACGTACCTCATCCGACCCTCCCTCGGGATGCCGCGACGTGCCGCTAGCGCCCCTTGCTGAAATTTGGTTGACCCCTTTGAAATGGCGACTTCCGGCTCGACCCCCGTGGAAGGTGTTGGGAATCGAGGATATGCGTCTTCGAGGAGGACGCTCCCTAGATCTCGACGGCAACCCTTCCCGTGAGCCGGAAAGCCCCTCCATCATAGACCGGGCTCGGGCGGGATGGGAAGAGTTTTTTGGGGGATTTAGACCGTCCAGCGGACGGTCCCAACGGGGTCGACCGCAGCAGGAAGCCTGTGAGAAATACGGGCTAAATCTTCCAGATGCGCCAGATGCCGGTGAAGGTCGAGACGTAAAGGCTGCCGTCCGGCGCCACCACGATGTCGAGAGGTTTGTTGTCTATCCCACGGTCCTCGAACTGCGCGAACGGCAGCTCGATATTGATGTCGCTGGGGGCCCAGCCGATCAGCACCAGGCGTCGCACGTCGTTGTCGTCGTAACCGGCCACGAACAGGTTGTCCGCGTATTCCGGGCCGAAGGAAGTGCCATCGTGCCAGGCGATTCCGGTCGGCACGATCACGGGAGACCATCTGATGACCCTCAGCCCGATCTGCGAGCCGGGGAAACCCGGAGGGAGGCTCGGCCACTCGTGATTCCTCCCGCCTATCATCACATTGATCTCATCATCGGACGTGGGACCGTTCTCGGAGCCGAACAGGTAACCCGTCGTGGGGTGGACGGCCAGGTCGAAGGAGTTTCTCAATCCTCTCACCCACTCCGAGCTTGTGGGGTCCGGATTGTCGATCGGAATGGTGCCGTCGGTGTTGAAGCGATGTACACGCCCCGCCATCTCCCCGTCCGTCTGGGCGAGAGCAGGGATATCGTAGTCCCCGATGCTCAGGAACATCGTCCCATCGAGGGCAAACTGGATGTCCCCGGCGTTGTTGATCACACCGACCGGCAGGTTATCGATGATTGTCGTCTCGGCGGTGCCGAAGTTTCCGACATCCGTGTAACGGACGACACGCATCCGATCCGGTGAAGGTGAGCAAGGCACGACGTAGACGTACCCGTTGGTGGAAAACCCCGGGTCCAGGGCGATACCCAGGAGACCCTGCTCCGCTCCCTGCAGCACGGCGAGCGTCGCGAAGGGCGTCGGGAGAAGCTGCCCGGTGGCATCGATGACCCGGACGTTTCCCATCCTCAGCTCGTTGAAGAAGAGGCGGCCATCCGGAGCGAGGGCCATCTTCACGGGGACATCGAGCCCGGTATGGAGCAGGGCCCCATCGAACCCGGCCTCTAGGAAATCGAAGCCGGCCGGAGGAGGAGGGGGAGGAGGGGGAGGCGGCTTACCGGAACGGGAACCCCCGCTTTCCCCGCACGTGGCGAGGAAAGCGAGGGTAATTGCCAGAATTCCAGCTCGGGCCAGCCTGGTGGACCAGCTCATGACCCTGGTCGACCAGTTCATGAATAAGCCCTAAACGATGCCGAGCACGCCGTCATAGGTCTGCTGCTCGGGGAAAATGGGCGCCGGATCCACATTGAGGTGACCCTGCAGGACCTCCTTGTAGAGGGACCTGAAGTCGATCTCGTAGTCGGCATACCGCTTGGTCTCATCCGTGCCCAGGTCGGCTTCCGTGTAATCCGGACCGTAGACTCCTCCGTTGACGGCTCCGCCGAGGAACAGGATGGAGTTCGCGGTTCCGTGATCCGTGCCCGCCGAACCGTTCGCGTAGTTCCGGCGACCGAATTCGGACACCACGGCGATGACCATCTGATTCCAGACACCGAGCGCCTTCATGTTGTCTGCAAAGGCGCCCACCTCGTTATCGAGACGCGCGAGGAGGTTGTAGTGGTTTCCAAGCTGATTGCTGTGGTGGTCGAAACCGCCAAAGCCGGTGAAGAAGATCTGGGTGTCGAACCCACCCTCGATCAGGATCGCGATGTCCCTCAGGTAGCGTCCGAGGTTGGTGTTGCCGTATGTCCCCGGGTCGTTGAAGGTGCCAACGGCCTGCTGGACCTGACCGGAGAGATCGTGGGCCTGCGAGATGGCCGTGGCGATCTCGTCGGAGAGCCCGGTCCGGGATGTGGCGGCAAGCGTGTTCTTGATCGTTTCTATGCGGTGCAGGTGATTGTCCGGGTAGGAGTTGTCCACCTGGAAGTCGAAGCGCCCCAGGCTTTGCACCTGGAACGGTGTGGCGACGGCGCCGCCGACGAAATCGAGCGGCCGTCCCTGGTAGACCGATACGGCGCCGGTCGGGGTCTGGGCGTAAAGGTCGGCGAATCGGGCGATCCAGCCGCTCCGGTTTATGGGGAGGCCGGAGAAGTTGCCTCGGACCCCGTAGCTCCAGATGTCCTGGCTCAAGAAGTGGCTGAGGTTCGCCGTCGGATAGCCCACCTTGTTGACGATGGCCAGAGACCCCTCGGTCCAGAGCTGGCCGATATTCGTCAGGGCCGGATGGAGCATGTAGTTCGTGTTTGTCGGCCCCGGGGGCGTGTTCAAGGAGATCAACGGGTCGACGAGCGGGTCGAGTGCCAGAGCACCCCGCTGCAGGTAGTAGTTCGCCAGGTTCACGGGGACGACGGTGTTGAACCCATCGTTCCCGCCGTAGAGGTTGATCACCACGGCGATATTCTGGCTGCCGGGAGGCATCATCGACGGCTCCGCGCTGGCGTTCGGCATCATATTGCCGAACGGCCCCAGCGCGGCAATCCCGGTACCCATCAGGGTGTAGCGCAGGAAATCGCGCCGGGACAGGCCTTTGACCAGATCACACTCTTTGCACATACTTTTTCTCCCTATCGGATGTGGTAAGTGGGGTGCTGGGCCATGACGTACAGGAGGCCGCGCACACGCTCGTCCACGTGAATGGGGTCGTTCCCATCGAACGGATCCGAGAAGACGTTACCTGCCGCATCCCGGTTGGTGTCCAGATAGTTGATGTATTCGGTTCGTTCGACCGTCGCCAGCTTCAGTCTCATCAGATTCGTCAACTCATCCACGACCTCGGCGGAGGACCGCTGGGCCGGTGGAGGCAGCAACGGATCGACGCTGATCGACCTCTCCGTGATTGCGCGGTGAATCACATTGGCCCTCTCGACCATCGCGGCGGAGGAGAGCCAGAGAGATCCTTCCGGCCAGCCGTTCACGCTGGGAGGCTGCGTGGGCTGCATTCCCATGTTGAATAGGTAGTCGTCCAGCCAGCGGAATCCGTTGAGTCGGATTCGCAGGCCCGTCGCGCGAATGAACCCGATCGTGTGATCGACGGGGTTCTTGACGATACCTTCCTGGCCCTTGGCGGAGTAGAAGGCTTTCGATAGGAATATCGTCTTGAGCAACGGGCCGACGTTGTCGTTATTGCTCTGCAGGATCGTGACCAGCTCGTCGACCACGTTCTGGGAGGGGTTCTTGTAGACGAAGTACTCGAAGAGCTTCGTGGTGATGAACTCCCTCGCGGGGCGCTGGGTGAAGGTGAGGTCGATCAAGTCACGATACTCCAGGAACCCGTTGGCGCCGCTTCTCCCGGGCAGAAGGGTTCCGAAGATCGTCTTGTCCGTGGGGTCGTGTCGATTGGCTTCGAAGACGACATATCGGTTGTCCACCGGGAGCGGGTTCGTCAGCGCACGATACCCCGTCAAGGAGCGAGCTGCCTCCTCGATATCGACCTGGGTGTAGCCGTTGTCCCGGCCGAGGGTGAACAGCTCCCACAGCTCACGGGCGAAGTTCTCGTTGGGCCTCCCTCTCTGGCTGTTCAGCCCGTCGAGGAAACGGAGCATCGCCCAATCCGTCGATACGTCGTACATGAAGTCGGTGAGGCTGCCGACCGCGTTGGCGCTCCGGAGCAATCTTATGTGACTGAACATCCACCAGCCCTCTTCCCGGCCCAGCACGTCGGAGGAGACCCCGAAGTGATCGTGCCAGAACATGGCCATCACTTCCTGGAAGGCGTTGGGGTTGTTTATCAAGATGTATTCCCAGTAGTACCTCAGGTCGTTCCGGTTGGGAAAGTTCGGATCGAAGCTCGGATTGATCAGCGCGACCTCATTGAGGGCCTGATTCTCCACGGCCGTGCTCGTCTGGAAAATGAGCATTGCGTCGACATAGCTGTCGAGGCCGGCGGCCTTGACGTTCGCGAGCTCGATTTCGTTGCTCGCGAAGCGCGTGCGAGACAGGAAGTGTCTGATGTCGTCGTCCGTTAGCGCAGAAGTCTTAGGGTCCAGGGACTCCGAGTCCGAGGATCCTTTGCTCCCCCCTCCCCCGCCCCCACCGCATCCAGCGGCAACGGCAACGGAGAGAAGAGCGGCAAGGGCGGCGCGTGGCCACCACGAGGAATGTTGACTCATAAAGAGCCTCCTTCTCTTCTCAAAGGTCCGCGTCCAACTCAAGATTCGTACGTTGATTCCGGCCCGACGGACCGGACCCACCCCCATTAGAGTAAACAGGCACAAGCTACACGAGTTTCGGATATTTTCCCCATCGTGACCAGCGTAGATCCAATTCGAACATCGACGCTTCCGTTGGTCCTCCGCTCTGTCGGAGGACCAGTCGACGTAAGGCCTTTCATTGAAAGGACTCCGGCGCGGGTGTGCCAGTTTCCTCCGAAGTCGGGTGGCACCCAGCGTCAGGCCGTCGCGAGAATTGGAAAGCCAGTCAAAGGAACTAGACGCTGGCCAGCCCCGAAGTGCTGCAGGCTCGCCCGGAAATGAAAGGAATCGTTGACGCGGCGAACACTTCCATGACGGGGGGGTTGACGGGGAATGAGGCCGTATTGTCCAATGGAGATCGGAGTCGGGTGATGATTGTCCTGTTAACCGTCGCAGCAAGAAGCCTGAGAAAATCCTGGGCTAGAGGGAGACTTGGATGAGCGAGCCAACTCGGATTTCGGTGCAAGACGTACGAGCCAGGTTGCAGTCCGGAGCATCCACGATGCTCGTCTGCAGCTACAAGGATGATGCAAAGTTTCAGGCACTGGCTCTCGAGGGAGCCACGGCCTATTCGAAGTTCGAGAGCCAGCTCTCCTCTCTCGGCAAGGATCACGATCTCGTCTTCTACTGCGCCTGACCCGAGGACGCCACCGCTGCCGGTCTGGCAGCGGAATACGTGGGTCAAGGTTACACCGGCGCCAAGATCCTCGATGGGGGAGTCGACGCCTGGAAGTCAGCGGGTTACCCGATGGGGAGCGTGGGTTGAATAGAATGAAGGAACGAGCGATCGATTCCATCGTCGATGCCGTCGAAACCATCGAAGGGGGAGGGTTCCCTGTGCGCCGGCCGTTTCCCGCCCCCGAACTCCAACAGGTAGACCCGTTCCTTCTGCTCGATGAGATGGGTCCGGTCGACTGGGAGCCCGGCAAGGCGATCGGCGCTCCCGATCATCCTCACCGGGGCTTCGAGACGGTGACCTACATGCTCGAGGGGAAGATGCAGCACAAGGACTCCGCCGGTGCATCTGGAGTCATCGGGCCCGGGGATGTTCAGTGGATGACAGCGGGAGTCGGCGTCGTCCACTCGGAGATGCCCGAGAAGGAGTTCCGACGTACGGGGGGACACTCCCACGGCTTTCAGCTCTGGGTAAACCTCCTCGCTCGTGACAAGATGATCGCGCCCCGCTATCAAGAGCTCCCCAAGGACAAGATCCCGGAGGCGACGAGCGAGGACGGTCTCGTCGGGGTCCGGGTCATCGCGGGGGAGGCCCTCGGCAAGACCGCGGCGATCGAGACACGAACGCCCATCATGTATTTGCATTACACGATAAAACCCGGGGGTAGCACGACCCCGGAGATCCCGGAGGATCACCAGGCGATGGCCTATGTCTTCTCGGGGCAGGTCGTCACCGGTCGAGACAAACGCAAGATCGCTGCCGGAAAGCTCGCCGTGTTCGGCCCAGGGTCCTCGATCCGGCTTTCCGTGCCGGCCGACCAGGATGCCGCGGCGCAGATCCTCCTGCTCACCGGTGTGCCACTGCGCGAGCCGATGGTCCGGTACGGACCGTTCGTCATGAACACCAAGGAAGAGATCCACAAGGCGATCGCCGACTACCAGGCAGGTCGGATGGGTAAGATCGCGAGCTGATGCCACCCGTCATCGGGGAGGCTCGAGGAGATGGTACGATGCACCCCGGGTTGCGCTGCGTCTTGATCCTGGCGACCGCCGCCGGAGGGATCCTGATCCTTCCCTTCCTTCCATCGTGCGGGGGGGGCGGAGGTGGCGGGCACGGAGACCAGGGTGTTCCCACCGTGTCGATCGAATCGCCGACCTCGGCGCAGACACACAGCACCAACGTCACACCCCTCCTCCTGGGCGGAACCGCCTCGGACAACCGGGGGCTCGACCGTGTGGAGTGGACGAACTCTGCCACGGGCGCCTCCGGAACGGCCACCGGCCTCATGAACTGGACGGCGATGATCGACCTGGCGGCAGGAAGCAACCTCGTCACGGTCACGGCATTCGATGCGGCCAGCAACATGGCGACCGACTCGATCACCGTCACGCTGGACCAGACGAATCCTTCGATCGTGATCACCACACCCACCACGACCGTAACTCATACCACGAGCGGGACTCCACTCTTGCTTGGCGGAACAGCGGCCGATGACGTAGCCGTGGTCAGCGTGACCTGGTTGAACACCGCGACGGGCGGCTCGGGGACGGCGAACGGCACGACGATCTGGGATGTCCCGATCACCCTCGCCATCGGCCCGAACCCGATCACGGTTGCGGCGTGGGACGATGTGGGCAACTCGTCCACGGATTCGATCGACGTGACTCTCCGACCTACCGTCGACGTCTCCCGGGCTTGGGGATACAACTCCGACGGTCAGATCGGAGACCAGACGGTGATACATCGATACACGCCCGTGGAGGTGGTGGATCCGAACGATCCTTCCGGATTCCTGAAGAATGTCTCCGCCCTCGTCGGGGGCGATCTCCATTCCGGCGCTGTGCTGACCGACGAGACGGTGCGGATGTGGGGCCTGGGCAACTCCGGCCAGCTCGGTGACGGCGCCGGCGTGTCGAGAGACGTCCCGGTCCAGGTGATGGAGCCGACGGATCCGACCGGATTCTTGACCGTAGTCGACCGCATCGCTCTCGGCGGAGACCACTCCGTCGCCTTGAAGACGGATGGGACGGTCTGGGCATGGGGGTTCAACAACATGGGGCAGATCGGGGACGGGACGCGCCTCAACAATGTTCTGATCGCGGCCCAGGTGATCGATCTCGGCGATCCCACCGGATTCTTGACGGGGATCGTCGCGATAGCGGCGGGCGGCCGCTTCACGCTCGGGGTGAAGGGAGATGGAACCGTCTGGGCCTGGGGCGAAAACCTGCAAGGCCAGCTTGGCGATGACTCGGTGAATTCCAGCTCCGTCCCGATCCAGGTGACCGATCCGGGAGATGTCTCGGGCTTACTGCAGGGGGTCGTTTCCGCCGATGCCGGGTTCGAGCACAGCCTGGGGATGAAAGGGAACGGGACCGTCTGGGCCTGGGGACAGAATCGGGACGGACAGCTCGGTGACGGAGGCGTCCTCGGTCGCAGCCTGGTCCCCGTTCAGGTGACGGATCCTCCGGACGCGACAGGCTTTCTGCAAGGGGCCATCTTCATAGCTTCCGGATGGTATCACTGCGTCGCCATCCTGGGCGACAATACAGTTCGCGCCTGGGGAGATGGAGGCAACGGACAGCTCGGCGACGGAATGATCATGGATCGGTCGACGCCGATCCAGGTGGAGCATCCGAGCGACCCCACCGGTTTTCTCACGAATGTGATCGACGTTGACGCCGGGGCCGGCCACACGGTCTCGCTGCTTGGCGACGGAACCGTCCGGACCTGGGGCTCGAACCTCTGGGGCCAGCTGGGCGACGGCACGACCATCCCGCGTTCCCTTCCCATTCCTGTCCTCGATCCGTCGGACCCGTCCGGCTACCTCTCCGGCGTCGCAGACATCGACTCGGGGGGATCCCACGTCCTGGCTCGGCAGTAGCCTACCGGATCCGCCAGACCACCATCTCCTCGCTACCGGTCGTGTCGATGCTCCACCCCGTCACGAGTATCCGATCCACCGCGTCGAGAGCGATGTCTGCTCCCCAATCCGTCGTTCCCGAGGTTCCGGCCGCCCCGCCGTGAATCACGACACCGCCGGTACCGAATGTCGTATCCAGGACTCCCGTCGATTGGTACCGCCAGACGACCATCTCATCATCGGTACCGGAGCTCTGCGCTGAGCCTCCGACGATGATCCTTCCCAGGGAGTCGAGGGCAATCCCGCGGCCGGTGTCCGTGGCACCTCCAGCCGCGGCGACGTCGACGACCCATCCCTGGGAGTTGAATGTGGTATCCAGCGCTCCGGACGTGCCGAACGCCCAGATTACCAGGTCGAGGCCCGTCCCGGATCCCAGGCTGTCACCTGCTACCAGATGGCGGCCGGCACCGTCGAGAGCGAGGTCGTAGCCGAAGTCATGCCCGCCACCGCCCGCCGCGCTATCGCGGATGTGCCAGCCCTGCCCGTTGAAAGTGGGGTCGAAGGCCCCGGTCGGTAGAAACCGCCAGATGACCATGTCGCGGTTCGTGGGTGTCTGATAGGCCCACCCCACGACGACGATTCGATCGCTCGAGTCGACCGAGATCGACTCCCCGTAGTCGAAGGCGCCGCCCGCCACGTTGTCGTGGACGGCCACGCCCGCGGTGCCGAAGGTGAGGTCGATGAGGCCCGTCGATTCGTATCGCCAGACGACCATGTCGAAGTCGGGGTTGGAGTTCTGGCTTCGCCCGGCAACGAGGATACGTCCGGAGGCGTCCAGGGCGATCCCCGCCCCCGCGTCGTTGAGATTTCCCCCGGCCGCGTTGTTGTGGACCGCCATGCCGCCCGACCCGAAGGAGGCATCGAGGCTTCCCGTGGCATCGAATCGCCAGATCACCATGTCGAGCCCCCCCGCCGGTCCGATGCTCTCCCCGGTGATGAGGATCCGGTCGGATCCATCGATGAGGATGTCCTGGCCGGAGTCCCGCGAGCTTCCCCCTGCTGCCCCGTCCTGCGCGAACCAGCCCTGGCTGTTGAAGGCCGTATCGAGGGTCCCATCGGTCAGGAAGCGCCAGACAACCATGTCGGGAAGCCCGCCGAGGTCGTCACTTTCTCCCGTCACCAGGATCCGCCCCATCGAGTCGACCGTGACGGCGTGTCCCCGATCATGTCCATTCACCCCTCCGGCCGCCCCCCCATGGACGATCCAGCCGGACCCGCCAAACGTCGGGTCCAGGACTCCGGTGATGCCGGGCGTCGCGGTGGCCTCGTTCGAAGGCCCACTCTCCTGCCCTCCGCAGACGGTGTGGACAGCCGTCACGACGTAGTAGTTGGAGACGCCGATCGGAAGACCTGCATGAGTGTAGGGTGCAGCCACTCCGAGGATCTGTGCGCCCGTCGCCGGAGTCACTCCCGGCGCCGTGTCCCAGTAGAGGTTGTAGGTGCTCGCCCCGGTGACGAGATTCCAATCGAGCCTGATGTCCCCGGCGACCGCGGTCGCCACGAGCCCCGTCGGCGGTCCGATCGGCAGGCCGCACACCTCCGTCGAAGGAGGGCTCTCGAGGCTAGAGTTGCTGGCAGTGACGGCGTAATAGTAGGTGGTCCCGTTGGCAAGGCCGGAATGGACGTGGGATGGGGCGGTCAGCGGGCCGATCCGTGTCGGCCGGTTTCCCGGGCTGGTTCCCCAGTAGAGGTTGTACGAAGTGGCGCCCGCCACGGCGCTCCAGGTGATCGTCACTTCCGAGTCCGCCGATGACGCGGTGATCCCCAAGGGGGTAGGGGGAGCCGTTCCCCCACTCGATCGGCGGCTGCTCTTGTTGCAAGCCCCGAGGATCACGACCAGCGCCAGACCGGCGGTCGCGAGACTCCACGGCACAGACAATCCAACTCCCATCACCGATTCCTCCTCTTCCCCCATCGATATTTCTTGGTAGCAGCTCGCCCCGCCTCGTCTGATTCTATCTGCTGCGGATGAATGCGGGTGGCCTATTTGCCTGCCCCCGTGACGACAGGGATCGTCCCTCGCTTGAGGAAGAGGAGGGCGAAGCAGGTGTTGTGGATCTCGGGCGCCAGATCCTGCCACCGTCCATTCGTCTCCTGAGAATCCACGAGCCAGGCGGCGCCTTCGTAGTACCAGTCGTGCCCGTTCAGCTTCGCGACCCGGGAGAAGACCCCGGCCCGCTCGAGCCCGTAGAGGTAATAGAGTAGCCATTTTCCATTGAACTCAGGGGCGTGGCTCTGGATCGACCAGTGCCCCGCCAGCCAAGCCCAGCCCTGCTCGATCCCCTCCTGGATATCCGAACCGATCTCTTCGGCGAGGTGGCGGCTTCGGTTCGCCCTCAAGACGTCGTGGACGATCTGGAGGGATGAGACGGCCGCGCAAGTCATCGAGGCCGTTGCGGTGGGGCCTCCCGGGACGTAGGCGTAGCCTCGCGCTGTCGTGAGCTTGGGGACGACCGTGGCCTTGTCCCTGCCACCGACCCTCCGGATGTGCAGCAGGTGCTTCTCCTTCAGTGTCCGGTGCCGGAGCACGCCCCTGGCCAATCCCACCCAGACCTCTTCGGAAATTCCGATGCCGCATCGCCACGCCGCAAGGAGACCGAGGGCCGCGTACTGAGTATTGGAGAGATCCGCGCGAGACGTCTCCTTGGTGTACCCCCACCCCCACCCTTCCGGCTTCTTCTCGGCGATCGAGGCGAGCCGCCGGGTCAGACCTCGCATCCACTCCAGATCGCCGTTCTGCTTGCCGCAGGCTCCTTTGGTGGTACGCCTTCGCCCTCCGTTCCCGGTCGGGGCGTGGAACGCCTCCATTGCCATCAAGGCGATGCCGATCTCGTAGGTGGTTGTGGGCTGGTAGCTCCGGATCTTTTCCATCAGTCGGATGATGAACGGATCATCGCGATCCACCCCACAAGTAAGGAGTGTCAGGGTCACCAGGCAGGTCTCGCCGTGAGGGAACACGCTGTAGGCCCCGTAGGTGCCTCCCTCCTGGATCATCTGCCGCAGGTAGGTCGTCCCCTTCTGAACCGCCTTTCCGACGTCGATGTCGAACTTCCAACCCGGCTCGTGCCTGCGCACCCGACGGAGCTTGAATCGGAACCGCAGGGCCCGGTCGACCGGGTCTGGCGGCTTCTCACCCACGACCGCGGCCTTTTTCCTGCTGGAGCTTCGCAGGCGCAACACGGCGGACTCCATCACCCCCCTCTTGGTGTCGAAGACGATCTCGAACTTGATGGAGAGATGGGTGATCCATTTGATCGGGGATGGGCCGAGCTTCTCGTCCGGGGGGTCCGGAATTCCGATCGCCTTCCCCTCCAGGCGAAACGTATCCCCCTTGACCTCTACCACCTTCCCGGAGAGAGCGACGTCCACAGGATGATGATCGAGCAAGCGGTCGTAGCGGATCGCCATATTCAGCTTTCGCCCCCGCCATACTCTGCCGAGGGGCGCCTTCAGGGCGAGGTCATAGACGATCCCCTCCACGTCGGAAGCAGGGATGCTCGCGGTTCCCGACCCGTCAATCTGGTAGCCGAAGAGCGCCGGGGAAAGCCCCCGTGGACGTGGCGTCCCCGGGGCGCCTTCCTCATCGATTCCCACCATCACGTCCCAGGTGGCCAGGTCGCTCCTCTCCAGTGACCAGCGGGCGTTCTGATTCTCTTCAGCGGAGGCGACGAGCGGGCTCAGGGCCAGGAGGGCGAACAGACAGGCGTGTAGTCGACGGATCATCTCCCCGCGCCCGTCCGCTCAGGCATCGGAATGGGCAGCGTGCCTCGCTTGAGGAAGAGGAGGGCGAAGCAGGTCTCGTGGACGGCGCCGGTTCTCTCGGGCCAGTGACCGTCCGATTGCTGCATGGCTATGAGCCAGGCGGCTCCTTCGAAGAACCAGTCGTGTCCGTTGACCTTGAGGACATAGCAGAGAACCCCTGCGCGCTCCAGGCTGTAGAGGTAGTAGATCATCCGACCTCGAGCGTGATCGGGGGCATGGCGCTGGAGCATCCAGTTTCCAGCGAGCCAGGCCCGCCCCTCATCGATCGAGCGATCGATCCGTTTGCCCAGTCCCGCTCGGAGGAGGCGGCTGTTCCGGGACCTCAGGACATCTCGAACGATCTGGAGAGTCGAGATCCCGCCGGCGGTCATCGATGACTTCGGCTCCTTGGCCCTCGGGTAATAGGAGAAGCCGCCCTCGACGAGGTTCTTCAGCCGTGCCCCGCGGCCGGTCGAGATGGTCCGACGGCTCTTCTCGCCCACCCTCTGGATGAAGAGCTTGATCTTCCTCCCCGGAGTCTGGTGACGCATCACGCCCTTGGCGAGACCGACCCAGGCTTCGTCGGGGATCTGGACGCCGCACCGCCAGGCGGAGAGTAGCCCGAGGCCGGCGTACTGGGTGTTGGAGAGGTCGACTCGCGACTCTCCCCGGTTGTAGCCCCAGCCCCAACCGCCCGTCTCACGAAGCGCTATGGAGATGAGCCTCTCCGTCCGCTCCTGCATCCATTCCAGGTCGTCGCGGCCCACCTTGCGCCGCTTCGGCGCCGGCCGCTTTCCCGCATGTACTTCCGAGACCTCGTCGGCGGGGGCGTAGAACGCCTCCATCGCCATGAGGGCGATGGCGATCTCGTAGGTATTCTTCAGTTTGAAGCTTCGGATCGTCTCCATCAGGTCGAGGATGAAAGGGTCGTCCCGATCGGCGCCGCAGAGGAGCAGGGTAAGAGTCGCCAGGCAAGTCTCTCCGTGCGGGTACTTGGCCTCGTGTGGCTTGTACCTCCCATCCTCCTGGACCTCCTCTCGCAGCCACGCGACGCCCTCGTCGATGGCCCGCCCGATCGCGGCATTTAGCCTCTTCGGAGAGTCGAGCCATTCGGGGTTGTAGTCGTAGACTTCCCGGAGTGCAAAGCGGAAGCGATGGGCGTGGTCGACCGTTTCGGGCGGCTTCTTGTCCCAGGCGCCGCCCTTCGGCTCGCTCGTCCCGGTAAGGCGCACCTTGGCCGCGGTCATGATCCCCCGTTCGAGGTCGAAGCCGATCTCGAATTCGGCGGTGAACTCGGTGAGCCATTTTTCCACGCTCGGTATCTTCCCCTCGTACTTCAGGGCGGGAGCCCCGATCGCCTTTCCCTCCAGGCGGAGCTCGGTCTCCGTCACCTCCACGATCCGTCCCGTGATCATCACGTCGATAGGACGGTGCTCCCGTATCCGGTCGTAGCGGACCCTCATCTTTATCTTCTGGCCCTGCTTCACCTTGCCGATCGGGACACGCAGGGCCAGGTCGTACGTTATCTCTTCGACGATGTGGACGGGGAAACGAGCATCGCCGCGCCGGTCGATCTGGTGGCCGAAGAGACCCAGGGCGAACTCCCGTGACCGTGGGGTATCCGAGTACCCCTCCTCCGCGGCCAGGACAAAGACATCCCAGACGGCGAGCTGGCTCCCCTCGAGCGACCATCGAGGTGTCACGTCATCGCCGCCGTGGGCGACGACGCCCACGGACATCAGCGCGATCAGGCCCGCGAGACTCAGGATGGGGGTGCTGGTCTTCATGGAAGATGGGATCCTAGACAGGCGAGCCAGGGGCGTCAACCTCGGGTGCCTATCCTTCTCGAGAGTCGCTTTGACTTGAGCCTGGGGCACGGTCTGTGCGATATTGACCGCCCATCGGAGAAGGGGAGCTGCGCCATGGTCGGCCCGAAACCCATCATCTGCGGATTCGTTGTTGTGCTCGCCCTGATGGGGTGCCAGGTCACTCACGTCCAGGCGAAGGTGGCCGACAATCCTCTCGAGCGGATCGCGGAACGCGCGCGGCCCAAATACAAGGTAGCCTGGACGGGAGACGGTTCACTCGAGCTACGGGACAACTGGATTATCTACAGCATCGAGGTGGTCGGCTGGGGGTCGTTTCACGCCAATCTACATTACGAGGACGGGATCCTTCACGGCGAGTTCTACACCCGGGCGATAAGTCCTATATTCCTCTTCATCCCCATCTACCAGCCGACGGCGACATCGTTCGATTGGTCGGGTGTCGACTACCGGCGACGCGCACGGATCCTGCAGACCGAGATCCTTAGCTGGGCGGGCCTCGTCGAAGACGGCTGGGATGAGTCGATCGGAAAGAAGAAGTGATGGTCCCTGTAGCTCTGTGCTCGCCTCGACTTGCCGAACCGGTTCCCATGAGGATAATGAGTGAATCGGAGGCACGAATATGAACCGAAATGCCAGTCCGGCGGTCCGGTACGTTCTCCCCGTGGCGATCCTCGTCCTCGTCTCAGCGGCCTGCAACCGTAGCGGCGGGGGAGGGGGCAAGGATACGCAGTCCCCCACGATCTCGATAGAGACTCCCACGACGGCCGCGGCCTATACGACTAACTTGAGTCAGCTGAATCTGGGTGGGACTGCCTCCGATGACAACGGCGTCTCCAGTGTGACCTGGTCGAACATCGATACGGGAGCTTCGGGACCGGCCGTGGGGACCGACACCTGGACGGCCCAGATCGCACTGGTCGTTGGTAGCAACTTGATCACGGTGACGGCGACCGACCTCGTTGGCAAGGCGGGGACCGACTCGATCTCGGTGACGTATGACGCGGCGCCGATAGTCACGATCGATACACCCACCACCGCCATGACGTATTCGACCCTCGCCTCGCCGATCGCTCTGGCGGGGACGGCGACAGACCTCTCCGGCGTGGTGATGGTCAACTGGTCGAACCTGGGGACCGGAGGGAGCGGGACGGCCACCGGAACGACGTCCTGGAGCGCATCCATCCCCCTGGCGACCGGGAGCAACGCCATCACCGTCAGTGCAACCGACACGTTGGGAAACATGGGCACCGACCTGATCACGGTGACGCTGGCTGCGGGGGAGGCGTGGAGCTGGGGCGGGAACATCTATGGACAGATCGGGGATGGCACGTCGCCGATCCACACGATGCCCGTGCTGGTCCTCGATCCCGGCGACCCGACCGGCCTCCTGACCACCGTGGCCGCCATCGCGGGCGGCGAATCGTTCTCTGTGGCGAGCCTCGCGGACGGGACGGTCAGGACCTGGGGGGCGAACGGCTCTGGACAGCTCGGGGATGCCGCCTTCGGGGATCAATCGACCCCCGTTCAGGTCGTCGACCCGGTGGATTTGACGGGATTCCTCACGGGAGTGGATGGGGTCGCTGCCGGTTTCGCCCACGGCGTGGCGCGCCGGACGGATGGCACGGTGCGCACCTGGGGTGGGAACTGGGAAGGCCAGCTTGGAGACGGGACCCGGATCAGCGGAAGGACGGCGGTTCGAGTAGTGGACCTGACCGACCCGACTGGGTACCTGACCAACGTCATGGCGGTTGCCTCCGGCGCCTACCATGTCGTCGCCCTCATGGCTGATGGGACGCTTCGCTCCTGGGGAGACAACTTCTACGGCCAGCTCGGAGATGGGTCGACCACCGATAGCCAGACTCCCGTGCAAGTGATCGACCTGCTGGACCCGACGGGGTTTCTGACAGGCGTGATGGCCGTATCGGCTGGGGATCGGCATTCGATGGCGCTGCTCACCGACGGCACCGTGCGATCCTGGGGGGACAACAGCAGTGGCCAGCTCGGGGACGGAACCAATCTCGATAGCGCGTTCCCCGTGCAAGTGATCGATCCGATCGATCCGTTCGGATACATCAGGCGCGTGGAGTCCATCGCGGCCGGGGGCCGGCACTCCGCCGCCATCATCCTCGGCGGGACGGGCAAGGCCTGGGGTGACAACACCTATGGCCAGCTCGGAGATGGCACGACGATGAGCCGTCCCGCTCTCGATTGGATCGTGGACGTCACGGATCCGGGAGGGTTTCTAATCAACGCCGTCTCGATCGCGGCGGGGAGGAGCCATACCGTTGTCAGGAAGAGCGATGAGACCCTCCGGTCCTGGGGTCGGAACACGTATGGACAGCTCGGGGCAGGCACGACGGCGGACAGCTCCGACGGCGTTCAGGTCGTCGACCCGCCGGATCCCACAGGATTCTTGACCGCGGTGGCATGGGTCGCGGCAAGCGACAATCACTCGCTCGCCATCTTGAGCGACGGCACCCTGCGATCCTGGGGCTTCAAGGGATACGGCCAGCTAGGCGAGGGGAGTTCGGGCATACTCACCGCCCCCGCCCGTGTGGTGGATCCGGCAGACCCGACGGGGAATCTGATCGGCGTGGCGGCCACCTCGGGGGGAGTGTCCCACACCCTAGCGCTGCTCGGGGATGACACCGTCCGCGCGTGGGGCGACAACTCCGACGGCCAGCTCGGCGATGGGACCCACTCGCTCCGCTGGACGCCGGAGAGGGTGATCGATCCGACCGACCCGACCGGGTTCCTGACGGGCGTCTCCGCCGTATCGGTCGGCTGGTACCATTCGGCGGCCCTGCTGGCTGACTCCACCGTGCGCACCTGGGGACGGAACCAGTTCGGCGGCCTCGGCGATGGCACCTCGTCGAACCGCCCCAGCGCCGTTGCAGTCCTGGACTTGCAGGATCCGACGGGCTTCCTCTCGGGCGTCGTTTCGATCTCGGCCGGGAGCTATCACGTGGTAGCCCTGATAGGAGATGGGACCGTCCGGACCTGGGGAAGAAACATCTCCGGCGAGCTAGGCGACGGCACCATGTCGAATCGCACGTCGGCGGTGCAGGTGATCGACCCCACGGATCCTTCGGGTTATCTCACCCGCATCGTGGCCGTGAGCGCCGGGGGCTTCCACACGATAGCGCTCCGTGCGGACGGTACGGTCCGGACCTGGGGCCAGAACTTCTACGGCCAGCTTGGGGACGGGACTGCCACCCAGAGCCTGACGCCCGTCGTCGTCATAGACCCCGTCGATCCGTCCGGCAACTTGACGGGCATGGCGGCGATCGGGGGGGGGACGTATCACTCGGTGGCGGCGAAGGTCGACGGCACCGTCCGGGCCTGGGGAGACAACCCCGGCGCCCTGGGAGACGGCTCGACGGTGGACAGCCCTGTACCGGTGCAGACCGTGGACTCTTCCGATCCCTCGGGGTTCTTGACGAACATCATCGCCGTCGACGCCAGCTGGGCGCACAGCATCGCCCTGCGAAATGACGGGACCGTGCGCGCCTGGGGCTGGAACTCTCAGGGTCAGCTCGGAGACGGGACCACCACGCTCCGGACATCGCCGGTCCAGGTGACGGATCCGAACGACGCCACCGGATTCCTGACAGGCGTAGCGGCGATCGCGGCCGGCTACTACCACACGATAGCCCAGAAGTAGGACGCGCTAGGGGGGATTCTGCCTCCGCAGAATTCGTCGGGGTTTCCCTCTTGACTCGATTGCATAAATATGTATACTTTATGCACTTTTATGAATAACAAGAAGGAGCGACATAGCGCGATCTTGAAGCTTGTTTCCGAGAGACCGATACGGACCCAGGTGCAGCTTCGCAGTCGCCTATCGCGACGGGGGTTTAGCGTCAACCAGGCCACGCTGTCCAGGGATGTCCGGCATCTCGGGCTCGTCAAGGTGGCCGAGTCGGGCGGCGGGGCCCGGTACGCTACCGTGGAGGCCCTTACCCCCGCGGTCAGCGGCGGGGCCGAGTCTCTTGTCGGGAGCCTCGTCCGGAGCGTCGAGGCCTCGCGCAATCTTCTCGTCGTCAAGACCGATCCTGGCAACGCCTCCCCTCTCGGCCTGGCGATCGATCGGCTTCGATGGCCGCAGATCGCAGGCACCGTGGCAGGAGACGATACCCTTCTGGTCGTCGTGCGCGAGGACGCCGCAGCCAAGAAGGTCGCAAGGAAGCTCAACTCCCTCCGAGGATAGGAGTATCCATTTCAAACGAAGTGCCGATGTGGTTATCGGTTCCCCCGGGGAAAGGATGATGGGATGAAAATCGTGCTCGCGTATTCCGGCGGACTGGACACGTCCGTCATTCTCCACTGGTTGAAGGAGAAGTACCAGGCGACCGTGATCGCTTTCATCGCGGACGTCGGACAGGGCGAAGACATGCTCGCCGTGGCGCGAAAGGCATCTGACACGGGCGCAGACAAGGTGCACCTCGTGGACCTCAAGGAAGAGTTCGTGCGCGAATATGTCTTCCCGGCCGTGAAGGCCAATGCCGTATACGAGGGGGCGTACCTGATGGGGACCTCCCTCGCCCGGCCGGTTATCGCGAAATATCTCGCGCAGGTGGCCAGGAAGGAAGGGGCGGCCGCCGTCGCTCACGGGGCCACCGGGAAGGGGAACGACCAGATACGGTTCGAGCTCACGATCGCCGCCCTGGAGCCCGAGTTGAAGGTGATCGCCCCCTGGCGGGAGTGGAGCTTCACATCGCGAGCGGACCTCTTCGAGTACGCAGAAAAGAGGGGGATCAAGCTGCCGATCACCCGTGACAAGCCTTACAGCATCGATGCCAATCTGATGCACGTCTCGTACGAGGGAGGGATCCTGGAGGATCCCTGGAACGAAGCCCCCGCAGACATCTTCCAGATGACGGTCTCGCCGGAAGAGGCCCCCGACGAGGCCGAGTACGTCGAGATTGAATTCGACAAGGGCGCCCCCACGGCCTGTAACGGAGAGGAGCTGTCCCCTGCGGCGCTTCTGGAGCGGCTGAATTCTATCGCGGGGAGACACGGGATCGGCAGGGTCGACATCGTCGAGAATCGGTTCCTGGGGATGAAGTCCCGCGGGATCTACGAGACGCCGGGCGTGACGCTCCTGCAACCCGCCCATCGGGCCGTCGAGTCGCTCGCGATGGATCGGGAGGCGATGCACCTGCGCGACTCCCTGATCCCGAAGTTCGCCGAGCTGGTCTACAACGGCTTCTGGCACTCACCCGAGATGAAGGCCCTCCTCGCCTTTTTCGATGCCACCCAGGAAGAGATCCGCGGAACGGCGCGGCTGAAGCTCTACAAGGGCGGCGTGTGGGTGGTAGGCCGCAAGTCGCCCGGCTCCCTCTACAGCCCCGACGCGGTCTCGTTCGACACCATCGGGAGCTTCAACGGCACGGATGCGGCAGGATTCATCCGGCTGAATGCCCTGAGGTTGTCCCTCAACCGGAGCCTCCGATGGGACGGCTAATACGCGAGCGATTCTCGAAGGATCCGGATCCGTTCGCGGAAGAGTTCGTCGCCTCCGTCGAGGACGACGAGAGACTTGTACCGTATGACATCGAGGGATCGATCGCCCACGCTCGGGCGCTCTCGAAGGCGGGGCTTCTGAATCCCAAGGAGGCCGCCACAGTCGTCAGGGCCCTCCGACGCATCCGCCGGGAGCACGAACAGGGAAAATGGAAGCTCGACGCCACGGACGAAGACGTCCACATGAACGTGGAGAAGAGGCTGATCCAGCTGGCGGGGCGGGCGGGAGCCAAGATCCACGCGGGCCGAAGCCGCAACGATCAGGTTGCCTTGGACCTGCGTCTCTGGACGCGGGACGCGATCGACTCTCTTCTCGGACGGCTCTCCGGGCTGCGAAAGGTGTTGGTGCGACGGGCGCGGGGAACCTCGGATGTGATCTGCCCCGGGTACACCCACCTGCAGCGGGCCCAGCCAGTCCTCTTCGCCCATGTCTTGCTGTCGTTTCACGAGATGATCGTGCGTGACGAAGGCCGACTGACCGATTGCCGCAAGCGAGTCGACGTCTCCCCCCTCGGCGCCGGGGCGCTCGCCGGGACGTCCCTCCGGATCGACCCGCGCATCTCCGCGAAGGCGCTGGGACTCAAAGGCCTCTTTGCCAATAGCATCGACGCTGTAAGTGATCGGGACTTCGCTGCGGAGTTCGTCTTTGCCTGTTCGCTTCTGCAGACACACCTATCTCAGATCGCCGAGAACCTGATCCTCTGGTCGAGCTCCGAGTTCGGATTCATCGAGCTGCCGGACGAGCTCTGCACGTCCTCCAGCATCATGCCGCAGAAGAAAAACGCGGACCTGGTGGAGCTGGTGCGCGCCAAGAGCGGTCGGGTCGTGGGGGATCTTGTGTCCCTCCTGACGATCCTGAAGGGACTGCCCGCCGGCTACAACCGGGATCTTCAGGAAACGAAACCCCCGCTCTATGACGCGGCCGAGACGGCCGGAGCGTCAGTGCAAGCGCTGACGCTGGCCATCAAGGGGCTCGTGGTCCGCAAGGTAGTGATGGAGGAGGCGGCCTCGGGCTCCGAGATGCTGGCTACCGATCTGGCCGAATACCTGACGGAAAAGGGGATGCCCTTCCGGGACGCTCACCAGGCCGTGGCCCGTCTGATGAAGCGTACCGCGACGAAAGGCACCTCCCTGGCGGACCTGACCGTTGCCGAGCTGAAGAGAGCGAGCCCGGTCTTCGAGGCCGACGTCTTGAGCCGGATCACGGCGCGAGAGTCGGTCCGCCGCAGAAACTCCCCGGGAGGAACAGGCATCTCCAGGGTCCGCCAGAGGCTACGCCAACTCTCCCGGTAGAACCAATCAAGTGTCGAGGGCGCGCTCCAGGATCTCGATGTCGGACTCGAACGACTCCGGATCCAGGGGTCCGAAGGAGAACCGGAAGAAGTTCTGTAGCGGGGAATCAGGGCCGCGCCGCAACATGTCGCAGTCGATTCCCTTCAGGATGGCGGCGCCCTCCTTGAAGAGCCGAAGGTTCAGGTCATGAGCGGTGAGAGCCCTTCGGAGCCGGCACCAGTGGTAGAAGCCGCCCTCTCCGGTGAAGAGCCGGAGGCCGAGCCTCTCGAATGCCTCGCCGTATCGATCTCGCTGACTCCGATAGAAGGCGGGAACGGCCTTCCTTGCCAGAGCGACGCGATCTTCGCCCAATAGCTCGAGGGCAAAGCACTGCGACGGATGGGAGACGCCCCCCATCCCGAACGACGAGTAGTTGCCCAGGATTTCGATATGGCGCCGTGACGAGACGACCCACCCGATGCGGATGCCAGGGGACTGCAGCCCCTTGGTCGCCGCCCCGACAACGAAGAGATTGGATTCCTCGATGTTCCGTACGTATCGGAGGGCGCTCGACGGCTCATCGACGAACAGCTCGTAGGCCTCGTCGATGAGCAGCCCGACGTTATCCGAGCTGGCGGCCTCAACCAGCGCCTCGAGATCCGCTCCCTTTCGAGTGACCCCCGTCGGGTTACAGGGGTTGCTCATCAGGATCAAGTGCCGGCCGCTCTCTCCAGTCCGCGCATAGTCCTGGATCGGCGGGGCGAAACCATTCTCCTCGCCGCTGTGGACGAATTCATGCTGGCGTCCCAGGAGCCGCAGCATGTCGTAGTAGGGTGTGTACTCCGTCGACGCAACGCGAACCGGGATGTCAGGCTGCAAGAACAGCAGAACGGTTACGAGGGCAGGCCGTCCCCCGGCAAAGACCATGACGTTCTCGGGCGAGATGTCGGCCTGGTAATACCTCTTGTAATAGGAAGCAAGCGCTTCTCGCAGCGAGGGCATGCCCCAGGCCTTCGGGTACTTCAGGTGGTCGGATGTGACGGTGATCTCGCGGGGCAGCGCCGGGCCTCCGGGTAGCTGCACGGTACGGGGAAAGCCCTGGCTCCACGGATGCGTTCCCGGCTCTCCCATGTACGAGCCGAACGACTCGAGGAAGGCGTAGAGCGTCTCGTAGATCCCCATCGGCGGCACATAGCGAAGAAAGGACGTGGAGGGCTCGCTCATCTCCGGACGCCTCGCCAAGGGGAACGAAACCGAGAATGATATCCGACGCGACCCGACGGAGAAAGATCCAGGCGAGATGGGCAGAGTTTGACGATCGCCCCGCCGCGTGCTAAGAGAGGCTTCGACATGCACGCCTTCCTCTATCAGTACCTGGTCGGTGGGGCCGTTTTCGGGCTGGGAGTCTTCCTGGCGTGGCGGGCCGGTGAAGTCGGGCTCTCGACGCCGCGGAAGCGACGCCGTCTGGGAATCCTGCTCGGTGGACTCTCCTTCTTCGCCCTCCTTCAAGGGATCCTCCAGTGGTCGGGACGCAACTAGACTACGTCGTCATCGTCGCCTATTTCGCGGGGATCACGCTCTTCGGTATGCTGTTCGGCCGTTTCACGAAGAGTACGCACGATTTTTTCCTGGGAGGGCAGCGATTCCCGGCCTGGCTGGTCACCATCTCCTGCGTTGCCACGGTCGTCGGCTCCTATTCGTTCATCAAGTACAGCGCGGTCGGGTTCCGATACGGCCTCTCCTCGTCGCAGACCTATCTGAACGACTGGTTCTGGATGCCTCTCTGGATGTTCGGCTGGCTGCCGATCCTCTACTACGGGCGCATCCTCTCGGTGCCGGAGTACTTCGAGCGTCGATTCGATCGCCCCACGCGGATCGCCGCGACCTGCATTCTCCTCCTCTATCTCATGGGCTACATCGGCATCGGCTTCCTCACTTTCGCCACGCTTCTCAACACGCTACTGGGCTGGGACATCATGGCAGCGACTTTGCTCGTCGCCGCGCTCTGCATGGTCTACGAGACGGCCGGAGGACAGACGTCGGTGATCATGTCCAACAACCCCCTTTCCCCGGAATCCCGCCCCGCGACTCCTGAGGGGCCATAATGCTCCGTGCCGTTGGGGGTTAGGGGCTCCGGCCCTGTCGCGTGGCGTTTCAAGTGTCCGTGTAGCATCGCGGCAGTTCAGGTGCCGAACCAGGTGCCGGGGGTGTCCACGAGGTAGAGGTAGACGGAGGAGATGGGGTTGCTCCCCTGGAATGGAAAAGGGCCCCCCGTTGGGGGCCCCCCTCCGTGTCGCTGATGTTGACGCCGGGGTTCTACGCCCCGCTCGCGGAGCTCCCCTTCTTCTCCTCCACGCCCCCGCCGTCCAGGGCCGCATCGAGAAGGTCCACGGACGGACGGGCAGCGGAGGCGGAATGGTGGCCGTACAGCGATGCCGTCATGGCCGGGTTGGAATGTCCCAGGAGTTTTTGCATCACCCACAGGGATGCCCCCGCCTGGAGGCCCAGGGTTGCGAAGGTGTGCCGTAGCGAGTGGATCACGAATTCATTCAACTTCTCCGGGACGAGCCCCTTTCCCTTGGAGAGGCGTTGACGGATACGCTCGAAGGTCCGCTGCAACCGAACGACATGGAGGGGCTTGCAGTTCTCCATGAACACCCGACCGCTTCCGTCCACTTGGATCACCTTCTCCCTGGCCCGGAGTCGTCGGAACGTCTCGATGACTGTCTTCCCCAGGGGGATGGTCCGGTCCTTGCTCGACTTGGAATTGCAAGCCCGGATCGTCATCTCGGCGCGGTCCAGGAGTACATCCCTCCATTCGAGGGAAAGCAGTTCCCCCCTCCGACATCCCGTCCGCAAGGCGACGGTCATGAAGTCGTGGACAAGTACGTCCCCTTCGTCCTGGCAAGCCCGGAGAAACGTCGCTGACTCCGAGATGGTCAGGTACATCTTGCGCTCCCGGCCCTTCTCGCTGAGTAGGCGGATGTCCTTGACGGGGTTTGTGCTGGTGCAGTGCCCCATCCTCTGGGCCCACTCGAACACACTACGGAAAGATGAGACGTCCCGGTTGCAGGTGGAGGGCGCCGACCCCTTCAGGCGGAAGGATATGAACCTCTGGATGTCTGTTGCCGTGATAGAGGATGTGGACTTGTCGGCCCACGCGACTAGCTCCAGGATTTTCCGAAGACGGTACTTCTGCTGCCGGAAGGTGGAGGGCTTCATGCCCCTTTCGGCGTCGGCGAGATACCCCTTCACGGCCTGTCGAAAGGTCAACTCACTCTTGTGCGAATCTCCCCATACGAGCGTCACGGCCTCATCGTGAGGTACTCCGCGGTCTAGCTCCCTCTCCAACAGCGCCAGCTTGCGGAGAGCCTCTCGCCGGGTACTGCCTCCAAGGCGCCGTTGCTTCTCCCCGTGATGTGACCACGAGCAAAAATGTCCACGGGTCGCCTTCCGCTGGAACACTGACCCAAAGGACCGGCCTGTCTTCCTCATCGCTTGCCTCCCTTCTTGCCCTCGATATACCACCTGAGGATGCGTCGGCAGACATCCGACAACGTCCGCTCATCCTTGTCGGCCAACCGTTGCAACTCCACCCGCAGGGCCTTAGGCATCCTGAGGACAATCTTTGCCTGAGTTGTCCCTCCCGACCCTTGCAACTCGCCCTTCTTACTCATGACCCCTCCTCATCTCAGCGGCCCATGTCGGCCTTGACGATATTAGACACCAAGCGGAGTATAGCACTGTATTCCTGGGGAATCAAGTGTAGTCTCCTGGGTTTTTCGGGGTGAGGGTAGAAGAAAAGCCCCACCCGCCATGCGTCCCGGATGGGGCTCCTGTGCTGGCCGTAGACGGCTCGGGCCGGAAGCGGCAGATGGGCCCCGTGGGGAGGGAATCGACGTAACTCCAGTGGGATGGTCGCCCCACCTCATTTGAGGCGTCCTGTAGTTCACGGAGAGCGACGCCGGCAGAGTCGCGAGGGTACGGGGTCGGATCGATCCGACGATAGCCGCCCTTTGTCTTGCTACCCCCAGCATGACTATTATTCCCCTTGTGCGCGTGGGTGATCTCCCCCCTTCTCTTCATCTCCTGCAGCATCTCCCCCAGTCGTCTCATCCCACCCCTTCTTGTCCTACACCTACTTGCACTTGGTGGAGACTTATTTTTCTTGTAGCTCGCCCTCTCCCGCAGGCGTCACCTTCCCCCCGTGGCATCCGTGGGTGCAACCACTGAGTTCGCACAGGTAACAGAGGAGCGCCCTGCAGGCTCCCCCGAGAGAGATAGGCTCTCGACTGAGTACCTGGAGGTGGGTATCAAGCTCGAGGTCCGTGGGCTCTGGGGCCGGCTCGACAGCGGGCGTGACATCTACTCTCCATTCGGCCTCGGCTTTGTTGAGCTGGTCACGGGGGACCCGGGAGCCGGATACCTGAGTCACGCCGGGAGTCAACTCCAGGGCACGACGACGCCGGGCCTCAGCGGAGACGGCGATGCGGCGAGCTCTACGAGCCATCGGATGACTCCTTTGCGGGGTGCGCTTTCATGACTTCTCCTTCTGGTCTCTCTGCGCCGGGCCGGGGTGGTTGGAATTCGACCGATGCCACCGTCCAAGCGACGGCGCGGACGTGCAGTCCTCGAACCTCGGCCTCGTCCCGGATGGCTTGCTCCACGATACGACGGTCGGGATTGTCTCCGTCGTTTGCTTGGAGACGACCCGCGGCCATTCGCTCCCGATCTTTCCCCTTGGACGGCTCCGGGAAGAGGAGACGGTCACCATCTATCTTCGCTGGGGTGAGGGCCAACAGGTCCTCGGCTAGGTCGCGGTGTCCCTCCTGGAGGAGACGCTGGACCGCCCCGGCCTGGATTGCCTTGGGTTCCGGCGCGGCTGCCACCTTCGGAGTCGGTGCGGGTCTTGCCTCCTGCTCCTTCCGACGATGCGCCTCGAAGGCGGCGATCATCTTCTGCTTCCGCCGCGCCGCCTCGGCCTCCAGCTCCTCCTCGGTGCGTTTCCTCGGCAGAAGGGTCCCCACCGCACCCCCGAGGGTGGCGGTGAAGGCTTCCGGGTTTTCGGGGTCGGAGTCCGCCCGCTTGAGGAAGGCAAGCTCCTCCTTCTCGCGCCACACCTTCTCCTCTTTGGCTCTAGCCACGGCTGCACCTCCCTTTACCAGCCGCACCTTGAGCATCACGCCCCTAGCGCAGTCGCACGGGAGCCCGGTTTCGTACCTCCGCCCCGGTTGGTCAGCGTCTTCCGGTTGGCAGGCGCCGCACGTCTCGGACCGGGACTCGGCGAGGAGCGTGTCGTAGTTCTCCTTCTCGTGGGCGGCTTGGCCTCCTCGGAACGGCACGAGATCCCGGAGTTGCTGATGGACGAAGGCGGCGGGGTTCGAGATCCAAACTGCAGAGCGGGCCAAGTCGATCCATGCCAACAGGTCCCCGATGCTGTTGGCGTCGATGTACCTACCGACCGCGGCCCTGTCGGCTGCCGGGCGGGATTTCCAGCCTGGGAGGGCCGACAGCATCGCGAGCCCCTCGACCAGCCCGTCCGCGGCCCCTTCCGTTCGTGACGGAGTTGAATTGCCAGTGGCGCCGGCCTTCCGCCCCATGGGAGGGGTTCTCAATCCCCCTCCAAAGCTGTTCCCCTCCCCCGTCTCTGTTGAAACCGAAGCAGCAAGAGCAGCCACCGGAGCCGTAGGCGACGGGCCCCGGGTCCCTTGCTCAGGATCATTATTCAGATCCCTTATTCTCTGCTTCTTACTCTGTCCCCCTGTGGTCGTGTGTTTATTCCCCCCACAGTCGTCTGTTTCCTCCCCCTGTGGTCGTCTGTTTCCTCCCCCTGTGGTCGTGTGTTTCCTGGGCTCCAGGGGGGGAAGGAGGAGCCCCAGATAGCGACCCACGGGGCCGCTGGGCAGGGGCTTCACATACCGGCGAAGTAGCCCCGCCTTCTCTGCCCCAGCCAGCCCACGAGAGATCCGCCTCTCGGCCTTGGTGCCCTTCCAGCCGTAGACCTCGGCGAGCTTCTTGTTCCGAGGAAATACCTCCCCCATGCCCCCGTCTTCGGAGAAGTGGGTCGCGGCCCCGTAGGAGATGGCGGCCAACTTGCTCGGAATGTGCCTGATGGCCGGTTGTGGAATCTTCCAGTAGGGAGGGGAGCCCCGTCGCAGGATACGGTAGGTGGCCGTCGCCTTGCGGCCGGTGCGGGCGCCGATCCGCTCGATCCACTCCTCCCGATCAAGGAGCCGGATCATCACCCCCGCCCATCCGATGGTGATCCCGGCCACCTCAGCGATCCAACGGATCGACAGCGATTTGGCTTCCTGGGTCGTGGTGGTCTGGGTCAGGAGGGCGAGCATCACCTTCAGGGCAGACAACCCACTGGACCAGTCGGCCCCGTGGGCGGCAGAGAAGAGGGCGAAGCGGGGCCGGGCCTTCTGCCTACTCTTGCCATGTCGATCCGGTGTGGATTTCCTGGCCATCCCTGGCGTCCTTCAAGATTCCCGTTTCCTCAGAGGCGAGTAGAAGGAGTTCCTCGATCAGGTCGGCCGGGAGATCCAGGTGGAGACGGTCCCGCAGGGCGTAGACCTTGGCCCTCACTACGTCGGGGGCGAGTCTCTCCCGTAGGAGTTTCACGGCCTCATCGTGGAGGACTTTTAGCATTGCGGGGTTTGGTCTGGACTCGTAGACTGTCATCTCTAGTTCCACTCGTCGGGGGTGCCCGCCCCCGCTCGAAAGCACCCCGGTTTATCCCCCGCCGTTCCTTCTGGCTCGGCGGGGGGACCCCTTCAATCTCGGCTTGCCGTCCATGAATCGATCCAACTCAACGGGGACCTTCGGAAGGTCCGGGCGCCGTACTTTCTGCCTCGACTTCTCTTCGCCCGTGTCCTTGACGGCCATCGCCTCGATAGCTGCGTCAAAATCGACTTGCTTGATGAAGTACCGGCCGGTCGGCAGTCGATAGAGCTGCCCGAGGGCTTCTGACTTCGCGAGACGCCATGCTGTCGCCCGTGAGCACCCCATCGCTTCGGCGATCTCCCGTATGTAGATCACTGATGGCGTCAAGGTTGCCCGTCCCGCCTTGGGCCGTCCGCCTCACGGCGGAGGCGCTCTACGTCTTGCAGGACCACCTTCAACCGCAGTCCCGCGTACCCGCCTCTCGCCCCCCGCTTCGCTACCGCAACGCCTCGAAGGCGGGATTGCATGAGCAACCGCTCTATCTCGGCCTTTGGGACGCGGAGACGGCGCGCAGCTTCGCCGATTGAGACGAGATGGAGTTCGTCGTTAATCACGCCCAGATTTTAAGAGAAGATGGAGATCTTGATGGAGCGGAAAACTAAGTCGGTGGGGGTAGATTTCCACCCCCCCCTGGAATGAGGGGGGCTACTGCTCGGGGGCAACTGGGAAGGTGTCTTCCTCTCCGCTCTGGATCATGCGGGCGATGTCCGCCTCCGTGATGCGACCCGTCCGATAGTCTTCTGTGGAGCGCTTCCTGTCTGCCTTCTCGCTGTAGTTGCCACGGTGGTTCCGCGGCCAGATGTCGAATTGCTCGCATCGCTTGAGGATATCGCTGAAGCGGACCTTTCGGGCCTTCTTGTCACCGTTGAGCCACTGGGTCGCGAATAGGGCCGCCTCGGCCTTCGCCGCGATCTCCCGCATCAGTCGAACGCGGGTCGGGGCGTGCCGGATTCGCCGGCGATGCTCGATAGGGCCGGCTGCACGCTCCACCTCGGAGAGCGCGAGGATGCCGCGCATCGGCTTCTCTGGTCTGGTGTCGGGCGCCTCCCGACCAAGCTTGTCTCGCTGGACCAAACCGAGCACCTCCCGATATATGTCCTGCAGTGCCGCGCGAAGCTCTGCCTCTGTCATGTCGCGGCGGAGGCCGACGTTGAGATACCCGAGACCCATGGCATCGTTATCGGGGCTCCTGCGGATGGCCGCAAGAGTCGGCAAGATCCGAAACGACGCCCTCAACTCTGGCAGCCGAATGGGCGCCTCAGGGTCCCCGTCAAGGTGGTCCGGGTAGATGAAGCGTGGAAGCTTCTCCAGGGCGAGGAAGTCGTCGGCTGTTACGCGCGGGGACACCAGCACAGACGATGAGTAACCCAGATCGATCAGGATCGCCCTTTCCTCCGGGAGCAAATGGGTGGCAAAGACGCCTGCATCGCGGGGCCAGACTAGGTTGTGACCTTTTGAATCGCGGAGGACGTTCCAGAAGACGCTCTGGTATCTTAGTTTCCGCCGCGTGTACTCCCACCAGACAAGGTCGGCCCAGTAGTCCGCCGGAATCTCCTTGGGAAATGTCTGCTGCTCGTGAGATAATGACTTCGCCACTGGACCCACCTCCATGTGGTCATCCGCTCGGGCCCACCACGGCCGCGAGACGGCATGACGGCCGCCCCCCGGAGCCCTGCAGATGGCTCGGGGGACAGCCTGAGAGCACCATCATAGCCGATCACATCAGACGGGGTAGCAGAGATTCTTGCCTACTTCTCACCCGCGGTTCATCGACGCTGCGTCCGATGCTCAAAGGTACTTGACTGCCACAGACCCCGCTGCAGAGGTGACACCGATCAGGAATGTTGCCGTCGAATTGAACAACGATGGCGCCGAGTTCACAGGCGGCGATTCTGACAACAGCCTGAGCATTCGTGTGTATTACCGAGTCGTCCCGGTCGAGATCTTCTCGTAGGCCCGAGTAGTGCGACGGCACGACCTGGCATGGAATCGTCGGCCTTTCCTAACTGGCAAGAGATGAACGCAGGCGATATTGTCTTGGGTTCCCGGAGCCCTCATTCCGCCGCTGGCGGAAAGCTGTCGAGAGCCAGGCGGATCTTGTGGGTGAATGCATGACCGACGCCGACAAGTCAGAGTTGAGGTTCTCAGCGGACCGGCCGATAGAAAGTCCCGCTCAAGACGAACTGGAGCGAGAGAAGTTCGCCGGGGGTGTAGCCAGGGCAATTTCTGAGTGGCGTGAGGACGAAAGCCTCGTGCTGGCGCTGTACGGACCCTGGGGATCGGGAAAGACGTCGGTGGCAAATCTAGTAAAGGCACATCTCGAAAGCAGCGGTGAATCTATTCGTACAACGGTTTTCCAACCGTGGCAGCTATCAAGTGCGGAAACGCTTTCTGATGTGTTCTATCGGCAAGTCGGAGCTGAACTTGGCAGATCTGAATCCAAGACGACTGAGCGGAGGATCAAGACGCTCTGGAGGCTTCTTGGTAATTCGACCGGTCACATCAGAGCCCTATCCGAGCGGTTGCCGAAAGCGATGGCCCCGGCCGTCCTTTTCTCTGGAGTGCTGGGAATCCTAGTTCTTCGCCTGCCTCCCACGTTGTTCGTCCTGCCAGCAGCAGAAATCGTCGCGCCCCTTCTCCTAGTCGTTTTCTTCCTTTGTGCACTTTTCGGAGGGGCTCTTAGCCTCTTAGAGACATCCTTCAGGCTGCTTGAGGAATACTACACCTGGAAGGAGGGCTCAGACGACCAGTCGCCGGCCGACATAAAGAAGAAGTTACGGAGCGCTCTTAGCGAAGGGACGGGCCGCGTACTCGTGATAATTGATGATCTGGATCGCCTGAGTGAACCGGAAACACAGCGCGTCATCCAACTCGTCAAGGCGAACGCTGATCTGCCCAGGCTGATATATCTATTGCCCTTCGAAAGGGAATACGTCGAGAAAAGTCTGGATGCTTGCACTTCTGGACGCGGTTCAGAGTACTTGAAGAAGATCGTCCAGGTGGGTTTGGACATACCCACGCCCCCGAGGCACAGGGTGGTCGAGTTCTGGGAGAGCCAGATGAGAGAGGTTCTGCCGGAACTATTCCACCAGTCAAGCAAGGAAGCCGAGAGAGGATCAATCCTGATTTACAAGGCGATCCTGCCGTACTTCGAGAATCTTCGTGACGTCAAGAGGTTTGTCTCCGGTCTGTCATTTCACCTCGGTCTTTTCAGAGCAGAGGTTGGCATAGAGGTCAACCCGCTTGATCTCACGGTTCTTGAAGTGCTTCGAGGGTTCGAGCCGGGCGTTTATCGATCTCTACCTCGACTGCGCCAATTGCTCATCACCGGTAGGACCAGCCTTTTTCAGTCGGAGCAAGGCAAGTCGCGAGATAAGAGCATCATCGAGGACCTGCTAAACACTTCTCGAGTCGCAACCAAACCGCTCGCGGGACAAGCTCTAAAGGGGCTGTTCCCGGCGGTCGCGCTTGGTTTTCCTGGATACTCCACAGATTCCGTTACGGAAGAGGAAGCCATTCGAGAGCAACGGGTGTGCTCAGAGAATCATTTTGACAGATACTTCCATCTGTCGGTTCCCGATAGCGAGATGTCTAAGGTGGAGTTGGAGGCTCTAGTTTCTGCACTCGAGAATCATGAGTCACTGCGTGAAGAGCTGCTCGATCTCCATGTGCGGGGTCTCTTGGGTCCAGGTCTTGAGGGGTTGTACGCTCACAGATCGCGCATTCTCAAGGACCATGCCGCCCCACTATTGAAAGCCATGTTCGAATTGGGAGAGAGGATTCCCAAGAATCTCGACTTCTTGGAATCACGCAGCGTCGAAGGGATATGCTGGGACTTGGCAAACGTCTGCCTTCGGCGCTTTGAGGACAAGGCCCAGAGACTTGAAGTTTTCAAAGCAAGCGTCCAGGCCACCGGAGCCCCGTACATCCCTGTGGTAGTACTCGAACTGGAGGCTGGGCAGCGGAGCTTCCCTTGGAGCCACCAGGAACCGCTTTTCGCACAGGATGGGCTATCAAGTGCCAAGACTTCGTGGGTTAAGGTAATTCAAGGTCTCGCAGATTCAGGAATACTAGATTCGCATGCGCAGCGATTCTACCTGTTCGCAAAGTGGCGCGAGTGGGACAACTCCTCCGCGCCGCGCGAATGGATGGTTGGATTCGCCAGAAAGCCTGCCGGGGCTAAGGACCTCCTGACCCATATGGGACGTCAGATAGGAGACACGTGGACGTTTGACCTGGAATTTATGACGGGCCTTGTACCTCCGAACGAATTGCTGGCCGAGATTGAGCAGGCCGTGGCTGGATCCCAAGATGAGGAAACTCGGGACATGCTCGCGGCATTTCGGCAGAGTGTGAAGCGACTTCCTGGAGAACAGGCTGTCAATGACGGAGGGGAGGATCGAACTGAGAGGGGTCCCACCTGGTGACTACTCCGTCTCAACAAGGGGCAGGATCAATGGTCAGGGAGTTCGAGTTCGCGATCAAGGAGATCGAGCACAACGCGGACCTCCGCATCCCCCGAGATGAGTCCCTCTGAAAAGTAGCCGATGAGAAGCCGGTCAAAGTTGGCAGGGTAGTTGTCCCGTGCCTTCTGAATCACGGCCCGGTCCCCGGGGCTCTCAACAAGCAGGGTCCGCGTGCTCGGAGCGGGAGAAAAGCCCCCCATAGGAGGGCTTTCTGCCGGCCAGGGTTGACGTGGGCGTACAAACGTACTCCTTGGAGTGTATGGGCGTTCGCCGTGCCCATTAGTCGGCTCAAGAATCAGGCCGCTTCCCTTTGGCACTAGCTTCCCCGGTATTATCCCTCCTACCGACATGGCCCCATGATTCCCAGTCGTGTTGGTGTCTGCCTACTTCCTCCAGGAATTTCTCCGTGGTCCATGGCTTTAAGAAGATTGAGAAAATCTCCGTAAACTGATAATCGGGAGGGCCTAGGAGTTCACGGTTCCCGAGAAAGAACAACGAATACTTCTGGGTGAGTTCGGCAATCACAGTTGCCGCGTTCTCTGCGTCCACCATGTCTCCAGGGTTCTTTGGAAGGCCACGGCGGTCGATGTGAGCAACCATCCGACTAGCCACACTTGCCACCTTTGCGGATGATGACGTGAGCTTCTCGATCTCTTGGTTGAGGCGAGCTAGGGACACATGGTTCTGATTCCTGTCCGCAAATTGCGTCCGAAACTTTGGGATCGCGCGCAGCTCTATGCCGATATCATCCTTTTCCCAATGGCTGAGCCAGGTTTCGATGGAGAATGCCTCTGGGTTATCGCGCATCCGTCGTAGTAGCTTCAGCAAGGAGACGGCGTCATCGCCTACGTCCACCTGTGTACGAATGCCCAGCGCGATAAGAGCCCAAACCATTCTGTCTATCCAATTGTGAAAGTGAAGGGGATCCTGAATCTCGGGGTTTCGATTCACCATCTTGCGGTAGATGTAGAGCATCCGCCGCGAGAAAACCAAGTCCGATACCTTCCTTCGAATCATAGGCATCCACTTTCTGCAGATGCCGTATTCCTCCTTGTGGAATCTCTCTATCCTCTGTTTCTTTCTATTGGTATCGGGCTTCTTTGGTTTGGCTGCCATGACACTCTCCGTCTTCTCCAGTATCTTTGCACCGACTGGTACGATGAATAACCATACGTAGGACAGCCCGAGAATTCTGTTCCTTCAGAACTTCCTCAGGGTTATCCACGATCCCGGTCTGAAGAACTGTGGGATTTTGATATCGGGGGGCATGGCCTCGTCTACCTAGGCTTCCGACTTCATTCCGCTCCACCTGATCTCATCGTATCCCGAAGCAAGAAGCTGCGTGACATCTTCCGGCCGGGGCGGCCAGTAGCTTTTGTCAAAGAACTGCCATTTGAGCTCGCGGTCGTTGAGGCTTACCCCATTCATCGGCACGAGGTAGAGAACCCGCGGCTCGGGTGGGGCTTCCGGTTTGGGCGGGGCAGGCGCCACGGGCGGGGGCGTCGGGTCTGGAGAAGGCTTGGGCCTCGTCTGGGCCCGCTTCGGAAACACTAGCTTCTCCCTTGGCTTCGGAGCACCACAGACGAACCTGCCCGCCGCGTCCCTCGGCTGAGAACGACACGCCCTAGAGCCCGTTCTCCCGCAGCGCGGGCAGCGTGCCCTCTCCCTGAGGTCCTCCCGCTTTTGCTCCGCCTGTTGGCGACGAGTCTCGCCGGACCGCAGGCCGCCTAGCTTGCCGTTCCTCGCTCCCGTCTCACTATCGAAGTTGGGATGGCCTCCACGTTTCATGGCGTCTTCTTGAATTCAAGTAGCACACGTCTAGGCGTAAAGATCGGCATGCATTCCCCGGCTATCCTCGTCTGGCCCCATGGGGTTCGGGTTCGCTGGTCCGGCTTCGACCCGGCTTCCACGGGAGATCATAGGCGACGCCTCTGACGGCCTGCATTTGCCCCATAGCGACGTTCTGCCAGGGTACCGGGGGACTCATTCGACACCACAGGCACCAGCAGGTACGTCACCACGGCTGGATTTTATCAGGTGGCAGGTGGCTCGGGGGGCGGGGGCCCCATTGGGTAGTGATCCGGCGAGCCGCCTCAAAAGGGGTTCCTGAGCATCCCTGCCGCGTATAGCGCGGCAAGTCCCAAGAGTACGCCGAGGACTACGATGATTGTCATTTCCCGCGGGGTGGCCTCTAGCTTTTTCCAATCCATACCTATCAACTCCTCACGCGACTAGCCGCCCCAGCGTCCAGGGCTCATCCCACACCCCCAAGGCCATCGCCGGAGTCCGCCCGCCCAAGCTCTTGTGGGGCTTGACGAGATTGTACCAGTAGTAGCCCAAGGCAATCTGCGCCTCGAGGAGGGCGGCGGCGGAGGTGGAGAGGGTCATCGAGCCAAACTACTTGTCCGGGTATGGTCCGTGGTGGAACAACGAGCTAACCTCGACCGGCTTCCCCAGTTTCCAGTGGTGCCCAAAGCCGTGCGGAAGCGCGGTAAAGAGCACCTTCTGTCCGCTCTCCGTGAACATGTACCTGTTGTGCTTCATCAACGTCGGATTGTCTCGAGCCAGGAGGAACTCCCCCTTCACGACCTTCCCGTCCGACAGGGTCTGCCGAACCATAGCTTCGCTGACATAGTAGGAACAGACCCCTGTCATGCTATTGAGGAAGGTGTCTGGAATGAACTTCGGATCTACGCCGCGGACCCCCCCGGGAGTGGTCGTGTCGGCCAGAAGCGCCTCCGCCTTCTCCCCATCGATTTCGGTCCACTTCACCTTCTTCGGCACGTTCCTCTACCCCCACACGTCGTCCGGGTGGGCGACGGGGATCATCTTCCAGTTTGGCCCGACTCTTATGGGCCTGCCCGCTTCAAGGTCGGGTCTTCACCGACCCACGACGCCACGAATTTCTCGCCGTAGACTGACTCGTAATAGATCTTGATCTGGATTTTCTTGAGCTCACGCTCGAGCTCAATCTGCGGTTTAGTAGACTGAAAGGTGGCCTTCACCCGTGAAATCCAAAACCTCTCGCCTGCTAGAATGACGTCGTCCTGCCTGAACCAGCCCATAATCCCGGAGCCTTCGGAATCAACCAAGGCAAGAGCGTCCTGCATGGACTCAATGCTCAGATCCTCAAACTCCCTTCCTTCGGCAACGAACGACCCACCCTTTACTATCCCAGGTCCAAGGCCTCCGTTCAGGATGCACAGCCCCCATCCGCTGCGATCGTCAGTCAGCCCAGTCTCAAATATGAAGTTGGGCCGCACGGTGAGGCGATTATGGCAGCGAGTGGCGTGTGCCTGAAACAAGGTGAGCGCCAGCGCGAGGATCGCCACGACGCACGCGGCGACCGCGACGATCGTATTGACCCGTTCGGCTGTCACGCCCCGTTCCCCCCTGTCCCGTCTCGGTCCACACTTGCCCCACCCACCATCCCCGCCCGCCTCTCGTCAAGACGCCGGATCGCTTCGTCATAGGTGATCGGACGGCGGGTCTCCAAGAGCTTACTCGACAGACGGAGATTTTTCACCCTCTTCGGCAGCATCCCTTTTGGCTGAGATTTCGTGGTCTAACTGCCGTTCAAGGCTGGAGGCGCTGGGGGCTAGAGGCAAAGAAATGAGTCTTCGAGAGCAGTGCTCGTCGATTCGGAGGAGGACGACAGTCTGTCTGAGGAGTTCGAGGGGCAGGAGGGCGGGGCCCCGGCAGGCTTGCGAGAGTCGGTCCTCTCTCGTATTCTAGGTTGCAGGGGGGGGGCGGCACTGACATGAGATTCGTGTACAACGAGCGCAAGGCTGCCCAGGCCTCGGCCTATCTACTCGCCAGGCATGACGGGAAGCTCAGCTACATGGTCCTGCTGAAGCTCCTGTACTTTGCGGACAGGCGGGCCTTGGTCGAGACCGGTACACCCATCACGGGAGATCGATGGGTGTCCATGTCCTACGGCCCCGTCCTCAGCCGAGTGCTAGGCACCATCAATCTCGGGAAGAGTGAACCCACCACACCTTGGTACGAGTACATCTCCGAACCTCACGACTACGACGTTGAACTCGTTGGCGAGGCGCTCGATCCAGACGAGCTGTCCCGCTACGAACTCCGAGTCCTGGATGAGATTGACGAGCGGTACGGGAATCTGGACAAGTGGGCGCTCGTCGAACTGACTCATCTTCTGCCTGAGTGGACCGATCCCGAGGGCTCCTCCTTGCCTATCGATCCGGCTGACGTCCTCAGGAAGGAAGGGAAACCCGAGGTCGAGATCGCTAGAATCACTCGAGATGCGGAAGAGGCATGGCTCCTGGATCTGCTCAATCGCCAATCGACCTGAGCCCCGGCGACATTTTCTACAACCTCAATCCCGGTAGCCCTAGACATCCGTGGATCGTAGCGTCTCGCCCGACCGAGGATGGGAGTGTCGTGATCTTCAATTTCACGACGAAGCGCGAAGGGTGCGACGAAGCCTGTGAGATCCAGCCACAGGAGCATCCTGCTGTCCACGATCCCACAGTGATCGCCTATCGTCGAGGCAGCCTCCTTGCGCCCGTAGCGCTTCAGACCATGAGGAGGCTGGGCATGTACTCTAGGGGGGAACGAGCGTCGCCGGATCTCCTTCGCAGGATTCAGGAGGGAGACATCGCCTCTGAGTTCACCCCCATCAAACTGCAACGGTTCGTTGAGGAGGCGATGGAGAGTTCCACCTAGGCCGGCCTGGTGGGCCCCCCCAAGGGCACTGGGGGACGGTCTTTGGCCCTCCTGCGGGCGGAGGCCGACACGGAATGAGGTCGTCCGACCTGTCGCCTGACTCTCAAGGCCGGATGGTCCTCGTGGAGGCGTCTAGCCAAGTTGGGAATCCAGCCAAGCGCCCTGCCTGCATAGTCGCATCTCCACCCGACAGCTAGTAATCGCCAGCCTCGAATCGTCGCCTGCCTTCACTCGCTGCTCTCTCATAAGCTTCGACATTTTCGAGCTCAATTGTGAGTGTCATCCTGATGTCTTGGAAATTCTCTTTTGAGGCGTTAGGAATAGCACTCAGTATTACGTCGATACTCTCCTTCGGGAAGTTCTGAAAGCGCTCGAGTAGGGAACCCGGAAATGGCACCATCTCCACCGCAGTGTTGGTGAACGGCTCAGAAACCGAAGCTCTCCGAATACGCTGAGCCCAGTTAATCGCGGCCTCATAGATGTCGCCTAGCTTGACGGAAGACCAAATGATGGCTTCTTCATCCCCGGCTTTACCCGGCTCACCAAAGGCCTCTGGAGCGGAGACCTTGATAATCTGATTGGCCGAATCTATCAGACCCTCCAACTCACGAACTCGCGCGCCAAACCATTGTGGCGCAGACTCTGGGGATACGGGCTCAGAATCCCCTATCCGCAGACCAGCCTCGAATTCCTTGAATAAGGCCGAGCGTCTCTGAACTTCATCCTGCCAAACCTGAAGGTAGAGCAGGTATTCCCAGGCTAGCGATTTCTCAAGAGCGAGGCGGAGTGCAGCCGGGCCGAGCCGCTCAAATGACGCGGGAATGCCTATTCCAGAAAGTCGGCGACGCAAATCGAGTCCCTCACGAACCAGGTAGGCTAGCTGAATCCTTAGCGTGCCTATGACGTCTTGAGCTATCTCAAACGGAAAAGTCCAAACACTCTCCGCGGAGCGTACGCTCTCGATGAATTCGAATAGCTTCGGTGTGTCGACTTGCCCGGAGTAATCGCTCTCCGGGTTCTTCTTCCAAACCGGGAGGATAGAGAGGATCTGCTTGTCTATGAAGACATAAACCGGGATTCGCTTCTGCCGTGCCTCGAGGTACTCGAGGTTGGTAATGGACTTCTCCGTTCTCTTGTCGATGGAGCCATATCGTCCACCGACTAACAGAATCATGATGTCGGCATCCTCCTCCACCCGCTTACGGCAGTTCTCAACCGCACTCTTGTCAGGGTCGACGGGAAATGAGGGAAACTCGGATAGGAGGGCTCTGTAGCCTAGTTCCGAATCCACGAATTGCTCAAGATCAGCGCGGATCTGCCTCAAGTCATATAGGGTAGAACTCACCATCACGCCTGGTTTTTCCATCCGAATTCGGCGAGATATTCTTCTCGCCGCCTTGAGTCTCGGCTCGCTAGTTCCGGCCGCCTGCTAATCGCCGAGAGACCGAATTCGCAGGGGCGCTTTCCATGGCCTGGGGGAGAAGAGGATAGGCGCGGCCGGGGGTCCCCGCAAGCACCGCCGGGCAAGTCTGTAAGGTCGGGAGCTGAAGAGGGGGATTGGCAGCTTCTGGAGGTCGAGGCTCCCCCTGACCTCGGCCCCCGGCCCCGCCTACCATCCGGTCGTTCGAGAGTCCCCATCGTCAATTCAAGATCTGGAAAGGGAGGATTGCCATGTCTCCGCTCCCCAGGCACGCGGTGTACTCTGCCAGTCTGATCCTGTTCGCCCTCGTCATCTCCGGCTGCGGGAAGGACGAAAAGACGACGGTCATCACCCAGGGAGGTGGCTCCCCGCCCCCGGCGCCGACCGGCCTCATGGCCTCCTCGCCGGGATCCGGCCAGGTGCTACTCGATTGGAGTTTCGTCCCGGTGGCAACGAGCTACGTCGTCTACTGGTCCTCGAGTCCCGGCGTGACCCAGGCGAACGGTAACCCGATTCCCGTCTTCGCTCCACCCTTCGTGCACGAGTGCCTCGACAACGGGACGATGCACTACTACGTCGTTTCAGCCGTCAACTCGTCCGGTGAGAGCACCATCTCCGTCACCGAAGCATCCGCCACGCCTTACAACCGCGGCATCCTCGATCCCTCCTTCGGCGGCCAGGGATGGGTGACGCACGACAGCGCGGCCCTCGGCTACGGGGCCGATGTGGGCTACGGAATCACCGCGGATCAGGCGGGGCGGATCCTCGTGGCAGGGTACAGTCGCGGACCTGCTGACGACGAAATGGCGATTTGGAGGTACGAGTCGAATGGGTACCTCGACGCGACCTTCGGCCAGAGCGGGGTTGTGATCCACGGGAACGCGGCGGGCGGAAATAATGACGATGTTGGCCGTGACATTGCCGTGGACTCGTCGGGGCGCATCTACGTCACGGGGCACAGTTTCTCTTCCGGGTCGACCTGGATGGTTGTCTGGTGCTACGACGACGCGGGCGTGCTGGATCCATCGTTCGGTGCTGGCGGAATCGTAACTGAGCCCGGGGCGGGGGGAGCAACTGCCATAGGGTACGCTGTGGAGATCGACCAGACGGGCAAGATCGTAGTTGCAGGACTCCGCGACAACGGGACAGACATTGACATAGCGATCTGGCGGTACATGCCGGATGGGACGCCCGATGGCACCTTCGGTTCGGGCGGATTCGTCTCCCATGATGGCGCGGCCGGTGGTCCCGACGAACGGGGCTTCGATCTCACCATCGATTCCGCAAATCGAATCGTGGTGGCGGGCCAGGGAACCGGCGGGGTGGTGGCCAACGCCATGATCGTTTGGCGGTTCGACTCTGTCGGAAATATCGATTCGAGCTTTGGCTCGGCGGGCGTTGCGGTCTACCTCATCCCCGGGCAGAGCGCGATAGGAGATGCCGTCACTATCGAAAGCACGGGACGGATTCTGGTTGCGGGATCCTCAATCAACAGCGGAACGGGTGATCTCGAGATGACCATCTGGGCCTACGACGACACGGGGACCCCTGAAGTTTCCTTCGGGACTGGGGGCATCGTCAATGAGGTCAGCCCCGCGGGGCTCCCGGCGGAGTGTCGAGGGATCGCGGTCGATGCTCTCGGTCGAATCTACGTTGCGGGTAGAGGGGCCAGACCAGTCGGCCCCCGCGACATGATCCTCTGGGCGTTCGATTCGAACGGGAATCCGGATCCCTCTTTTGGATCCGGGGGGTTCGTGTCCCATGATGACGCCCGTGGGTGGGCCCTCATCTTGGATGCTTGCGAGCGGGTCCTTGTCGCGGGCGTGAGCGGCGGGGGCGACATGGCGCTCTGGCGCTTCCATTGATCGCCATGCTGGATACTGAATAGTAGGTTCGCGGCCCCGAGTCAGCACACCAAAGGCTGGTTCCGTTCGGCTCGGGGTCGCGGGCTCTTCCCCTGGAGGAGACACGCGGCACCGCAATTCACGTCAAGTAGAGCAGGCGTGCCTTCATATTGCAGTACTCTGCAGCACCGTATAGGTCGGGAAAAAGGGCAAGAGTCGTGATGTTCATCTTGGATAGCGCCGTTAGGCAACCCTCCCTGGCCTCGTCTCTGGCCCCGTCGGGTATTTCCATCATGATGAGCCCCGGCTGCTGATAAGGCAGGTACGACTTAGGAGGAACAACTTTGGCAACGAGCTCCTCCACGGATACCCCCACGGGCGCAAGTGTGAACAAGCCTGCCTGACTCACCAAGTTGCGGTTCTCATCGGTTCTAGGCGTCACGATCGTCAGCTTGTCTGTCTGTACAAGCAGTTTGTCTTTGCGAGTCTTAGCCTCCCGATCGGGCCACTTGGGAAACCACCTTGAGTTTAGGCCAAATACGCCCCGTGGCGGTGGCTTGTCCTCATCGGCCTTTCTCTTGGTCTCCTTCAAGAACGCGAAGAAGAGCGCGATCATTGGAGATCTAGTCCAATCCAGGAGGGGACTCTCTAGACCGTAGTGTCGGCCGAGTGCCCACCACTCAACATCGTGGAGGTCGCGCGGATTGGACCCGCGCAAACCGAGAGCCGCATCCTTGAACTTCTCTAGCCGATCCGTCCGGTACATCTCAGTCAGGGGCTGGGTGAGATCTCCAAAGACTTTAAAGTCTGGGATCCCACGGTCTAAGACGGAAAGTAGACTCTCGCGTGCACTCCTTTGACCCCTCCAGACGAAATCGCTCAGTTGCCCATGGATGGCAGTGAAAAGGCGAAGTAGGCTCCGCCAGCCGGTCATCTGTACATGAAGGATCTTGTCATCGTCGGAGAACTTCCAATCTGCAATGCCTTCGTCTGAAGCGAACAGATCCTTAGAAGTTGGGAGAGGTTCACTCATGGGGACAATTTGGGGGGTTCAGTTGGCCATGTCAAGAGCACAGGGTGCCTTGCGAGGAGCTATGGTGCATCGCGGCACGCGAAAGCCCGTACTCCCCCTGGAATGCGCCCGTAAACCCGCCATAGACCCCGAGGCGGCCGTGGGCGAGTTTCCTGTGATTCGGAGCGGCCCGTCGTAAGGGCATTCTGTGGCTGCAGGCGGCTTCCCATGACGGAATTCTTGACGGCGAACAATATTTCCTCTCTAGCACGCAGAGAAACGGTGTCTATGCTCCGGGGACCTGCTCGCGCCAAGAGGGGGCCGCCTGGAGATCCGGTCT
>JAPUJT010000065.1 GCA_027296055.1 Planctomycetota bacterium | reverse complement strand
CCAGCTCGAGCGTACGCGCCGCGCTCGCAGCGACATCGGAAACCTGGAAGTGCGGCATCCATTGCAGTGGAAGGGCTTCGTACTCAGGTGAGCGTGCCCCTAGGCCGATGACCGGCGTGCCTTGGTTGTTGGTCAAATCGTCTCGCCACAGCGGAGCCGGCCCCGTCGTAAGAACCTTCGAGTAGAAATCGAGTTCCCGCTCATGGTCAGGCACCGCAATATCTGCGCTCAATACTCCGCCAACGCCGTGGAAGAATGAATTTCGCATGACCACCTCAGCCGGTCTTGGACTTCGCAAGAATTAGGACCAGGCCGTTCTACAACTAAGATTCAGTCGGCCTAACATCGCGCCGCTCTACGTTTTGAGCTCGAGTAGCCTTTGCCTGAGCGATGGACGCCAGAGGTACTCCGCCTTTGCCACTTTCCCACTCGCCACCGTAACACAAAAGAGCTTCGGCGCCTCGACGACTATGTGCTCCAGTTCAGCCGGCGGCGGCCAAGAGTCCTTTGGCTGAGTGAAAAACGTGGCACAGAATCCATCGCCACAACGACAACGATCGACTAGCTCAAGGCTTTCAAGACTCGCGGCAAGCTCCACCCGCCCCGCTTTCTGTAAACCTTGCTCAAGCTCTTGATATACATCCGGGAGTGCTTGCCTCAGTTTCACAGAGCTACTTTGTCGGCCTAACAGTGCGTTGAGCGGCGGCGCTGCTGGAATGCCGACGAAGGCTCAACTTTCCCTACCAATTGTCCCGTCGTCTCACGAAGCCTCGGCGCCGTCCGTCTCGAACGCATTGTTAGGCCGCCCCTCGCGACGCCGAGAGTGCCTTTTTGAGAAAAACGATCTGGCCCGCATGGTACAGGTCGTGCTGAGGCGCGCCGCAGAACTGAATGTACGCCGGGTACTCGGAACCCAGCTCCTGCGATAGGCGCTGGGTGGGGAAGGCGCGCACGGCGCTCTGGAGCTGCAGATTCAGCTGCTCCAAGGTGTCCTGGCTCTCGCGCCAGGCGTCCGCACTAAACTCCGCCACTGGAGGCCACTCTTCCTCCGGCGAGAGCTGCGCACGCTCTCCACGAACCCGCCGAAGAACCAGGTTGTACCCGCTTGTCAGGTGAAGAACGATCTCCCATATGCTGTGAGCGCCGGGTATTGGATGAGCTGCCGCGTCTTCCGCCGAAACACCCGCCAGCACCTCGCGCACCGAAGGCCCATGCCAGGACTCGCCCCGAAAGGCTCGGCTGATCTGATCTGCGATGATCTCCAGATCCAGCATCGTCTCTCCCATTCCAACAGGTCGGCCTAACAGGTAGTATCCAGAACTCGATAACGACCCAATGCCGCAACGCAATAGCATACTCGGCAGGCGTGGTTGACGTAAGATGGCACGCCCGGGAGGACTCGAACCTCCGACCGCCGGATTAGAAAACGGACACCGACGAGAAATCAACGACTTACGTCAACACGTGTTCACGCGTAGACTTGCGGCCGCATCCCGTTGTCACCCAAGGACCTCACCCTCCCCGGCGAGCGGAACGGAGCGGCATCGAGCGGCACCCGACGGCGCGCGGCGTGGCTACCAAATCGGCTACCAGCCCATGAAATCGCATGCACGGAGCTAGGGACAATGACGGCGCACCGTATCAATCTCGGTATGTGCTTGCTGCTAGGTTCCGAGCTCCCCATACTAAGACAGCATCTGGGCAGGGACCGGGCCGCAAATCTTCGCGACACTTAGATTCGATTTCCGCTAACTTCTCCCCCGAGGTCGGCGTGATTTCGGTCTCGCTTGTGGCCCGAGAATCGACAGGAGGTGGCTAGTGGAGATTACCTGCGATCTGTACGCTCAGTGGATTGGCGGCATTCGCGCTGAGCTGACCAAGGTGGGGTTTGACCACTCGAAGCTGGACGATCAGGACTGTGCTATTCGATGGCAAGCGTGGAAGCGGAGAACGATCCCGCCAGCGCAGAGGACGGTGGAAATGGCGAACGGGTTTTCATGCCCCGCTCACTTGCAGAAGGGACTGGATGATCTCGAGGCCGCTATCAAGGCTGGAGAGGATATCTGGCCTTGGCAGTCGAAGCTAATTGACCGCCCTAAGTTCGAAGATGGACTGTACAACGATTACGGAATCGTTCACTTCCATCTTGGGGACGGACTTGAAACGAGCGGGTACGTTAAGCGCACGAAGGAGCTGCTCTTCACCGTCGTTGACTCATCAACGGTCTACGAGATCGGAGTCTACGACCACGGGGAGTGGTATGAACTGGATATTCTCGACATCCTTGATGACAACTGGCCGGGTCTCCTTGACCGCGTCACACTCCAGGCGATTGACGTGGAAAATTACCCCCGTACCCGCGAGGAGGTGAAAAAGCTTCGGGAGGCCAACGTAGTCACGGTTCTCAAGTTGAAGAGCGGTCGAGTCATTGCTCCTCCTGGCGGAGGAGTCGCGACGGACGGGACGTCATTTGCGGCGGTTCACGCTGCCGACTACTGGGCAAAGCTGCTGCGCCAATGGGCGCCCAGGATCATCGCCGACATAGAGAAGCGCGTCGGTGACGGCGAGTTGCCGAGCAAGGACTACGCAGTAACTCTGGTCGCGACTGACGAGGAGATCACAGCGGTGTTAGGTGATACCGACAAGTGGGTGTTGTGGAGGAGAAGCTAGGCGAACGAGATTCAGACCTGCGACTGCACCCACCCTCGGTCGGCTAATGACATGACTGATCCCGTAGGTGGCAGGCTTACCCGAAGGTATCCCTGGAATGGGCTCCTACTCTCGATTTGCCGTGCAGCCCGGAGTTTAGGGCACCTGACGCGCCCTCCTGGAATCTGCCAAACTTCTACATTCATTTCGGCACCATCCCGGGGGCGCAGGTCACGAGGCTACCAGGCTGGCTGCTAAGCGAAACCGGCAGGCGGAGAACCACATGATGGAATTGACCCGCCCCTCACCATCGCCCAACCTCTCCCTCTAAGACGAACCTGCGGATGCCTCAGCGCCGACGTCCAATGTTAGGCCGAGATGGCGATGGCAGTGTCGGCGAGCTTTTCATCGCTTCGTGCAGGTCAGTAGCTCCCCCCCTCGCCGAGGCGGTCAGGCGTGCCGCTTCATGGCTCGTGTGATTAGCCCGCGAGCCGTCCTCGGCCGGATCTCCTCATCCTCCAGGAGGGCAGAGGCCAGTGCCTTTACCGCGGCCCACGCGCGCGGAGATTGCAGAAGTGCCTTCGTCCTTTCTTGCATTCCTCTCAAATAAGCGGTGATTTTTTCATCATCGCCTTCAACCCGCCACGCGAGATCGGTCACCTTTCTAAGATCAGAGCTTTCGAACATCTTCGCTGGGTATCGCCCAGTGACAATCTTCTCTGCGGTGACCCCGGCTAAGAAAAGGATGATGTCGCGTTCGGCCTTCAGCTCGGTTCTGCGATTCCATTCGATATCAGCATTGAATTTCCCGATCGGCCCTAGCACGCAATGGCCCTCACTTTTGAGCTCCGGATCAGGAAGGATGGTCACCTTTCCCAGTCTGCGGCAGAGACTGACAGCTGCCACGGCGTGGCCAGCTTCGTGGTAGGCTGTCAGTTCCTGGCGTGACCTGCGCCTCTTCAATTATTGCTCCTCAGTTACTCGAAAAGGGGTAACGAATCACGGGTTCTCTATTTGTGATCCGGAGCCGGCCCTGAGAACGGCTACCCGAGGGCCCAGATTCCGTGAATCGTTACCTTATGTCCTATTGTATCTATTCCATAGAATTTACTACTGGACCAAGGGGTAACCTGATCCACGGTTTACTCCACGATCGTCTTTCCGGCCTCCTCTAGTGATCTTCGTGACAGACCGTCTCGAGTGGGAGACAGATCAGGGCGGTTGACGAAGGATCTGCATGTGCAGATGGGACACCACGTCGTCAGCCCGCGCTTCGAACTCGCAAGAGGAACGTAGTGCTCCTCACGGACGAGGAAGGACCCCGGACAGATTGCATAGCGCCTTGCGGACTTCGGAGGAAGCCTTGTGGAGGCCTTGGAATCTGAATTGCCACGCATGGTATGAACCTTTCTGACCCCAGCGGGGCCCGGTTGAATGTATGACTGCGGTATCCCGCAGCCATTAGCCTGACGACTTCTCCAGGGGGGGAGGTGAAACGTGACCCGTACGCTGGGGGAACCAGACCGGCTTGCGCTTGGTCGTCGGGGACGTTAGCGACTGGAAGTACTCCCGCTTGGGACTCGTTGCCAGCCACTGTTCACCTACCCCCCTCCCGCGCGTCGCGAGCCGGGGGACTTGCGAACTAGCGATGAGAGCACGTGCCGCTGCAGGTATGCCTCGGTCTCGTCGGCATCGAATCGCACGGTTGCATTTCTCGAATTTCCGAAACACATTTCCGTCACTCTTGCCGCGCGGAGCCATCGGGCGATAGTCGACCTCGACACGCTGAGTCGTTCGGCGATGTCCTGAAGAGATACCCACTGTCGATCGAGAAGCCTTTTCATTGCGTGCTAGACGTGCCTCATCGCTCGTATTTGGACCATTGGTCGCGGCATTCTCAGCCTTCCCAACCTGTTGATTAACCCATTGAAGGGCACGCTTCTGGCCAGAGCAACCGTACGTTTGGGGCGTGCTATGCGGGGCAGTAAGTGCAGGAATGGTATGGCCTACCGTAATCGGTGGGCCATCGAACGTGCGTTACGCTACTTGAACTTTAGGGGCGCTTGTGGGCAGGAGGGTCGAGCTTCCACCCTCCGATCTTTTTGGGTGCGGGGACGACCTTCACGTTCTTGGGGGAGAGGAGACTAGCAAGTCTACTCATGCGCGCCCGAACGGTTGCCCAGGTGTTGCGTTCATCAAGAGGCCGAAAATACTTTCCAGGAGGCGTTCTTGCGAGATCCATGAAAAGTTCTCGCAGCTTCAAACTCCTCCCAAAGTCAATTTGTTCTCCATCAATCCATACGGATCCATGCTCGCGGTACTCTATCCTTTGCGCCTGCTGTTTCGAAGGGTGGTAACCATATGCACTGGGCGAGAAAGAAAGATAGCCCGGACTATACTCGTACGTCATCTGTAGGTGCCCCTCCCGCAGCCAATTGTCGACGACCCCTTCAGCAGCGATTTCATGGAGGTTTTCCTCTGCGACATTCGTAGCCTGAAGGTCCTCAGACATTTTACCTACCATCTCCCCAACGAGATCTTCTCGGTTGAAGGGCCCGCGCGGTCTACTGGTCATCTTCAGGTGCCTGTCGCGTAATAGGCACAAAGCCTCTTCGGCCCTAGAACTCAACTCGCTCATGCATCGTTTCCGGTCGGAGCCTGGCATAGTGCTTCCTCACAATCTCGGGGGAGTTCCCCATCAGGGTTGCAATCTCATAATCAGATACGCCCCGCTGCGCGAGTAAGGATCCGTACGTGTGTCGCAGATCGAGGAAGTTCCAGGGCTTTCCAGCTCTCTTCATGATCCGCCGAAAGCGCTTGCTCAGGTTGTCCGGGTCCCATCTGCATCCCTCAGGCGAGGGAAACAGCCAGTGCTCCCCGTTCAGCTTGGAGGTGTGCTTCTCCAAGACGGGGAATAGGCGAGGACGGTGTACTGGGACGATTCGATTGCGGCGAGTCTTCGGCATCCAAGCCTCACCGTTGATTTCCTTCGCAGCAATAGAAAGCGTCGGTCGATTGGGCACAGCGTCGAAATCCCGGCGGGTCAGCCAGGCTGCCTCCGTCCGGCGAAGTCCAGCGAAAACGTAGGTAGCGATGACCGGCGCCAAGAGATCGCTCGACACGATGTCGAGCACCTCGTCGACTTGGTCGTGATCGAGATAACGGATGTCTCTATCGGGCAGCTTTGGACGCGGGACCCCCCTGGCGGGATTCTCCTCGAGGTATTCCATCCTTCGAGCGTACTCGAAAGCGGCGTGGATTATTTCCCGATAGCGGAGGGCGGTACCTGGTGTCCAGTTTCTGTCCCGAATGCCCCTGTCGAGAAACCGTTGTACATCTGGAGTACGAACATCTGCCACGTGGCAACGATCAACCGCACCGAAGAAGGCCGTGAGTCGACCTCTGTCGCTCGAAACGGTCTTTGGACGTTTGAACGTCGCTGCGTGTGCGAGGTACTCCTCCATGAACTCGCCTGTCTCGATTCTCTTGAGGGCCCGAGCGACCCGACCGAGAATGAGGTCCTCCTCCTTCTGATCACGCAGCCTCTGGGCGATCTTCTTAGATTCTGTGCCAAGGGCTTCCCGGACCCTCTGGCCATCGAGCCAGTACGAAATGGACCAGAACCGACCGCGCCGGGTGAGGCTGACTCTCTTCCTCGCAGACATGTGGGCCTCCTTTCAAGATCAAGTATGCCTACGACTCCGACACGCCCCAGTCACACGCCGCTCAGAGGGCCCCAGAAACGAAAAAGGGACGCAGGCTTAAGTGCCTGCGTCCCTTCTATTTCCGTTGGTAGCGGGGGCTGGATTCGAACCAGCGACCTCCGGGTTATGAGCCCGACGAGCTACCAGACTGCTCTACCCCGCGTCTGAGTGTGGAGATATCTTATCGAGGCCCAAATGGGCGTCAAGGGGTCGGTAGCCAGGCGCCTTCCTACCCCAGGAGCTGGTCGATTTCTTCCATCCCTTTCTTCACGTGGTCAGCGGACTTATGGAGGGCGTCGCGTTCCTCGTCGCTGAGGGTGACCTCGACGACCTTCTCGACGCCACCGGCGCCGAGGATGGCGGGTACTCCCGCGTAGACGCGCTCGAGCCCGTACTCTCCCTCGAGGAAGCAGCAGGTCGGCAATATGCGGCGCTCGTCGTTGAGAATACTGCCGACCATCGCCGCCGTGGCGGCGCCGGGGGCGTAGTAGGCGCTCCCCCTCTTGAGCAGGCTCACGATCTCGCCGCCTCCCTTGCGGGTACGCTCGATCATGGCGTCGAGGCGGTCCTTCGGGATCAGATCGGATACGGGGATGCCCGAGACGGAGGCGTGGCCCCGAAGGGGGACCATCGAGTCGCCGTGTCCGCCGAGGACCATGGCGCGAATGTCCTTCACGGAGCAGCCGAGCTCCATGGCGATGAAGGCGGAGAAGCGCGCGGTGTCGAGGACACCCGCCTGTCCGAAGACACGCTTCTTCCCGAAGCCGCTCTTCTTGAAGGCCAGGTAGGTCATGACATCGAGCGGATTGGTGACGACCAGGATCATGGCGTCCGGGGCGTGCGACACGATCTGATCCACGACGCCGCCGACAATCTCCAGGTTCTTCTTGAGGAGGTCCATCCGATCCATGCCGGGCTTTCTGGGAAAGCCGGCGGTGATGACGACGAGGTCGGAGCCGGCGATGTCCTCGAGGTTGTTGGTGCCGGAGAGCCGAGAGTCGTAGCCGTCGATCGGCGCGGTCTGGAAGAGGTCGAGGGCCTTGCCCTGGGGGAACCCCTCGATGATGTCGGTCAAGACGACGTCGGCGAGCTCTCGCTGGGCGATCTCCTGCGCGACGGTGGCGCCGACGTTTCCGGCGCCAATGACGGATACCTTCTTCCGAGCCATGGAATCGCTCCTTGCCTGCGTGGTTGGCGACTACAGAACGCTGTCAGGAATCGTCGAAGAGGCGGCTGTCGATGTGAATCGTGCGGGTCTCTTCGTTTCTCACCCGAGCCATCACCTCACCGATCTCGGCCGGGCTTTCGGCGACGGCGATCCCGTGTTCCTTCAGCTTGGCGATCTTGGCCTCGGCCGCCCCGGTTCCACCCGAGATGATCGCTCCTGCGTGACCCATCCGCTTGCCGGGGGGGGCCGTGCGTCCGGCGATGAAGGCGATGACCGGCTTGGACATCTGCTGGGAGATGAACTCGGCCGCTTCCTCCTCGGCCGTGCCGCCGATCTCTCCGATCATGACGACCGCCTCGGTGTGAGGATCGTCGTCGAAGAGTCGGAGGACCTCGATGAAGCTGGTGCCGGGGACCTGGTCACCTCCGATCCCAACGCAGGTGCTCTGGCCGAGCCCGCGCACGCTGAGCTGCCAGACCGCCTCGTAGGTCAGGGTGCCGGATCGGGAGAGCACGCCGATGGGACCCGGCTTGTGGATGTAGCCCGGCATGATCCCGATCTTCGACTGGCCGGGAGAGATGATCCCGGGACAATTGGGACCGAGGATCCTCGTCTTGGTCGACGCGATCGCCCGCTTGACGCGGACCATGTCGATCGTCGGGATCCCCTCGGTGATGGCGACGACCAGGTCCAGGCCGGCGTCCGCCGCCTCGAGGATCGCGTCGGCGGCGAAGGGAGCGGGGACGAAGATTGCACTCGCCGTCGCGCCGGTCGCCTGCTTCGCCTCGGTCACCGTGTCGAAGACGGGGAGGTGCTCGAACTTCGAGCCCCCCTTGCCGGGCGTCACCCCGGCGACGACCTGCGTGCCGTACTCCATGCAGAGCCGGGTGTGGAAGGAGCCGTACTCGCCCGTGATCCCCTGGACGATGACCTTCGTGTCTTTATCGATCAGAATGGCCATGAAGGATGACTGCCTTTCAGGCTGGGCCCTTCCCGTTCCCTGCAGCGGCGACCGCCTTCTCAGCGGCATCTTTCATGTCCGCCGCGGCGGTGATCTCGAGGCCCGACTCCTGGAGGAGCTCTCTGCCTTCCTCCACCTTCGTTCCCTCGAGCCGTACGATCAAGGGGACCTTCAGCGAAGACTTCTTGACGGCCGAGATGATTCCCCTGGCGATCACGTCGCAGCGCATGATGCCGCCGAAGATGTTCACGAGGATCGATTTGACCCGGGAGTCCTCGAGGATGATCCCGAACGCCTCCTGGACCTGCGCCTCATCGGCTCCGCCTCCCACGTCGAGGAAGTTCGCCGGCTCCCCTTTGTGCAGCTTGATGATGTCCATCGTCGCCATGGCGAGCCCCGCTCCGTTCACCAGGCATCCGATCTCTCCGTCCATGCGGACGTAGGAGATGCGGGACTCACGGGCTCGGGCCTCGAGCGGGTCCTCTTCGCGAACGTCTCGAAGCTTGGCCAGATCCTTCTGGCGGAAGAGGGCGTTGTCATCGATGGAGAACTTGGCATCGATCGCGATGAATTCTCCATCCTTGGTGATCCCGAGAGGGTTGACCTCCACCAGGGAGGCGTCCGTCTCGAGAAAGGCGCGGGAGACGCTCATCGCTACCTGGGCGAAGCGGTTCACCATCTTCTTCTGGAACCCGATCGCGCGCGCCACCTTCCGCGCAACGTAAGGGAATACCCCTGCCGTCGGATCGATCAGCGCTCGCACGATCTTCTCCGGGGAATACTCGGCGATGTGCTCGATCTCGACGCCTCCCTCGGCGCTCGTGATGATCACCGGCAGCCCGCGGCCCCGGTCGATCGTCATGGCCAGGTAGATCTCCTTCTCGATCTCTATCCCTTCCTCGACCAGGACGAAATGCGCCTGTCTTCCCTCGGGGCCCGTCTGGGGGGTGACGAGAGGCTTGGCCATGATCTCGGCGGCGGCCTTCTTCGCTTCCGCAGGGGTGCGGGCGAGCTTGATCCCCCCCGCCTTGCCGCGGCCGCCCGCGTGGATCTGCGCCTTGATAGCCATCGCCTCGAGCTTCAGCTTCTTCGCGATGGCCTCCGCCTCCTCGGGCGATGAGGCAATGCCGCCGCGGGGCGACTTCAGCCCGTAGCGAGCGAGTATCTCTTTGGCCTGATATTCGTGAAGTTTCATGGTGTCCGGCCCCCCGGCCCCCCCGGTCCCCCCGGTCCCCCCGCCGATCCCATCCGTCGCGTCTCCGGGAATCCGCCTACTTGGTAGGCGCCAAGATCCAGATCTCCCGTGAGTTGGGCAGGGAGTTTCTGGAGACCTCCGTCTTGGAGGGCAGCTTCTTGACCCCCTTCTTCCCCTTCAGGAAGATGTCCACTCTCTCCATCTCGAAACCCATCGCGCCGGAAGGACGGTGCATCGGTACCACGACGCGCGGGTCGAAGAGATCGACGACATCATCGGCCTGCGAGGAGTTGAGCGTCCCGTACCCCCCCACGGGAATGAAGAGGAGGTCGAGCGGCCCGATCTGTTTCTTGAATTCGCGGTTCGGGACGTGGTTGAGCTTCCCCGTATGGAGCAGCCGTATGCCGTCCAGGTCCATATGGTAGATGATGACCCCCCGCTCGCTGTCCTGGACCTGCTCGGGGGACGGGCAGGGGTGGCCGACGATCTTGATGCCTTTGATCTCCTGCGGCCCGGCGGCATCGATGCGCATCGGGTCCCCCTTGAGGGAGCGGAGACCCCCCTCGGCCCCGTCCTTGTTCCAGGTCATGATCGCGATGTCCGCCCACATACGAGCTTCTTCACCGGGGCCACCGAAACCGCCGATCTCGACGGGATCGACCACGATCACGACGCCCTCCTCGGATGTGATCCCGATGCAGGTCTGGTCGATGTACTGCAGTCTCATCCGGGTTCCCCTGCATGGATGGGCGAGCGCGACGAAAAAGTTAGCCCACCCGTTCGGGCCGGCCGCACGTCGCTGTGGTAACTGGATCGATCAGCTTGAATGGCGCATCCGGGCCCGCCGGTCGATCGACCCGGCAGGCGGCTCCTAGAATGACTGGAGGGATCAGGTTCGGGAAGGCTTCCCTTCCCAGGTCTTCGCGAACGAATCTTGCGGAGTGCCCAAAGTATATGGCGATGCCCCCTGCAAGTCAACGGGATCGCAGGGCATGTCGCCGCTCGGTGCACCGCGAGAGAGCGCCCCGGGCCCTCCACACGCTACAGGCTCCTATCCGCTGGCCTCCACGATCTCGAGCCCTTCGTCCTGGAGGGCCCGGATGAAACAGTCCACGATTACGTGGTGATCCTGGTACGTCTCGATGGTGGGAATCCACTTCCGAAACGTGCCCAGAATCCCGTCGATAGCCTCAGCGGCATTGACGTTGTTCGTACCGCCCTCCCCTTCCCCCTGAAAGAGGTAACGGAACTTCGCCATCGTCTCGACGACGGAGCCTCCGGAGAGGTCGGATGAATTGTACCGCTCCACCTCCAGGGCCATCCGGAGCGTGTACCGCAGGGTTCGAGCGCGCTTCGCTCCCCGGTAAGGGACCGTCTCTCCGCCCCGGATCACGGCCAGCGTCGGGATATCGTCCCCCTGCCCGAGGATCTGGATCTTCGCGTCGTGGACATAGGCGAGGAAGTCGAGGACCATCTGGAACGTAGACTGCAGGTTCATCGGCAGGGCGTTCGTGTCGTGGAACATCTGCTGGAAACAGGGGATGAACGCCCACTTGAGGAGGCCCGTCTGGGCAATGACCTGGTAATCGTCGTCGAGCTTCTCCATCAGCATGACGGAGGCCCGCTTGTTGGTCAGCTCCTTGTGCGTCTCGTGAGGTCGATTGAAGACCTCTCCGACGGCTTCATACAGGATTTGTTCTGCCGGTGAAATGTCCATATGTGGTAGTTCGCTTCCGGCCCGGGACTCGGGGCGGGCGACTCTCCGTGTATCGGGTGGGCTTCCCCATCCCCATGCGCGGAGCGGGGATAACCTCTGGATCTTACCTGAGAGAGAGAGGATCCGGCAAGCCTTTTCGAGGCGGTGTCTTCCGACTCCTGCGGCGGGAGAAGTGGGGCGATCGGGCTTCGGCACAGGCAACAGCTCGGTTTGACGTCGCCTCGGGGACTGTGCTATCCTGGCGGCTCGTAGAAAGAAAGGCTGAAAGATTCTTTCCTGGAATGCCGATAACATCGGGAATGCGGAGAGTGGGGCATGAAGGGGTGGCGGACCGCATCTCCAAGGGACCCTAGGACCTTGGGAGCGGGGTCGTCGGCATGCCTACTTCTCCGAGGTCCCCGGTACGGTAGTTGCTCATAACCCGTGACGGGAGGAGATTGAAATGGGTAAGGACAAGAAGAAACAGGCCAAGGGAAAAGGTAAAGGCCGCACCAAGTTTCTCCTGGCGGTATTTATCGTCGGCGTCGTGGGTCTGGCGGGAGCGTTCACCTGGAAGACGGGCGCCTTCCCCTGGGAAGGGGATTCATTCAAGAAATTCATCACGTTTAACTGGGTCAAATAGCGGCAGGCGAGCCGCCGTAGTGCAGGAGGGTATCGGATGACCAAGGAAGCCGGCAAGCAGTGCAAGAGGTCTCACTTCGGCGGGATCTTCAAGAAACTGTTCGTATTGGTGGCAATCGTCGCACTGTTCTACGGCGCCCTCTATCGGATCAACACCCGCACCTGGCCGTGGCAGGACTGGAACGACTTCCTGCGGTTCTCGAAGACCAGCACCCGGTCTGCTTACGAGAAGGGAAAGAAGTTCACCACGGAGACAGTGCTTCCCAAGACGAAGCAACTCCTGGCCAAGGCCCAGGGGCTCCTCGATCGGTGGGACACCGAGACCCCTGCGCCCGTGGACGAGCAGGCCGAGCCGCAGCCGTCAGATGTCGATACCGGAGAGGAGGCCCTCGAGATTCCGGGGCCGTCGGAGAAAGCGTCAGACATGGTCGAGGACCGGGGCGAGGAAGAGACGGATCAGCCGATCGTCATCGAAGAGGAGCGGGCTCCTGTGCGCTCCCCCGCCAGGAAGATGTCGCCGGAGATCTCGGATGATTGGCAAAGCGCCCGCGACAACTTCCGGGAAGGGGTCATGCATTACCAGCGCTCGAGCGCCGAGATGGACGAGCACCAGGTCGAGCTGAAGGCGGCGAAGGAGGCCTTCCACAAGAGCATCGTCCTCTTCGAGAAGGCCCAGGCGGCAGATCCCGACAACCACCTGATCGATCGAGACATCCAGGAAGTGCAGGTCTTCCTGATCGACTGTCAGAGAAGGCTCAAGGTGCCTGTTTACTAGCACCGAGAGGTGGGCGGGTATCGAACCCTCCCCACAGGAACAGATCAGACGAAGGAAGGGCAGCCCGTCGGGTTGCCCTTTTTTTTTGTGGTGTTCTTTACTGGTTGACGCGTTCGATGAAGGCGCCGGTCCGGGTGTCTATCTTGACCCTGTTCCCGATCGCTATGTGCATCGGGACCTTGGTCTCGAGACCGGTCTCCAGCGTGGCCGGCTTGAAGACGTTGCTCACCGTGTTTCCCTTGGCGCCGGGATCCGTCTGCTTGACCTCCAGGACGACTGAGCCAGGGAGGTCGATCGAGATGGGGTTGTCATCATGGAAAGTGATCTGCACGTGGCTGTTGTGCGAGATGTACGGCATCGCCTCACCGACGATCTCCTCGGAGAGCTGGATCTGCTCGAACGACTTCAGATCCATGAAGACGAAGTTCGGCTTCTCCTCGTACAGATACTCGAAGCTCCGGGCCTCGAGGAAGGCCTGCTCCACGCGATCGGAGGAGCGGAACCTCCTCTGAATCGTGTGACCCTCCTTCAAGCTCTTGATCTTGGCCTGCAGGATCCCGCGCTTGTTCCCCGGCGTGATGTGGGTCGTCTCCGTCACCAGGAACAGCCCATCGTCCTGCTCGATGACCATTCCTTTCTTCATCTCGGTGGCATTGATCAAGTCGTACTTCTCCTTCTCGGGTCCTTCTCGGTCGATTCTCCCCTATTTTAAGCGCAATGCCGGGATCCGGCAAGGGTGGGGTCATTTGCTGTCAGGCTTCCGCGCCAGGACGAAAAGGAGGGAGGCGAGGATCGATGACGCGCCCATGCGCATGAGGAGGAGATCCAGGGCCTTGAGCGGGGAGAGGATGACTCGCAGGGCCAGCGCCACCGCCGCCTGGACCCGGACCGAACCGAACGAGAGGACCAGACCGATGTATTCCGAAAGGATCCAGGTGACCGCCGCCGTGGGGCCTCCGGCCACGCCGGATTCGACGATTCGCACCCCACGTCCCACGAGCCGCTCGAGACCCGGCAGGGTCCAGCGCGTGTAGTCGGTCGGGGCGCAGTGGAAGGGCTGAAGGAACGGCGCCGATATGTAGATCCACCCGCCCGGACGGAGACAGCGGATCATTTCATGGACGGCCTGCTGTGGATCGGGGACGTGCTCCAGCATGACCTCGCAGATCACGCCATCGATCGAGCCTTCCCGGATCGGGAGTGCCTTTGCGTCGGCCACGACGCGAACTTCCGGATGAGCCCGGGCATCTATATTAATGATGTCGGGACCGTAGACGAGGGGACCGGAGCCCACGTTCAGCACGCGTCTCCGCCCCGGCATGCGCCGAAGCAGACGGTAGCCGCCGCGACCCGGGTGCAGGGGTGAGACCAGGGCGCGGGCCCACCGGTAGACCCGGGGCCGTCTTCCGATCCAGGCGCCGATACCCCTCTCCATGATCTCCGTCCGATTGTCCAGGGCTGATTACTCCTTTGCCGCCGCACCGGTGCCGACGGGCGGTCTCTTCCGTCGTCGGGCCACGACCACGTCGCGACCGTTCCCTTCACGCCGGATGACGATCTCGAAGCCGTCCCTGTACACGGCTGTCTCCTGCTTCTCGTGGATCAGGCCGAGTAGATCCGGTCTCCGACGCGCCAACCGGTTTCGATCGACCGCGATCCACTCGACTCCACGGCGGCTCGCGTACCGGAGGATCTCATCCGGTCGCCCCTCCGGAAGGGGGACATGCTCCGCTCCGGCGGCCAGGGCGACCCGCCCATGGTAGGAGAGAACGGCCCCTCCCTGCGGCATCATATCCGCCAGCAACCATCCGGCCTCCTTCTCCGGGCTCATTCGCCATCGCCAGCCATACCTGGCTACGGGCCGGAACGTCTGCGGGAGCGTGAGAAGGATCAAGAGGACGACCCATCGCAACACCGGGCGCGGTCGGTCCCCCGCCGGTCCCGGCTCGTCCGAGCGCATCAGCAAGAGGATGCGCCGGGCGGCTAGCGGCAAGAGGAGCGGGAAGAGGGGGACCCACATCGATCTCGAGACGTAAAATAGAGGGAGAGTGAGGAGGTAGAAGACAACGGCCGCGCCGAGGAACCCCTCCCCCGGAGTCAGCCTTCGACCTTCCCTGAGGAAAAGCGTGCCCGCCACCGCGGCGGCGATGATCGCCAGCCCGAATTCCAGACCGAGGTATACGATCATCCAGGCGACACCGCCGAGGTAGCGGCGCGCCACCGCGAAAGGATCCCGGACGATCGGCGTCCAGGGTGAGAAAAGGATATACGCATCCGGATCCGTGAACGCCTCCTCCCAGACGGTACGCGTGCCTGAAGGGCCGATGGCGTTCATCCGGAATTCGGGATCATTGGCCCATCGAAATATGGCGCCCGCCTTGGCGCTGAGGGTCCACTCCCCCGTCCGGCTGTGGGTGATCCAGACCTGAGGCAGGGCCAGGGAAGCGAAGGAGAAGGCGAAGGCCGCGAAGGCCAGGCCGACCGGACCTGGCCGCGCTCGTCCCCTCCGGCAGGTGATGACGGCAAAGAACCCGACGAGGGGAAAGAGGCCGAGCGCCTCGGGACGGACGAGATAGGCGAGGCCCCCCGCGGCCCCCGCTCCGAGGGCGAGGCCGATCGAGGGCCGGAGGACGCCGCGCAGGATCAGCAAGAAAGACGTGGCCAGGAAGAGACCGTAGAGAGCATCGCTTTCCGCGTGAGCGGAATAGCGGACGAGCAACGGGCAGACAGTCCCGAGCGCGGCGGCGAGAAGCCCGGTTCGCTCCCCCGAGAGGGTCCGGCCCAGCAGGTAGATCGGGATCAGCGTCAGGGTCCCGGCGATGACCGACACCGCCTGACCGGCCGTGGCGAGCGATGCAAAGATCGTGGTGGAGGCGGCCGTCAGGAGGGGATAGAGAAACGGGATGCTGGCCGAGAAACCAACTTCCCAGTTTCCCTCGGTGATCGCGCGAGCCCGGGGGAGGTAGTAGGCCGCGCCGTCGTGGCAGACCAGATTGGTGAACCCCGCGACGACGATCCGGATGGCGAGGGCCGCCCCGAGAAGTAGCAGCAGGGGGGCCCACTCTCGGAGACGGGAGCGGGTCTCAGGCACCCGATTGCTTCCGGAGGATTCTCGCGATCCGCTTCTCCTGATCGATCGCCTTCTGATCGATCATCTCGGCAAGGAGTCGAAGCGTCTCGCGCGCGGCGAAGGGCTCGTCCGAACCCGCGTACGCCCGGAGAAAATGCAGGCGATCCCCGCGGGTGAGTGTCCCGGGCATGTGTCCTATCTGGCTGAGGCTTCGCCGGCGGCGGAGATCGGTGATCCTTTCCCCGAGTCGCACCCGATCGAGGTCGACCAGAAAGAACGTGCGCTCCCCATCCTTCTCGACGACGAGGAAGTTCTGTCCTGCCATGTCGGGTTGATAGACATCCGAATCGTGAATTCGTCGGACCGCATCGGCGAACTCGCGGAGGAACACCCGCCGTTCCGGGGAGAGGGCATCTCTCCGCTCGGGATCGTTGAAGCGTTTGAAGGCGATCTCCACGGGCTCCCCGTCCACGAACCGACTGAAGAGAAGGCTTCGAGTGACGACGCCAAGGGATCGTTCCTCGTAGAGGCCGATCACCTCGGGGGTGGGGATCCGAAGCTCCTCGAGACCTCTCCCCGCGATGTACGCCCTGCGTGCGGGGCTGGTTCGAAGCAGGTTCTCGAGGAGATGACTCCACCGGGGGTACAGGTACTCCTTGCAGGCGATCTCCCCCTGCGGAGTGGAGACGCGCGTGACCTGGGCCCGTTCGCTGGCCTTGAGCAATCGATCCCCGCCGGCGGCCGCCTCCTGGTGGGAGACCATGGCCGCTCGGAGAAGATCCTCCGGCCATCGTCTCCGGTGATAGAGAACACCCTTGGGGAGCGTCGCTCGCCTGAAACCGGTGCTCTCCTTCACGCAACGAAGCGATCGGCTGCGTATCCGGACCCGCTCCATGCGAGATACGCCCCTCCGGATCTTCTTGAACGCGGTGTCTGCGCCACCTGCCAGACCGGTCGCCTCCGCGTAGGAGTGGACGAGACGCCGGAGATCTCCCTCGTCCGTGATGAACGTGAGGGAGTGGCAGATCTTCGTGAGGTCACGGAGCCGCATCCGTCGCGTGAGCCGGGGTGGGAACGCCGCCCGGTGGAGATCGATGAGGAAGAGCCGGTCGCCCGAGACGAGGACGTTCCCCACGTGCAGGTCCCGGTGATAGGCGCCGCGGCCGTGCAAGGCCACCACGAGGTTGGCCAGGGATCCGATCAACGCCTCGCGCTCCGCCGCCTCCCCGGTTCTGAACCTATCAGGAAAGGGGTAGGCGCCAGGGATGGCCACGGAGGCGAAGGAGCAGCCGGTGAGGACACCCCTACTGCGAGATTCGGAGTACCCGATCGGGGTCGCTGTGGGAAACTCCCGGCCTCGCAGACGGCTCATCGCGCGCCACTCGGCGCGCGCCTTGGACGGCCGGATCATGTACCGGAGCGTCTGGTCCCAGCCGCGCACCCGGTAGTCCTTCAGGATGATCTCGTCACCGCCGTCGGTCGGGAAAGGGAGCCGATAGACGGTGCGGGCAAGGTTCTCCTTGAGAATCGTGATCGAGGTGCGGGCCTCTAGCTCCGACTGGATATCGACGATCAGATCGCGGAAAGGTTCCGCGACATCGCTACGGACAAACCAGCGTGTCGTCCCGTTCCGGATCGTGGTGATGCTCTGCATGCGGTGTGCCCTCGGCGCTCCAGTCTATAGTTGCCGGGAGAGACCCTCAAGCCGGGTCAGATCAGAGGATCGAGAGAATCGAGGATCGCCGTCATGACAGCGAGGTATGAGGGCGACTTGACCTGGCCCGCCGGCTTTTCGGCTGCACGGACCTCCGCGCTCCCCTGCGGTAGGACGATGTGGCACTCCCGCAGCAGGCGGGAGTCGGGCTCGGGCCCGACGATCGCCAGCACACGAATCTCGGACTCCGGGTGGAACCGAGCCGGCGTCGACGAAGGGGAGAGGAGGACATCGACCTCGCACGGCGCGGTCCACTCTGGCGCCGGGAGGGTGTCGGGAATGCCGAGGATGCGAACGGACACGTCCTGCATCTTTCTCCTCTCCAGACCGTTGCGGCAGCGGGTCAGGAAGTAGCCCCTGTGGAGATACGGGTAGTTCGGGCCGAGCCGCACCTTTCCGCGAAAGGAGGGGACGGGCGGGTGATGGAGGTGAAGCACGCGCGCGCGGCCGATCACGGACCTCGGTCGGAGCCCGCTCCTTCGCAGGCGGCGGCCGAAGTCGTCGTCCTCTCCTCCCCAGCCCACGAAGCGCTCGTCGAAGCCGTTGATCGCGACGACGTCCTCCTTCGATGCGGAGGCGTTACAGGAGATCAGCTTGGGACGCTCTTCGTGATTCCTGATCCAGTCGACGATCGCTCGTCCCCTCTCGTACGATTCCTTGATCCTCTCCCAGGGCGTGGCCAGGCGGGCGAGACCTCCCCGGGCGATCCTCTGTGGATCGATCGCCTCGGACCGGAGGGCGTCGAGGCGTAACCTCTGCCCGGTGAGGTAGACGCCGCGCTCCCGGGCGCGGTCGTGGGCGTCAACAAAACCGGGAAGGGGAACGCAGTCACCGTCGAGGAAGACGAGCCACTCGCCGCTGGCCTTCTCGATCGCCCGATTGCGTATCGCGGCGGCCCGGAACCCTTCATCCTCGTGTCGGACGTGGAGGAGCGGTCTCGGAAAGTCGCGGCGGATCTCCTCGATCAGGTCTCGAGTCTCCTTCGTCGACCCGTCGTCTGCGACGACGACCTCGAAATCAGTACCGCTCTGGTGTCGCAGTCCTTCCAGCACGAGCCGCAGCTCACGCGGTCGGTTGTACGTCGGCACAATCAGACTTAGATTGGGGGACACGAGAAGAGCTCAGTTTCGGCGCTCTTTGCGGCGCGCGCTATAGATCGGGTCCGAATCCGCCTCCCCCTCGGCCCAGAGCGTGAGGATGACGGAGACGGCGGCGATCGCCCTCCTCTCGGCAGCCTCGGGGATCACCAGGCCGAGGGTGTCCGCCACGAAGCGGAGCCCCCGGAGAACACGACGCGCCTCCTGCCGTTCTACCTGCCCGTGCCAGTGGCTCACCTGATCCAGGATCATCGCCTCGTGTCGGCGGAGGAACTCTCCCAGGGTGAGGGATCGCCCTCGCCGGGCGGTGCGCGGCTTGCAGAGATCCAGCACGTCGGTGACATACTCGTTCCATCGATGCGAGATGATCCGGTTCTCCGGCCGCCGCAGAAACTTGACTCCAGCTACGGAGAACCGGGTGAGTCGCTGGACCGGAAAGCGCGGCACCACCGGATGGAAGTCGTAAAGCGTGTGGACCGCCTGCTCGTCGTAGGCATCTTTCCGGTGGAAGACCCACTCCTTCTTGAGCTGACTCCAGGGAAGGACGAGGAGCACGGCCCGATCGGAGCTGTCCAGCATGATGAACTTGCCCTTCTCCTCCTTGACGATCGTCACCCAGTGGCCCCACTCGAAGATGCACATCAGCACGGGGATCCCGCGCCGGAGGTAGAGAAGCAGATCGCGCCGGGCCCGATCCGGGTGGAGGCGACGCACCATGGGGAGATCGCAGCGGAATTTACTCGCCGCCCTGGCGAGCTCGACCTCATCCGCCCCCTCACGGCTGGATCGGGCGATCCGTGTGATCTCACTCTCTTCGGCAGAGACACCCAGCATGAGAAGCGCATGCTTCAATGCGAACGGGCCGCACTGCCATTTGTTCGGCTGCTGGTAGATGCTCATGGTGTCTTGCGTGGGCCGCGTCAGCTCCCCTGTCGATGATTCCGCTTCAGCGCGCTTCGAACGATGTGGCGAAGGGTCTGGCGGAAGGTGAGGCCGCCCGCCCGAGCCGAAGCCCCGAAACCAACCGCCTCGGAGAGATCCGGGTTCGGGTTGACCTCCAGAACGTAAAGCCGACCCCTCCTATCCAATCTGATGTCGATCCGAGCGTAGTCCCGGCATCCCATCACCTGGTACGCCCTGAGGGCCATCTCGCTCGCTCTCTTCTTCACGGATTTCGACACCTTGGCCGGGCAGATCAGCTCTGATTTGTGATAGACCTCGTTCAGAGGATCCCACTTCGACTCGAACGAGATGATCCCTCGATAGCCCGCGGGGAGTTCGCTGAAGTCCATCTCTTCCAGCGGGAGGACGCGAGGGGGATCGTTGCCGAGAACCGAGACTCCCAGCTCCCGTCCGGCGATGAACTCCTCGACAAGCGCCGGTTGCTCGTAGTCTTCCAGGATCATTCGCACTTGCTGCACGAGTCGTTGGCGATTCTCGACCACCGAGTCCTCCGAGATGCCTTCGCTGGCGTCAGCCCGCGTGGGTTTCACGATCACCGGATAGCGGAGTCCGCCGAGCCTGGGGATCGGCTCTTTCGTGACGACCATGAAGCGGGGCGTGGGGACGCCATTGGCCTGAAGGATTTCCTTGGTGCGGTCTTTTCTCTGGCATGTGGCGAGGGCCACCGGTGGAGAGCCGGTGTACGGGATCTGAAGCAGGTCGTAGAGCGCCGCGACCCTGTCCTCCAGCCAGGAGTCATCGTTGAACCATTCGACCAGGTTGAATACGACGTCGGGACGGGGATTCGTCAACGCCTGCATGAGAATCTGGAAATCGTCCTTGATGTTGATCGTGCGGGCCGTGAACCCCGCGCCGCTGATGCCGTCCTCGACCGCCTGGATTTCCTCCTCTACCGTGGCGATCTCATCGCCGATCGCCTCCGCGTCGTACTCCTCCGCCATCTCCGGAGACAGCTCGGTCTCGCCTCCCTGAAGCCCCTGGCGCAGAGTCTCGAACTCATCCTCACCGAGGAAGTTATAGAGGACAGCAACATCGATCTTCCGCTTGCGCGCCATGGGGTCGGGCCCTCCGAGGGGATGCGTTGGGCGCCGATCATAATCACCGGCTCCATCTCCCCACAAGGGCCCGCTGCTAATATTTTCAGGAAATGACTTCCAGGATGCGCTGGACGCGCTGTCGGACTTCGGGGTCTCCGGAGTCGCTGACACCGAGCAGGAGGCCGATCGCCGGGCGGCCCAGCTGGATCAGATCGCGCTCCGCCGCCTCCCGGCGCTCGAAATCCGGGGCCCCGAGCTCGGAGATCAGGTGCTCGACGCGTGTCCGGATGGGATCGGGTAGCTCCGGGTAAGGGTTGGTCACCTCGCTCAGGAGGGGAGCCTGGATGGAGAATTTCTCCCCAGCTCGGAGCTGGATCGAGATCTTCTCGTTCCGGATCTCTCCGCTCACGGTCGTCTCATCCCAGAGCACAGCCCGGAATTCGCCGTGCGATCCTTCGATCGCCTCGAGTCGGCGAATCTGCGACGGGATCAGCTCGATCCTGGCGAAAGGTGTCTCGATCGTGATCGCGGCGTCGGCGATCCGGCCGACGAAGTCGTCACCCGTCACGAGGACGACTCTCGGTCCATCCCCTCGTAACTCTGAGTCGGCCAGACAGAGATCGAAGATCAGGTCGGATCGGATGCTCACCTCGCGACCGTCCGAGGCTCGGAATCCAACGGTCTCCTCTTCGAGGAGGCCCCTGAGAACCGACCCGTCTCGGAGGACCACCCGATAAAATCCGGGATCCTCTCTCGTTCGCTGCAGGCGAGCGATCCGGGCGGTCGGGAGGACGATCTTGCCGTACATCGTTCGCAAGGAGAGGTGCTCGTCCAGGATCGCTCCGACGAGCCGGTCTCCCGAGAGAAGGGTCGCAACCTGCCCTGTCAGCTCGAAGCCGCGGGTTTCTCCCTCGCGCTTGCGGAACCCCACCGATGCGATGCGATCTCCCGGTATCTCCAGCGAGTGGCCCGAAGGGAGGTGGAACTCGAGGACGAAATCGGGCATTCGGGCTCGATACACCTCACCCGACTTCAGGTAGAGGCGGGAGCGGCCGAGCCGATCGTTGCCGACGATAGCCACCAGGTGCTCTCCCGGAATTTCCCTGGGACCGAAGTCGGTCAGAGCGCTGTAAATGGGATTCTGGGCCTCGCCGTAGATCGCGTCTCCGTCACGGAGCGTGAGGACATCGCGGTCCGCTTCCCGGGGCACATCGACGTCGTGGGGGAGGTGATACGGCACGCGGAAGTTGAGGAAGTCGACGGCTGCGGCCGGTTTCAGGTCGGCCACGAGATCGTGGAACTCGAATCGCTCCATCTCGGCGATCGCTTCGGCCGCGCTCTTTCGCTGCGCCTCGGCATGGATGAAGAGCACCTTGCGATTGGATGGGATCACGATCTCTTCGAAGGTGTATCGGATGACCCGCTCGCCCAGTCGTCCCTCTATCGTTGGCGTGAGAGGACCTCCCCGCGCTCCCAGGACGTGGAGGATGGCCGGGTCGGATCCTGACGGGTCGCCGTCATCGGTGACGAAGGCGATGATGCCCGTCCCTTCGGACTCGTTCGGTTGGGAAGTCTGGAGGGTGCCGATCCGACCGCCAAGCTGTGATATCACGCTGAGCTGGACGCGTACCGTGCGCTCCGTCGTGTTCTCCAGCTCCTCGATGAACCGGGCGTAGCCCTCCTTCTCCGGGATGAAGATTCGCCTCGTCACCTGGATCGAGGCCATTTCAACCGGGCCCAGGATGACCTCGCGACCGCCGACGAGCCGGCCGGTAGTCTGATTGGGAAACGAAACGCCGTTCAGCCGGAGGATCACACCCCCGTCATAGGCGTCGTTCGACCCGTCTCCGATGCCCCCGTTCGGGCCGATGTCCCAGCGGTATCCGTGGCCATCGGTCAGCTTGAACGGAAAAGTGACGGAGATGGGATCGGTTGGATCACCCGCAAGGAGCGCGAGCGCGGAAAGCATCAACAGGGAGCGGCCGAGAGTCACCACTTCACCTCAGGTTCCCCACATCCATTATATCACGTCCTTTACGTCCCGGCAGCGAGCCGGTCGGTGAGGGGACGGCCCCCCACGCGTGGCTTCCCGCCCCGATTGTTGTATAAGGTCTTCCCCACGGGAGGGGGAGGATGAACACGGCGATCTCGTTTCGAAATCCGGGACCCCTCTTCGCAGCGATCGTGCTGGGTTTCTCGGCCTTCCTCGTCTTCTTCGCGGGGAGCGCTCAGGGGGACATCCATAACTTCGACTCGCTGATGCTCTCCACCGTCGCCAGGAACGTGCTGGATACGGGGGACTGGTGGACTCTCTACTATCCGGACCGGCACACGCCGTGGTTCGATCACCCTCCGCTTGGCATCTGGGGGATCTCCGCCGGGTTCATTCTCTTCGGCGTGACGACGATCGGGGCGAGGCTCTTCTCCGCCGCCTGCGGATTCGCGACCACGATCATTGTGGGGGCCATCGGCTGGAAGCTCCGGGGACCGTGGACCGGATTCCTGTCGGGGGTCGCCCTGCTCGCCACGCCCTATTTCGTCAAGCATGCGAGGCGCCCCAGGCTCGACGCACCGCTCGCCCTCTTCATCGCCGCAGCGGTTCTCGGTCTGCTTCTGTCGGACAAGAGACGCGTAGGCTGGGTTCTCTTCGGGCTCTCGACGGGTCTTGCGATCCTCACCAAGGGCATCGTGGGACTGGCCCCGCTGGGCATCGCTCCCGTGGCGCTCTGGTGGATGGGAAGATGGCGCTGGAAATCGGCGGGCTTCTGGGGCGGATGCCTTCTCGCCATCGCCGTGCCGATCCCGTGGCTGCTTCTCCATTCGAGCAGCCAGGGTTCGGCGGGTGTCGAGCCGTACTTCGTCGACCGGATCTGGGGGGCCATTCTGGGGGCCTGGCCGGACCCTCGGGGTACGTTCTACTACCTCTGGATCGGCCTGTTCGTGGGACTCCCCTGGTTCCCGGTCGCCCTCTACTCCCTCGCGCGCCTTGGCGTTCGCAGATGGCGAGAGGGGCCTGGGGATGAGATTGCTGTGCTCGTCTGGGCCCTGGCCATCCTGATCCCCTTCTCGCTGGTGAGGCACAAGCACGCCTATTACATGATCCCCCTCTTGCCTCCTCTCGCGATCGCCACCGGGATGCTCCTGGACGGGTGGCTCCCCCTGCGATTCAAGCAGGGCCTTGCTCAGTGGCTTGGGATCGCCTCCCTGGGGGCCGCCCTGGCGCTCCTGATATTTCCCATCCCCCTTCAGCGAGAGAAGATGCAGGATCTCCGGGGGTTGAGCGATCTGATCCGGTCGACGACCTCGGAGGGGGAGGTCGTACATATCTATATGATGCCGCCCATGCGGACCGAGGCAGCCCTGGCGTTCTACGCGGGGCGGCGGACGGGGACGAAGTTTGCGGACCCGGAGCAACTTCGCGCCGCCGTCGCAGAGGGACAGGTGCGATTCCTCTACGCGAGAGACGGGGACTGGACCGAAGTGTCTGCGTCGATGGGGGAAGGGGAAGTGATCGGCCGGGCCGAGAAATCGGTCTTCGTCCGGTTCGGGGGGGAATGAAGATGAGTGGTGGGAAGGGTCAACGGACTCGATGGCGGTGGATCGCCGCGGTCTTCGGTCTCGCGATCATCTGCCGTCTGGTCCTTCTACTCTCCATGGGGCGTGTGGACGGGGATGCGGTCATCTGGGTATTCCCGGCGGCCGAGGCGTTGGTGAATGGCGAATGGGCGAAAGGGTTTCACCCGGCGATCCCCCCTCTCTATCCGATCCTCGTTGCTCTCGGCCGGCTGATCGTCGGCGACGTGGAGATCGGAGCGCGGGCCGCATCGCTCGTGGGGGGTGTTCTCGCCGGCGTTCCCCTCTTCCTGCTCGTTCGCCGAACGTTCGGAGACCGGGTGGGGATCGCCGCCATCTTTCTCCTGGCGATTCACCCGTTCTTCAGCCGATCTTCCGTCCTCGCCCGGGCGGATACCATCGGGGCTTTCTTCTTCGTTACTTCCGCGTGGCTCGCCTGGCGACTTCTGCAAGAGCCGTCCGCCAGATCCGGCATCGCCCTGGGGATCGTTTCCGGACTGGGGTTCCTCGTACGCCCGAAGGGCATCCTCCTCCCCATCCTGGCGATCCTCTGGCTCGTCGCATCGCGAAAGACCGGCGCGCCAAAAGTTCGCCTGGCGGGGGCCATCGGGATCGTGGCGCCCCTGGGCGCGATCCTCCTCCTCCAATCCCTCTGGATTCACGACCGGACCGGCGCCTGGACGATCACGCCGAAGCTTGCCGTCAACCTGGAGTATGGAGAGGGTCGAGCGGACGGCCGCTCCTGGTGGTCGCTCACGGAGGACGGGGAGGAGGTCGCTCTCTTCCGCCAGATCGAGGAGGGTGAGTATTCCGCCGGGGGGGCCGCGCTGCGGGCTCTGTCAGATCCGATGATGACCGTGAAACGAGTGGGCGCGAACATCGGCCGCTTTCTCGCCTACCTGCCGGACCTGATCGGTTACCCGAACCTGCTGCTGCTCCCACTCTGCGTCGCAGGTTTTCGAGATCCGGAACGCCGGCCCATGCTCGTCTTCCTTCTCGCCGTGATCGGGTTCTACTTCGTTGCCCTTGCCCTGTTCCATCCTTCCCGGAGGATGATCGTCCTGCCGATCCCGCTTGCCGTCGTCTTCCCTGCGATGGGACTCGCTCGTCTGAGCGAGTGGAGGTGGCCACCGAGGACGGTCGTCTGGTTTGTCGTCCTGGCGGCGACCTTGCCGTTCCTCGGGAGGACTTTCGAAAAGTACGGAGGGTGGTGGAGTCCTCTCCGCGTGGCGAGCGCCTACGTCCGGGCCGGCACGGAGGAGGACCAACGGGCCCGGATCATGGCATTTCCAGCAGATCTGGGCTTCTTCGCGGGCGGGAAGACCGTCTTCTTTCCACGGGATACCTACGAGAGAACACTCCGGTATGCGCGGCTGCACGGGGTGCAGTACATTGCGTACGAAGTGGGAATGGCGAAGGAGGATCGCCCCGAGTTCGAGGCGCTTGCCAAGGAAGATGCCGACCTGGACCCGATGGGGCGCATCAGTGGCCCCGTAACCGTCTACCTCTACCGCCTAAAATAGATAAGAGATAATAGATAAGGGGACACTCACTTATCTCCATCCAATTAAGTGAGTGTCCCCATGACTTTGTTTTGGGGCTATCAAAGGGGTTAGGAATTAAGGGGACACTCACTTATCTCAAACCAATTAAGTGAGTGTCCCCATAATTACATAATTATATAATTTCGCCGATGCGGGGCTCGATCACTTCGAAGTCGGTGATGTCCCGCGTCAGATCGCGCAGCTCTTCTGGTGTCCCCTTCAGGAGCGGGAAGGTTCCGAAGTGCATCGGGATGACGCGCTGAACGCCGAGCAGACGGCAGGCGAGCGCCGCCTCCTGAGGGCCCATCGTGTAATGGCCGCCGATCGGGATCAGCGCCAGGTCGGGCCGGTACAGCTCGCCGATCAGACGCATGTCCCCGAAGACGTTCGTGTCACCCGCATGATAGATCTTGTAGCCGTTCTCGAAGCGAATGACGAACCCGCACGCCTCGCCGCCGTAGACGATCTTCCCGTCGTCCAGGATTCCACAGGAGTGATCCGCGCCGACCATCGTGATCTGGATCCCGTCCGCCGTGACGGTCCCACCCTTGTTCATCCCCTCCGCCCTCTTGACGCCCTTGCCCTCCAGCCACACGCTCGTCTCGTAGTTGCAGTAGACTACGGGGTCATGCTTCGCGGCGAGCGGGACCACGTCCGCGATGTGATCGAAGTGACCGTGAGTCACCAGAATGATGTCGATCGCATCAAACGATTTCAGGTGATCCGGACAGGCGGGGTTCTCCTGGATCCACGGGTCGATCATGATGACCTTCCCGCTCGGGGAGATCGCCTGAAAGGTCGCGTGGCCGAGCCAGGTCAGACGGATTCCCTCCGTGATGCTCATCTTCTCCTCCTCGGTATGTCGGATTTTCTCTAACCGCCCATCCTGGTCTGATGGCCAGCCTGCCCCGGGGTCGGATCGTCGGGATCATCCGGATCGGCGATCGGTTCGGGTTGCTTTACCGTCTGGAGGAGCTCGTCCAGCTTCGCCTTCGCCTCGGCTGCCGCTTCTTCCTCGCCGGCCTTCTCGAAGGCCTCGGCCGCGGCGGAGTATTTTTCTTTGCGGAGTGCCGACTCGGCGAGCCTCTTCCAGTCGGCCGCTTTGACTCCGTTCTTGAGGACGCGCTGGATGGTGAGCAGGAGTGCGGAATCACCCCGGTCGATGACCAGGTCCTTCAGCTCGGCGAGGCTATCCTCGGCCTGGGCGCGATTGTAAAACTGGACTGCTTCGGTGAAGCGACCCGCGTCGCGATAGGCATCGCCGAGAGCGACGAGGTCCACCCCGCGGTCCCCCTCCTTGGAGTAGAGGAGGTCTCTCTTCTCGAGCGGATCCGGAATGCTCGATTTGCCAGGCATCCTGGAGATGGTCGATCTCTGCTGCAGGACTCACGCGGCCAAAGCGCCGCTTCTAGTACGCCTCGTCCTCGTCCCCGAAATCGGAGTCCGAGCCCGAGGCCCTCTGATCTTTATCCGGGAGGTTCGTCACGACCGCCTCGGTGATCAACATCATCGTGGATACGCTGGCGGCGTTCTGGAGCGCCGATCGGGTGACCTTGGTCGGGTCCAGCACGCCCGCCTTGAACATGTCGCCATATTTCAGCGACTCGGCGTTGAAACCGAAGTTGAGATCCTTGTTCTCGAGGATCTTCTGAACCACGACCGCGCCATCCGTGTCGGCGTTCTCGGCGATCTGCCGAACGGGCGCCTCGAGGGCCCGCCGCACGATCTGGGAGCCGATCAGCTCGTCCCCTTCGAGTTTCAGCTTGCTCTCGGCAGGAATCGCACGGAGCAGGGCCACGCCACCGCCCGGCAAAATCCCCTCCTCGACGGCCGCCCGCGTCGCATGAAGGGCGTCCTCCACGAGGGCCTTCTTCGACTTCATCTCGGCCTCCGTGGCGGCTCCGACGTTGATCTCGGCCACTCCGCCGGAGAGCTTCGCCAGCCGTTCCTGGAGCTTCTCCTTGTCATAGGAGGAGGTGGACCCCTCGATCTCCTTCTTGAGCTGACCGATGCGGGCCTGGATCGCCTTGGTCGACCCGGCCCCTTCGATGATGGTTGTCTTGTCCTTGTCGACGTGTATCTTCTTCGCGCTTCCGAGGTAGGAGAGGTCCAGGCTCTCCAGCTTGATCCCGAGATCCTCGAAGACCGCCTTGGAGTCGGTCAGGATCGCGATGTCTTCCATCATCGCCTTCCGGCGGTCCCCGTAGCCGGGGGCCTTGACGACGACACACTTCAGAGAGCCGCGCAGTCGGTTGACGACGAGCGTGGCCAGCGCCTCGCCTTCAACATCCTCTGCCAGGATCATCAAGGAACGTCCGCTCTGGGCGACCTTCTCGAGCACGGGAAGGAGATCCTTGATGTTCGTGATCTTCTTCTCGTAGATCAGGATGAACGGGTTCTCGAGGACGCACTCCATGCTCTGGGGATTCGTGACGAAGTAGGGAGAGATATACCCGCGGTCGAACTGCATCCCTTCCACCCACTCGACGGTCGTCTCGAGGGTCTTCCCCTCCTCGACGGTGATGACGCCATCCTTACCTACCTTCTGCATCGCCTCGGCGATGATCTCGCCCGTCGCCTCGTCGTTGTTGGCCGCGATCGCCGCGACCTGAGCGATCTGCTTGGGGTCGTCTTTCACCGAGTGGGAGAGCTTCTCGAGGTCCTTGACGACGATCTTGACGGTCTTGTCGATCCCGCGCTTCAGGCTCATCGGGTCCGCCCCCGCGATGACGCTCCGGAGGGCCTCGTTGAATATCGCCTCGGCCAGGACGGTCGCCGTGGTCGTGCCGTCCCCCGCGGTATCGGAAGTCTTGGACGCCGCTTCCCGCACCAATCGGGCGCCGATGTTCTCCGTGGGATCGGCCAGTTCGATCTCCTTCGCCACCGTCACACCATCCTTGGTCACGGTCGGCGTTCCGAACTTCCTCTGAAGGATGACGTTTCTTCCTCTCGGACCCAGGGTGATCTTCACCGCCCGAGCGAGCTTGCGTGCCCCTCGGCGGATGGCATCCCTCGCGTCCATGTCAAATGCAATCTTCTTGGCTCCCATCGTATCTTTCTCCTACCACCCGCGCGTTCTGGCGGGCGATCCAGTTAGTGATCTTGATCTCGAAAGGAAGGGGACTACGAATCCGTGCTACGCTCAGGCGACCGGCTCGAGAGGAGGCTCCCCCTCCGGGACGGGCTTTGGAGGCTCGGGGTCACCCAACCTGATCTTTCCCTGAAGAATCTCCTCGATCACGACCTCATGCATGTTCGTCGAACCGGAGTTGACCAGCTTCGGCGCTCCTCGCATCAACTCGACCAACCTCTTCTGCATGAGGGCGGAGAGCTTGAACTTCCCCCCGACCAATTTCTCCGCGTCCGACAGTTTCTTGAGATCCATATCCATCCTGTCCCGCCCGAAGGCGAAATCTCCGATCCCTACGACTTTTTGGAGGGCTTGGCTTTCTTCTCTTTTTTCGAATCGGTCTTGACGGGTGCGGCGCTCTCCTTTTCTTTTTTTGCCTGTTGCTGATACTCCTTGGATCGGTAATCCGTCGAATAGAAGCCTGATCCCTTGAAGAGGAACCCGCTTCCCGCGCTGATCAATCTCTGCACTTTCTTTCCGCACTTCGGGCACTTCCGGAGCGGCTTGGCCGTTATCGACTGGAAGGCCTCGAATGCGTTTCCGCAGGATGTGCACTCATATTCGTAAGTGGGCATGACGACTCCGCCTCACGTAGCCGCCATCGGGCGCCGCGCCCCCGCTTGCCGGATCGGCCACTACCCGTGAGTGATGAGCAAAAATAATACCATCGGGAACTGGCCGGATCTAGCACAAAGTTCTGGCTGGACGAAGGTTATAGCCCCGCCCCGGACCGGAGCCCGGGGGAGGTGCCATCCTGACAGGGGCCGAGGGGGTCGCCACGCTGCCCATGTCAGAATGTCAGAGCCAGGGTCACGAGGAGGCAGGCCCTGCAGACTCCCTGTGCCTACGGTTGAATCGCCCCCCTGGGACCGCCTATAATCTTGTCCTTCCTTGAATCTCAGTGAGCGAGCGCTGGCCTAGAGATCGTATCGGAGCCCCTTCCAGGACAGGACCCTCAGGTGGAGCATGCGAGAAAAGCGGACTGCGCGGAACATCCAGGCGTGGAAGCCTCGCGGGACTCCAAAGGGAAAGAAGGGAGCGGGGAAGAAGACCCGGGAGCGCCGATCCAAAGGGCGCTGAGCCGGTTCGGCGAGAGGTGGGTCTTCCTGGGCGTCGCGCTAACGGGCGCGATACTGGACTTGATCACCAAGGACATGGCGTTTCGGGCGCTCGGCGCGAACGCCACAGATGGGATCAGGGGAGTCGATCGCACGATCATCCCGGGCGTCCTCAAGCTCCAGGCGGCGCTGAACAAAGGGAGCCTCTGGGGAATGTTCTCCGATCACTCCAAGGTTCTTACGGTGATCACGGCCTGCATACTCGCTCTCCTCCTCGGCATGGCCTTTTCTTCCAAGGGACGCGCTCGGGGGATGCAGGTGGCGCTGGGGCTCTTTTGCGCGGGGGCGATCGGCAATCTCGTGGACCGGCTCCGCTTCGAACAGGTGAGGGACTTCATCCTCTTCCATGTGGGAGACTGGCGGTGGCCCAATTTCAATCTGGCGGATACCTGTATCTGCGTCGGAGCCGTGGTCTTCTTGTCGGTCGAGTGGCGAGCGGGAAGGGAATTCAGGTCGCGGTCCGATGCGCCGGTCGTCGCGGGACCCTCGGGAGAGGGTGACGGATGAGAGTCGGAGATTATGATGTCCGGGGGGTTCACGCGGGAGAGTTCGCTCTGGATGGGGGAGCGATGTTCGGCATCGTCCCGCAAGCCCTGTGGAAGAAGAGGAACCCGCCCGACGAGAAGAACCGTATCGCTCTCGCCCTGCGCTCCATGCTGATCCGGGGGGGGGAGAGGACGATCCTCGTCGACACGGGCGTGGGAAAGAAATTCTCCGAAAAGCTCCAGGAGATCTACCGTATCCGGCATGACCGGTTCGATCTGGAGAAGAGCCTTAGAGCGGAAGGCGTGTTACCGGAAGATGTCACGGACGTCGTGATCAGCCACCTTCACTTCGACCATGCCGGCGGTGCGACCGTGCGAGAAGGGGAGACGCTGCGCCCCACTTTTCCCCGGGCCACCTATCACGTTCAGAAGGAGAACTGGGAGGCGGCGAACGAGGCGCATGAGCTGGAGAGAAGGAGTTACCTACCGGAGAACTTCGCTCCCCTGCAGGATGCGGGCCAGCTCCAGCTTCACGAAGGCGCCGACGAGATCGCTCCCGGTGTGGAGCTGGTGCCGTCTACGGGACACACGCCGGGGATGCACCTCGTCAAGGTCCAGGGGGGTGGGGATGTCGTCCTCTTCTGCGCGGATCTGATCCCCACCGCCTCCCATGTGAGAATTCCGTTCATCATGGCCTACGATCTCTACCCGGCGACCATCGTGGAGGAGAAGAAGAAGGTCCTCTCCCAGGCAGTGGACGAGGACTGGACGCTCTACTTCTACCACGATCCGATGATCGCCGCCTCGAAGGTGGTTCGGGAGAAGGATGGCTTCTCTCCAGGCGAGGAGGTGGAGGTTTGAGTACGTCAACGGGGAGAACTCTGGAATTTATGACCAGGAGGAGACGATGAAGAGGTCTCTTTTTTGCTGTGGGCTTTTGGCGGGTCTACTCATCGGCGTGGGCGGTGTCGGGGCCTTGCATGGCCAGGGAGCGGGCAGGCAAGCCCCGAAGGACGAGTTCCTGGACAAGCTCGTGGGAGAGTGGGAGTACACGGGAAAGTTCACCATTGCTGGGAAAGACTACGAGATCATCGCGACCGAGACCGTCGAGTGGGTCTGCCAGGATCAGTTCCTCCTGAGTCGGATGACCCAGACCCAGAAAGGGGGGGGCGCGTCCTTCGATATCCTGACGGTCACGCGAGCGGAGCCGGGAACCGGCAAGATCAAGCAATGGCTCTTCGAGTCGATGGGCATGGCCCAGACGTCCGAGGGAACCCGAGAAGGCAACAAGATAGTCACGGAGGCAGACGGCCCCGCCGGGAAGACTCGCACCAAGTACGAGGTCGCGGATGACGGCACGCTCAAAGTGAACGTGGAAGGGATGTCCCCGCCCCATGAGGAATGGTCACCTGTCTTGGTATTGGAGGGGAAGAAGAAGACAGAAAAAGTCGAAGAGGAGGGGAAATAGATCGCCGGGAAGTCGGATGTCGTAAGAATCCTTCAAGAGTCAATGATCAATAGTCATTTGTGGAGGCGCTGCGTCGGCGCCCCCGAACGGAGCAAATCGCACCGATCCGGTGCGGTCTTTGGGAGATTGGATCGATGAGTAAATCGCTCACGGTTGTGGGTCTGGTCATAGCATTCGTCATGGGCTTCGCCGGTGCGAACGCCCTGCAGGACAAAGAAGGGGGACATGATAAGGCGTCATGGCCCCCCGCTCCTCTCGAAGACGACTTCCTGGATAAATGGGTCGGCACGTGGGAGTGGGAAGGCACGATGACGATGGACCCCAAGGCCGGGCCGATGCCCTACAAGGCGACGGAGACATTCAAGTGGGCACTGAACCATCAGTTCCTCGTCTCGAACTACGAATCGCCGATGGGACCCAACATGCCGACCTACGAAGGGATGGCTATTGCCCGATCCACTCCCGGCTCGAAGGACTACCAGCACTGGTGGTTCGACATCGGCGGCGATGGCGAGAAGAGTGAGGGAAAGCGTGATGGGAACACCGTCGTCTACACGGCGCCGCCGAAGAGCGGGAAGCATGAAGGAACAATCAGCACCATCACCTTGAACGAGGATGGCACCGGCCATCATGTCTACAAGATGATCCCCGAGGGTCAGACCGAGTGGATGACCTTCTTCGACGTCAAAGGAAAGAAGAAGTAGGGAACCTCGAACCCTGTAGTTGATCAGAGCTGGTTCATGGTCCGGGGCGCCTGCGCGCCCCGGGCGCGTCAAGAGAGGGAGGGAATTCGATGGGAAGATGGAAGTTCCTCGTGTGCATCGGGATCGGGATCTGCATGGGACTCGGCGGGGCCTGGGCCCTTCAGGACAAGGACGAGGCACCGGCAAAAATGTCTCCGCCCTCTCCCCTCGAGGATGAATTCCTCGAGAGGTTTGTCGGCGAATGGGAGATCACCGGGACCACGGAGAAGGGCGGCGAGAAGCACGCCTTCACCGCTACTGAATCGTTCGAATGGATCCTGAACCATCAGTTCCTCCTCCAGCACTATCACAAGCCAGGCATGCAGGGCGCGCCGGACTTGAATGGCCTCGCTTTGATGCGCTCCACGCCCGACTCGACCGACTACGACTTCTGGTGGTTCAGCAATTATGGCTCGGGGGAGCACTACCAGGGGAAGAGGGACGGGGACACGGTGGTCTTGCACCATGAGGGACCGACGGGGAGTATGCGGTTGACCTTCGCCATGCCGAAGGAGGGAGATTCATCGTTCTCTCTCGACACGCAGACGCCGGAGGGAAAGGAATATACGCCTTACCTCAGGTCCACGGTCAAGAGGAAGTCTCCCTGACGGAAGGGACCCGGGTTCGATAGGAGTGAAAACGTAACGATCGATCGTCCTGAGTCCGGCACGGCCGGACCCAACAATTTTTATTGGAGGAGTGAGCGATGAGCAAGCTGATCGCAACGTGCCTGCTGGCAGTCGGGATTCTCGTGGGGTTTGCCGGAGCCTTCGCCATGCAAGATATGGGAGAAGGTGATCAGGAGGAGCAGATCGCTCCTCTGCCGACCGATGATTCTTTCATGAACCGGATGGTTGGCACCTGGGAGTGGAAGGGCACTTCCTATCCCCCCAATGGCGAGCAGGCGCCGTTCGTGGCCACCGAGAAGATCGAGTGGGTCCTGAACGGTCAGTTCCTGCAGAGTAGTTACAAGATGAATGTCGGCGGGGTCATGGTCTATGAAGGGGCCGGCTTTACCCGCAAGGACCCCAAGTCCGGCGACTACAAGGGCTGGTGGTTCGACGCCCTGGGTGATGTATCGACGGGGACCAGCACAGTGGAAGGAGACACCATCACCGGGATAGGCGAAAGCGCGAAGGGCAAGGACCGTCACACATGCACCTTCAATGCGGATGGGACGGCCACCGCCCTCATGGAGCGTCAGTGGAAGGGCACCGACAAGTACCTGAAGTTCATGGAATGCACTGGCAAGAAGACGGCCGAATAAGCCCTCGGTTCATTCTGCCATGAAGTAGAGTAGTTACGGGGGGGGCGCCCTGTCTGGCGCGCTCCCCCCTTTTGATCGGTGGGGAATCAGGTGGCCAACCGGACCGCGTTCGTCTCGGACATTCACTCGAACCTGGAGGCCCTCCGGGCCGTCCTCCAGGACATCGATGAGAGGAAGTGCACGGAGATCATCTGTCTCGGCGACGTCGTCGGTTACGGACCCGACCCCAGGGCTTGCGTCAAGATCGCGACGAAGTTCACCCACACCATCCTCGGAAACCACGAGGAGGCCGCCCTCTTCGTCCCCGCGTGGTTCAACCCGAAGGCGAAGCTGGCCGTCGAGTGGACACGCGAACAGATCAATTCCGATCAAGATGACGGGACCACGAGCGAGGATATCTGGAACTTCCTCGGCGACCTGAAGTCAACGGCCCGCCGGGGCGACATGCTCTTCGTCCACGGCTCGCCCCGTCAGCCGACGACGGAGTACATCCGGGCCCTCGACGTCCGGTACGACCGCGAGAAGATCGATGAGATCTTTTCGATGATCGATCGGCTCTGCTTTGTCGGCCACAGCCATCTACCGGGGATCGTCACGCCGAACTATCGGTATCTCGTTCCGTCGAAGATCGGTGGGGCGGTGAGATTGGGGAAGGACAAGGCAGTGATCAACGTCGGCTCGGTCGGCCAGCCGAGGGATGGAGACCAGAGGGCCTGCTACGCGATCCTCGAGGATGAGGTCCTCCGCTGGCACCGAGTCGAGTACGATTACGAGCAGACCGCCGCGAAGATTTTGAGAGCGACCGGGTTGCCGGATGGGAACGGGGAACGTCTACGGAAGGGCCGGTAGGTTCTCGTCAGACCAGATTTCCCAGGTCGAGCCTTCCCGACTGTGAGAAGAAGTCGATCGGGTTCTGCCACACCAGCGAAGCAATTTCCTTTTCGGGGAAGTTTCGCCTGCGCAGCTCACGCACGGTCTGCGGGACGCTGAGGACATCCGAGGGTCCCCAATCCGCGCTGGAGTTGATCAGCATCTTCTCCACGCCGTACTTCGTGACAATGTTGGCCGCGCGGTCCGGAGAGAGCTTTGTCACCGGATAGACGGTGTGCCCCGCCCAGCAGCCCGCGTCGCGCACCATACCCGTCGTCTCCTCCGTGTTGTGATCGATGATCACCTTCTCCGGGTCGTAGTCCATTTCCTTCAAGATGTCGAGGCTCCGGCGGGTCCCCTGTGCCTTCCGCTGGTGAGGCGTGTGAATCAGGACCGGGAGGTCCTTCTTCCGGGCGACCTCGAGCTGCAGCCGGATCGCCTCTTCCTCCGCATCGGTGGTCGAGTCGAAGCCAATCTCGCCGACCCCGACCACTCCCTTCCGGTCGAGGTAGTTCGCCTCCATGTGATCGATCACTTCCTTCGAGAGCTTCCGATCGTTCGCCTCTTTCGGGTTCATCGAAAGAGTGACGAAATGCAGGATCCCGAACTGCGCCGCCCTCTCCGTCTCGAACCCCAGTATCCCGTCGAAGTAGTCGTAGAAGGTGCCGGCGTGTGTGCGGGCTCCTCCCAGCCAGAAGGCAGGCTCCATGACGACCCGGATGCCGGCCAGCGACATCCGCTCGTAATCGTCCGTGACGCGGGAGTGCATGTGGATGTGGGGGTCGAAGAGGTTCAGGGCCGCCCTCCCTTCCGGAGTGTTGCCGGTCGAATTCGTGCCTCGATGCGTGATCGGAGAGTGATCGTATCCGACCTGTGAAGACGGATCAATGCACCACGGGCGGGCCGCCGATCCGGGAGCGCCGGGCGAGAGGGAGGACCCTCTTGTAGACCCGCCCGAGGATCGCCCCCTTCCGGACGGGGCTGGGGAGACCCGATTCCGGGTTGAGCTGAGCGCTGTCCGCGATGAGGAGATACATATTGTCGGTGAGGTTCATCGACCCCCACTCCCCGTCGGGGATCGTCTTTCTCAGCTGGCCGACCGGGATGCCCTTGACCTGCAGCTTCCCGCCGGAAACCTGGACCTCCTCCCCGGGGAGGGCGACGACCCGGGCGATGAGGAGCCCGCCCATTTCCGATTCCCGATAGATCACGACGTCGTGGCGCTGTGGCGCCTCTTTCAGGTAGGACCGGCCGTCCACGAGCACCATGTCTCCCCTGAGCAGCCTCGGCTCCATCGCCGGTGTGGCGATGGGCATCCACATCACGACGCTCTGGAAGACCCAGAAAAAGACGGCGGACATCACGGTCGCCTCGGCCGCGATGAGGGGGATCAGGGAGAGGAATCTCCTGGAGAAGAGCTGCCTCGGCTCGGCGAGGGACCACTGCGCGTGCCACAGGCCCGCGATCCGCAGGCCGTGCAGTATCGGGGGCACCAGCATGGCGTCCAGTACAGGCGTCGCCAGTAGTCGGAAGGCCCCGGACGCGAGAGAGACGCCTATCCCGGCGCCGATCAGCAGGGCGGCCACGAGAAATTGTCGTCCGTAGAGCTGTCCCACTCCAGGGATGATGTACGAGAGGAAGCCGGCCAGCCACGGGTTCCTGCCGCCGGTCGGCGCCTCGGCATCCTTGCGAGAGGCGCGATGGGCATCGACGAGGGCGGCGACATAGACCACCGCGGCGATGGCGAGCAGGATGAACCCGTTTCGAGCATCCCCTCCGGGAGCGAAGACGGCGCGAAGACCCGAGACGCCGAAGCCCGCGAAGATGAGGAAGAAGACGCCTCCGCGAAGGGGCCGACCGGCGTAGAGGTGTCCGAGGCCGGGACAGAAATAGGAGATCAGAACGGCAAACCAGGGCTGCTTCATGACGGGCCTCGGGCCACGGCCTATGGGAATTTCGTCTTCGCGATCGCGGAGCGGACAGTCTAGCAGAGGGGCTCGAGTGCGCAAGAGATAACCGGTGTATCGCTTGACAGAGTGAGACCGATACCTTACTTGGGCGAGACGATGAACGAGACGTCCACGCGGAATTCGATCCTCGAGGCAAGGTCCCTGACCAAGGTCTTCCGCGACAAGAAGCTGGGCAAGGTGAAAGCGGTGGACGACGTCTCGTTCGACTGCCGGGAGGGTGAGATCTACGGATTGCTCGGTCCGAACGGCGCGGGCAAGACGACGACACTTCGGATGCTCTCCACAGCGCTGAGGCCCACCTCGGGCGACGCGACGATATGCGGATTCGACCTGCGAAATGACGCGCGCAAGGTGCGAAGCTCGATCGGCTTCCTCTCCGGTTCGACGGGCCTCTACGGGAGGCTCAGCCCCCGGGAGGTGATGCAGTACTTCGGGTCGCTCTACGGGATGGACAAAGGGGCGATTCGCGAACGCTGCGCAGAGCTATTCTCCCTGCTCGGCATCGAGTCGTTCGCAGACAGGAGGTGCGACAAGCTCTCATCCGGCATGAAGCAGAAGGTGTCGATCGTGCGCTCGATACTGCACGATCCGCCCGTGATGATCTTCGATGAGCCTACCACGGGTCTCGACGTACTCACTTCCCGGACGATCCTGTCGTTCATTCGCGAATGCCGGGATCGAAAGAAGTGCGTCATTCTCTCGACCCACATCATGAGCGAGGCGGAAAAGCTCTGTGACCACATCGGCGTGATCCACGAGGCGAAGATCCGGGAGAGAGGCACCCCGCGGGAGATCCTGGATCGGCACAAGGCCTCGGACCTGGAGGAGGCCTTCGTCCGGATCCTGGAGGAGACCTCGTGAAGCTCGCAAAGGTATTCACCGTCTTTCGCAAGGATCTGAAGGATGTCCTTCGTGATCGGAGGACCCTCATCTTCATGCTCTTGCTCCCGACGGCAGCCCTTCCTCTCCTCATGATGGGAGTCACCCGTTTCATGCTCCGGACGCAAATCAAGCGGGAGAAGCAGACGGTTCTCATCGCCATCCGAGGAGATCACAAGGAGGTCTTCCGTAGGCTCCTCGAAGACCGAAGGTTGAAGTACGATCCCGCCCTCCTATATGCCGCGTTGCAGCTCTCCGCACCCGAGAGCATGAAGAAGCTCCGCGCGAGACGGGGTGAGCTGAGTACGGAGGACCAGGCCGAGCTAGCCCTGGCCGTCTTGGGCAGAGATGCAACCAGTGACCGTCTCCAACTGACCAAGAAGGAGATTCAGGAGTTCAGGGATGAGGCGAGGAGATCGCGGATGGGGATGGGGATCTCCAAGGAGCAAATGAAGACTGCCCTTGGGGGGGAAGCCATCCGAAAGGTCCTCGATATGTCGGAGTTCGTTGAGCCGACGGAACTTGATGCACTGGGAGGGAGCGGAAAGTCGCCCCCTGCGGAGACCTACCCCGACTGGGTGCGGGAGGACGAGGAGGCCCTTGTCTATGCCGATGCGATCACGTCCAAGCGGATCCAGGCGGCCCTGGTCCTGCCCGACGATCTGGAACAGGTGTTGAGCGGAGGAACGGGGGGAGCCGCCGCAAAGATTTACTACGACTCGACGATCCCGACATCCAAGGAGGCTGAATCCCGCCTCCGCGGCGCCCTGAAGGCCTTGGGGGATCTGTTCCTCCAGGATCGATTGAAGGAGAGGGGTCTGCCGCCAACGTTCATCGAGCCCGTCTCCGTCACGGATTCCAACATCGCCCCCCGGAAAAAGAGGATACAGGCCCTACTCGGCGGAATGCTTCCCTACGTTATCATCCTCTTCTGCTTCCTGGGCGCCTTCTACCCCGCTGTCGATCTGGGGGCGGGAGAAAAGGAGAGGTTCACTCTCGAGACCCTCCTCCTCTCGCCTGCTAGCCGATACGAGATCGCGGCGGGGAAGTTCCTGGTGATCTTCCTCTGCTCGATGACCGCCGCAGTACTGGGCTTGGCCTCCATGGCCTGGACCCTCACGAAGGGGCTCCCATCCGAGATCATGGCCATGCTCGACATCTCGTTCGATCCGCTTGCGCTCGTCGTGGGGATCCTGCTGACGATCCCCGTCGCCTCGGTCTTCGCATCGATCCTCCTGTCCGTCTCCATTTACGCACGATCCTTCAAGGAGGCCCAGACCTACGCCGTTCCACTCCAGATGTTGATCATCCTTCCCGCGATGGCGTCGATGATCCCGGGCGTGGAGGTCTCCTGGAAGCTCGCCATGATCCCCATCGTCAACGTCTCTGTCGTCATGCGCGAGTTCATGAAGGGGGACTATCGATGGGACTTCTTCGCGATCACCCTCGCCTCCACGCTTCTCGTCGCCGCCATAGCGATCGTCTTCGCGGGGAAGTGGTTCAATCGCGAGGAAGTCATCTTCCGAAACTAGTTATTCGATGGTTTGCAGGTAGGCGGCCAGATCCCGAGCTTGCTCGAAGGTGAGGTTGGCGATGTCGCCGTGCCGGTTGAAGGTGTTGAAGAGGTTCCTTCGATCCACGACGTCGAGCAGGGTCGACGCCCGGCCGTGGTGGAGGTAGGGGGCGGTGTCCCACATCCCCCGGTGAGGCTTGATACGAACGTTGCGGGCGTCCGCTTCATTGATGATATAGCGCCGCCCGCTCACCGGACTGCGAGGATTGACCATGTTCAGGACGGTGACCCAGACGTCAGGGTCGTCATCTCCGGCGTTCGTGTTCGCTCTCTCGATGGGTACGGAGAGCAGATCGGCCGGCCCGAAGTCCGCGTCCCTCTCCAGGGAGGGGACGACGCCGTCCGGAATCCCGTCCATGTCCATGTCCATCATGCCGAACGACAGGGTCATGTTGAGGTTTATGGTGGTGACCGGTGGCGGGTGGCAGGTCTGGCATTGCGCCTGGTAGAAATAGTTCTCACCCTTCCCCGGCTCCCCGTAGATCCTCTGGCCGGATAGATCCAGTCCCACCGGGACGGATCCGATGCCCCTGAACGGATTCGGAGGCAGCCGTGGTTCCGATTCGAGGTAAGCGCCCAGGGCCGCGCTGATGTATTCGGTCCCCACGCCGTACCGCTCGTAGACGTACATCGCATTTCGATAGAGATACGCGACCGCGTACCCCTCATCCAGGGAGTCGATCAGGCCATCGTTGTTGACGTCGAAGGGAGCGGGGGACCGAGTCCCCCCGAATAGCTCGTCGCTGCTGAAGTCGCGGGTATTGGCGCGGAAGGTCTCCGCATGGACCCGTCCGCCGCTGTTGTAGTACGGGAAGACGTCGTGCTGGTTTCGAACAGCCACAGGATCGCGCATCACGTTTCCAGGAGCGGCCCCCGCCTGCCATAGCTTCGAATCGGTATTCGAGTTTGGATGGCAGGTAAGGCAGGAGAAATTGTTGTCGAGCGTGAAGCGGGACGAGGTAAAGACGTCCTCCCCTATCTCGGCGAGCGTCGCCGGGAAAGGTGGATACCCGGAGATCGTCAGGCGAATCGCCCGGTCGAAGACCATCCCGTTCGGAGTGGCATCCAGAACCGATACCGCCTCTCCGAGTCGTGTCGCGACGTACACCTTGTCTCCGGCGCTCGAGAGGATCACCTCCTCCGGCATCCTCCCATCGAAATACCCCGGGTTCATGGACCCGGTCACGTACACTCCCTCGTCGGTCCGGACGGTCGTGTCGATGGCGGACGGGTAGGCGGTCTGATCGCTGTTCGTGAACGCGGATGACGCGGGCAGCCGTGTGAGGATGTCCTGGGGAGCCATTGGCAGACGATCGATCGAATAGACTTCGACCTGGTCAGAGGCCTGCATCGTCACGTAGAGCTTGTCCCCCGATACCGTCATCCGGGTGGGGACGGCCCCATCGACGAGGGGAGGTAGTTGGTCACGATTCGCATCGGTGTTGGGCACGGTCGCGTCCCCGAAGGCGGAGAGGTAGGGGGCAACCCCCGTCGGTGGGACGAGCGTCGCGATGGCAGTGGCCAGATCGGGCGGCGGCCCCGCGGCGGGCCCGTTCGACGGATTCGGCAGGCTCGTGTACCGTGCCCCTATCCGCATTGGATCGACCCGGACATCGATCACGGAGATCTCGTTCCGGCCGGGGTCGCGCTTGACGGCCTGCGCTGGCGTGGAGACGTCCGCCTCCGCCTGAGCGATGCGGCCGCCGGACGCGAAGAAGAGATAGTCTCCCGAGGCGGCGCAGCCACGAACGGGGGAATTGAAATCGATCGTTCCCACGACATCTCCAAGAGTCGGATCCACCACCGAGACGCCGAGTCCGTTCTCGGCACAAACATAGACCAGTCCCCCGAGAAAACAGAGCTCACGCGGGTTGATGTTCGTGAGGACGCGCTCGGTCGCCAGGTCGTACGGTTCCCCCGGCCCCGTGGGCAGCCCGAGGACGGTGAGATCCTCCGGTCCGTCGGGCGTGGCCATCGGGGGGCCATCCGTGGGAGCGAGACCGATCTCGAAGGGGCGGTTCCGGGTGTGGAGGGGAATTTCGCGGTCGAACGAGAGATCTCCTGTGCTCGGATCGAAATCGTAGAGGTCGAGGCTATCCCACGCTCGGTTGGTCACGGCGACCTGTGTGGGGCCGAGGAAGAGGATTTTTTGATTGTAGAAACGGGAGACGGGCCTTCTCACGACCCGATCGGTGGAGGCGTCGATCACACTGAAGTAGTTCGAGTACTCGTTCGCCACGACGAGGAATCCTCCGTCCGGCGAGAGCTGGATCGCCACGGGCCTGAGGCCCACGGAGATCTCCCGGATCAGGCCTCCCCCGGGGCTCGTGTCGATCACGCCGACGGAGCGCAGGGGTTCCGATTCGTTACCGGCGAAGGTGACGTAGAGCTTGGAGTCGTCCGAGGACAGGGCGAGCCCGAACGGAACCCGGCGCAGCGGCTGACCGATCGGGTCCTGGGCCGGCGCGCCCAGGCCGACCGCGGCGGAGTACTCCCTGGAGAGGAAGGAATCGTATCGGGTGAAGTTCGCCTCGGAAAGATCTCCTGGTTGCGATAGACGAACGAATGCCTGGACCGGCGTCAGGTCTCTTCGGGGATCCTTGCGGCTGTCCCTCTCGCCGCAGGACACGAGGATCCCGAGGAACCCGAGAACCAGGGCTGCCTTTCGCAAGAGTTCGATCATGGACGAATTCCCCGGGGACGCGAGCCGCGCCCGATGGCGATCCTCATGTTGGACGAGATGGACACGAGGCCTGCTGCATCTGCGCTCTCCGCCACGGGAGGCGCTACACCGCCCGGCCGCGTCCATCTCATCTTAGCGCATCACTCCATAGGAGCAACCCGCCGCCGAGGGCCTTGAAGATCCGTCCCTGCTCCACTAGACTCCAGCCGTTCCTGATGTCCTGGAAGAACAGCCATTCCCTGCAAGGAAGGAAATCGATGAAGTCTATCTCAAAGTCCCTCATAGGCATGGGGCTGGCGGCCCTGGTGCTTTTCCACGGTGTCCCCGCACTTGCTCAGGACGATGCGCTGAAAGAGATCCTTGGTGACATTTCCACGTATCAGGAGATCGTGGAGGGGATCCGAGGGGAGAAATTCAAGAAGGATGTTCCCGCGGCTTCACAATCAACGGAGGATTTCGCGAAGTTCGTGAGGAAGTCGATGGACGAGGATCTGCCGCCCGAGCGGCTGGAGGGTTGGAGCAAGGCTCTCAAGTTGCTCGGGGTCCTCGAACGGGATTACGATCTTCGCGAGGGACTGATGGAGTTTGTCGTGACTCAGGCCGGAGCCTACTACGACCCGGACTCGAAGGCCTTCTATGTGGTAATGGGCGGCCTCCCCAAGGCCATGCTCCGGACGATCGTCGTCCACGAGCTACATCACGCCCTGCAGGACCAGCTGTTCGATCTCGAAGGGATGCTCGATCGGGCTCAGAAGGGGGTAAACGGCGACGCGGAATCCGCCTTGAGCTTCCTCGTCGAAGGCGAAGCCACCTTTGTGATGATGTTGGATCAGTTCAAGCAGATGGGGATGGACCTCGGGCAGGGTGGTCCGATGATGGAGATGTCTCTGCGCAGCCTGCGCAAGGTAAATCCCACGGACATGCCGGATATGGGATCGTTGCTCGGTCAGGTGGCCGACGGCGATGATGTGGATGCACTGAAGAAGGCGATGCAGGCGGCTCGGGAGATGCCGAACTTCCTCCTGCGGTCGTTTTCCGACCCGTACATGTGGGGTGCTTATGCCATCGCCAAGGTCTACGGCGAGAAGGGTTGGGACGGGATCTCGGAGCTGTTCCGGTCACCTCCCGCCTCGACCGAGGTTCTGATGCATCCGGGGAAACTGCTTCGTGGGGACGATCCACCCGTGGAGATCCAGAACCCCGACATCTCGAGTGCCCTCGGCTCCGGCTGGAGCCGCACGTTCGGAGACACGATGGGAGAGCACGGGATCCTCATCATCCTGGACGAGTTCCTTTCGCCCAAGAAAGCGGCGAAGGATCCGAAGGAAAAGAAGGGAGATGGTCTCGAGGGAATGATGCAGGCTTTGCTGGAGACCTCCGAGACTCCCGGCGAGACCGCGGCCGCAGGCTGGGGAGGAGATCGGTACGACGTTTACGAGAGCGATCGCGGTCGGACGGCGCTGGCATGGGTGACTCACTGGGACCGGTCCAAGGATGCGGCGGAATTCTTCGAGGCCTATCGCAAGGCAGTCAAGGCTCGATTCTCCAGCACGGAGCTGTCTTCCACCGCGTACAGGTTTCGCCATGTCATCGGTTCCGACGCGGACACCCAGAATGTGTTCGGCGCTCTCCAGGACAAGGACGTGATCATCCTGATCGCCCCGACGTCGGTCCCCGGAGAGAAGACGGTCGATCGGCTGCTGGGGGCGAGGCGAGAGTCGAACTAGCGCGGTGGATCGTCTCCTCCTCATCGAGAAGAGTCGCAAGCAGGCCAGGGTCGGCCTCGAAGCTCTGCGGGATTCCCTGGCGCGACTCAGCTTCCTTCCCAAGGATCCGGAAGAGAGCGCGCTCACCGAGCGGCTCGATCACATCCGAAAGCTGGTAACAGACAACCTCATCTTTCGGCTGGGCGAGGGCTACGTCGCCCCGGTCATCGCCGTGCTGGCGGGGGGCACCGGGGTAGGAAAATCCACGCTCTTCAACACGCTCGCCGGGAAAAAGGTCTCAGAAATCTCGGTGAAGCGGCCCTGTACCACCGCCCCGCTGGTCTACCACCATCGGGATCACTCGGATGCCCTGGCCGGTCCGTCCTTCCTCCCCGGCTACGCTCGAGGGCAGGAGAAGGTCGACAGCGACGGGAAGGGACTCGTTCTCGTTTCCCACTCTGACGACGCTCTCCATAATGTGATCCTGATCGACTCGCCCGATTTCGATTCCGTATCGGATCGCAACCGAGACCTCAGCGAGGATCTCCTGAGACTCGCCGACCTGATCGTCTACGTGGTCAATCCGGAGAAGTATGCCGATGACGAGGTCTGGCGCGTGATCCGGAAGATAGGCGGGATGGGGCATCGGACTCTCTTCCTCTTCAATCGCGCCCAAAGCGAGAAGGATGAGGCGGTGCAGCATTTCCGCGAGCTGCTTCTGGAGGCCGAGATCCCGGCCCAGGTCCAGGTGATCTTCGAGTGGCCCGAGGTGGCGGGCGACGGTCGGATTTCGGATCCGGGAAGCGAGAGTCGTCTCCGGGAAACTCTGGCTCGCCTCGTCGTGGGAGACAAGGAAGGTCAGGTGCGGGCGGAGGCGCTTCACGGGGCCTGGGAAGAGGTCCGGACGAGCCTCGAGAGGGCGATCCTGCCGGCCTTCAGGTCGGATGCGGATCTCGTATCCTCGCTCGAGACGCGGATGGAGAAGGAGTGGCGTGAAGCGGAACGTCGCATCCTGAAGGAGGTGAGCCTCGAGCAATCGGCGGACCGCCAGAGGGCATCCGAGGTGTTGCGAGCCAACCTGTTCGACCTGGTGAATCTCGCGGAGAGGAAGATCTTCGGCCCGATTGGCATGTGGATCGAAAAGTGGACCGGTTCGCTCCGGAAACGCTTTGCGAGCACGGAGCAAGGGATCCGTTCGTCCATCGATGCGGGCCACGAGGGGAATCGGGCCGCAATCCGAAGGCACCTTCGAGAGGCGAGGGATCGGTTACGGACGTTCCTGGAGGCCGATCCCCGCGGTAAAGTGATCATCCGTTCCGAGGATTGGAGCGCGCTACAACTTCCGGATGAAGAGATCGACCGCATCTATGATGCAAAATTCCAGACGTACGAGACCTGGCTCCGCGATGAGTTTGATGCCCTCGCGAAGAAGGCCAAGTCAGGAAAATCCGTCCAGCTCGCCGTCCTCCAGATCGTATATCTGACGTTGATGGTGGGGGGGATGGCGCACACGGGTGGAGCGATCACGCTCGTCGAGGGTGTGGTTGCCGGTCCGATCCTGATGGCCCTGGATCGAATGTTCGTCAAGGCGATCGACTGGGAGGTCGTGGAGGCGTTGCAGAAGAAGGCGCGAGAGCAGTTCCGGACGATCTTCCCCGAGCTTGTCGCTGAGCAGATCCAGAAGGGCGCCGAGCTGTTCGAATCTCTCGAGGCGAAGAGCGCTGCCGCCCCCGAGGCCGCCGGGATCCTCAATCAGACCGAAAACGGAATCGATCCTCTTGTCGAGGCCCTGAAGGGCGGCGCAGGAAAATGACCGATTCACTTCGCGTGAAGATCGAAGAGGCGGCCGAGGAACTGAGCGCATTCCTCGAAGAGTGCCCGATGATCGCCGAGGAGAAGCGAGCCGGCTATCGGTCGCGCATGGCGGAGATACGAAGATCGATCCAGGCGGCAGATCGGCCTCTCAGGCTGGCGCTTCTCGGCGGGACAGGAGTCGGGAAGTCCACGATCATCAACGCCCTGGCGGGCAAGGAGATCTCGCGCGGATCGCGCCGGCGTCCCACGACGACCCAGTTAGTCGTCTATGCCCACAAGGATTGGGAGGGCGGCTTGGATCTCGTCCTGGATGCGAATGGTCAGGTGAGCCACCACGAAGAGCCTTCGATCCGCGACCTCCTCATCATCGACTTCCCGGATTTCGACTCCCTTCGGGAAGAGGGCCGCGAGACCGTCGACGAGTTCCTACCGAAGATGGATCAGATCCTCTGGGTCGTGGACAAGGAGAAGTACAACGATCGTCGCCTCCATGCGGATTACATACGGCAGGAGGCGCCCTATCGGCAGAACTTCCTCTTTCTCTTCAACAAGGTCGACGACTTCGCCGGCGGCGAAGCAGACCTGGAGATCTGTGTGGACGACCTGTTGGAAACGCTGGCCGCGGAGGGTATCGATTCGCCGGTCCTCTTCCGGATCTCGGCGAAGGACGCGCTCGAGCAGAAGGGGGGAAAGAAGGGCGACTCGATCGGGGAGTTCGACCTCTTCGAGGATCACCTTCGCTCTCGCTACACGGAGAAGTATCGGGAGGAAATCCGGAGGGCAAACGTGGTCAAGGCCCTCGGGACTCTCGCCGCAGAGGTCGGCGGTGACCTTCGCGCTGAAGAGGTGGAGGGGCGCATCGGAAACATCCGGACCGTCTTGGAGGCGGCAGAGAGGTATCTCGGGGAGGCGGGCCGGCGTCATATCCTGGACGAGGCGCTCTCGTACGAGAGGCGCCGGGCGATCGCCGGGATCTTCCAGCAGAGGTATGCCCATGACCTGCCGGGCCTCGTCGGCATGATGGCCGAGTGGCGGATCTTCGGTCGCTTCGGGCCTTCGCCCCACGATATCCGCACAGGCGGGAAGGGGCCGATCGAGCTCCTCGGAGGACTGCTGAATCTCTTCGACGGAGGGGAGGAGAGCGGTGGGGCGCGCCGATTCCACACGGCCCTCGCCAACGCCGCCCATGAGGTCAGGGATGGCCTGCGGGGGCTCGGCGTGGAGCGCGCTCCCGTTCAGACCATCGGGATAGGGGAGCGGGAGTACGAGGAGAGGCTCGAGGAGACCTACGCGGGGATCAAGGCGAAGGCGCAGATAGCCGCGGAGGACCACCCGTTTCGCCGTAGGGGGAAGTTCAGCCAGCACATTCTTCCCTGGGGGGTAGCCCTCTCGATAGCCGGATTCTCCGTCTGGTTCAACGATGCCCTCCGCCGCGAGGGGGCGCTTCACTGGGTGCTGCTGGAGATACCGGTGGCGCTGATCGTGATCTACGTCGCCGAAGCCGCCCTGGCGAGACGGGCCGTTCGCCACGAGGCGTGGGCGAGAGCCGACGCCCTGCGCGAGATCCTGGAGAAGTCGCTGAACGATCTGGTCACAAGTGCCCTCGTCCGACCTGCCGAGCAGGAGATCGCCTCCGTCGAGGCGATATACACGCGCTGGCGAGATGTCGAATCCAGGATCGAGGGCATCAAGGCAACACCCTGATGTTCAAGTTCATACGGCGATGGCTGGGGCAAGAGGGTTCGGAGGCGAGGGGCCGATCGGATTCGATCCTTCCTGTTCCCGCCGCTCCTGGCCTGAATCCGGCCAAATGCAAAGGGATCATGCTCATCGATGTGCGGGAACACAGTGAGCTGGCCCTGGCGCAAATCGACGGAGCGGTTCACATACCGGCCGGTGAGCTCGTGAATCGGGCGGGCGAGCTAGACAAGAGCCTGGAGATCGTCACTTTCGACCATTTCGGAATGAGGTCGGAGTGGGCCGCCGAGCAGCTCCTCTTCCTGGGGTTCGAGAAGGTCCGATTCATGAAGGGCGGCATCGACGCCTGGTCCCGCGAGGTCGATCCCTCCGTCCCCCGCTACTGAGATAAGGGGACACTCACTTATCTCTAACCAAATAAGTGTGTGTCCCTTTAATTGCTTCAATTGCGAAGGGGTCTGGCGACCTTGGCCCCGGCCTTTGCGGCAGCAGAGTCCTCCCTAGCTGGAGCTCCAGCTCTGTAACGAAGGCGTCCGAACCGATCGGGCGGCCCGTTCTCGCGTGCTTCTCAAATCGTTTCGCTTCCCTCTCCTCCATCGGGATTCTGAGATAGGCTTCCCAATCATCGATCTCTCGTGCCATCCGGTCTACGTTCACCACCGGGTCATCGCACAGCCCGAGGTGTGCCCGGGCGCTCGAGTAAGGCCAGTCGCTCGGCCTCTTGACCAGGCCTGCCTTGACGGGATTCTGAAGTACATACCTGACAGCGGTGATGAAGTGCGGTTCGTCCATGACAAAGGAGGAGAATCGACCCTGCCAGAGGTAGCCCTTCCACTTCATCCGCTTGTTGATCATGCGGGTGTAGGCGGCGTGGACCTGTGAAAGACACTCCCTCAGCGATTCCTTACTCTCGGGAATCCCTATCAAATGACCGTGATTCGACATCAAGCAGTACGCACAGATCTCGACGCCGGTCTTCTTGCTCCATTCTGCAAGCAGGTCCAGGTAGATCTCATAGTCCAGTGGGATGAAGAACGTTCGTTGCCGCCGGTTTCCCCGCTGGGTGATGTGGTGGGGAAGACCAGGTACAACGACCCTCGCAAGCCTCGCCATGTCAAACCTCCCATCGGCGGAGCTAGAGGGGTTGTTCAGCGGCCCATTATGGCGTGCGCGTCCGACATTTCGTGCCAGTCCGGCAGCCAAGGCTAAATCGGGCCACCTCCCGAGATGAATGGGTGTCCCCTTAACTCGGATGAGATAAGTGAGTGTCCCCTTATCTCGGATGAGATAGGTGAGTGTCCCCTTATCTCCCCCTTATCTGCCTTATCTCTGAAAGGGTGGCTGTTTCCACTATTTGTGATAGGCTGGACTGTCTGGGGGGAAGTCCTAACTCAAGAACCGACCGACATGCCTCAGACTCAAGACACCCAGCTAGCCCTCATCCTCACACGTCTCGACCTTCTCGAGCAGGATGCGATCGACAAGGCCCTGGGCATCCAGGCCAAGGCCGAGGAGGAGGGCAAGCCTGAGCCCCTGGCGGCGGTCATCGTCCGTGAGGGCTTCCTCCCCTATGGCGTCGTGGAGCGGTTGATAGCCTATCAGGCTGATACGCCACTCTCGTGCAAGGCGTGCAAGACGGAGACCGGCGCCAAGTCCCTCGATCCGAAACAGGCATTCGTCTGTCCTTCGTGCGAGAAGACCCTCAGCCTTCCCGAAGAGGACACGGCTCTCAATGCCTTCGAGACGATGATCCAGGAGCCGGCCGGGAAGGCCAAGGGCGATGAAATAATCGGTCGGGTCCTCGGCGGGTGCAAGCTGGAGAGGAAGATCGGCGAGGGGGGCATGGGCGCCGTCTACCAGGCCACACAGGAGTACCTGGGACGCCAGGTGGCCGTGAAGATCCTTCCCGAGTACTACGTTCATCAGGCCGGATTCGTGGATCGGTTCCTACGAGAGTCGCGCTCGGCCGCCCTGGTGATCCACCCGAACGTCGTGCAGGTGATGGACGCGGGCCAAGAGGGAAGTCTGCACTACATCATCATGGAGTTCGTCCCGGGGAAGAGCCTTCAGGATATCCTGGATAAGGACGGGAAGATTCCGTTGGACAAGGCCCTCGAGTACACCCGCCAGACGGCGATGGGCCTCGCCGCGGCCTCCGAGCACAATATCGTCCATAGAGACGTCAAGCCGGACAACATCCGGATCAATCCCCGAGGAATAGCGAAAGTGGCGGACTTCGGTCTCGCCAAGGACGTGCAGACATCCACACAGGTCACCATGACGGGAGCCGTCCTGGGCACGCCCCTGTACATGAGCCCTGAGCAGGCCCGGGGCGAGCCGACCGATTTCCGTTCAGACATCTATTCGCTCGGCGCAACCCTGTACCACCTTATCGCCGGACAGCCTCCCTTTACGGGCAAGTCCGCCATGGCGATCCTCGAGAAGCAGACCCTCCAGGAGCTCCCTCCCATCCGGGAGAACGCGCCGGATTGCACTCCAGAGGCGGAAGACCTCATCGGGAGGATGATGGCGAAGAATCCGGACGAGCGATTCGAATCCTACGACGAGTTGGTGAAGACGATCGAGGACATTCAAGGAGGGGTTTCCTCTGGCAGGAAAGGCGCCGCCAGGTCCACTCCCAGGCGGGCCGCTGCGGGCGGAAAGCCTCGCCGCGGCATCGTTGTCGCGGTCGTGGTCTTCCTGCTGATCGCGGCCGGGGCGGCGGTCTTCATTGATTGGGGAGGTTCCGATGCGGCCGAGACGAAAACAAGCGACTCCAGTCTGCAGCCTCCGGAGGTCGAGACCCCGCCAGGCGACCAGGAACCACCCCCGACTCCGCCGGCGGTCCCGGCCTCCATGGAGATCCGATCGACTCCGGAGGGCGCTCGGGTCACCTTTCAGGGAGAGGACCTTGGCGTGACTCCCCTATCTGCGAGAGATGTCTCCCCGGGAGAGGGCGAGCTGGTCGTTGAGCTGAAAGGCTACGAGCGTCACGTCGAGAACGTGAAGATCGATGGCGGCAATGCGTTCTCGAGAGAGATCACCCTTCGCATCATCCTGGCTACCGTGCAGATAACGTCCGAACCCGCAGGAGCTTCGATATTCCTCGACGGAGAGCCCAAGGGTGAGGCACCCGTCAATCTGACCGAGTTCCCACCCGGGGAGTACGAGATTCGCGCCGAGATGGAGGGGTACGAGACAAGGACCGTACCCGCCGAGATCGTCGGAGGAGACAACCCGCCTGTTTCCATCTCCCTGGAAGCTCGTCCCGCCACATTGAGGGTCTCGACACAGCCCCCTGGCGCTCGGATCCGGATCGATGGGCAGTATGTGGGAAAGTCGCCGCTCTCGAAGGAACTCTCCGCGGGGAAGCATCGCCTCGAAGCGCGGCTTCCGCTCCACGAGGCCCAGAAGTGGGAGATGGAGCTCGCGCCGGGGAAGCTAGCGACTCACGAGGTCGAGCTGAAGCGTCCGGATGACGTGCGGCGATTCATCGATGGGGTCTCGGAGGCCGATGGTTTCCTGAAGGATTCCTTGAAGCTTCGCGCCTGGGATCGAATGAATCAGATCTTGAAGGATGTCGGCTTCCCCAAGGACCTGACCACGAAGGAGCGGAGTCAGGCGCGAAGACTTCTCAGGAGGGTTGGGGGCGACTCCGCACCGCTGGAGCTCACGTTGCGGTTCGGTCCCGACGGAGGGCCGACGGTGGAAGGCGCCGCGACGCCTTCTCCTACCCCCGCCTCCGCCGCGGAGCTGGCAGGGGATTCCAAGACCTATACGCTCACCGTATCGACCGCACCGAAGGCTGACTTACGATTCTGCATCATCCAGTTCAGTCTCGGCTCGGAAGACGCCTTCAGGATTCATCCGTATGAAGGGAGGCGGTCGGCGCCGGATGCCAAGCTGCCCTCACTCGATAAGGGCTGGTCCGAAACCCTGAGGCGACAGAAGGGCGACGTGCGCCTCTTCTTAGTGCTGGGGACGTCGTCGGACTTGACGCTAGCCGCTCTCGACGACGCCAAGTCTCAGGCCAACGTCGTGGAGGATGTGGACCCGGTCGCTCGCGGGAAGAAAGTGGTCGAGTCGATCGAAAAGAGGTTTGCAGAGACGGGGCAAGACTTCTGTATCCGGATAGTTTGGGTCGACGATCGATAAGGGGAGAGGTCTCATGAAATCCTGCAAGTTCGTCCTGTTCGGCTGGCTGATGGTAGCTGTCGCGGGATGTGCAGCTCACGATCACATGGCCTTCGGAACCCAGCTAGACCACAAGGAGGCGCTAACCAAGACGGCCTTCGACGAACCGCTGCCGGGGCCGCTGTCCAACCTCCTCCTGGCGGAGACGGCGCTCGGGGAGAGTCGTACGGAGCCGCTGAAGGAGGGAGCGAAGGATTATCCGTTCCCACGCGGCGCTTTCGATCAAGTCGTGGCGGCGATGCTGAGAGACTCGGGAGGCTTCGAGACGGTGGGCCTGGCGAAGGATCTGCAGTCGGATGATTCCGAGAGCCGGGAGGGGCTGATCCTGCAGATCGAACTGGAAGAGCAAGGCGTATCGTTTCAGTCGCGAACGTCAGGCAGCGGATGGGCGCTGGCCGGTTGGATCCTGGGCATCACGGCCATTCCCAGCCAGTGGATCCACGATGAGATCTACGAGCTTCGCTTTCGCGCTCGCGCGAAGATATCGGATTGGGAGACGGAGACGGTCCTCCTGACGTTGGACCTTGGCGAATGCATTGCCAGGGAGCCCCTCAACTTTCACGAGAGGACGTCGTCTTTCATGCCCTACCTCCTCACGAACATCATTCCCCCCTCGGCGATCACTCCGGATCCGGCCTCGCTGCTGGAGGCCCTCTTGCCGATCGCGTTCACGGACGCCATGGTTCGGCTTCGGGATGGATTCGAGGAGATCTCGGCGGCGTCCAGAGTGGACTTGATACGCATCGAATCGGGGAAATCCAAGGATGTGAGCTTCGAATTCATGAGCCCCGTCGACGGCCAGGAAGCGATCGGTGATACCGTGGACCTCGAGTTCGATCTGGTCTTCCCCGTGGACAGCACGGATTTCGAAAGCGTGTCGATCAACGGCGAAGTGGAGATAGAGAACGACCCTCGCCGTCCGATGCCGATCCGCAAACGGATTCATGTGAAGAGGAGGGGTGTCCCGTATGCGAACAAGGAGATTGTGATCTCCGTGGCCCTGTTCGAGAAGATCAAGCCGGTCGAGACCGTCATCTACATCCAGGAGGGACTGTAAGTCCCGTGAAGTGCTTGTTGGCGATTCACAGATTCAGTCCTTCCCCTGGAGGCAAGAGGTATGCGTAGCGTTTTCTTGAAGCTCATGTTGGCGGGGGCCTTCTTCCTCCTATCCGCGTGCGCCCCGACCGTCTGGATCGGGGTGGCCGCCATCGCAGCGTCGGGCGGGGGAGGCGGCGGCGGAGGGGGCGGAGGGTCGTCTGACCTGCGCGTCTCGAACGGCGCCAACAATCCCGGGCAGGACCCGAACGGTCTGATCGCCTTCCCTGGGGACGTCGACGTAGAGTTGTTTCAGATCATGCTCACGGCCAGCAGCCAGGACGTCGACGTCTCGACCGTAACCTTTCACGCAGGCGGATGCGGCGACGATTCCATCGCCGGGGTGACCCAGGTCAATCTGTACGACGATGTGAATGGCGACGGAGCCCTCGATGCAGGCGACGCCCTGCTCGGTGGCCCTCGCCAGTACTCGGGCGACGACGGCGACGTCACGTTCACGCTCTCCCCGGCGGTCACCATTTCGGTGGGAGTTCCGCGGCACTGGCTCCTGGTCTACGACTTCGACCCCACGGTGATGTCGTTCGATGAATTCTGCGCGGACCTTTGGGACGGGTCGGATTTTGTGGCGACGGTGGGAGGCAACACCGCCAGCGTATCCGTATCGAACAACGTCTACGGCTGTCTCGAGATCGATCCCCTCCCGCGGATCACGAGCGTCGTCCCGAATCAGGGGACACAGAGCGGGGGCGATCTCGTCCAGATTGGCACGACCAATTTCATATTCGACGATTTCTTGTCGAGCCCGCCGTCCATCGTGCGGTTCGACGGAGTGGACGCTAGCAACATCACAGGTGTCTCGACGACCGAGTTCACCGTCACGACGCCTTCGGTCGTGTCCCTGGGGTTCGTCGACGTCCTTGTGATCGCTCAGAGCGGAGATCAGGCGACCCTGGCGGGCGGCTTCAACTATGTACCGCCCGGACCGAACTGCTCGATATCGTCGGTGACGCCGAACATGGGATGCCGGTCCGGAGGAACCACCGTGACGATCACCGGGATGGATTTCGAAAACGATCCGGGAACGACCGTGGATTGCGGGGGCAGCTCCGGTACGAGCGTGACCTATGTAAACGCGACAACCATCACCTTCGTGACGCCCGCCGGAACCGTCGGGTTCGCGGACGTCGTGGTCACCAGCATGAGCACGACCTGCTTCCTGCCGAACGGCTTCGAGTACGTCTTCTGTCCCACTATCACGGCCGTATCGCCGACCCAGGGGTTCATCCCGGGCGGGGAAACCGTAACGATCACCACGCAGGACTTCATCGACGACTTCACCGTGACGCCGCCGACGGCGGTCCAGTTCGGCGGCCTGGACGCAACCAATATCGTACCCGTCGATGCGAGCACCATCACGGCGGACACACCGGCGGCCCCCTCGGAAGGGCTGGTGGACGTTGTGGTGACGGCGGGGGCGGCCGCCCAGCAGGCGACCGCCACCAACGCGTACGAGTACCTGCCTATCGTCAACTGCACGATTCTCTCGATCAGTCCACTCATCGGGACCATAAGCGGGGGAACGACGGTCATGATCGGCGGAACGGGATTCGGCTCCCCTCCGCAGTTTCCGATGGTGCTCTTCGGCGGCCTGCCGGCGACGATCGATCCCTCCTCGACCGATACCCTGATCGTCTGCACGACGCCTCCGGGGGCGATGTTCGGTCCCGCCGATGTGGACGTGATGAACGCCACCGGAGGAGTGTGTCAGGTCCTCGGGGGGTTCGCTTACGACATCGTGGGCGCCCTAGATCCATCATTCAACGGCCAGGGATGGGTATCCCTGACGGGGGCGGCGGGGGGACAGGATGACACCGGCTACGATATCTCGACCGACAGCACTGGTAGGATCCTGGTCACGGGATCTAGCCGGGCAGGGGCCGGGGCCGATCTGGCCATGGCTCTCTGGGTGTTCAACGATGACGGGACCCTGGATTCTTCGTTCGGCAGCGGGGCGACAGGAGGTATCGTTGTCGAAAACAATCCGCTTGGAGGGTCGGGCGATGATATCGGGCGGAGTATCGTGATCAACGCCTCGGACCGGATCTATCTGGTGGGTCAAACTCCGAATCTGCTCCTCTCGAATGTCGCACTCGCGATATGGGCATACAATCCGGACGGAACAGCCTACGTCTCCTTCGGCAGCCCCCCCGGCCTGGCCTTCTTCAACAACCTGGCGGGCGGCGGGGGCAACGACCAAGGAACGGCGATTCTCGACGTCGGGAACGGCTTCGTCGCCGCGGGTTCCAGCGAAGCGGGGTTTGGCATCGTGTATGCTGCGATATTGAAGGTGGACGAATTCGGCGTTCTCGATTCCTCGTTCGGTTCCAGCGGGGTTGTCGTCGTGAGAAATGCTGCGGGGGGCGCAGGAGATGATCTCGCCTGGGGACTCGGAGCGGATCCGACGATCGGCCTCTATGTGACGGGCGAGAGCCAGGGTCCCGGATTAAATGGATTCGACATGTTCCTGGGCAGGTTGAGGCCGTCGGGCTCGCTGGATCTCCTCTTCGGCCCAGACCTGACTGGCATCGTGTCTCATAACGGCGCTGCCGGGGGCAGCGGCAGAGACGCAGGATTTGGTGTCGCCGTCGACTCGACGGGTAGTCTCATCGTGACCGGCCAGAGCCAAGGCACGCTGATCAACCGGGAGGACATGGTCCTCTGGAAATACGGCACCGGCGGGTTCCCGGATCCGGCCTTCGGTCTCGGCGGCGTTGTCTCCGACGACGGCGCGGCCGGCCCCTTCGGCAGCAGGGATTCCGGATCTGACGTCCTCATTGACAAGATGGGGAGGATCCTCGTAGCGGGCGTGAGCGCGAACGACATGGTGGTCTGGCGATTCGACTCATCCGGCAATCGGGATCTCACGTTCGGCGTCGGAGGTGTCCTCTCGCACGACGGGGCTGCGGGCACGTCGGGGTCCGTCGATTTCGCCTTGGCACTCACCCTTGACACAACCGGCCGCATACTCGTCACGGGTCAGAGCAGCGGGGCGGTAAGCAGCGACATGGTGGTGTGGCGAATCCACTGAGATCTGGCGGCGCCCAAACACGTCTTATCTCCAAGCCCTGTCCCATCTTGACTCATCCACACCGGGCCGGTTAAGCTGTCGCCCGGAAATGACGCCGGCCGGGGCCCCGTGCCGGGGCAGGGTTCCTCGTCGTGCACGCATTTCCTTTCCGTACGAGATCTTAGATCAAACAGGGGATACTGACCCGCCCCCGATAGTGATACCAGATTCTATGTTACTCCGGCAGTACTTCGAGCCATGGCCGAGGGGCGGATCTTGGCGGCAGGCCGTACCGCCGGCGTAGGATTTCTCGACATGGCGATCTGGCGACTCGCCGCGAACGGCTCGCTAGACACGACTTTCAACGGGCAAGGATGGGTTACTCATGACGATGCGGCAGGAGGAATGGGCTTCGACATCGGCAACTCTATCGTGACGGATGGGTCTGGCAGAATCCTGGTGGGTGGGCAAAGCGTCGGCGCGGTCACGTTCGACGACCTCGCCATCTGGCAATGCGAGTAGCGATGTGATCAGCTCCCCGATTCTGCCCGTCAAAGCCTAGGTTCGAGAGTCCAGGTCCAGCATCCGTCCACCGTCTTCCTCTGAAGATTCCCCCCTTGCGCTCGGCCCGCGGGTGTGTTAATTCTTCTCTCCTGATTTTCCTCTCTGCTCACGCAGGAACCACGCAATCGGGGAGTCCGCATGATCATCGGTGTGCCTACCGAGACGTATCCGGATGAGCGCCGGGTGGCTCTGGTGCCCTCGTTCGTCTCGAAGCTCACGAAGGCGGGCATGGAGATCCTCGTGGAGGAGGGGGCGGGTAGCAAGGCAGGGTACCCCGACGCCACATACAAGGAGCAGGGGGCACGCCTAGTCCCGGATGCGTCCGAGATTTTCTCCAAGGCCAAGGTCGTCCTCCGTGTGCACGTCCTCGGCGGCAAGGCGGGCAACGGCAGGGCCGACCTGAAGAAGCTGCAGTCCGGCCAGGTCTTGATCGGTCTCCTGAACCCCCTGGGAGCTCCCGAATCTGCCAAGAAGCTTGCCAAGGCGGGAGCGACCTCTTTCGCACTCGAGCTACTCCCTCGCATCAGCCGCGCGCAACCGATGGATGTCCTGAGCTCGATGGCCACGATCGCCGGCTACAAGGCGGTCCTCATGGCCGCCGGGGCCTTGAAGAAGATGTTCCCGATGATGATCACGGCCGCGGGCACGATCGCGCCGGCCCGGGTCTTCGTCGTGGGCGCCGGCGTGGCCGGTCTCCAGGCGATCGCCACCGCCCGTCGCCTGGGCGGCGTCGTGCAATCCTACGACGTCCGGCCGGTGGTCAAGGAGCAGGTGGAGAGCCTCGGCGCGAAGTTTCTGGTGCTCGAGCTTCAGACCAAGGAGGCGGAGGGGGCCGGAGGTTACGCCAAGGCGATGGGGGAGGAATTCTACAGCCGCCAGCGGAAGATGATGACGTCCGTCGTTGCCGAGAGCGACGTGGTCATCACCACCGCCGCGATCCCCGGAAAGAAATCTCCGATCCTCGTCACCGAAGAGATGGTCAAGGGAATGCGCCCCGGCTCTATCATCGTGGATCTGGCCGCCGAGGGAGGCGGAAACTGCGAGCTCACCAAGGCGGGGGAGACGGTGGAAGTCCACGGCGTGACGCTGATGGGCCCCTTGAACCTCCCCTCATCTATCCCGTATCACGCGAGCCAGATGTACTCCAAGAACGTCACATCCTTCCTCGATCTTCTCGTCAAGGATGGCGAGCTCCATCTGGACCGGGAGGACGAGATCATCCGGGACACCCTGCTCACGCACGAGGGAGAGGTGGTCAATGCTCGGGTACGCGAGCTTCTGGGGCTGCCCGCAGCCGCCCCGACCACCGCCGAAGGGAGCGGTAGCTGATGGAGATCTTCGTAGCGGCCCTGACGATATTCGTGCTGGCCCTCTTCCTCGGCTTCGAGGTGATCACCAAGGTGCCCCCCCTCTTGCACACCCCGCTCATGTCCGGGGCAAACGCCATCTCCGGCGTAACGCTCGTGGGGACATTGATCACGACGGGCGCCGGGTTGACGTGGCTGACCACGGTCCTCGGGTTCCTTGCGGTGACGATGGCCACGGCGAATGTCGTGGGCGGATTCCTCGTCACGCACCGGATGCTCGACATGTTCCGCCGGAAGGATTAGGTAAACATGCCGAGAGAAGAAGCCTTCATCAAGCTCGTCTACCTGCTCGCCGCCGTCCTCTTCATCTTCGGCCTGAAGGGTCTGTCGCATCCCCGGACGGCAGTCCGCGGAAACCTCCTGGCGTCGCTCGGCATGCTCATCGCCATCGTCGTCACCCTGATGGATCACCGCATCATCAGCTTCCCGGTGATCATCGCGGGCTTCGTCGTCGGGGGGCTCGTCGGAGGGGTCATGGCCTACCGCGTCTCCATGAACGCGATTCCACAGGTGATTGCCGTATTCAACGGCTTCGGGGGAGGCGCCTCGGCGCTTGCCGTCGGGGCCGCGTTCGAGGAGGCCCTCACGGGAGAGTGGATCGAGCATATCGGCCTCCAGTTCACCTCGTCCGCCGCGATGGCCGGCCTGATCGGGGGCGTCTCTCTGACCGGCAGCGCCGTCGCCTTCGGCAAACTGCAGGGGCTGCTCAGCGAAAAGCCCGTCCTCATTCCGGGTCGACACCTGATCAACATCACCCTGGCCGTGATCTGCATCGGCCTGACGGCCTGGTTCATCGCTGATCCATCCGGGTCGTTCGCCTTCTGGGCGCTGACCTTCGTCGCGTCCGTCCTGGGCGTTCTGCTAGTGATCCCGATCGGCGGGGCGGACATGCCGGTGGTGATCTCGCTGCTGAATGCGTACTCGGGCCTCGCTGCGGCGGGGCACGGATGGGTCCTCAATAACAGCGTTCTCATCATCGCCGGCTCCCTGGTCGGCGCGGCAGGCTTCATCCTCACCGCACTCATGTGCAAGGCGATGAACCGCTCCCTTCTCAATGTCATGTTCGCCGGCGTGGGGGCGGCCGTGGCCAGCGTCGACGAAAGCGAGGACATCTACGCGGGGAAGGTGAAGTCCGCCTCTGCGGAGGAGGTGGCGATGCTGATGGACGGCGCCCGGCGGGTGGTGATCGCTCCCGGCTACGGGATGGCGGTTGCCCAGGCCCAGCACGCGATCCAGGATCTGGCAAACCTGCTCGAATCCAAGGGTGTCGAGGTGGAGTTCGCCATCCACCCCGTTGCCGGACGTATGCCGGGACACATGAACGTCCTCCTGGCGGACGCGAACGTCCCCTACGACAAGCTGAAGGAGATGGACGAGATCAATCCGACGTTCAGCCAGACGGATGTCGTGCTTGTCGTCGGGGCGAACGACGTGGTGAACCCCCTCGCACGGAGTGCCGATCCGTCGATCCCGATCGCGGGGATGCCAATCCTGGATGTCGATCAGGCGCGATCCGTCGTCATCCTCAAGCGAAGTCTCAGCCCGGGATTCGCCGGCATAGCGAATCCCCTGTTCGCCGCGGACAATACTCTGATGTTCTTCGGAGATGCGAAGAAGATGACGACGGAGCTCACGGCGGCTCTCAGGGAGACCTAGGAGACCCGGAACCCCTACACCGGATCCTCGGAGAGGAGTGGACGATCGCCAGGACGTAGTCACGGAGGAGTTGAGCGATGGACTTCGTCAGCCAGATCTTGAAAGCCAAGGGTCACGACGTATTGACGGTGCCTCCGGAGACGACCGTTTACGACGCCCTCAAGCTCATGGCGGACAAGAATATCGGAGCGCTGATGGTGCTCGAGGCCGACGATATCGTCGGCATCTTCTCCGAACGAGACTACGCCAGAAAGGTGATCCTGGAGGGGAAGTCGTCCAAGGATTTACCCGTCAGGGACATCATGAGCTCCCACGTGCTCTACGTCCGCCCCGAGCAGTCCGTGGAAGACTGCATGGCCCTCATGACGGACAAGCGCATCCGTCACCTACCCGTGATCGAGAACAAGAAGCTGATCGGCGTCATCTCGATCGGCGACGTCGTCAAGTCGATCATCTCCGAGCAGGAATTCATGATCAAACAGCTCGAGAACTACATCACGGGAGACCGTTAGCCGGACTTCCTCGGTCACGTCTACGCACCCATCAAGAGCGAATAGCGAATAGCGCTTTCGGAGAGCTAATACTTCCGCACATAGACGATGCCCGCGTTGTTGATTTTTCCTGGGAAGTCTTCCCAGGGGGCGCTTGCCGCGATGTCATCCTTCCCGTTGTTGTCGAAGTCCCCTGCCGCCACGGCCCACCCGAAATAATCGGAATCCCCGCTCTGGCCTCCCACCTTGACTTGCGTGAACCCCTGGGAGCTCACGGGAAAGAGTCCCGCCGCGGAGCCGAACATGACGTTCACCAGGCCGGTGTTGGTCACCCCACCGACGTCCTCGTAGGGCACGCCGATGACTAGATCGTCGAAACTGTCTGAGTTGAAGCGCCCGACGGCTAAAGCATGGGTGAAGTGATCCCCGCTCTCGCTGGCAGAGGACCCCAGGTTGTTCTGAAACAGCCGCTCTGACTTGACCGGGAAGAGGCCCTGGTCCCCGAAGAGGATGTAGACCATGCCGGCATCGCCGTTGTTTCCGAAATCCTTGTAGGGCGCCCCTACCACGAGGTCATCACAGGCGTCGCCGTCGAAGTTCCCGGCTGCCAGGGTCAGGGAGAATTGGTCCCCCGCCTGGTTGATCCCGAAGGCGGTGTTCTGGTCGATGCGCTCCTTACGCGAGACCGGCAAGAGTCCCCCGTTGCCACCGTACAGGATGTTCACCATCCCGGTATTCTGCACTCCATTCAGGTCCTCCCCGGGGCCTCCCATCGCGAGATCGTCGTACGCGTCCCCGTCGAAGTTCCCCGCAGCCAGGGCGAAGCCGAACATGTCCCCCGACTCGTTCTTCCCTCCGACATGTGTTTGTGTGAGTCGTTCCGCGTTCGTGCTGAGGCCTCCCGCCCCGCCGAAGAGGACGGCGACGAATCCCGAGTCTACCTTGTTGCCCACGTCCTCGTAGGGGGCGCCGACCGCCAGATCATCGTAGGCGCCCGAATTGAACTTCCCCGTGGCGAGAGACCATCCGAACTTGTCCCCGGTCTCGTTCAACGAACCGATCGTGCTCGGATAGAAACGTTGCCAGACCACGGCGCCGTTGTTCCTTCGGAGGCCCTGGCTGGAGCCGTACAGGACCGTGACCTTGCCCACGTCGGAGATGCCGCCTGTGTCCTCGCACGGTGTGCCGATGGCGAGGTCGTCGAACCCGTTGTTGTTGTAGTCACCCGACGTGAGAGAAAACCCGAACAGATCCCCCGTCTCGTTCGCTCCCGAACCGACGTGGCTTTGGGCGATGATCTCTGACGAGCTGGAGAGAAGACCCTGGCTGGTGCCGTAGAAGACAAACACGACACCCGTATCGACCTTCCCCCCGTAGTTCTCATAGGGGGCCCCGATCGCAAGGTCCTGATACGCGTCACCGTTGAAGTTCCCCGTGGCGAGAGACAACCCGAAGTAGTCGGAGGACTCGTTGACTCCCCCGGCCAGGGGCTGAGTGATGGCGCAGAGACCGACCGAGCACCAGGCCTGGAAGACCTCCCCGCACATGAGCGAGGTGATCCCGAAGCTCCCGGTAAGCTTCTTGCAGGTGTAGATCATCACGTCCCGGTACTCCTCGAAGGTGGCCGACGAGCTGAGGCCGCTGTCGATGAGCGTTGCGTAGATGAGCTGCTGGGCGCGTGAGACGCCCAGGGGGAAGACGCCGAACCCGTTGTGTACCCCGCCCGCTGCGATGAGGTACGCAACCTTCGTGGGGATCCCTATGTTCGTGTAAGGGTCCGTCACCGAGAAGTTGAAATTGCTCCAATGGTCCTTCGAGGGGTTGGCGAAATCTCGAATCACGCCGATGCCGGTCGTGAAGCCGAATGTGTCCAGCCCGACCTTCCAGTTGCAGTTTTCCGGCCCGGGGGTGTCGCAATCGACGTACTCGGCGAAGGTGTCTGCGTGATACTCGTTGAGCGTCCGGGCCTGGACTCCCGTGGTGAGGCCTCCCGCCATCTTTTCCACGAGCCCGTGCGTGTACTCGTGTGCCACCACGTCCAGGGTGACGAGCTGGGGGAGAAATATCGCCTCGTCGTTCCGGCAGTCCCAGCAGGCCTGGAGAGCGCCGGCGGCCGGGTCGTTGGCGCGGCCCACGAGGCGCATGCCGCCGTCATTGATGCTGTCGATGCCGAAATTGTCCAGGAGGTAGTTGTAGTAAATGCCGCCGTAGTCGTTGAGGAAGTCCACATCTTGAAGCGGCCCGGCCCCCTGCTGATTGGCGTGATCCTTGAACCACAGCAGGTCGTCGCCGGACGACGAGCTGCCCCGGCCGTCGTAAACCTTGGACGGATGGGCCCCGGCGACGAGGTTCCAGAATGCGACGATGTTCCCCGTCCTGGCGTTCACGAAGTAGTACCAGTGGCCCGGGGGGCCAAGGGTTCGCGCCGTGACGAACCAGGTCAGATGCGCCATCCCATCGGAGAACCGATCGAGTATCGAGGTGTGGAGAATGCGCAGTTCCGGCTGCTCGATGCTGAGAGACTCCAGTCGGCGGAACCGGTCGTCAAGATCATTCAGCACGATGTCCCTCGCCTCGTCCTTCGTGATCACGGGAATCGTGGCCAGATCCAGGTCGGGGACGAAGGTTCCGTTCAGGAAGGAAAGCTTGTTCCCTTCCAGATGGACGACCATGTCGGCGCCGAAGACCGGGATACTCTTGTACGTCTGCTGGAGTCGGACGTTGGTGAGCGGGCCATTCCTGAAGGGGCGACTGTCCCGGACGGAGGTCACCTCCACCGCGTTCACCGCCAGGTCAAGGCGCCAGAGGTCGGGGTAAGACTCTACGAAGTTCACAGCTCGGGCGCCGGCATCCGGCAGGCTCGGGTCGGTGCTCCACTCGCCTGCGAGGAACTCGGCCCCACCGAAGGCTTGCCCCAGCCGGAACTCCAACGGTTCCGATGAGAGGGACTCGAGGCGCTGGAGAGTGTCCAAGGTCGCAGGGTCCACCTTGAACGGTGGCTGCACGTTTACGCTCAGGATCTGGAACCGGGGATTAAATCCCCAGCCCCTGCCCATCCTGGATCGGAACGAGCGGTCGAGATCGAGGTCAAGAAGGATCTGGGTTACCTGATCCTCGAGAACGTCGAATCCCCCGGGGATTTGGACGACGACTCGCTTGCCCGTGCGGATCTGCACACGCATCGGCTTTCCATGGATGGAGAAAGACGCCTCCCCCAGGGTGAGACGAATTCGCGTGTAGTGACCGGGCGGCAGGCTTGCTGGCCTCAGCGCGTGGGTGGTCCCGCCCTCGAGCTCCCAGGAGGGGAAGGCGTCGGGCGAGTCGAGGACCGTGATCCAGGGGCCGCGGATGCCGAAGACCTCCATGCTGCGAAACTGGATCACGACCTTCTGGCCGTCGACGACGGGAGCCCCGGTCAGCACGACCTCCAGGACGCCTCCCCCTGCGTCCGGTCCGTCCGGAGGATTGCCGGGCGGGGAGACCTGCCCCGAAGCCAAGATGCAGACGCCGATCACGATCACGAGCCGCACCTTCGTTCTCATATCGCTACTCCATTTCCAGGAGCGAGGGTCGGCCCATCGCAGGACCGCCTCCGAACGCCCATCAGGTCGGACAAGGTCGCGACTCCCGAGAGCCTGGAAGGACTGATTTCTGAAGGAATGAACTTCAGGCAAGATACACTGAACGGTCGTGATCATCAACGTCGGTTTTGGGCCGCGAAAGTGGTCCCGGCGCTCCGAGGTCCTCCGCCTACGCTGGCAGGATGGTGGGAATGAACGCAAGGGGGGGACAGTCACCATTTCGGGAATCGTGACGGTCCTCTTTCCTTGTTCAGATCCTACGTCTGCGCACCCATCAAGAGCGCTTCCAGGTCGTTCCGAAAATCATCCGCGAGATCTCGGCTTGTGAGGATGGCGAAGTGCCCTCCGCCCGTGCGGAGCCTCACGGCGTGAAGGAGCGCCCTGCCGGACTGGACGTCGATCAGACGTATGCTATAGAGGACAGTCGTTCTCGTGCTCCACATGGGGGGCAGCAGACTGATCGACAAGACTCCCTGGTAGTGTCCCACAGTGAGCAGGCAGACCGTGTCCAGGTCGAGCTCTCTCGCCGCCGTCACCGCTTCGTAGTCGCTGATGGGGCCCGTATCGCTGTCGGGCCCCAGGCGCTCTAGCAGTTCATGATTCTCCACGAGGGTCGCGCCGGGCAGATGTGCAAGAGTCTCCCGCGCGATCCGCTTGATCTCCTCCTCCTTCGAGGATGAGACGCGTGGCGACACCGTGGGGCCAACGATGGCGATCCGGCCCAGGTCCGTGGAGTCCGACGGCCATCCGGCCGCCACGTACACATGACCGCGAGCACTGGCGCACCCTACAGGCATCAAGATGACGAGAGCGATGGAGAGCGCGAGCAACCTCTGCATGATGCCGGTCCTCCGAAGAAGGATCTAAGCTCACCACGCTTACTGATACTTCGTCGGACCCTCGATCCTAACGGTCGGAATCATGGATCGTTCCGATGCGGCTCCTGCCTTATCTTGCAGGGTACCTATCGCTAGAATAGAGCCATCGGGTGCGAGACAGCCAGCCAGCATGAAGCCTAGAGCGCTACTCTTCGTGGCGGTTCTTTCCCTGCCGGGTTCGCTTCCAATCGTTGCCTTCCCGCAAGAGACACCCCAGCCGGAGAATCCAGCCACAGACGTGACAACCGGGCCTCGCCTCGACCTCCACGGGGACCCTCTGCCGTTTGGCGCAATCGCCCGGCTCGGTCGTCTGCGCTACCGGCTTCCACACGATGATTTCTGGCTTCTAGAAGTCTCACCCGATGGCAAGACCCTGGCCGCGTGCGAGCCACTGACACTGTTCGATTTCGAGTCTGGCAGGTCGCTGGGCCGTATGAATACGGGAGACCTGGAAGACTCGGAGATCTGGATCATGCAGTACTCGGGCGACGGGAAGACTCTCGCTGGGCTCACGGATAAGAACGCGGTCTGCCTCTGGGACCTCTCGACGATGAAGTGTCGTCGCCTGCCCGGTGATGCAGCTTTCGAAACCCACTTCGCTGCCTTCTCAGGTGATCTGAACACCCTCGTTCTTGCGCGCGAGAGGGAGAACGGTAGCGCGGAGGTCCTGATACGGTCCCTGTGGGTGTCCACCGATTTCCGGCACGGTCGAGTCTTTCCGCATCTCTCTCAACCAACTGTCATTATGATCTCTGCGAGCAAACCCACTCAATATTCTCGCGGAGGCATCGATGCGTCGGAAACCGCCCATCCCAAGGGGCTGGAATCGTCATGTGAAGTCCTCGGTCCTGCACGTCCTCTCCCTCAGCTACTTCTGCTTCTCCACCATCCGCGGCTGGGCCTCCCGAAGTCGAAGTATGCAGGTTCGGCTCCGGACGGAGATCGAAGACCTCAAGCGAGAGATCGGTCTTCTCCTGGAGGAGGTCCGCATCAAGGATGCTAGGATGTCCCGCATCGATTCCCGCCGACGACCACATTACACCCCCATGGAACGCATGGCTATCCTGGAACTTCGGACCGCCCGAGCCTGCTCCGCCCACCAGATAGCTCGCAGGTTCCTCCTCTCCCCCGAGACGATTTCCGAGTGGATGGGAAGAATCGATGAGCAAGGGCCGCGAGCCCTCCTCCAGTTGAGCGGGCCGGTCAACAGGTTTCCCGAATTCGTTCGCTTCATCGTCCAGAGACTGAAGCTCCTCTGCCCCTTGCTTGGGAGAAAGAAGATCGCCGAGAATCTATGCCGTGCGGGTCTTCACCTCGGGGCGAGCACCGTCCGAAGGATGCTCCAGGAGAGACCTGCCATTCCTCCTAAGGAATCGGTGGCTGCTGTCCCGGGTCCGATCGTGAAGGCGAAGGGCCCAGACCATATCTGGCACGTAGATCTCACCGCCGTCCCGATAGGCGGAGGCTTCTGGTCCTCCTGGCTTCCCTTTGCCCTTCCCCAGGAGTGGCCCTTCTGCTGGTGGGTGGCGGTCGTCGTCGACCACTTCTCTCGACGCGTGCAGGGAGTGATGATCTTCGAGAAGAAGCCCGGTTCCTACGCCATACGCTCCTTCCTCAGGCGAGCCATTCGCCAGGCAGGCCAGGCCCCGCGGCACCTCATCAGCGACAAGGGGAGCCAGTTCTTCTGCGATGGGTTTCGGGATTGGTGTCGGAGACGGGGTATCAAGTCCCGGTACGGGGCAGTCGGCAAGCATGGAAGCATCGCGGTCATCGAGAGGTTCAACCTCACGCTGAAGGACGAATGCACTCGTCGGATTCGTGTGCCCGCACGGCGCGAGCGGCTCCGTCGAGAACTCTCCTTGTTCGTCCGCTGGTACAACAGCCACCGCCCCCATAGAACTCTACAAGTCCGGACTCCAGAGGAGATCTACCGTGGGCTTCCTCCCGCCTGCCACCAGCCGCGGTTGGAATTGCGGCCTCGCTGGCCACACAACTCCAAGTGCGCCTCGCCCCAGGCCCCCGTGGATGATCGTCAGTGGGGAACGATCCATTTCGGGGTGACCTTCCTCGGAGGGAGACGCCACTTGCCGGTCGTCTCACTCCGGCGCGCTGCTTGATCCGCGGGGGGGGAGTGCCTGGTTGTTCAATGGGGTTATCTGGTTGCCCCCTGGCGGAGGATTCCCACGCCCAGCCGCAAAGCGACTCCAAGTTGCGATGAAGCGACGGTCAGAAGCTGGTCAACATAGCCACAGGCCTCGAGATTGACGCCCATCATCGGCCTCGATGTCCGTCCGGAGATCGATGGACACCCACAGGCACGGGGGAGATCATGATGATCATTCGGCGCGAGCTCCCCCGCCGCCGCCGGAGAGCATCGCAGAGACCTCGACCTCACCGACGCCGCGCGTCGCCTCGCAACCCGCCGGCAGACCGGGGGCGGCGGCGTACCCGAGGGCCGCGCGCTGCTCCGGCCGCACCCAGCCACACAGATGATCGCCAGGCCGATCGTGGCGTGGGCAAGCCTCCCCCTACGCCTACGAGCCGTCCGAAAAGGTGAGCTCGTAGTCGCCGACTTCGCCACAGACTCCGATGACACGGACCAGAAAATTGCCCTGGCCTGGAGTCGCGAGCTGATCCTGGCCGCTCGGATTGGTCGAGGACGCGATGAAGGCGCCGGTCGAGTCGTAGAGCTCGAGGTCGAGGTTCGGATCGGCGACCGGATCCGGGTCGAGGGTCACCGTCCGGTCTGGCGCCATGAGCATCCCGAAGCAGTACCAGTCCTCGTCGGTGTTCGAGTGGATGTTCGAGAACATGATCACGGGGTTGATGGGGACGCTGTTGCAATCGACCATCACGTCATCGGGCTCCTTCGCCGCGTCGGGCGTCGGGCTCGTGATGCGATAGGTGAAGGCGCCGGCTGCCGTGCAGTCGCTCCCGGGGGTCGGGTTGTCCACGAAGACGTCGACGGCGCCGCCCACGACGATCGCGGGCGTCTCCGCCCAGATCTCAATGATCGAGACGAAGGTGACGCTGGGAGACGGCACCCCGCCAAACGAGACCTGCGGCGTCGCCTCGAAATCCATCCCCTGGATCACTACGACATCCCCTCCGGCCGTGTCCCCCTGATCCGGACAGAGCGACGTAATCGAGCAGGGAAGGGGCGGCGGGACGGTCACGTATTGGAAGGCCATTGGCGCTGTGCAGGAGACACCAGCCCCCGGGTCGGAGACCGTCACGTCGACGAGGGTCGGCGAGATTCCGCCGGGCGTCGTCGCCCGGATCTGCGTCGAGGAATCGAAAATGACGTTGGTGGCCGGCAAGATGTCGAAGAAGACCTGGGCGCCAGCCGTGAATCCGGTCCCGGTGATCGTGACGTCCGTGCCTCCCCAGAGCGGACCGACGCTCGGGGTCACGCCCAGGATCGAGCAGGCTCCCGACGGGACTACCACGTACTCGAAGCCGTTCGGGCGCGTTGCCTGCTCGACGACCCAGGAGGACTGAACGGTCACATCCACCGTGGCGGGCGTCAGCGCCGGAGGGGACCAGACCTGGATCGAGCTCGGCGAGAGCACCTGGACGACGGTCGCGGGGCTCAAGTCGAACGTCACCGCTGGGGAATAGACCGTGAAGTCGTCTGCAAATCCAGTAGTGACGATCTCTACGAGCGTGAACTTGGTCACATCTCCCTTCGACGGAGTGATCGAGACGATTGCGGGGCCTGCGGGCGGGCTGTTACGGCCGCCGCTGCTCCGATTGCACCCGGCAGACACGACGAGGAGAGCCGTCGCCACCAGGAATGAGAAGACTTGGAGACTCTTACCAGCACGGAACTTCGGGAGCATCGTTGGTCCTCCATCCTCGGGCACCCCAGTCATTTGAGATTTCCCATGAACCGACGTCACGAGATCACCTCCCCGCCGAATCGATCATCGTGTGGCCGATTCGTCCGATGTTTCTGTCCATCCTCAGGACCCACGACCGCTTCTTATCCCAGGAATGTTCGATGATGCCACGCGCCGACCGAGATTTCCACAGGCCTGACATACCTTCCCCGTCCCCTGCTTGTCGTTACCGCCTGGACACCCCCAATCCACCTCAGCCCGGAGCTTGGGCACGGGGGCGATCATGATGATGATATTGGACTACCTCCCCCGCCGCCGAGGATGATCGCCGAGCCGTCGACCACACCTCCCTACCCGCCGGGCCCGCCCCTTCGCCCGCAGTCGTCGTCGACCCGGATGGGATTCGGGGAGGAGGCCGGAGCTCGGGCATGGGGGCGATCGCCTAATGATGGCCCTGTGCGACCTCCCCCGCCGCCGCCGAGGACAATCGCACAGAGCTCCGGACTCGCCGCCGGGCTCGCCCTTTTCGCCCCTGGCCATCGTCGTCGGCACGGGGACGTTTGGCGGGAGGCCGGTGCTCGGGCACGGGGGCGATCACCTAATGATGATCCTGTGCGAACTCCCCCGCCGCCGCCAGAGTGAGAACACGGACGGAATGTGCTCGACGTCCGTCTGTGGGCTCTCCGCCACCATCACATCGGTTGCGAGAGGACCTCGACGTCAATGCCTTGCGCCGTCACCGCGAGCCGGGCCTCGTACTTCCCCTTGGTGCCGTAGTCCATGGCAGCCGTGACCGTGCCGTCGAGTTCAACAAGCTCCGTCGTGAGCGGCCGATCCCAGGAAACCGATCCGCGCAGACGCTCCGATGCAGCCAACGTCCAGACGCCGGGCTTCGCCCCGCGAACGAATCGCATGACGTTCAGGTCCCATTGCTGGGTGACCAGCACCCAGACTTCGCGACGCTGAACGAGTGTGGCGTGGAGTCGCATTGGAGGCTGCCAATGGGCGTTAATCTTGCTCTCGCTACGGACCTCGGAGGCGACCACGGTCTCCTGCGACCCCTCGGAGATGACGAGATCGTAGTTCACGCGGAAGGAGGGGTCGGCGCCGATCTGTATGCCCTTGGAACGCTCGCCTACCGTCCGCCTCACGTTGACCACCACCTCGGACGGCCTCGGCCGCGTGGACAGTTCCCCTTCCTTGCCGCAACCCGTCGTGAGAACGAGCCATGTTGTTAGCCCAAGGAGATACCCGAGATGGTGCCTGGATTGCATTGAATCACCTCAAACTCCGCTGCGGTCACTTTCAGCAGAATCGTCCGCATGGAATGCAAGAGCCTCGACGGCGGCCGCTCCCGCGAGCGGCGCGACCCCGCGGATCTTATCAAACGAAAGGGCTCATGCTCGGGAGAATCCTGGACCTGTTCATGTTCCGTGAGATTCGTGGAGCAGTCGAGCAGGTACTCGGGATCAAGTTGAGCAATGGGAACGGGGGATGAGACGCGGCCGGCGAGGGAGGGCCCTTGGCCGCGTCCCCCTAGCCGAAAGGAAACCCCCCGCCTCCCTGTTCGGGAAGCGGGGGGGCTCGGGTGTGGAAGGAGTCGGGTCTAGTTATAGGTAAAGGGGATCGGACCGCAGATGCCAAACGGGGTCGCGACCAAAACCGTCGCCGGCCCGGGGCCGTCTGGGGCGGGAGGCACCTCGATCTGGATCAACAGATCGGTGGAGAGCAGGATTACCGCGTTCACCGAGTTTGTCTGGGTGAAGGTCACCGTGTGCATCCCGGGGCAGAAGTTGGCCCCATCGATGAAGGCGATGATTCCACCCGATGCCAGGTCGCTGTTCGGGGAGATACTCGTCAGGACGCACGGGCTGGGGGAGGGGCATCCCGGGGGCGGGTCGTAGGTGAAGCCGCCCGCCGCCGTGCAATCGCCACCGCTCGGGTTCACGACGTGGATGCTCACGACGCCCTCGATATTCCCTCTCGGGGTGGTGCACGTGATCTCGGTGTCACTCACCCGGACGACATTGGTGGCCGGCCTCAGGTTGACGATGACGCCCGGCGTTCCAGCATCGAATCCGGTCCCGTTGATCATGATATCGGTTCCGCCCGTCACTGGCCCGTTGGGCGGCACGATGCTCGTGATCGTGCAGTTGCCTGGCGCCGGAGGGATGTCGTACGAGTAGCCCGCCACGATCGTGCAGGTCTTGCCGGTGTTTTGGGAGATCACGAGGTCCACCGGGCCGTCGATGAGCGACGGAGGCGCGTCGCATGTGATCTGGGTGGAACTCAGGACGGTGACGTTACTGGCAAAGAAGTTACCGAACCGTATGTCCGTGGGGAGGATATCGAAGTCGGAGCCGTCGATTCTGACGAACGTACCCCCCACCTTCGGCCCGCTGCTCGGCATGATGGTGTTGATCACACACCCGGAATACTGGAAGCCGCCCGGCAGCGTGCAAGAGGTGCCATCCAGGACGCTGCTCACCGTGACGTCCACCAGGCCGGGCGCGGCCCCCGCCGGGGTCCAGCAGAGGATCTGGGTCCCTGCCCTCGAGATGATCATTGACGGGTTGCCGTCGATGGTGACTTCGGAGTCGATCGGGTTGAATCCGATACCGGAAACTGCGACGGGAGTGCCGCCCGTGACCACACCCACGTTCGGAAGGACGTCCAAGACGACGCATCCCGTGTAGGTATATCCGCCCGCGTCGGTGCAGGTGTCGAACCCCTGGGGCACGACGAGGACATCCACTGGGCCGATCTGGGCGCCAGGCGGTGTCGTCACGATGATCATGGTCGAGGTCACTGTCGGGGAGAGGCCCAGCTCGGTGCCGAAGAAGACCTCCGTTCCGGCCGGGTCGAAGTTGTTGCCGGCGATGGTCACCAGGTCCCCACCGGCGGCGTCCCCCATGTTCGGCGAGATATTGGTGATCCGGCAGGAGGGCCCCCCGACCGGGTCGTAGGTGAAACCGCCTACCCACTCACAGAATCCAGCGGTCGAGTTGGTGATCCTCACCGTCACCGGGCCTGTCGAGGGCTGCCCGGGGGTCGTGCACACGATCTGGGTGTCGGTGGCGCTCACGATCGCCGCGCCGAGTCCCGCAAAGGTGACGGTCGGGTCCGGAGGCACGGGACCGAAGTCCACCCCGAGGATCGTGACCTGCGTCCCTCCGCCCTGCGGACCGTTGGGCGGATTGATGCTCGTCATCATGCAGTTGGCCGGGGGATCGATGAACTCGTAGCCATTCAAGAGAGTGCAGTCGCGATTGACGCTCTGCACCCGCACGTCCACCATGCCCGGCGCATGGGCCGGAGTGTCACAGGTGATGAGCGACGGATCTACTGTATCGACGTTCGCTGCCGCAACGCCACCGAATGTGACCGTCGAGCCTGTCTCGAAGTTGTTCCCCGTGAGGGTCACGAACTCGCCGCCCAGGGTCGACCCGCTGGAGGCGTTCACGATCCCGATCAGGCAGTTCGTGGGAGCTGCGATGTACTCGTAGCCGTTGGACAGAATGCAGTCGCGGTTGGCGCTCTGCACACGGACGTCCACCATGCCCGCGGCATGAGGCGGAGTGTCACACATGATGAGAGTGGTTCCAATCGTACTTATGTTCGTGGCCGCGACGCCCCCAAATGTGACTGTGGCGCCGGCCTCGAAGTCGGTCCCCGAGATGGAAACGGGATCGCCCCCGATCGGCGCCCCGCTCATCGGGTTGACGCTCACTATCGTGCAGTTGACCGGCCCTGAAGTGTAGGTATAGCCTCCCGCGTCCGTCGCCGTCTGGACATTGACAGAGGCCGTCACGACCACGTCCACCGCCCCCGCGGTGTGGGGGGGCGTGGTGGCCACCACGGTATCCGGAGCCGTACCCGCCTCGCCGGTGGCGTCCACCCCGCCGAACTGCACCGCCGGGGGATTCACCGTGAAATCGTCGCTGAAGTTCTGGGTGACGATCGTGACTATGGTCCCACCCGCATCCGTTCCGCTGACGGGCGTCACGCTGATGATCGTGGCCGAGGGACCCCCCCGTCCTTTGTTGCTGCTGCTTCCGCCGCACGCGACGAGCGTCAACCCCACCGCGAGGGCCATCGCCCCTGTCAACACCAGACGTACTCGCGCCGCTTTCATAAATCTCCTCCAATCTTCGCCGGTTGGTCGTTTGGTCCAGCGGGCGGATGTGCACCGCCGCCATCTCTCACGTGGATCACTCGCTCACTTTGGTGTGCCAATCCGGGGCTTCCGAAAGGCAATCCGATCAGCCCCCGTCCTTCAAAAGACGTCTTAGGGGCCGCGTTTCTTGCCAGGAAAAGATGTTTAGCACTCCTCGATCGCCCCCCCCGGTCAACCCCTACCTAAGCGGACTGAGACATCCGGCAGGGGTGCTCAGGTCCCGGGCGAGGACTCTGGTTTCGCGGGGGCCCAGGCGGGGGCCCAACGGAGGGCATTTCAGGTTACGTGTAGGCGCGCGACGTTACGTTGGGCGAGCGGACTGGTCCGACACAAGTGCTGTGGCCGGTTGATGTTGTTGAGTGCTACCAAGGGTTTAGGGAAAGGGGATGGATCTGGGGGAAGGGGATTTTGAATCCCGCGCGTCTGCCAGTTCCGCCACTTCGGCACTTGTTGCAGGACATTAGTTTACGTCACATGGAATGAGGAGCGCAACCCTCTGGGAGGCCCCCCAGGAGGCCCAATGGAAACAGAAATCGAGAGATCAAGAGCCCGCCTGTTCGGCGGGGGGCCCACTGGGAGGCCCAGCCAGGACTTGACCGAGACGGCTTATCGCCGCTCGAGCTCCCTCGGGGTAAAAATGACTGTACCGAGCGGTCATGGCGGGCGTGGAGTGACCCAGGAGCTTTCCGAGTTCGAAAAAGGAGACTCCGTTCTGGGCTGCCAGCGAAGCGAACGTGTGCCTCAACACGTGAAAAGTCACCTCCGGCTTCTTATCCTTTGGGATGGCATCACACCGACGCACGGCCCGGTCCATCATGGCACGGACTGCAGAGGGCTTGATTGGCACACTTTCCCGGTCAACGAGGACCGAGTCTGTACCGTCCACCCGTATCGTCTTCCGACTCTCGCGGAGGGCCCGCAGTTCGGCCTGTAGGGCTTCGGCGATGGGAATGACGCGCCACTTTCGGGTCTTGCTGTAGGCCGCCTGAACGACGATCTCCCCTCGCTCGAAGTCCACATCGCGCCACAGCAAGCTGAGGCTCTCCCCGCGCCTCGCCCCGGTGTACAAGGCCATCATCAAGAGGGGCTTGAAGAGAGGTTCCGCGGCCTCGATCAGCGCCCGAGCCTCGTCTGCGGTCAAATAGACTTCGCGCTCACGTCCTGCCTCGGAGTAAGCCTCCACGCGTTTCACGGGGTTCTCCTGTACATAACCCAGATGCAGGGCCCACTTGAAAACGGCGGAGATGATCGACCGATACCGATTGAGAGTAGGGCCGCTGAGGCCGGTGCTCTGGATTTCCGACAACCATCGGTGGAGGTCACGGCTCTGGATATCCGAGAGGGACTTCTTCGTCCAAGAGGCACGGCAGATCCGGCGGAGGCGGATGACATCTCGACTGTACGTTGACTCCTTCTTTCTCCCTTTGGCATATTTGAGGTACTCATCGGTGGACTTCTGGAAGTTCATCTGGGGGCCATGTACGTCGCCGAAGACTTCGGCCAGGACCTCCTCGATCGAGAATCCCTTCTCAAGTAAGGCATGGGCCCTTGAGAGCTTGGACTGCGCAACCGACTTGGTCGGTCCCGCCGCCCTCCGGATGCGCCGGCCGTTCCAGCGGAACCGGACGTAATACCCTGGCTTGTCCCCTCGCTTCTCAATCGATCCAAATGCCCGACGACGAGCCATGACTACAACTCCGCTATCAAGAGGTGTTCGGGAATTGGCGCGGAGTGTGTAGGAATACGGGAAGGTGGCGGAGTCACCGCGGATGAAGTATTGCGACTATTATACGGGCTACGACCGACGTTGCGAGTCATCATCTTTATCCTTCGTATCCTGGTTTTTCCTTGGCCCCTTTCGGGTCCTTCGGGGCTTCCCCTTCCGGAGCTTGTCCAGGAAGTCTCGGTCGGGCGCGGGCCGCCGGGTCTTTGAATGCGGGTTCCTCTGCGGATTTATCTCCCTCGCCTTCAGAGTGGCGCAATACGACTCCATTCGTACTCCGAGCCTCCGGCCGATCACCAAGTATGGTCCAAGTTCGCCCCGGCGAATCATCTTGCGTGTCGCTCCTGCGGTAAGCCCAAGGAGGTCGGCGAGGTCGGGAACGAAGAGGAGTCGGGTGCCCTCTAGAAGGGTTGGCACCTTGTCTCCGTTTTCCGTAGTTGTCCTCGTCGCCCCCGTCATGAGATGCGCCGGGTCGCTTCGGATTCGGGATGCCTCGCTATCTGGTGGAAGGCTTGTCGTTCCCTCGACGACGGTGCGGGATTGACTTCATTAGCCATCCCATCTTCACTTGCGCTTCTTGCCCGTGCCGGTGCCGCCTTGCCTTCGGTTGTGTGCTGCTCACGGGGCACTGCCGCCTCCCTTCCCCCGCGAGTTGTGCCTAGGCCAGTGAATAGAGACCGCAACGCGTATTCGGCCCGGACATAGCCGGTAGTACATTTGGCCCATCCGCTTCCCTCTACACTCCCACCTGTGCCAGTAGGTGTCCTTGTTCGGGTTCTGGACGATACGCAATCTTTTGAGGACCTGAGTGAGCTTGGTCTTGGTCAGGGTGTCGAGACCCTCGGACTCCCTGAGATATGTGAGAAAGTCATCCGAGAGATAGAGGATGGTTTTCGTCCCGTCCTGCAAGATCAGGGGCTCTGTCGACTGCACGAAGCGGAGAACCCCAGCCAGCACCTGCGTCTCGATGCTCCCCTCGACCTCTCTCTTCTCCTTCAGGGATCGACAGTGCGCGGCGAACCTAAGTATCTTGGGGACGAGGCGATCCTCCTCGGCCAGTGCCCCGTTCCTCACGAAGCGTTGCTCGTCGAAGAAATCGGCTAGGGCGAGGATGGGGCTCCAGAGCTCTTCCTCCCGATCCCTGAGGCCCTCGACCCTTTCCCGCGATCGGTAGCGCCGAGCGATCTCCGCGTGGTGGGTGGGAGCGAACACTTGCAGCGAGTTGCGCAGTTCGGCAAACTTGGGCGCGAGCGCTTGGGAGTCGAACCTGGGCAGCTCCTTTCCCGTGCGGCGAGGTTCGATGGGTATCGTGCGATCCTCGGCCGCGGGGTCGAGCCCCGTAATATTGGCGAGCATCTTCGGGCTGAAGGTCGAGAAGTTCACGGTTGACCGACTCCTAGTGTCGTAACGAGAGACGGACCCGCTTCGCTTATATCCCGAGTTGAAAATGGCAAATAAGTCGGAGGTGCTAGCCCGATTTCGGGCCCGGTACTTCTCCGCCTCGTCCAGGAAGACCGTGCAGCGATCTCTCTCGACCGCTCGGTAGATGCTGGCCTCCGTCAGGGATGCACCAACTAGAGAGTTGAAGCAGAGAGGAGCCGCGATCTCGATTGTCCTTGTCTTTCCCGAATGCGGCGGGCTCCTGAGGGATATGTAAGGATAGGCCTCAAAGATCATGAAGGTGTATGTCCCGATACACCAAAGGGTGAGAACGGCGTAGCAGTCATCGTTTGCGTAATCTCCGTACGTCCGGAACAGCCCCTCGATCTCATCGAAGAGTCCCCCGGGGTCAACCTGAGCGTTGCCGTGGATGAAAGCGTGCACGCTATTGGGAACACGGTCGTCAGTCGCCCAGCGACGCGAGTCGGACGGGAGCAGGTCTTCCTTGGCCAGCCGAAGCCCTAGTTTCGCCAACTCGTTGGGCGTGAGAGGGATGACCTTTCGCTCGCTGGTCACGAGGAAGGGCTCCCGGACCGCGCGCTTAACGCCGTTCTTCTCCTGTATCACACAGGTCCTGTATACAGAGAAGTAGGCAACCCCTTCGACGAAGTCCTGGGCAGGGCAGATCAGCGCCAGGTCCTTCCAGAGGACTTCATGCTGCGCTGGGAGATTCTCATTTCGACCCCGCTGCGCCGCCTCTCGACGGTACCGGTCGAGGAGGCGCCGGTATGTCTCAACGTCCGCTGCATTCAACTTGAAGCAGTTCTTGATGGTGGTGGTAAGGTATGCCTCCGCAGCCGGGAGATCGTACCCAACCAAGAGCCGGAGAACGGGCTCCAGGTAGGAGACCAACTCCGTCTTGGGAGTGTCCATGGGGATGGACTCGATCTCGGTGGTGATCGGGTCCTTGGCCTGCGCCACGAGATTGTGGAAATCCTCTCGGGAACCTTCTCGATAGAGGTCGTTGGGACTCCTACCTTTCGGCAGTCGGACGATTCGGGCGCGGGGACCAATCGCGTGTCCAACCTTCATGGCCCTCTTCTCCCCGTTTGTGCCGCCTGGAAAGCAGATGTATACGCGTCTGGCGACTCGCAACCTGTCGACCACCTCAGGACCTTCACTACCGCTCCCGATCAGGGCGGCAGCCGGCAGGTCCCATGCCTTGAGACTCAGAACGTCAAGGGGGTGTTCGACGAGATAAATCTCATCGCACCGAAGATCGTCCTCGCTGTAGAGGCGCCCATTCTCCCCGGGGAGCTGCTTGACCTTCGACGGCTCCTCGTGGATGTTCATACCCATGATGTCAGTGACGACTCCCCGTCGGAGAACAGGGAAGATTACGACGTTCGCGAAGGTGTCCGTCACCGCTTCGCTTTCATCCTTGACCAGGATGCCCGTCTCGAGGCAGAGTTCGAGGGGCCACTTCCTCTCGCCCAGAAGATGGTCGCGAAGAGACCTGTTGGCCTGGCCCACCAGGAACCGGTCCAGGACCGCCTCGGGGAGACCCAGCTTTCCTGTGAGGTAGTCCTTGGCTTCTCCGGTCAGCCGGTTGTGATAGTAGTGGGCCGCGTCCATGAGGATGAGGTGCATCTCCCTCTCTCGGGCGAGAGGGGCGGCTTGATCCGCCGGGAGAGGGTAAGGAGGGATCCCGGTCCGATCGGCGAGGATCTTGATCGCTCCAGCGAAGGAAACCTTCTTGATCAGCTCGATAGAACGGAAGATGTCCCCGCCCGCGCCGCAGGAGTCACAATGGTAGTGCTGGCCCTGGCGGTTTACCCGAAAGGCCCGTCTCGCGTCCTCGTGGAAGGGGCACGGGCCCCGGTGGGAGCTATCGAGCTCGAGGTATGTCTGGATGACCTCTATGATGTCCGTCGCGTCACGGACGCGTTCGATGTGTGCCCGAAAGTGGGCGAGGTCGGGGGCCGATGCCTGGGGGCGAGAACTCTGCGGCTCCTCGGATGGGCCCTGACCGTGAAAGAGTCTACTCATTGTCAACCTCCTCTTCGATTCTCCCGGGCGATCTCTTCAGCACCGGCTTCCCTTCGGGACTAGGTGAGGCCGACGAATCGCAGGTCCCCTGCTTCGGTGACGTCGCCCCAGCACGAAGAGCCGGGCTTACGCAACGGCTCCATTGTCATGGCATCTCGGATCCAGTTCACCTAGTTGACACAACGTTTCGAGGGATTTATGATCTTCGGGACCTGCCCCGGTGGGGTCGAGAATTCGCAAGTCGATTAGCGATTCGGAAGAAAAGCAAGGGACTCTTCCTCATAGGAAGAACTGGGCAAGAGGGAGGCAGATCTCAAGCTTGGGGGGGGGACGATAGCGGTCGCCAGCCCAAAGGGGCTCATTACACCGGCCAAACCCCGCCGGGCTTGTCGCCCTGCGGTCCTTGGGGCGAGACGATCCGCTAGGTTCGTTCATGTCAGGACCGAGCAGTGGACTAGGCAACCCGCCGCAGGCGGAGCGGCCTGGCACCCATGCCAGCGATCCGGGCAGGACCGGCCGCTATCGGTTGATGGGCCCATGAGCCCAGCGGACGTGGTCCGGGCCGGTGTAGAGGAGAAGTCGGTCCCTTGAAGGAACAGGAGATGAACCTCCCGAAGTTCCTGAGCAGCTTGGACCGTTTCAAGGAGCACTTCCCAAACGAGGCAGTGTGCTGGCAGTACCTACGGGACACACGCTGGCCCGAAGGTTTCGTCTGCCCCCGGGATCAGGAGCCCGGCACAACCTACCACCCGGTCCGCGGGATCTGGGTCTGCCGGAAGAGACATCACATATCGGTGAGGACCGACACCGCCCTCCACGGGACGCGGCAGCCGCTCTTGTACTGGTTCCGGGCAGCCTTCTTCATGGCGACGCGGCCATCTGGAATCGCCGCCCAAAGATTTTCGGAGGGGATGAGTCTCCAGCGAGATGGCACGGCCTACTCCCTGCTCCAAAGGCTTCGTGACGCCATCCCAAACCCGAACCGGGCCCCCCTGCAGGGCACGGTCCAAGTGGAGATGAGAGCCCTTCGTGCCGCGAGGGTGATCAGGGGGCAAAGGCCGGGACCGGGCAAGGCCTTGGTCATCTGCGCCGTAGCGGTCCGCAAGAACCAGGGGGCCGGTGTGCGGATCCAGACATTGGCCTCCCGCGGCGTGAAGCGAATCCGGACGTTTGTCCGGAGACACATAGCGCCGGGGGCGCATCTGTACACCGATGCATCAGACGAGTACCGGGGTCTCTCGGATATGGGGTACCGACACACCATGGTTCACGTCCAGTCTGGAGCCAGGGGCGCTGAGCAGCTCATTTGTATCCATAAGGTCCTTTCGGAGGTCGAGGATTTCCTGCAGAAGACGCACCATGGTGTCTCCCGGAAACACGTTCAGGCGTATCTGAACGAGTTCGCCCTGCGATTCAAAGTTGAGGGAAATCCCAAAGCGGCGTTCGATCGGCTACTCGGCATCACCGCCATGGTTCCCGCTGAGAAGGACCGGCATCTTTACCGCAGCCCAGAGGCGCGCGGTTGGGTTCACGTGGATCCGCCGGACAAGCTGCGTCACGTTACGATCTCCTCATTAGCTGAGCTGAGCAAGCTAAGGAATGCATGGCCACCGGTGATTCACGCATCCTACTGAAGGCCGTAAGTCGATGGCCCGGAACTCGTGGATTTCGTTGGAGCTGGACCTCCTGTGCGCTGGATGGGATCCGCCGCCGTCGTGGCCGTGGCCCAGAACTCATGGGAGGAGCATGCGAGCGGCGATGCGGGGCCCCTTGTGGCCTTCGAAAGGTCTTCCCGGGCCAAGGCAGGATGGGGATCCTTTTGAGCGCGGGGCGACGGATTCCAGAAGTCTGGCGGAAAGTCTGGCAGGGTGAACTCTTTGAAGGCCAAGGCGTTACGCCCGAATCAGGGCTGTGTGACAGACTTTCAGAGTTTTTCGGAGGGGACACCCCTTTACCCCTGCGGGGGGGGGAGTTTCCGAGAGTATCATCATGCATGCTCGCCCCCGTGCCGAAGGTCAATGATCCGCGGCGGCGGAGGAGTTCGCTGCCGATCATCATCTAATGATGTACAGCCCCGGGCCCTTACTCCGGCCTCCCCCCGCGGACCGAACGGCCCCATTCGGGCCGACGGCAATTAGAGGAAGGCGCGGCCCCGGCAGGTCCGGAGGCGGGGGAAAGATCTCGGCGAGCACCCTCGGCAGCGGGGGAGTTCGCAAATGATCATCATTAGATGATCGCCCCCATGCCCGAGCTCCGGCCTCCCCCCGAAAACCCACGGGCCTATGACGAGACGCCAGCGGCGGAAGGGGGCGTGCCCTGCTGCCCTGGAGTCGTGGGAGGTCTCGGCGATTGTCCTCAGCGGCGGGGGAGTTCGCACAGGATCATCATTAGATGATGATCGCCCCCGTGCCCGAGCTGCGGCATTCCCCACGCTGGCCCTCAGGCCAGCGGGCCAACGACAAGCGGCCAGAACGGGCGGGTCCCGCAGGTCCGGAGGTGGAGGAAGTCTCTGCGATGCTCTTCGGTGGCCTCCTTCATCGATACGTCCGAGTGGTGACCGCCTAGCTACGAGTGAGGGGCCGTCGGTCGATCTCGCAGGGCTCTCTCCGCGGCTGGTTCCAGGTGCACGGAAGACTAAATACTCAAC